>JAOADW010000051.1 GCA_026417115.1 Rhodocyclaceae bacterium
CCCTCGTGAGATCGCCATCCTGGCGCGTGGCCGAGATCACCTCGCGCAAATCGGCCAAAGGCCTACCCAGCGCAGAGCCAACCCGCAGCGCTGGCAAGAACACGACCACAAGCCCCAGCGTGACGAACCATGCCCAAACGCCGGGCGTGAGATCGCCGCCTGCGAAATAGACCCCCGCCAAGCCAAAGCCCGCGAGCGTTATTCCCGCCAAGCCATGAATCCAACGTGCTTCCCGCGTCACTTCCGTCATCGTCTCCCTCTTCGGCGCAAGCCATGAAGATCACGAGGCCATCGGCCTTTTACCCTGAAAACGTTCAACGACTGCCGGAAGCCGGCAAGACATTGGCCGCCCCCTCTGCGTCCTGAATTTCCGCCACTTGCTTGCCATCGGAAAGAATGGCCTCTTCGGTGCGTTTGTTGAGCACGACGATGCTGATGCGCCGGTTGACGGCGCTCGTCGGCTGGTCTCGATCGAAAGGCACGGTCGAGGCAAAGCCGACGACTCGCAGCACTTTCGCCTCGTCCATGCCCCCCGCAATCAGCTCGCGACGCGAGGCATTTGCCCGGTTGGCGGAAAGCTCCCAGTTGCCAAATCCCCGATCGCCCCCCGCATAGGGTGTGGCGTCGGTATGGCCGGACAGCGAAATGCGGTTCTCCACGCGATTCAGCAAGGGCCCGATGCCTCGCAGGATCTGCTTCGTATAAGGCTTGAGCTCTGAACTCGCGAGATCGAACATCGGCCGATTCTGCTCATCGACGATCTGGATGCGCAAGCCCTCAGTCGTGATGTCGAGCAGGAGCTGATTCTTGAATTGCTTGAGCATAGGGTCTTTTTCGATCAAGGCCTCGATGTCCGCCTTCAGCGCCTCCAGGCGTTGCCGCTCCATGCGCTCGAAATCGGCTTTGAGCGCTTGCAAGTTGATGGTTTTTTTATCGGCCTCAATGGCGCCTTTCTTGACCTGGCCATAGGTGCGCGTGAGATCCTCGCCCCCGCCTTGAATCACCGACGAAGAGTCGCCAGAACCCGAGCCGCCGAACATGGCCACCAAAAGAGGCGTCTGGAAATATTCGGCAATGCCTTTGAGGTCGCCCTTGGTGGTCGAGCCCAGCAGCCACATCAGCAGGAAAAAGGCCATCATCGCCGTCACGAAGTCGGCATAGGCGATCTTCCAAGCGCCGCCATGAGCCGCGCCGCCGCCTTTCTTTACCCGCTTGACGACGATAGGCTGCTGAGAATCGTCACTCACTCCGTCTCACCCTTTCCTGAGAAGAACCGGCGGCCGGCATCGCTCGCGGACGTGCGCATCCATGCCCCTCGGGGCGTTTGGCTTCGAAGCCGCCATCCCTGGGCTCCAAGCAGGGATGCCCATCTTTCTTGTCTCGACGTCCTTCGTTGCGAGACATATGGCTTGCAGTCCTTACCCCATTTCATTTCCCTTTGCGGCTCTTGAGATCTTCTTCGAGTTCGCGGAAGCTGGGGCGATCCGAGGAATAGAGCACCTTGCGTCCAAATTCGACGGCCACCTGCGGCGCATAGCCATTCATGCTGGCCAACAATACGGCTTTGATGCAGTGGTAGATCTTGCTGCCTTCCTCGGCCTTTTGCTCCAATTGGCTGGCAATGGGCTGCACGAAACCATAGGAAAGCAGAATGCCCAAAAAAGTCCCCACCAAGGCGCCGCCGATCATGCGGCCCAACACTGCAGGCGGCTCTCCCACTGAGCCCATGACATTGACCACCCCCATGACGGCCACGACGATACCAAACGCCGGCGTGGCATCGCCCGCTCTTTGCATGATATGAGCCGGCATATGCGCCTCGTGATGGTGCGTTTCGATCTCAGTGTCCATCAGAGTCTCGATTTCGAAGGCATTGAGATTGCCGCCCACCATCATGCGTAGATAGTCGGTGATGAACTCGAGCACATGGTGATCGGCGATCACCGTGGGATACTTCGAAAAGATGGGGCTCGCCTCGGGATTCTCGATGTCGTTCTCGATCGACATCAAGCCTTCTTTGCGCACCTTGGTGAGAATCTCGAAGAGCATCGCCAAGAGCTCCATGTAGAGCGCCTTGTTATAGGGCGAGCCTTTGAGCACGGAAGGCAAGGCGGCGAGCGTGGCTTTCATGGCCTTGGGGCCATTGCTGGCGATGAAGCCGCCGATGAAAAGGCCGATGATTGCCAGGTATTCCATCGGCACCCAAAGCGCGCCCAAGCTGCCATGGACGGCATAGGTGCCGACCGAGGCGAGCAAGACGACAACATATCCTACCAGCAGCAGCATCTTCGAACCCGTATGATCGTATGAGCCGTCCCCTGCAGACGACCTCCTCCCCGCTCATCGCGCGCACGAAACGCCACACCCCGCGCCCAAGCCATAGCGTCACCTTCGCTCGCCGAGCGTATCGCGCAGGTTCGCCACACGCCCTGTAGCCCCTGCCCAAGCGCCAACCATGCGCGCACTCCTCGACGCGCCGGCTTACGCACGGCGCGTCGATGCGAATCATAACGGTAAAAAGGGGCTTGCGGCTACCTCTTCGGCCTAGACCATACGTCAAGCCGCTTCTGCTGCCAAGGCCTGCCTGCGCGTCTTGCCCGCGCGCGCGGGCATATGGCACAAACCGCAGACGTAGTCGCGGCTCGGGTCATGCGCATGGGCGACGAATTCACCGCCACAGCGGCGGCAGCGATTCATTTGCAACATGCCCGCCTCGAAGAAACGCACCATTGTCCAGGCGCGCGTCAGAGAAAGCACTACTTCCATACCGAGGCGCTCGACCTGCCCACGATAGAGCCGATAGGCCTTGATGATGCGCTCGAGACCAGAAAGCTTGGTATGCCGACCCAGGAAATTGAAATAGGCCATGAACAAAGAGGCATGCACATTGGGCTGCCAGGTCATGAACCAATCGGTCGAGAACGGTAGCATACCCTTGGGCGGCGAAACCCCTTTGACCTCTTTATAGAGCTTGAGCAGGCGCTCGCGCGAAAGATTGGTCTCCGCCTCCAAAAGCTGCAGGCGCGCACCGAGCTTGATGAGCTCGATCGCCAACCTAATGTCATGCGCTTCACGAATCACGGATTTGTTGCGCATCGAAGCCCCCGCTTAGGAAACCGACTCGACCGGCTTGCCCGCCGCCAGAATCGCCGCATGAATATGCCCCACCCCGCGCTCGCGCTCATGATTGGCCAAAAGATCGATGAGCAAGGCGTCATCGAAGCGAAAGCGCATCAAGAGCATGTCCGCACTCGCCATTTTCAAGATTTGCCCGGGCGTGAGCGATTCCAGGATGTCCGCCACTTCTTCACTGACGCCGAGCTTGAAGATCGCCGCCTCGCGGTCGGCGCGTAACAGGCTTTGCGCAAGCATCAGATAAGCGAGATTGACCTCCTTGATGTCGTTATGGGTGTCGGTCGTCTTCATCACAAGCCCTCCATGCATTGGCCGGCCGACCGCGAACCGATTTCGCGATAACCACGACCGGCAGCAGTGGCATTATTTCCGCACCGTGACAAGA
>JAOADW010000030.1 GCA_026417115.1 Rhodocyclaceae bacterium
ATTATAGGAGGCGAGAAATCTCCCTATCGAGCGCGGCGAGTCGCTCTGGCGTGCCGACGTCGATCCAGCGGCCGCGGTGATGTTCGCCCCGCACGCGGCCTGCGGCGATGGCGCTGGTCAAGAGCGGGGCGAGTCGCATGGGGCGCATTGCCGGCAAATCGATGAAGAGCTCGGGCCGATAGACGGCGATGCCAGAGTAGGTCAGGCGCGCGCCTGCTGTGGCATGCACTCTGTTGCCGACGAGCGCGAAATCGCCGTCTGGATGATGAGGGGGATTGTCGACCAGGACGAGTTGCGCGAGATCGTCGGCGAGGTCGATGGCGTGTGCGCGTGCGAAGTCCCAATCGCAAAAAACATCGGCATTGACGACGAGAAACGGATCGCTGCCCAGCAAAGGCAAGGCGGCGCGGATGCCGCCCGCGGTTTCGAGCGCGCCTTCGGGTTCCTGCGAATAATGAATGGCAAGGCCCCAGGCGTCGCCCTTTCCGAGCAAGGCGGCGATTTCTGCGCCCAGGTGAGCGAGGTTGATCACCACCTCGGAAAAACCGGCGCGTGCGAGGCGTTCGAGATGCCAGACGATCAGCGGCTTGCCGCCGACGGGCAGGAGAGGCTTGGGGATGTGGTCCGTGAGCGGGCGCATGCGCATGCCACGGCCAGCGGCGAGAATCATGGCTTTCATCGTCAAAAAGTGTATTGGATGGTCGCACCGTGTCCTTCGATGCGTTCGAGGAGCCGCGCCAGCGGCGTGAGCGCGCCATAGCGCCGCGCGGCGCGATGAAGATAAGTGAAGACGCGCGGCATGTCGGCCAGATAGGCGTTCTTGCCATCCCGGTGCCAAAGCCGCGCGAAGATGCCGAGAACCTTGATGTGCCGCTGCACGCCCATCCATTCGTAGGCGCGGTAGAACTCGCCAAAATCGGTGGCCACTGGAAGCCCTGCTCGTTTGGCCTCTTGCCAATAGCGGATCAGCCAATCGAGCGTGATGTCTTCCTCCCAGGCGATGTAGGCGTCCTTGAGCAAGGAGACGAGGTCATAACTGAGGGGGCCATAGACCGCGTCTTGGAAGTCGATGACACCCAAAACGTCGCCGCATGCCATGAGGTTGCGCGAGTGATAGTCGCGATGCACGAAGACGCGCGGCTCGGCGAGATTGACGGCGAGGATGGCGTCGAAGACTCGAGCAAGCGCGTTCCTTTCCTCGTCATCGAGGCAAAGACCGAGGTGGCGTGCGAGATACCACTCGGGGAAAAGCTGCATCTCCTTGAGCAACGCGGCGCGATCGTAATCGGGGAGGACGCCGGCGCGGCTTGCACACTGCAGTTTGATGAGCTCGGAGAGCGCGCGGCGATAGAGGTCATCCGCGTCGGCGCCTTGCTTGAGCGCGCCCAAAAAGGTGAGATCGCCGAAATCCGAGAGCAGGAGCAGACCACGTTCGAGGTCTGCAGCGAAGACTGCGGGAGTGCTCACGCCTGCGGCCGCGAAGAGCTCGCGCACCCTCAGCCAGGGGCGGACGTCTTCTTGTGTCGGTGGGGCATCCATCACGATCGCGCTGCGGCCATCGTCATAGAGGACGCGCCAGTAACGCCTGAAGCTCGCATCGGCAGAGGCGAGCGTCAAGGCAAAGGACTTGCCGTGGGCATGCCGGGCAAGCCAGCTGCGGATTTCCTGTTCACGGGGTAAGGCGCTTTGCGCAGACATTTGGTCGTGGGATGACATCGTATGAACGGAAAATGGGGTACAAAGCCGGACCTTCGGATTGCTTGCGCTGCCCCGATGAGACGACGGGCGGTTCCGATACAATCTCAGATTCTAACCGCGCGACCGTCGCCGTCATGAGGGGAGGGATGAATACGCAGAGCTTCAGGCAGGGGTGGGCATGGGCCCTATGCGCCCTGCTGGCCGAGGCCTCCTGGGCCGCGCTCAATTTGCCGCCTCTTGCCGTCGATCCGGCCCTTCTGGGCGCGCCGCCTGCCGCTAAACCTGTCTCTGCCGCAGGGGAAGCAGCGCGCAGCACCCCTGCTCAGAAGGTCGAGGGGCCCAACCAGCCCAGCGCGGCAGCCGCGCCGGCGCCTGTGACGGCCCTGCCAGTACGCGCATCGGAAGGCGAGCCGCGCAGCGATCCTGGCCAGCCTGGCCCTAAAGCGCCCAGCGCGCCCCCGGTCGTGCTCGATGCGCCGCGACTGCCGCCTCTTGCTTCCGCGCATATCGCGGCAGGGGTTTTGCCGCCCCAGAAGACGACGACTCCCTTCGCGCAGGCGGACAAAAAGAGCCAACCCACGCTCTTGAGCGCGCAGCGTGTCGAAGGCGTGCAAGAGCTCGAAGTAGTCGCCGAGGGCGATGCCGAGCTGATTCGAGGAGAGGATCGCATTCGTGCCGACCGCCTCGTCTATCGTCAGCTCGAAGACGAAGCCGAGGCAAGCGGTCAGGTCGTCCTGTCCTCGCCGGATGCGCGATTGTCCGGGCCGTATTTGCGCTTGCGCCTCGAAGAAAGCGTGGGCGTCTTCGAGCAGCCTGAATATTGGCTGCGTCGGCGCCCTGCGCCGGTGCCAGAGCCAGCTCTGACGATGAGCGGATTGCCAGCCATCACCGAAAGCGGCCAGGTGCTGGCTACG
The DNA here is from genome assembly GCA_026417115.1 of Rhodocyclaceae bacterium. Classification (GTDB taxonomy): domain Bacteria; phylum Pseudomonadota; class Gammaproteobacteria; order Burkholderiales; family Rhodocyclaceae; genus Sulfuricystis. Next base: position 2,613 of record JAOADW010000030.1, read on the forward strand.
ACGGGCCGCATGATCGAACGACCGGCCGTGCTCGGGAGCGGCGCTGCGGAGAAAATCGAATTCCTGGGCCCCGATCATTATCGCCTGCGGCACGCGACCTATAGCACCTGCAGTCCAGGGCGACGGGACTGGGAAGTCGCAGTGGCGGAGCTCGACCTCGATTACCAGAACGACTTGGGCAAAGCCAAAGACGCCGTCGTGCGCTTCAAGGACGTGCCGATCTTCTATGCTCCTTGGCTCTCTTTTCCGCTAGCCAACCAGCGCAAGAGCGGATTTCTCGCGCCGACCTTCGGATCGACGAGCAAGAGCGGCCTCGACCTGGCCGTCCCGTGGTATTGGAACATCGCTCCCCATCGCGATGCGACGATTACGCCGCGCTACTTGTCGCGACGGGGCATGCAGCTTTCGGGCGAGTTCCGCTATCTGGATTACACCCATAGCGGCCAAAGCCGCGTCGAATATCTGCCGTCGGACGCCCTGGCAGGTCGTGACCGCTATGGCTATTCGATCCTCCACCAGCACAATTTCGGCCATGGCGTAAGCGCGGTGCTCAATCTCAACGGCGTTTCCGATGACGCCTATTTCAGCGATCTCTCCACGCGCATCGGGCAGGTCACGCAGGGCAATTTGCTGCGCCAGGCGCTCATCACCTATGGGGGGGGATGGTATGGCGCAACCCTCAACCTCCAAAGTTTCCAAACGCTGTTGGGCGTGCCTGCTCCCTATAAACGCTTGCCCCAGCTCACCTTGGCGGCGAATCGTTACGATCTGCCGGCCGGCTTCTCTGCACATTTGGCGGCGGAATATGTGGATTTTCGCCATCCGACCCAGGTCGAGGGACGTCGCACGATTCTTTATCCACAACTTGCCTTGCCCATTGCGAGCACGGCCTTTTCCGTCGTGCCCAAGCTCGGTTTGCATCTGACGCGTTATGAGCTTGCACGGGTAGCGACGGGCAACCCCGATCGCATCGCGCGCAGCATGCCGATCGCATCCGTGGATGCAACGGTCTTTTTCGAACGAGAAAGCCGCTTCTTCGGACAAAGCTGGCTGCAGACGTTGGAGCCACGCGCCTATTACCTGTATGTGCCTTACCGCGATCAGAACGCCATCCCGATCTTCGATACGGGTCTTGTCGACTTCAATTACGCCCAGATGTTCGGCGAAAACCGTTATGCAGGAGGCGATCGTCTTGGGGATGCGAATCAGCTGACGCTCGCCGTTACCTCACGCCTCATCGACGCAAAGACCGGTGCCGAGGCGCTGCGGGCGAGCGTCGGCCAGCTCTATACCTTCACCCGGGCGCGCGTGACGCTGCCCGGGGAGACGCCGAGAACGGGGCGAGAAGCCGACCTCTTGGCAAGCCTGATGGGCCGCGTAGGCCCGCATACCTATGCGGATGCCACGTGGCGCTACAATCCACGCGATGGACGCACCGAACGCCTGACGCTCATGGCGCGTTACCGCCCAGAGGCGGGCAAGATCATCAACGCTGGCTATCGTTACGCGCGTGATCTTCTGGGCCAGATCGATGTGTCTGCGCAGTGGCCAGTGGCTCGCGGTTGGCAAGGCGTAGGCCGCTACAATTATTCGACCAAGGAACGCCGTGTCATCGAGACCATTGGCGGGCTTGAATATAACGCGGGCTGTTGGATCGGCCGCATCGTCGTGCAGCGCCTGGCGACTGTGGCCAACAAACCGACCTCGGCGCTCTTCTTCCAGTTGGAGCTTGCCGATTTCTCGCGCATCGGCTCCAATCCGCTCGACTTGTTGCGACGGAGCATTCCGGGCTATGGCGTGATCAACCAACCGACTGCCGATCCGGTTTTTGGCGCGGAGTGAGACCATTGACTTCAATCCACGGAGCAAAGCGCGCCATGAGAATATTTTGGGCATTGTGTCTTATCCTGTGCGCGAGCGGGGCGCTTGCTCAGCCACGCGAGCCCCTGTTCATCGATCGCGTGATCGCGGTCGTCAATGATGAAGCGATCACCGCCGGCGAATTGAAGCACCGCCTACAAGAGGTCGAGCGCCAGTTCTCTGCGCGGGGCGGGCAGCTTCCCGCGCGGGAAGTCCTGGAAAAACAATTGCTCGAACGACTCATCGTCGAGCGTATCCAATTGCAATATGCGCGCGAGATCGGCTTGACCGTCGGCGAAGCCGAAGTCGACGCCGCCCTTGCGCGCATTGCGGCAAACAATCGCATGAGCGTCGCTGAGCTGCGCGCCGCGCTCAATGCGGATGGGATAGACTGGCGCCGCTTTCGCGAAGAGATACGCAATGAAATGGTGATCGCGCGGCTAAAGGAGCGCGAGGTGGATAGCCGCATCGTCGTCACCGAGGGCGAAATCGACAATTATCTCGCTCATCACGATGCCACCTCCGAAACCCAGGTCGTGCTTGCCCATATCATCGTGCGCGTGCCCGAGCAGGCCGACGCGAGGCAGCTCGCTAGGCTGTCGGCGCGGGCCGAGGAAGCGCGCGCACGCTTGCTCGCCGGAGAAGATTTCGCGCGCGTCGCGGCGGCTTATTCCGATGCGCCCGATGCGCTCTCAGGCGGCGTGCTCGAACCCCGCCCGCTCGATCGATTGCCGACGCTGTATGCCGAAGCTGTCGCCCGGCTCGCCGTCGGAGAAACGAGCAATGTGTTACGGAGCCCGGCGGGTTTCCACATCATTCGGCTCTTGGAAAAGAAAGGCGGCGCGCTGCGGGAAGAGGCGGTGCGCCAGACGCGCGCGCGCCATATCTTGATCAAGGTCGGCGAGGGAGCCTCCGAGGCGGAAGCACGGCATCGGCTCGCCACGCTCAAGGAGCGTCTCGACCATGGCGCCGACTTTGCCGAGCTGGCGCGCCAATATTCCCAAGACCTGTCGGCGGCCAAAGGGGGGGAGCTCGGCTGGCTCTATCCCGGAGATACGGTGCCCGAATTCGAGCGCGCCATGGATGCGCTGGGGGTTGGCGAGATCAGCGCTCCGGTGCGCACGCCTTTCGGCTGGCATCTGATTCAGGTTTTGGAGCGCAAAACCGCCGTACCCGGTAGCGAACGCCAGCGCTTGCTCGCACGCCAGGCCCTGCGTGAGCGAAAGGCGGACGAGGCCTATGAAGATTGGCTCAGACAGCTCAGGGATCGCGCCTATGTCGAATATCGACTCGAGGAACGATGAGCCGACGATCGTCGTGACGACCGGTGAGCCGGCAGGCGTCGGCCCGGACCTCTGTGCGTCTTTGGCGGCGAGGAAATGGCCAGCGCGTCTCGTGCTCCTCGGCGATCGTGAGATGCTGCGGCAAAGGGCGGCAGCGCTCGGCGCATCGCTTGCAGGTTTGGAAATCCGCCATCTGCCCCTTGCTGCACCCGCCACGCCGGGGCGGCTCGACGTGCGGAATGCCTCCTATGTGCTCGCCCAGCTCGATGCCGCCATCGCCGGCTGCCTGAGCGGTGAATTTTCCGCCCTTGTCACGGCGCCTGTGCACAAAGGCGTGATCAACGAGGCGGGCGCGCCCTTTACCGGCCACACCGAGTATCTGGCGGAAAAGACGGGGACGCGACGGGTCGTCATGATGCTCGTCGGCGGCGGTCTGCGGGTCGCGCTCGCCACCACCCACCTCCCGTTGCGCGAGGTGCCCACGGCCATCACGGCGCCGCTGATCGAAGATACGCTACGCGTGCTGGTGCGGGATCTGCGCGCTCACTTCGGCATCGAGCATCCGCGCGTGTTGGTCGCTGGCCTCAATCCGCATGCTGGCGAAGGCGGGCATTTGGGGCGGGAGGAAATCGAGATCATTGCGCCTGTCCTTGACCGATTGCGCGCAGAAGGCTTCGAGCTCGTGGGCCCTCTGCCGGCCGATACGATGTTTACGCCGGATGTCCTGGCGGGCTCCGATGCGCAGCTCGCGATGTATCACGACCAAGGGCTGGCGGTGCTCAAATATGCGGCCTTTGAGACAGGCGTCAATGTCACGCTCGGGCTGCCGATCGTGCGCACCTCGGTCGATCATGGCACGGCGCTTTCCTTGGCGGGGACGGCGAAGGCCTCGCCCCAGAGCCTGTTCGCCGCCATCGAGCTGGCCATCGAAATGGCGCGGCGGCGGCAGCAGCGAGGCAAGACGAAGGTCTCCTGCGAGGATCGACCTGCGCCAGTCGCAGCAGCAGCCCACGAACGGGCGCCTAGACCGTGAAGCATCGCGCGCGCAAACGTTTCGGGCAACACTTCCTGGCTTCTCCAGGCGTCATTCGCAAGATCGTGGCGGCGATCGATCCCCATCCCGAGGACACGGTGGTGGAGATCGGCCCTGGTCTGGGCGCACTGACCGAACCTTTGCTTGCGCGGCTTTCCCATCTCCACGTGGTCGAAATCGATCGCGACCTCGCCGGCTTGCTGCGCATGCGCTATGCGCAGGATCGGCTCACCGTGCATGAAGCGGACGCGCTCGCTTTCGATTTCGGCCAGATCGCGCCCGGCGCTCGCATGAAGATCGTCGGCAACCTACCTTACAACATCTCGACGCCGCTGCTGTTCCATCTCGCGCAATATGCCGACCGCATCGAGATGATGTGCTTGATGTTGCAAAAAGAAGTCGTCGAGCGCATGGTGGCGCAGCCGGGGGGATCTGACTATGGCCGCCTCTCGGTGATGCTCCAATACCGCTTTGCGCTGGAAAAATTATTCGTGGTGCCGCCAGGAGCCTTCGTGCCGCCGCCCCGCGTCGAGTCCGCGGTCGTTAGACTGACGCCGAAATCGTTCGCCGAGAACGGCGCCCAAGGACGGGTGAAAGATTTTTCCGTCTTTTCCCAGCTGGTCAGCGCAGCATTTGCCCAGCGCCGCAAGATGGTGCGCAACGCCCTTGCCGCTTGGGGCGACGAAGTGTGGCTTGTGCGCTGCGGGGTCGATCCGCAGGCGCGGGCGGAAGATTTGTCGGTGGCCGACTATATTCGTCTCGCCGATGCTCTCGTAGAGCGATCGCCTGCGTAAGTCGCCTCTCTTCCCCTGCGTCCCGTCTTGGCGGGCCCTCCTCGTCGAGGAGGAGGGCGCGTCAGTCGGCCTGTCTGCGTAGGAAAGCCGGTATGTCGAGCTGATCGATGCCCGTGCTGGCCATCGCTTGCGCGCGCGGGTCGCGCAAGCGATTGGGCGTAAACAGATCATCGACGTTGGTGGCTGGCGCCGTCGCCGCTGCCGGCGCGACGATGGGCGCGTCATAGGTGCCCGTGCGAAGGCCCATGCCCTCGTTGCTGACGGTGCGCAGCTCCGGCTTACGCTTCGCGAGGGCGGCAGAACCCAAGCCCGTGGCGACGACGGTCACGCGTAGGCGATCTTCCATCGCGTCATCGAATACGGCGCCGCAAATCACAGTGGCGTCGGGTGCGCTATAGGTGCGGATGGTGTTCATCACCTCCTGGTATTCCTTGAGCCCGAGCGAGCTCGAGGCGGTGATATTGACGAGCACGCCGCGCGCGCCCGAGAGCTCGATGCCTTCGAGCAAGGGGCTGGCGACGGCCGTTTCGGCAGCGATGCGCGCACGGTCTACGCCGGCGGCGACCGCCGATCCCATCATGGCCTTGCCCGTTTCGCTCATGACCGTGCGCACGTCTTCGAAGTCCACGTTGACGAGTCCGGGCACGTTGATGATCTCGGCAATGCCGCCGACTGCATTCTTGAGCACGTCATCGGCGGCGCGGAAGGCGTCGAGCATCGCCACGTCTTCGCCAAGGACTTCCATGAGTTTTTCATTGAGGACGACGATCAACGAATCGACGTGGCGAGTCAATTCGGCGATGCCTTCTTCTGCGATCTTGGCGCGTCGTCCTTCGAAGGCGAAGGGTTTGGTGACGACGGCGACGGTGAGAATGCCGAGCTCGCGTGCGACCTCGGCGATCACGGGCGCAGCGCCGGTGCCGGTGCCGCCGCCCATGCCCGCGGTGATGAAGCACATGTGGGCGCCGCTGAGCGCTTCTTTGATTTCTTCGCGCTGACGCTCGGCATGCTCGCGCGCCCTCTCGGGCTTGCCGCCGGCGCCGAGGCCAGGGCCGAGCTGCAATTTGACGCCTGCCGAGGAGAGCTTCAACGCTTGCGCGTCGGTGTTGCAGGCAATGAACTCGACGCCGCCTACGCCCTCGCGGATCATGTGTTCGACAGCGTTGCCGCCGGCGCCGCCGACGCCGACCACTTTGATTACCGTGTCATTGGGATCCCGATCGATGATCTCGAACATGCTCATGCTGTTTCTCCTTGGCTGACTGTCGTATACATGCAGGTCATATAAACCGTCATAGATTGCGATCGATCCAGCTCTTCATGCGCGCAAAGACTTGCTTCAGGCTCGTGGGCTCTTGCTTCTTGCCGCGCTGGCGCTGCATCATGCCTTCCATCACCAGGCCGATGGCGGTGGCGTAGCGAGGGTCGCGCAAATAGTCGCTGAGGCTTCCTTGATAGTGGGGAATGCCGATCTTGACGGTGTTGTGAAAGATTTCTTCTCCCAGTTGGCAGATGCCGGGCAAGAGCGCAGTGCCGCCCGTCAAGACGAGGCCGGCGCGCAACAAGCGCAGGTGGCCGCTTTTTTCCAATTCGCCTTCGACGAGCTGAAAGATCTCTTCGACCCTTGGCTGAATGAAGCCTGCAAGCGTCTGTCGCGACAATTGGCTGGCCGGCCGGTCGCCGACGCCGGGGACTTCCAGCATTTCTTCGGGATCGGCGAGTTGCTGCAAGGCGGCGCCATAGCGCAGTTTGATTTCTTCGGCGTCTTGATTCGAAGTGCGCAAAGCGATGGCGATGTCGTTGGTGATCTGGTCGCCCGCGATCGGGATCACCGCCGTATGCCGTATCGCTCCTTGGCTAAAGACGGCGATGTCGGTGGTGCCGGCGCCGATGTCGACGAGACAGACGCCGACTTCTTTTTCGTCGTCCGTGAGCACCGCATTCGCGGAGGCGAGCGGCTGCAACACCAAATCCACCACCTCCAGACCGCATCTCCGCACGCATTTGACGATGTTTTGCACCGCCGTGACGGCGCCAGTGACCAAATGCACCTTCACTTCCAGACGCTTGGCGTCCATGCCAATGGGATCTTTGACACCGTCTTGCCCATCGACGATGAATTCCTGCACCAGCGTGTGCAAGATCTGATCGTCAGCGGAGATCGGCGTCGCGTTCGCGGCTTCGATCGCGCGCGCGACGTCGAGTTGCGTGATTTCGCGATCGCGCACGACGGTCATGCCGCTCGAGTCTTTGCTCTTGATGTGGCTGCCTGCGATGCCGACGAGGACATCTTTGATTTTGCAGCCCGACATCATCGAGACTTCGGCGATCGCCTTCGAGATGTTGTTCATCGTGGCTTCGATGTTGACCACGACGCCTTTGCGCATGCCGCGAGACTCTGCGGTGTCTTGGCTGCCGACCCCGAGCACCGACATTTCGCCGTCGTCTTTGATTTCCGCGACGAGCGCCACGACCTTCGAGGTGCCGATGTCGAGGCCACAGATGAGTTCGCGTTTCTTTTCCTTGTTCATGACTTCCGAGTTGGAGTAGCGGGGGGGCTCGCATGCGCGGCCGTTTTGGGTAGTCCGCTCAAGGCAAATCCATTGGCGTAACGGAGATCGATGCGGCGAGGCTCGCCCAAGCGAGCCTCGATGTGTCGAGCGGCTTCGATGTATCGCGCTAGCCGGCTTTCGAGGGGCAGCCGGGCGTCTTCGCGTCCCAGTTCGATGACGGTGCCTTGCGCAAGCTCAAGGCGCCAGGCCCCGCGGGATGAGAGCTGGGTTACGCGTAGGCTCTTGTTCGCCTCGGCAAGCTGCGTGGCGAAAGCGTGGTGGCGGGCGAGCAGCTTGCGGGCTTCACGGGGATGCGGACCGATCAGCAGAGGCAACGTCGCGGCTTCGGCAATGGCCTCGGCAGCGAAGACCTCGCCTTCTTCATTGACATAGTGGGTCATTTCGCCGCCTTCTTCGACTTGCCAGCGCGCGACGGGGCGATGTTCTTCAAGCGTAAGCCGCAGCCCTTCCGGCCACTGGCGGGCGAGTATGGCGCGCCGCACCCAGGGGATTTTTTCGAACTCCGCACTCGCCGCCTCGAGATCGAGAGTGAAAAAATTGCCGGCGAGCGTGCGCCGCGCGACGTCTTCGATCTGTACGACGGAGGCGCGCACGGGCGCATTTTCCAGATGGATCGTGGTGAGGGCGAAAAGCGGCAGGCGGAAAAGCCACTGCATGCCGATCCACAGCCAGGCGATGAGCGCGCACACGCCCAAAAGATCGGCCAAGAGGTTGAGCAGCGAGGGCTGATGCCAAAGGCCGACGGCGGTCTCGCGAGGAGGGCGCCGTTCAATCATGTCGCGCCTCCGCAAGGATCGCTTGCACCAATGCCGGGAAGTCGAGGCCCGCGGCGCGCGCCGCCATCGGGACGAGCGAGTGCCCGGTCATGCCAGGATTCGTGTTCATTTCCAAGAGCTCGTAGCGGCCATCCTCGGCAAGGATCAGGTCGAGTCGCCCCCAGCCCCGGCAGCCGAGCGCCGCGAATGCGGAAAGCGCACTTTGCGCGATCTCTTCGGCGAGTGAGGGGGGTAAGGCGGCAGGGCAGTGATAACGCACGCAATCGGTGAAATATTTGTTCTGGTAGTCGTAGCGGCCTTCGGGCGCTTCGATTTCGATGATCGGCAAGGCGCGCTGTCCCAAGATGGCGACGGTGAGCTCGCGCCCGCGTACGAAGGCTTCAGCCATCACTTGTTGCGGGCTGCCCCCCTCGCTTTGGGCGGCGGCAGCGACGGCAGGCGCAAACTCCTCGGGGCGGCATACCTTGGCAACGCCGATCGAGGAGCCCTCGCGCACGGGCTTGACGATGAACGGCAGGCCGAGCCGCTCGATTACCTTCTCGACGGGAGTCTCCCGAGAGACCAGGAAGGCGTGGGGGGTAGGCAGGCCATTGGCTTGCCAGATCCACTTCGTACGCAGCTTGTCCATGGCCAGCGCAGAGGCGAGCACGCCGCTGCCCGTGTAGGGAATGCCCATGAGATCGAGGGCCGCTTGGATCGTGCCATCTTCGCCTGCCCCGCCATGCAGGATGTTGAACGCCGCCGCAGGCCGCCATTCGGCCAGTTTCCAAATCGGCGTTTCGCTGGGATCAAAGGCGTGCGCGGTAAAGCCTGCCTCTTGCAACGCAGTGAGCACGGCGCGCCCAGAGATCAACGAGATCTCGCGCTCCCGCGACGCTCCGCCCATCAAGACGACGATGTCCCCATTCATGACAATCGTGCTCCCACGATCCGTACTTCCCGCACGAGTCGTATGCCGAACTTTTCTTCCACAGTCGCAGCAACGAAATCGATCAGTTTTTCTATCGCAGAAGCGGAGGCTCGGCCTTTTGGATTTACGATGAAATTCGCATGCTTTTCGGACACGCGCGCGCCTTCGATTTCATATCCTTTGAGTCCGGCTGCCTCGATCAGGCGTGCAGCGTAATCCCCAGGGGGGTTGCGGAAGACCGAGCCGGCGTTGGGAAGAGCCAGCGGCTGTGTCGCCACCCGTCTTTTCAAAAGCTCAGCCATGCGTGCGCGCGCCTTCTCGCCGTCGCCTGCCGGGAACCGCAACCAGGCGGCGACGAAGATCTCGTCGCATGCGCTTTTGAGACCGACATGCCGATAGCCGATGGCGAAATCGGAAGGCTTGCGCAAGAGCAGACGCCCTTTTCGATCGAGCATTTGCACGCGCTCGACGAATTCCCAGATTTCATGGCCATAGCAGCCTGCATTGAGCGCGAGCGCTCCTCCGAGGGTGCCAGGGATGCCGGCCAAGAATTCGGCTTCACAGCGTCCGTGGCGAGCGGCGAAACGCGCAAGCCGTGGGCATGCCACGCCCGCTTCGGCGTAGATCGTTCCCCCTTCTTCGAGACGAAGTGTGGCAAGGGCGTCGTGAGTAAAAATGGCGGCGCCGTCGAATCCGCCGTCGCGTACGAGGAGATTGGAACCCAAGCCAACCATGAGCAACGGCTCGTCGTGACGCAGCTGGCTAAGGAATTGCGCAAGATCCGCGAGGTCGCGGGGAAAACAGGCACATGCCGCCGCGCCGCCGGCACGCCAGGTCACGTGTCGGGCCATGGGTTCGTTGGCGCGCAGTTGCATGCGTCTAGCCCTCGGGAAGAAAGAATTGCTGAGCGACCTGGCCGATCGAGCCTGCGCCGAGCGTGATCACGACGTCGCCTGCGCGCGCGACTGCGAGGATCGCCGCAGGGAGGTTTTTGACGTCTTCGACGAAGATCGGCTCGATTTTGCCGCTTACACGCAGCGCCCGGGCGAGCGCGCGCCCATCGGCGGCGACGATCGGCGCTTCGCCCGCCGCATAGACCTCGGTGAGCAAAACAGCGTCCGCTTCTTGCAGCACCTTGACGAAGTCTTCGAAGCAGTCGCGCGTGCGCGTATAGCGGTGTGGCTGGAATGCGACCACGAGGCGGCGTCCAGGATAGGCTCCCCGCGCTGCGGCGATCGTCGCGGCCATTTCGGCGGGATGGTGGCCATAATCGTCGACCCAGATGAAGTGGCCGCCGTTGGGCAAGGGAATTTCGCCATGACAGGAAAAGCGCCGCCCGACTCCGCGGAACTCGGCGAGCGCCTTGACAATCGCTGCATCCGACACGCCGACTTCGGTGGCGACGGCGATGGCAGCCAGCGCGTTGAGCACGTTGTGGCGGCCGGGCAAATTGAGCGTGATGGGCAGGCGAGACTCCGAGCCATTTTTCCGGATGCAGTCGAAATGCATGGCAAGCCCTGCCGCGCCTATGTTCTCGGCACGGATCATGGCGTCGGCGGAAAAACCATAGGTGACGACCTGTTTGGTAATCTGCGGCAGGATCGCCGCGACGCCCGCATCGTCGAGGCACAGCACCGCCACGCCGTAAAAGGGCAGACGCTGGAGGAAATCGACGAAGGCGTGGCGCAACCGCTGCAGGTCGTGGCCATAGGTGTCCATGTGATCGGCATCGATATTGGTGACGACGCTGATCACCGGCGTGAGATAGAGGAAGGAAGCATCGGACTCGTCGGCTTCGGCGACGAGGAACTCTCCGCTTCCCAGGCGGGCGTTGGCACCCGCGGAATTCAAGCGTCCGCCGATCACATAGGTTGGGTCGAGGCCGCCTTCGGCAAGACAGCTCGCGATCAGACTGGTGGTCGTCGTCTTGCCATGCGTGCCCGCAATGGCGATGCCTTGCTTGAGTCGCATCAATTCGGCCAACATTTGGGCGCGCGGCACGATGGGGATGCGGCGTGCGCGCGCGGCGACGACTTCCGGGTTGTCGTCCTTGACGGCGGAGGAGACGACGATGGCGTCTGCGCCGGCGATGTTTTCGGCGGCATGGCCGATGGCGATGGCGATGCCGAGCGCGCGCAACCGCTGAGTCGCCGCGGATTCGGCGAGGTCCGATCCGCTGATGGCATAGCCCAGGGTGGCGAGCACTTCGGCGATCCCTGACATGCCGACGCCGCCGATGCCGACGAAATGGATGTGTCTGACCTTATGCTTCATCGCGCGATCTCCATGCAGGCGAGGGCGACTTCGCGCGCGGCATTGGGCTTTGCCAGTCGGCGGGCTTGTTGGGCCATTTCCAGCAGCTGAGCGCGGCTGATGTGCTGCAGCTCGCACAGACGCTCGGCGGACAGCTCGCCCTGGGGCAGGAGGATGGCGGCGCCGGCCATGGCGAGAAAGCGCGCATTGGCCGTCTGGTGGTCGTCGACGGCATGAGGATAAGGAACGAGGATGCTTGCGATGCCCGCTGCAGCGATTTCTGCGAGGGTCGAGGCGCCTGCGCGCGAGAGCACGAGATCGGCCCAGGCATAGGCCCCTGCCATGTCCTCGATGAAATCGACGACATGCGCTGCTACGCCGGCTAAGCGATAGAGATCCCGCGTGCGTTCGAGGTCCGTGGCGCCCGTTTGATGCACGATCTCGGGGCGCGCGTCCGGCGACAAAAGCGCCATCGCCGCGGGCACCGTCTCATTGATGGCGGCGGCGCCTTGGCTGCCGCCGAGCACGAGCAGGCGCAAGCGCTGCGGACTGTCTCGCTCGTGTTCCGCATAGCGCTGATCGGGAGCGGGCAATGCCGCGATTGCGGCGCGCACGGGGTTGCCCACCCATACGCCTTTTTTCAGCGCGTCTGGAAATCCCGTGAGAACCCGATCCGCGACGTGGGCAAGGATGCGATTGGCAAGACCGGCGATGGCGTTTTGCTCGTGGAGCACGAGCGGCACGCCACGCAGGGCTGCCATCATGCCGCCGGGAAAGCTCACGTATCCTCCCAGTCCGAGCGCGACATTGGGCTTGAGGTGCGCAAGGGCGCGATAAGCGCGTGCGAACGCGCCCAGTAAGGCGATGGGCAAGAGGAAGAGGCGACGTAGCCCTTGGCCGCGCACGGCGGAAAACGGCACAGGCATGAACGCGATGCCAGCTTGCGGAACGAGCCGCGCTTCCATGCCATCCGGGTGGCCGAGCCAAACGACGCGCCAGCCTGCGCGCAGCATCTCACGCGCAACCGCGATGCCGGGCATGATGTGCCCACCCGTGCCGCCCGTCATGATCACGAGCGTCTTGGCGCTCATGCCGAAAGCCCCCGCATTAGGCGGCGGTTTTCCCAATCCACGCGCGCGAGGATGCCGAGCGCGAGGCAGCAGGCGACGAGGCTAGAACCGCCAAAACTCATCAGCGGCAGCGTCAACCCCTTGGTGGGCAAAAGCCCCATATTGACGCCCATGTTGATGAAGCTCTGCAAGCCGATCCACAGGCCGATGCCTTGAGCGACGAGACCCGCGTAGATGCGGTCGAGCAACAGCGCTTTCTGGCCGATGGCGAAGGCGCGCCAGACGAGGAGCGAGAAAAGCCCGATGACAATGGCAACGCCTACGAAGCCCAGCTCTTCGGCGATCACCGCGAGCAGAAAGTCGGTGTGCGCCTCCGGTAGATAGAAGAGCTTCTCCACGGAAGCGCCGAGGCCCACTCCTAGCCATTCGCCGCGCCCGAAAGCGATGAGCGCATGGGACAACTGATAGCCTTTGCCGAATGGATCGCGCCAGGGATCCATGTAGCTGATGATGCGCTCCCAGCGGTAGGGGGATGTCAGGATCAAGGCCGCAAAGGCGATGGCGAGCGCTGCCAGCAACAACACGAACAAGCGTCCATTGAGCCCGCCCAGGAAAAGGATGCCCAGCGCGATGGCGACGATCACGACGAAGGCGCCGAAGTCTGGCTCTCGTAAGAGGAGTGCGGCCGTGATGATCATGACGATGGCCATCGGGATGAAACCCTGCACGACGCTTTTCATGACGGAGAGCTTGCGCGTGGTGTAGTCGGCGGCATAGAGCACGGCGGCAAGCTTCATGAACTCGGAGGGTTGCAGGCTCACAGGGCCCAGGGAAATCCAGCGTTGGGCGCCGCCCGCCGCACGGCCGATGCCAGGGATCAACACGATGACGAGCAGCAGCAAGCAGGCAAAGAAAAGCCAAAAGGAGAGCCGTTGCAAAAGGCGCAGGGGGATCTGGAAGACGATCAGCCCCAGCGCGACGCCTACGGCCAAAAAGGCCGTATGACGGATCAGGAAATAGGCCGGGTGATGGGCGGTTGCGCTCGACCCCTCGGCGGTTGCGATCGAGGCCGAATAGACCATCACGAGCCCTAAAAGGAGCAAACTGCAAGCCGACGCGACGAGCATCGGATCGAGCTCGGGCATCGCCGGGCGCGGTGCGAGGGGGCGCGCCAAGGAAGCCGTTTTCATGCCCCAGCCTTTCCAGAAAGACGCGCCACCGCAGCGCGAAAGACTTCGGCGCGGTGCTCGTAGTTACGAAACATGTCGAAGCTCGCACAGGCGGGAGAAAGCAACACGGCGTCGCCGGCGTGCGCGCGGTTCGCCGCCCAACGCACGGCGTCTTCGAGATCCTGCGCGAAATAAAGCGGCACCCCCGTCTGTTTCAGGGCGGCGTGAATGACGGCAGCGTCTTTGCCGATCAGCGCGACGCCGCGCGCATGGGCGGCAACGAAGGGCGCAAGCGGAGAAAAGTCTTGTTGTTTGCCCTCGCCGCCCAAGATGAGCACCACCGTTCGCCGGAGCCCCGAGAGCGCGGCGCAGGTCGCGCCGACATTGGTGCCTTTCGAATCGTCATAGAAGACGACGCCGTCGATCTCGGCGATTTTCTCGACCCGATGAGGCAAACCCTGAAACGTGCGCAGTGCGGGCGCAAGTGCGAGCGCGTCGAAGCCAAGCGCATGGCAAAGCGCCAACGCGGCCATTGCGTTTTGCGCATTGTGAAGCCCTGCCAAGGGCAGTTCGGCGAGCGGCAGCAAAAAGCGCTCGCCCTGCACCAGCCAATCTTTGCCACTGCGCGCGCGGATGCCGAAATCCAACTCCATGGCGGGCGCATCCAACCCGAAGCTGATCAGCTGCTTGCCGGCGAGCGCCATGGCCTTCACACGGGCGTCTCCCCGATTGAGCACTTGCCATTGCGCCTGACGGAAAATGCGCGCTTTCACGGCAGCGTATTCCTCGAGGTCGCGATAGCGGTCGAGATGGTCGTCGCTGACGTTGAGCACCGTGGCCGCCGTCGGCGCCAAAGTTTCGGTGGTTTCCAACTGGAAACTCGAAAGCTCCAGCACCCATGCCTCGGGGAGCTGGCCGGCCTCGCATGCGTCGCAGAGCGCGGCGAGAGCAGCAGGCGAGATGTTGCCGGCAACGGCGACCCGCTTGCCCGTGGCGGCGAGCAAGTGGCCGGTCAAGGCAGTGGTGGTGGTCTTGCCGTTCGTGCCCGTGATCGCCACGAGAGGGACCCAGGGCTGCAGCCCCCGCAATGCGCGTGCGAAGAGTTCGATTTCGCCCACGACGGGTATGCCGGCGGCGCGCGCATGCACGATCGGCAAAATGCCCGGCGAAACGCCCGGCGAGAGGACGACGAGATCGCAGCCGGCAAGGAGGGAGGAATCGAAGCGTTGATCGAAAGGCTGCACATGGAAATCGGCTTGAAGTCCGCGGCGCATGAGCTCGTCGAGGGCCGGCGGTTTGTTGCGGCTGTCGATGATGGTCACGCGCGCGCCTGCGCGTAGACACCAGCGGGCGCTGGCGATGCCCGATTCACCCAGGCCGATGATCAGCACACGGCGGCCGTCCAGCGAATCGGGGGGCGAGGGAGGAAACGCGCGGATGTCCATCAGCGGATCTTGAGGGTCGAAAGGCCGAAAAGCACGAGCATGATGGTGATGATCCAAAAGCGCACCACGACTTGGGTCTCTTTCCATCCGACATGCTCGAAATGATGATGCAGTGGGGCCATTCGCAGGATGCGACGACCTTCGCCATAGCGCGCTTTCGTATATTTGAAATACGCGACCTGCAGCATGACCGAAAGCGTTTCCGCAACGAAGACGCCCCCCATGATGAAGAGCACGATCTCCTGGCGGACGACGATGGCGACTGCACCCAGCGCGGCGCCCAGCGCCAGGGCGCCGACATCGCCCATGAAGACTTCGGCGGGATAGGCGTTGAACCAGAGAAAGCCGAGGCCCGCGCCAGCCAGGGCGCCGCAAAAGACGGCGAGTTCTCCGGCGCCTGGGATATAGGGCAGCAACAAATACTTGGCGAAGACGGCGTGTCCGGCGACATAGGCAAAGACGCCGAGCGCGCCGCCGACGAGCACCGTCGGCATGATCGCGAGCCCGTCGAGTCCATCGGTGAGGTTGACGGCGTTGCTTGCGCCGACGATCACGAACCAAGACAGGATCATGAAGCCGAAAATACCGAGTGGATAGGAGATGGTCTTGAAGAACGGCACGATGAGGTCCGCGCGGGACGGGAGCTCCAAGGTGAAGCCGCTTTCCAGCCAGCGCCAGAAGAGCTCGACCGTCTTGCCGGTGGTGGGGGCGGCGACGGCAAAGGCGAGCAGAATGGCGGCGAGGGCGCCGATCAAGGCTTGCCAGAAAAACTTTTGAGCAGGCGAAAGCCCCTTGGGGTTGCGATGGACGACTTTTTTCCAGTCATCGACCCAACCGATGGCGCCGAAGCCGAAGGTGACGAAAAGCACGATCCACACGAAGCGGTTCGTGAGATCCGCCCAAAGGAGCGTGGAAACGCCGAGCGCGAGCAAGATCAGCGCGCCGCCCATCGTGGGGGTGCCGGCCTTGACGAGATGAGTTTGGGGGCCGTCGTCGCGCACGGCTTGGCCGATTTTCTTGGCGGTCAGCCAACGAATGACGGCGGGCCCAAAGACGAAGGCGATCGATAGGGCCGTCATCGTCGCGAGGACGGCGCGCAAGGTGATGTAGTTGAAGACGTTGAAGGCGCGGTATTCCTCCGCGAGCCAGCGCGCCAATTCAAGCAGCATGGGCATTCTCCTCGTCGATGAGACGGGCGACGATGTTCTCCATGCGCATGAAACGCGAGCCTTTGACGAGCACCGTGGTTTCCCGATTGAGGAGGGGCAGGAGCGCGGCGATCAGTTTTTCTGCCTGAGTGAAATGTGCGCCGCCAGGCCCAAAATTGCGCACCGCACACTCGCTCTTCTCGCCAAGCGCGAAGAGTCGGTCGATGCCCTGACTCTTGGCGTAACCCCCTACCTCGTCATGGAGTTGGAAGGCCGCGGCGCCGACCTCTCCCATGTCGCCCATGACGAGGATACGCTGGCCGGGGAAGCTCGCGAGGACATCGATCGCCGCTCGGAAAGAGTCGGGATTCGCGTTGTAGGTGTCGTCGATGATCAGCGCGCCCTGTTTGCCGCGGCGACGCGTGAGCCGGCCGGGGACGCCGGAGAAGGCGGACAGGCCGCGAGCGATCGGCGCTGTCGGCACACCGAGCGCAAAGGCTGCTGCGGCTGCGGCGAGGGCGTTCGCAGCATTGTGCGCGCCGGGGACGGTGAGCGTGCAATTTACGCGCCCGTTGGGCATCTCGATCGTGAGCTCGCCGCCACAGGCCAGCGGGGAAAAGCGCCCTTGCACCATCGCGCGCGCCGTGAAGCCGAAAGTGACGATGCGGCGGTTGCCGGCGAGCTCCTGCCAGACGAAGGCATGAGGATCGTCGGCGTTGAACACGCACACGCCATCGTCATCGAGGCCGTTGAAAATTTCGCCTTTGGCGCGCGCGACGTCGGTCACCGTCCCTAACCCTTCGAGATGGGCCCTTTGGGCGTTATTGACGAGGGCCACGGTTGGACGCGTAAGCCGCGTCAGATAGTCGATTTCGCCTGCATGATTCATGCCCATCTCGATGACGGCGGCGCGGTGATGGGGGCGCAAACGCAGGAGCATGAGTGGCACGCCGATGTCGTTGTTGAGGTTTCCCTGGGTGGCGAGCACGGCATGTTGGCCGAGATCGGCGCGAAGAATGGCCGCCGTCATTTCCTTGACCGTGGTTTTGCCGTTGCTGCCCGTGATGGCGACGATCGGCAGTAGAAAACGAGAGCGCCAGGAAGCAGCCAGGGCTCCCAATGCCCGCCGCGTGTCGGCGACGGCAACCAACGGCAGATCGGGGTGCTGCTCGGCGTAAGAGGTTTCCACCAAGGCGGCGGCCGCGCCCGCACCCAAGGCATCAATGACAAAATCATGGCCATCGAAACGCGCGCCTCGCAAGGCGACATAGAGCATGCCGGGCACCACGGCGCGCGAATCCGTACCGACGGACGTGTATTCGACATCGCGCCCACAATGGCGGGCGCCGAGCAGTTCTGCCGTCGCCGAAAGGGTCAGCACGATTTCCTCCTATCCGCTGCAGCAAGGGTGGGGGCGCTCGCTTGCCGCGCAGCAAGCGCTGATTGGGCAAGGCGCGCGTCGGAAAAGGGCAGACGGCGCCCGCAAATTTCCTGATAGTCTTCGTGGCCTTTGCCTGCAAGGAGGATGACGTCTTGTGCCTCCGCTTCTTGGATCGCACGCGTAATGGCCGCCGCGCGATCGACTTCGCTTGCAGCGGGCTTTTCCATGCCGGCGAGGATCGCGGCGATGATCGCTTGGGGATCTTCGCCCCGCGGGTTGTCCGAGGTGACGATGACGCGATCGGCGAGCCTTTCCGCGATGGCGCCCATGATGGGACGTTTGCCCGGGTCGCGCTCGCCCCCGCAGCCGAAGACGCAGACCAATTTCCCGCCCCGAGAGTGGGCGGTGGGACGCAGGGTGAGGAGTACTTTTTCCAAAGCGTCGGGAGAATGGGCATAGTCGATGACGACGAGCGGTTCTCCCTTGCCACCCAGCATTTCCAGGCGGCCCCGCGGCGCGACGAGCCGCGCGCAGCCGGCTGCAAGAAGCGACAAGGGTTCGTCCAGAGCCATGAGGGCGCCGATCGTCGCGAGCAGGTTGGCGACGTTGAAGCGGCCGAGCACCGGCGCCTCGATGCGCGTGTCGGCAAGGCGGAACGCCACCCCTGCGCCATGCTCGACGATTTCCTGAGCGTGGAGCATCTCGTCGGCGCCGACACGGCCCTCGAGCGAATAGCCGATGGTGCGCACCTTGCCCGCGAGCGTTTGGGCGATTTCGCGGCCCAATGCATCGTCGAGATTGAGCACCGCGCAGCGAAGGCCAGGCATCGCGAAGAGGCGTTTTTTCATCGCCGCATATTCTTCCATCGTGCCGTGATATTCGAGATGGTCGCGGCTTAGGTTGGTAAAGACGGCGACATCGAAGGCAAGCCCTTCTACGCGATTCTGGTGCAGCCCGATCGAAGAGACCTCCATCGCACAGGCGTAAGCGCCTTCGGCGGCCCAGCGGGGCAGAAGCTGCGCAAGCACGTGGGCGCCAGGCGTGGTGTTGGGGCCTGGCGAGAGCGCGCCGAGGTCGCCGTAGCCAAGCGTGCCCACGATGCAGCAGCGCTTGTTTAGCTGCCCATAGAGCTGGGCGATCCATTGCGTGACGGTGGTTTTGCCGTTGGTGCCGGTCACGCCGATCAAACGCATGCTGTCGATCATGCGCCCTCCCGTGCGGATTGCATCGCTGCCTGTTTGAGAGGCGCGGCGGGGGCATCGGGCGGCACGCCATAAAGCCGCAGGGCCTGCGCCATCACCTGCGAGAACACGGGGGCGGCAACCTCGCCGCCATAGTAACGGCCCGCGGACGGCTCGTCGATCATCACGGCGACGATCAGGCGGGGGTCGGAGGCCGGCGCGAAACCGACGAAAGACGAGACGTATTTGTTGGCGTAAGCGCCGCCTTCGAGCTTATGGGCGGTTCCCGTCTTGCCTGCGACCCGATAGCCGGCGACTTGGGCGCGCGGGGCGGTGCCGCCGGCTTCCACGGCCATTTCCAGCATCTTGCGCATTTCGCGGGCGGTATCGGGGGAAAACACGCGCGCGCCGGCGGGCGGCGTTCCCTCGATGCGGGTGAGCGAAAGCGGTAGATAATCGCCGTCGCGGGCAAAGACCTGGTAAGCACGCGCCAGTTGCAGCAAGGACACCGAGATGCCATGTCCATAGGCCATGGTCGCTTGCTCGATGGGCCGCCACCGCTTCCAGGGGCGCAAACGGCCCGTCGCCTCGCCGGGGAAGCCAATGCCCACGGGTTTGCCGAAGCCGAGCGCAGCGAACATCGCCCACATCTTTTCTGCAGGCAGATCGAGCGCGATTTTCGCGGCGCCAACATTGGAAGATTTCTGGATCACCTGGGCGACCGAGAGAAGACCATGCGGATGCGCGTCGGAAATCGTCGCGGGGCCGATCGAAAGCCGTCCAGGGGCCGTTTGGATCGGGGTATCGAAACGCACCCGTCCTTCTTCGAGCGCCAACGCGACGGTAAAGGGCTTGAAAGTCGAGCCGGGCTCATAGGTGTCGGTAATCGCGCGGTTGCGCAGGGGCGCTCCGGCGAGTTCGCTGCGCTTGTTGGGATTGAAGCTGGGGATACCCGCGAGCGCAAGGACCTCGCCAGTCTTCGCATCGAGCACGACGATCGCGCCGGCGCGCGCGCGATGTTCGCTCACCGCTTCTTTCAGGCGCGCATAGGCGAGGTATTGTATGCGCGTATCGAGCGCAAGCACGATGTCTCGCCCGTCTTGGGGGGGGCGCAAGGATTCGACGTCTTCGACGATGCGTCCGCGCCGGTCCTTGATGACCCGGCGACTGCCGGCCTTGCCCGCGAGCTGAGATTGGAAAGCGAGCTCGATGCCTTCGAGGCCGATGTCGTCGGCGCCCGTGAAGCCGAGCACGTGGGCAGTGACTTCGCCGGCAGGGTAATAGCGGCGATACTCATTGGCGAGATGGATGCCAGGAAGTTGCAGTTGGGCGACGCGTTCGGCGAGCTCGGGCGAGATCTGGCGCTTGAGATAGACGAAATCGCGTTCGCTGGCCAGCCTCCTCGCGAGTTCGCGCTCATCGAGCTCGATCAGGCGCGCGAGCTGTCGCTGCTGGGCCGGCGTCAGGCGCGCATCTTCAGGGATTGCCCAGACGGATTTGACCGGGGTGGAGACGGCGAGAACCTCGCCATGGCGGTCCAGGATGCGGCCCCGCGTGGCGGGGATTTCGATCACGCGCTCGTAGCGCGCTTCCCCCTTGCCGATCAAAAAATCCTTCTCGACGGCTTGCAAATAGAATGCGCGGATCAAGAGCGCCACCGCGCCCAGCGCTAGCAAAGCGTGCACCAGACGCGCTCGCCCGGCGGGCAGGCGAGGATCGAGCACGGGACTTTTGACGTAGTTCATGGCTCCAAGGAAATCGTATGTTTCGGGTCCGGCGCATGCATCCTGAGCGCCTTGCGCGCCGATTCTTCGATGCGCGCATGGGTGGCCCAGGTGCTTTGCTCCAGTTGCAACTGCCCCCATTCGACTTCCAAAGCGCGCATGCGTTCCTGTGTGCGCTCGAGTTCCATCGTGAGCTTGCGCGCGCGATGATTGCTGGTCACGACGGCCAGCGCGCAGACCACCACGAGGAAGATCAAGAAGAGGTTTACGCGCAGCATCAGAGCTTCTCCGCGACGCGTAAGAGGGCGCTGCGCGCGCGCGGATTGGCGGCGATTTCCGCGGCGCAAGGACGTCTGGGTTTACCGACGAGCCGTACCATGGGCCTGGGCAATTGGTCGGCGCGCAAAGGGATTTCCACAGGCGGCGCCATCGGCCGCGCCGCTTGCTGGAAGAAGCGCTTGACGATGCGATCTTCGAGCGAATGGAAGCTGATCACGACCAATCGACCTTTCGGGCGCAAAAGCGCGAGCGCTTTCGGCAAGGCTAGCGAAAGCTCTTCAAGCTCCCGATTGATGTGAATCCGTAAAGCCTGGAATGTGCGCGTGGCCGGGTGCTGACCTGGCTCGCGCGTAGGCACGACCTTTTCCACGAGCGCGGCAAGTTGGCCTGTGCGCGTAAGAGGTTCGCGTTGCCGAGTAGCAACAATCGCCTTTGCAAGCGCATGAGCAAACCGTTCTTCGCCATATTCACGAATCACCTCCTCGATTTCACGTTGATCGGCCCGCGCGAGAAACTCGGCCGCGGTCTCTCTCTGGGTCGTATCCATGCGCATGTCGAGCGGCGCATCGAAACGAAAACTCATGCCTCGACTGGCCTCGTCCAACTGAGGGGAGGACACGCCGAGATCGAACAACACACCATCCACGCAGGCGATGCGAAGACGCGCCAGCACTTCGTCCATCTGGCTGAATGCCGCATGGACGAGCACGAGTCGCATATCGACGAGCGCCTTGCCGGCGGCAATGGCCTGTGGGTCGCGATCCAAGGCAATCAGGCGCCCCTCGCGCGACAGCCGCGCGAGGATCGCGCGTGCGTGTCCGCCCCGGCCGAAGGTCGCATCGACATAGATCCCACTCGGCTGGATGCGCAGCGCCTCGATTGCTTCGGCCAGGAGCACCGGTTGGTGGCCGACCGAAGAATGACTGTCCATCGTCGCGACTCACAAAGACAAACCTTCGAAACCGGGGGGAGGCGATTCGGCCGCCAATGCTTCAAATGCCGTCTCATGCTGGCGACGCCAGCCGCTCTCGCTCCAGAGCTCGAAATGCGTGCCCATGCCCACCATCCAGATCTCCTTCGTCAATTCGGCGAATTCGCGTAGCTCGCTGGGGATCAACAGCCGTCCTGCTGCGTCGAGTTCGGTTTCGCGTGCGTTGCCGACCAAAACGCGCTTGGCGGCGGCTGAACGCGGATCGAAGCTCGGCGCCGCGAGGATCTTGTCGCGAATCGGCAGCCAAGCGGGTTCGGGGTAGAGCAACAGGCAGCGATGGGGATGTGCGGTGAGCACCAGCTTGCCGCCGGATTGCTCGCTCAACGACTCACGGTGGCGTGTCGGCACGGCGAAGCGGCCCTTGGCATCGAGACTCAGCTGAGCCGCGCCTTGAAACATCGCCCTCGCCCCTCCCTTCCTTCCACTGTCTCCCACCAAAACCCACTTTATTCCACAAACTGGGACAAGTCAAGGGCGAGGCCTCTTTTTTTCTTTGACGACAAGGGCTTAGATGCGGGCGGAGAAGTTTTTTGAAAATAAAAAAGCCTTGCGAATCAAGGCAAGGCTTTTTTTAGTGAAAGTAAAACTTGAAGAGGGAGTCTGCCGATAAGCCGGGTTCTGTCGTGGGCAGCCATTCCTCTAGGGCCATTCTCACGAATGGCCTCGAGCGACCAACCCGGGAGCGGCGCGGGCCACGCCATGGCTCCCCTATTCGGTCTTGCACCGGATGGGGTTTTGCCTGCCACCCTTGTTACCAAGGGTGCGGTGAGCTCTTACCTCGCCTTTTCACCCTTGCCTGTACGGCCTCGTATGCCGCGAGGCCGCCATCGGCGGTTTGTTTTCTGTGCCACTTTCCGTCGCCTTGGGCCTCTTGCGAGGCTTGCTGCGCCCGGCTGTTAGCCGGCATCCTGCCCTTTGGTGCCCGGACTTTCCTCGGAAGAAGCCTCTTCCGCGGCTGCCTGGCAGACTCCCTCCCCAGCATAGCAAACCCTAGGCGTGGCGCGCAAAGAGATTTTTACGCCGTGGGCAGAAGAAGGGTTCATTCGTTGTTGTTGGAGAGGGGTTTCTTGTCGTCGGCGGGATAGAAGGCGAATTGCCCCCCTTTGGTGCGAAAACTCCCGAGCAGAGGCCCGGGCTCGGCCGGCGGCTCCTCATAGGCCTGCATCCGGCATTGCCGCGTTTCCGCGACATACCAGTTCTTGCCTTGATTGAGGATGAAGACAAAGGGCTCCGGACTGTAGAGATCGACGCGCAGCTTTTCGCTCTTCACCTTCTTGAGCGCGTAACGTCGCTGGCATTCGGGGTAGCGCGCCACGATCAGATCAAGCTCCCAGCCGGAGGACCAAAAGTAGGGTTTGTTGCGCTCGAGGGTCAGCGAATGGTCGCCCCCTTCGATCTGATAAGCGACGGGCTCCTTCACGCAGGCAGCCAGGAAGCAAACGGAGAATGCGGCAAAAAGCGTCCTGCGCATCATTCGGCCTCCAGTCGCCAAGACAGCGTCTGGCCCGCAAAGAAGGGGACCAAAGGGTCGTTGGGCAAGCCCGCCAGCATCTGGGGCACTTGCCAGGCATGGCGCACGAGCGTGACCGTCTCCGTATTGCGGGGAAGACCGTAGAAGTCCGCACCATGGAAGCTCGCGAAGCCTTCGAGCCGAGCGAGTGCGCCAGCGGCGGCAAAGGCCTCTGCATAGAGCTCGAGCGCAGCCGGCGCCGTGTAGCAGCCG
Source organism: Rhodocyclaceae bacterium (assembly GCA_026417115.1). Taxonomy (GTDB): domain Bacteria; phylum Pseudomonadota; class Gammaproteobacteria; order Burkholderiales; family Rhodocyclaceae; genus Sulfuricystis. The sequence continues at coordinate 26,206 of JAOADW010000030.1, forward strand.
GCGCAGCCGCACGCGGCTTCCTTCGTGCTTTTCACGTGGGGAGCGGAATCCGTGCCGAGAAAGAATTTCGGGTTGCCCGAGGTGGCGGCCGCCAGCAAGGCTTGTCGGTGCGCTTCGCGCTTGAGCACCGGCAGGCAATAGTGATGGGGGCGAAGGCCGCCCGCGAACAACGCGTTGCGATTGAGCAGCAAATGCTGCGGCGTGATGGTCGCCGCGACGTTTGGGCCCATGGCCTCGACGAAAGCCACGCCCTCTTTCGTGGTGACGTGCTCGAGCACGACTTTGAGTCCTGGAAAGTCTCGCACGAGGGGCGCCAGCCGACGCTCGATGAACACCGCTTCGCGGTCGAAGACGTCGACTTCAGGATCGGTGACTTCCCCATGGACGAGCAGCGGCAGCCCCAGTTTTTCCATGCGCGCGAACACCGCACGGCATTTGGCGAGATCAGTGACACCGGCCTCCGCATGCGTCGTGGCGCCTGCTGGGTAGAGTTTGACGCCGTGGATGAAGCCGGAGGCAACGGCCGCATCGATCTCGGCGGGGGAGGTGGCGTCGGTCAGATAAAGCGTCATCAACGGCGTGAAGGACACCCCCTGGGGGACCGCGTCGAGAATGCGCTGGCGATACGCGGCGGCTTGCGCGACCGTGGCGACGGGCGGCTTCAGATTCGGCATCACGATCGCACGCGCAAAGCGCCGAGCGGTTTCCGGCACCACGGCGGCCAAGATCGGGCCATCTCGCAGATGCACGTGCCAATCATCGGGGCGGGTCAGGGTCAGGCGTTCCATTGCGGTGATTTTAGCCTCCCTTGCGCGCGAGCGCCTTGGCGTAGAGGTCGTGTTTGGCCTCGCCTGTGAACTTGGCGGCGATTCTCGCGGCTTGGCTGACCGGCAATTCTTCGAGCAAGAGGGCAAGGAGGCGTTCGCCGTCGCATCTGGCCTTTTTGTGATCAGGCGGCGCAGAGACGATGAGCACGAACTCGCCGCGCTGGCGGTTTTCGTCGGCCTCGAGCCAACGAGGCGCCTCCGTCAAGGGCAAGCGCGTGCATTCTTCGAAGCGCTTGGTGAGCTCACGCGCGATGAAGATTTCACGCACGCTTTCCAGTCCGGCGACGAGATCGGCGAGCGTTTCTTTGATGCGATGCGGCGCTTCGTAAAAGACGAGGAGGGCTGGGATCGCCTTGAGCGTCGCGATTTCCGCCTGACGCGACTTGGCCTTTGCGGGCAAAAAGCCGACGAAATGAAAGGGGCCAGTAAAGCCGCTGATCGAGAGCGCTGCGATGGCGGCGTTTGGGCCTGGAATCGGCGTGATGGGAAAGCCGGCGCGTCGGACGGCGCTCACCGCATACGCGCCCGGATCGGAAATGCCGGGAGTGCCAGCGTCCGCGACCAAGGCGATGTGTTTGCCTTTCTCGAGCTCGGCGAGAATCTTCAAAGTCGCCTGGCGCTCGTTGTGCTGATGAAGCGACATCAGTGGCTTGTCGATGCCATAATGGGCGAGCAATATGCGCGTATGGCGCGTATCTTCGCAGACGACGAGGTCTGCCGCGCGCAAGACGTCGAGCGCGCGCAAGGTGATGTCGGCAAGATTGCCGATCGGCGTGGCGACGAGTGACAGCGATCCGCTCATGGGTATCTATGTGACGAAGAGGGCTCATGGCTTGGCCATGGAAGCAGCGGCGGCCGACTACCTCGCCCGTCAGGGCGTGAAAGTCATCGCTCGCAATTTTCGCATCCGCGGTGGAGAAATCGATCTCGTCTGCGAAGAGGGAAATACGATTGTCTTCGTCGAGGTCAGAAGCCGCCGACGAAAAGATTACGGCAGCGCTGCCGAAAGCATTTCGTGGTCCAAGCGCAAGCGTCTGATCCTGGCTGCGCGGGGGTGGCTCATGCGCCACGGCATGCGCGCATGCCGCTTTGATTGCGTGCTCTTCGACGGAGGTCGCCTCACCTGGATCAAAAACGCCTTCTCAGCCGATCTCGACTAAAAAGCGTGTGAAGGTTTGCACAGCCAGCCGGCAAGCGAGGATGAGAGGGAAAAAAGCGGCGATCACTCGTGCTTGTCTTTGCGTTGAAGCGTCGGTTCCCGCGCGTAGAATCGCGTGCTCATGAATTTGATCGATCGCATCCGCAGCCAATTCGAGGAAAGCCTCGCCGTCAAGCGCGAGGCCGGCGAAGCTTTGACGGGGAAACTCGCCGCCGCCATCGAGCTCATCTGCCGCGCCTTGCGCGCCGGCGGCAAGGTCATGGCATGCGGCAATGGCGGTTCGGCGGCCGACTCCCAGCACTTCGCCGCCGAGCTCCTCAATCGGTTCGAGAGAGAGCGGACGCCGCTTGCCGCCCTTGCCTTGACCACCGATACCTCGACGCTGACTTCGATCGCCAACGATTATGACTACACGCAGGTCTTCGCCAAACAGGTGGCGGCGCTAGGCAAATCCGGCGACGTCTTGCTCGCGATCTCGACCTCGGGCAATTCGCCGAACGTGGTGGCGGCGATCGAAGCCGCGCATGCCGTCGGCGCTGCGGTGGTTGCCCTCACTGGCCAAGGCGGCGGAAAAATCGCGCATCGTCTGCGCGGCGAAGACGTCCTGATCGACGTGCCATCCCAGCGCACGGCGCGCATCCAGGAAGTTCACCTCTTGGCGATCCATTGTCTCTGCGATGGCATCGATGCCCAGCTCTTCGGAGGCACTCCATGAAACGACGCACTTGGCTTCTTATCGGAATCATCGCGCCCGTGCTGGGCGGCTGCTTCGGCGCTGCTGCCGTCGGCGTCGGCGCGGGAGCGCTTGCCTATGCAGACCGCCGTCCCCTCGAAACCCAAGCCACCGACGAGGGCATCGAGCTGCGTGCGAGCGCGCGCATCAACGAACGCTTCGGCGACCGTGTCCATGTCAATGTCACGAGCTATAACCGCACCGCCTTGCTCACGGGCGAAGTGCCCGACGCCACGACCAGGGCCGAGGTAGAAAAAATCGTCGCCGGCGTGCCCAATGTCAAGGCGATCAGCAACGAGCTGGCGATTGCTGGGCCGAGCTCGCTCTCGGCGCGCGCCAACGACGCCTATCTGACTTCGAAGGTGAAAGCGCGTTTCATCGACGCCAACCAGTTCGCAGCCAACCACGTCAAGGTCGTGACCGAAGACGGCGTCGTCTATCTGATGGGATTGGTCACCGAGCGTGAAGCGGCAGCGGCCGTCGACATCGCGCGCACGACGGGAGGCGTGAAGAAAGTCGTGCGCGTCTTCGAGATCATTTCGGAAGCCGAAGCGCGCCGTCTTTCCGGCATGGGGCAAAGCCCGGCAGCGCCGGATGTCCCCGCGCAAACCAAGCCCGCCTCGTGATCTACCCGCCGCCTGCTTTTGAGAATAAATTCTGCGCGCCGACGCAGTTCGTTGCACGCTGCGCGGACTTGCCCAGGCCGCTCGTGTTTACCAACGGTTGTTTCGACCTCCTGCATCGAGGTCATGTGACTTATCTTGCTCAGGCGCGGGCGCTCGGCGCAAGCCTCGTCGTTGCCGTCAATAGCGATGCCTCGGTCAAGCGCCTGGGCAAAGGCAAGGAACGGCCGATCAATCCGCTGGAAGATCGCATGGCCGTGTTAGCGGCTTTGGAAAGCGTCTCCCTAGTCACGTGGTTCGAGGAAGACACGCCGCTTGAGCGCATCCTCGAATGTCGGCCTGAGGTGCTCGTCAAGGGCGGCGACTGGCCCATCGACCGCATCGTGGGCGCCCGCGAGGTCCACGGCTGGGGCGGAGCGGTGCATGCGATTCCCTTTCTCCACGAGCGCTCGACCAGCGCGCTCGTGGAAAAGATTCGCCGCCTCTGATCTCAGAATGGAATGTCGTCGTCGAGGTCCGCAAAGCCGTTCGCTGCACCAGCCGGCGGCGCAGATTTGACGCTGGGACGGCCGTTGCTTTCGCGCACGGGCTCGCCGCTGCCTTCCCGAGGCCCCAACATCTTCATGTCGCTGGCGACGATTTCGGTCGTGTAGCGTTCCTGCCCGTCCTGGCCCTGCCATTTGCGCGTGCGCAAAGCGCCTTCGACATAGACTTGACGCCCTTTCTTCAGGTATTGGCCTGCGATTTCGGCCAGCTTGCCGAAAAAGACCACACGATGCCATTCGGTGGCTTCCTTTCGATCGCCGGTGCTCTTGTCTTTCCAGACCTCGGTGGTGGCCAAGCGGATATTGACCACGGGCTCGCCGCTCGGCATATAGCGAGTTTCGGGGTCGGCGCCGAGGTTCCCGATCAAGATCACCTTGTTGACCGATGCCATGATGTTCTCCCTGGTTGCGAAATCGAAGGCCGAGTTTACCTCGCTCGTGACGAAACCCCGAGCGGGGCGAGGGCGGAGAGCAACCACACGAAGGCGAAAAACGCACAGACCGCAGGCACCATGACGGCGCCGTATCGCTGAGCGAGCCAGCCGCCCAGCGCGCCGCCACAGAACAGCCCTGCCGATTGCACGGTATTGTAGATCCCGAGCGCGGCGCCCTTGGCGGCGGCCGGCGCGAGTCGTGAGATCCAAGAGGGCTGGATCGCTTCGAGGATGTTGAAGCCGGTGAAGAAAACGAAAAGGACGCATCCAGTTGCCCAGGGAGGGGTAGGGGCGGCGAGCAGGCCAATTTCGGCGAGCAAGAGGGCGCCGATCGCGCCGCGATAGACGAACGTCAATCGCCCATGCCGTTCGGCGGCGATGATCGCCGGCACCATGATCGCGAAGGAAGCGAGCAAAGCCGGTAAATAGACGGACCAATGCGCATGCTGAGGAAGCCCATGGGCGACGAGGTGTGCGGGCACCACCACCCAGAGCGCCGTCTGCATCAAATGGAGCATGAATACCCCGAGGTTGAGCCGCGCAAGCCGCGCATCCCAGAATACCTGTCGAAAAGGGGGGAGAGGCGCGCGCGAGGGGGGCGGAGCAGGGGGGACGGCTGCGAGCAAAAGGCCAATGGCGATGAGCGCGAGCACGCCAATCAGGAGAAAGAGACCAGAAAGTCCCAGCCATGCCGCCAGAGGCGGGGCGATCACGAGCGAGCCTGCGAAGACGAGGCCGATCGAGGCCCCGATCATCGCCATCACTTTGGTGCGGTGCGCCTCACGCGTCAGGTCGGCTGCAAGCGCAGTCACCGCGGCCGAGATCGCCCCCGCCCCTTGAATGATGCGGGCAATGATCAGCGTCACGAGATCGGTCGCTGCCGCGGCGAGAAAGCTGCCACCGGCAAAGAGCAGCAGGCCGGCGACGATCACCGGCTTGCGTCCCCAGCGATCGGAAGCGATGCCAAAAGGTATTTGCAATAGCGCCTGGGTGATGCCATAGGCGCCCAGCGCGAAGCCGACGAGTGCGTGATTTTCTCCGCCAGACAGATCCTGCGCGAGTAAGGCAAACACCGGCAGCAGCAAAAAGAGCCCGAGCATACGTAGGCCGAAGATGGCGGCGAGCACGGCGCCAGTGCGTCGCTCGGCGGCGGTCATGGGTTCGAGGGGGGAAGCATGGGACATCGCGAGATGCAGCAGAACGAAAGCAGACGGGTATATTAACAGGTTGCTCCTGGAAATCTGGATGTGATGGACTTCATCAAAATCCGCGGCGCACGTACGCACAACCTCAAGAACATCGATCTCGACCTGCCGCGCAACAAACTGACGGTGATCACCGGCCTTTCGGGTTCGGGAAAGTCGTCGTTGGCCTTCGACACCCTCTATGCCGAAGGCCAACGTCGTTACGTCGAATCCCTTTCCGCCTATGCGCGGCAATTCTTGCAGCTCATGGAGAAGCCGGACGTCGATTTGATCGAGGGATTGTCGCCCGCGATCTCGATCGAGCAGAAGGCGACTTCTCACAATCCGCGCTCAACCGTGGGCACGGTCACCGAAATCCACGATTATCTGCGTCTCCTCTTCGCACGCGTGGGCACGCCGCATTGTCCAGAGCACGGCGCGCCCTTGACGGCGATGAGCGTCTCGCAAATGGTCGATCACGTGCTCGCGCTTCCCGCAGAGACCAAGATCATGATTCTCGCGCCTGTCGTTGCTGGCCGTAAAGGCGAGCAGGCCGAACTTTTCAGAGAGCTGGCGGCGCAAGGCTTCGTGCGCCTGCGCGTCGATGGCAAGGTTTATGACATCGATGCGGTGCCACGGTTGGCAAAGACTCACAAACATACGATCGAGATCGTCGTCGATCGCCTCAAGGTGGCGCCAGAGCAGCGTCAGCGGCTGGCGGAGAGCTTCGAGACCGCATTGCGCCATGCCGAGGGCCGCTGCCTCGTCGTCGAACTCGACGCGGGCAAGGAACACGTGTTTTCGGCGAAGTTTGCCTGCCCTTACTGCGGCTATGCCTTACCGGAATTGGAGCCGCGGCTTTTTTCGTTCAACAATCCCATGGGGGCATGCAGCCATTGCGATGGCCTGGGTGAGATTCAATTTTTCGATCCCACGCGCGTAGTCGCGCACCCTGAGCTCAGTTTGGCCGCCGGCGCGATCCGCGGGTGGGATCGACGCAATTTTTTCTATTTCCAGATGATCGAAGCGCTCGCCGCGCATTATGGATTCGACGTCGAGACGCCATATCAGCAATTGCCGCAAGCCATCCAAGAAAAACTGCTCTATGGTTCGGGGCGGGAGCCGATTCGTTTCCGCTATTTGAACGAGAAAGGGCAGCGCTATGAAAAGAGCCATCCCTTCGAAGGCGTCATCCCCAACCTCGAGCGGCGTTATCGCGAGACCGATAGCCAGCTCGTGCGCGAGGAACTGGCCAAATACCTCTCCAGCAAACCTTGTCCGCAGTGTGAAGGCACGCGCCTGCGCAAAGAAGCGCGCTACGTTTTCGTGGGCGGCAAGACGCTTGCCGAGATCAGCCATCTGTCCTTGGCGGATTGCCGCGATTTCTTCAACCTGCTCAGGCTCAGCGGCAAGCAAGCGGCGATCGCGGAAAAAATCATCCGTGAGATCACGAGTCGGCTCTCCTTTTTGATCGACGTCGGCCTCGACTATCTCTCGCTCGATCGCGCGGCCGATACGCTCTCGGGGGGAGAAGCGCAGCGCATACGCTTGGCCTCCCAGATTGGTTCGGGCCTTACTGGCGTGCTGTATGTGCTCGACGAACCCTCGATCGGGCTGCATCAGCGCGACAATGCGCGGCTCCTGAAGACGCTCACCCAGCTGCGCGATCTAGGCAACACCGTGATCGTCGTCGAGCACGACGAAGAAGCGATCCGCATGGCCGATCACGTCGTCGACATGGGGCCAGGCGCGGGCGAGCTTGGCGGACGCATCGTGGCCCAGGGGCGCCCCGACGAGATCGCACAGTGTCCTGATTCGCTCACCGGCGCTTATCTTTCCGGCCGGCGCCGCATCGAGCTTCCCACGCGCCGCACTCCACCGGACAAAAAGCGCATGCTCAAAGTGCTGGGCGCTTGCGGCAACAACTTGCGCAATGTCGATCTCGAGATTCCCGTCGGCCTTTTCACCTGCATCACGGGCGTCTCAGGCTCGGGCAAATCGACGCTGATCAACGACACGCTCTATGCGGCCGCTGCGCGCCATCTCTATGGGTCATCGCTCATGCCGGCGCCCCACCGGGAGATCGTGGGGCTTGAGTTCTTCGACAAAGTGATCAATGTCGATCAAGCGCCGATCGGCAGAACGCCGCGCTCGAACCCGGCGACCTATACGGGCGTGCTCACGCCGATACGCGAACTTTTCGCGGCGACGCCCGAAGCGAGGAGCCGAGGATATGGGCCGGGGCGCTTTTCTTTCAATGTCAAAGGCGGCCGTTGCGAAGCCTGTCAGGGCGATGGCATGATCAAGGTCGAAATGCATTTTTTGCCTGACATCTTCGTGCCCTGCGACGTCTGCCATGGCCAGCGCTACAACCGCGAAACGCTCGAGATTCGTTATCGTGGCAAGAACATCCACGACGTCTTGCAGATGACGGCGCAAGAGGCGCATGAGTTTTTTTCCGCCGTGCCGGCGGTGGCGAAGAAGCTGCAAACGATGCTCGACGTCGGTTTGGGCTATGTGAAGCTCGGCCAATCCGCCACCACGCTGTCAGGCGGAGAGGCGCAGCGCGTCAAGCTTGCGCTCGAGCTATCGAAGCGCGATACCGGCCGCACGCTCTACATCCTCGACGAACCGACGACAGGCTTGCATTTTCATGACATCGCCATGCTCTTGGCGGTCTTGCACCGCTTGCGCGACGCAGGCAACACGGTGATCGTCATCGAACACAACCTCGACGTCATCAAGACGGCTGACTGGATCATCGACCTCGGCCCCGAAGGCGGCGCCGGCGGCGGACGCATCATAGCGCAGGGTGCGCCCGAGGAAGTGGCGCGTTCGCCCATCAGCCATACCGGACGATTCTTGGCCCCCATCCTGCGCGCGTCATCGATGACATGAGTAAAATGACGACATTCCCCCGCCGACGCATTCATTCGCCATGCTGAAAATCGCTGTTGCCGGAACAGGCTATGTGGGCTTGGCCAACGCCATGTTGCTGGCCCAACGCCACCAGGTAGTCGCCCTTGACATCGATGCGCGCAAGATCGCGCTGCTCAATGCAGGAAAATCGCCGATCGTCGATGCCGAGATCGCGGATTTCCTTGCCCACAAACGGCTCTCTTTTCGCGCCACGCTCGACAAACAAGAGGCTTATCGCGACGCCGATTTCGTCGTCATCGCCACGCCGACTGACTACGATCCGGAAACCAATTACTTCAATACGGCCAGCGTCGAAGCGGTCGTGCGCGACGTCTTGACGATCGCGCCCGATGCGGTCATGGTGATCAAGTCCACCGTGCCGGTCGGATTCACCGCCAAATTACGGCGCGAGCTCGGCATCGAAAACTTGATTTTTTCGCCCGAGTTTTTGCGCGAAGGGCGGGCGCTTTATGACAATCTACATCCTTCTCGCATCGTCGTCGGGGATCGTGGCGAAAAGGGGCGGCGCTTCGCCATGCTGCTCAAAGAAGGCGCGCTCGATCCCGATGTCCCCGTGCTGCTCACCGATAGCACCGAGGCCGAGGCGATCAAGCTTTTCGCCAATACCTATCTCGCCATGCGGGTGGCTTTCTTCAACGAGCTCGATACCTATGCCGCGACCCATGGCCTCGATACGCGCCAGATCATCGAAGGCGTATGTCTCGATCCTCGCATCGGCAAGGGATATAACAATCCGAGCTTCGGCTACGGCGGCTATTGCCTACCCAAGGACACCAAGCAACTGTTGGCCAATTATCGCGATGTGCCGCAGAATCTGATCGCAGCGATCGTCTCGGCCAACGCCACGCGCAAAGACTTCATCGCCGACGAAGTGATCCGGCGCAATCCGCGCGTCGTCGGCGTCTATCGACTCGTCATGAAAGCGGGATCGGACAACTTCCGCGCTTCGGCAATCCAAGGCGTGATGAAGCGCATCAAGGCCAAGGGCATACCGGTTATCGTCTATGAGCCTGTGCTCGAGGAAGAGGAATTCTTCCATTCCCGCGTCGAGCGCGATTTGGCTGCGTTCAAGCAGGAAGCGGATTTGATTCTCGCCAATCGACTGACCGACGAGATCCGCGACGTTGCGCACAAGGTCTATACCCGCGATCTTTTTGGGAGCGACTGAATGAAAGTATTGGTCACCGGCGCGGCGGGTTTCATTGGCTCTGCCCTGTGTCTGCGCCTCCTCGAGCGAGGCGATGTCGTCGTCGGCCTCGACAACCACAACGACTATTATGACCCTGCGCTGAAGGAAGCGCGTATCCGCCGCCATCTCGATCACCCACGTTATACGCATCTGCGCATGGATCTTGCGGATCGGCGCGCCGTCGAGGAAGCCTTTGCCACCCATAGGCCCAGCCATGTCGTCAACCTCGCGGCGCAGGCTGGCGTGCGTTATTCGCTCGAAAATCCGCTCGCCTATGTGGAAGCGAACATCGTCGGCTTCGCGCACGTGCTCGAAGGCTGTCGTCATCATGGGGTCGAGCATCTCGTGTACGCGTCGAGCTCCAGCGTCTATGGCGCCAACACCAAGATGCCTTTCTCAGTCCATGACAATGTCGACCATCCGCTTTCGCTCTATGCGGCGAGCAAAAAGGCGAACGAGCTGATGGCGCACACTTACAGTCATCTCTATGGGCTGCCGACCACGGGGCTGCGCTTCTTCACGGTTTATGGCCCTTGGGGTCGCCCCGACATGGCGCTTTTCAAATTTACCCGCGCCATCCTCGAGGGCAAGCCCATCGAGGTCTTCAACTATGGCCGTCATCGTCGCGACTTTACTTATATCGATGACATCGTCGAGGGCGTCATCCGGGTGCTGGACAAGCCGGCGACGCCGAATCCCGCTTGGAATGGCGAAGCGCCAGACGCAGGCACGAGCCGCGCGCCTTGGCGGGTCTATAACATCGGCAACAATCGGCCCGTTGAACTCATGGACTACATCGCCGCCCTCGAAAAGGCCTTGGGCAAGCGCGCTGAAAAGAAGCTATTGCCTTTGCAACCCGGCGATGTTCCCGATACATATGCCGATGTCGCCGACCTCGTGCGCGAATTCGATTACAAACCGAACACGCCCGTCGAGGAAGGAGTTGCGCGCTTCGTCGAGTGGTATCAGGAATATTATGGCGCCTAATCGCCAGCGACCCAGCGTCCGGACCGCCCGCCTGTTTTTTCGATGAGGCGGATCTCTTCGAGGATCATGCCCCGGTCGATGGCCTTCACCATGTCATAGATCGTCAGCAGCCCGACCGTACAGGCGGTCAGCGCCTCCATTTCAACGCCTGTTCGCCCGATATTTTCCGCCGTCACGGTGCAGGTCACGGCGGCAGCGGCGCGATCGAGCGCGAAGTCTACGGCCACGTGCGTCAGCCCCAACGGATGACATAAAGGGATCAATTCGCCGGTGCGTTTCGCGGCCTGGATCGCCGCGATACGCGCGACCCCCAACACATCGCCCTTGTGCGCCCCCCCTTCTTCGATGCGTGCAAGCGTTTGGGCGTGCATGCGAATGCGGCCGCGCGCGATCGCGCGCCGATGCGTTTCGGGTTTGGCGCCGACATCGACCATATGGGCGCGCCCTTCGGCGTCGAAATGAGAAAGCGACATAGGCGGACGATCCTCCCAGAGGGAACCAATGTCTTTCACCGCTATCATACCGCCATGCGCGCTTGCTGCGTCCGTTTTCTCTTTATGATCTTGTCCGCCATGGCTTGCGCTCCGCATGGCCTGGCCGATGGGCTGCCCGACCTCGGCGAAGTCGAACGCACCGCTTTGTCCGTAGCGGCGGAACGCCGCCTCGGTGAGCGCATCATGCTCGAAATCCGCAGGGACCCCGCCTATCTCGACGACGCCGAAGTCGCCGACTACCTGGGCCGCCTAGGCGGGCGGCTTGCCGCGCATGTCGAAGGCGCGCGCCCGGCTTTCGAGTTCTTCGCCGTACGCGACCCGATGCTCAATGCGTTCGCCTTGCCGGGCGGTTTCATCGGCGTGCATACCGGCTTGATCCTCGCCGCGCGGAATGAGTCCGAGCTCGCAGGCGTGCTTGCGCACGAAATCGTCCATGTCACACAAAGTCATCTTGCGCGCATGTTGGGGGCACAAAACCAAGGGCAGCTTTGGTCGATGCTCGCGCTCGCTGCCGCGATCCTCGCCGCAAAGAGCCATCCGGATGTGGCCATGGGGGCGGCGGTGGCTGGTCAGGCGGCGGGCATCCAAAATCAGCTCAACTATTCGCGCGACTTCGAGCGCGAGGCCGATCGCTTGGGGCTCGAATTGCTTGAACGCGCCGGCTTCGACCCGCGCGGCATGGCGAGCTTTTTCGAGCGTCTGTGGCAGTTTGGACGGCTCTACGAGAACAACGCTCCCGCTTATTTGCGCACCCACCCCTTGACGACCGAGCGCATCACGGACATGGAAAACCGGCTGGCGCGGCGACCCTATCGCCAGGTTCCCGATAGCGCCGACTTCGTGTTTATCCGCGCCAAGCTGCGCGCGCAGGAAGGTACACCCGCGCAGGCCGTCGCCGAGTTCGTCGCGCAGCTGACGACGAAACAGTATCCTTTCGAAGCGGCCGCGCGCTTTGGTCTTGCCCATGCGCTGCTACGCGCCGGCAGGGTCCCTGAGGCGGAGGCCGAGTGCATGCGGCTGGCCGAGTGGGAGACGAAATCCGCACTCGTGGCGGGACTCATGGGGGCGGTCTTGCGCGCCAAAGGTGATGCAAAAAACGCGGTCCTCCGACTGGCGGCGGCGCGCGCAAGCTTTCCGGATTCCAAGCCTCTGCTTTACGCATTGATCGACGCCCAAATCGCGGCTGGACGAGCCGGGGAAGCAGAGCGACTGGCGCGCGAAGAGGCGCTTGCCACACCGGGCGATGCGCGTCTGTGGCGACTGCTGGCGCGCGCTGCGGCTGAAGGCGGACACAAGGGGGGCGAGCGCCGCGCGATGGCCGAAGCGTATGTGCTCGAGGGACGACTCGACGAGGCCATACGCCAGCTCGAGCTTGCGCGCGAGGCAGGCGGCGATTATTTCGAGCAATCCCAAATCGATGCGCGGCTTGCCGAATTGCGCAGACGTCGCCAGGAGGAAGCCAAGGAGCGCTCGCCTTGGCGCTAAGCATTGCCGTCGGTGTGGCCAGGAAGGCTGGCTGCGAGCGGCTGGGCCAAGAAGCCGCATCTGCCTTCTCAATCGGCAAGCCTTATTCAAAGATCAAAAATTAGCATCATCGGCGGCGCGAGGAAGTGTTACTCTGCGCTTACGCTAAAGGCTTGGCGCTTCGCTGAACGAGTTGCGCTGCAAAATCCAACATCCGGGAGGAAAAACAATGGCTTTGGTGAATCCTCATGGTGGCGGCCCGTTGAAGCCGCTGTTGCTCGAAGGCAAGGCGCGCGAGGAGGAGCTTGCGCGCGCTCAGACCTTGCCCAAGGTCAAGATCACGTCCCGTGAAGCCGGCGACTTGATCATGATGGGCATCGGCGGGTTTACGCCGCTCGACGGTTTCATGAGCTTTGCCGATTGGCGTGGCGTCTGCGATGGCATGAAGATGGCCAATGGCCTTTTTTGGCCGATTCCCATCACGCTTTCTTGCGACGAGGTGGTCGCGGACGGCATCAAGACTGGCTCCGACATCGCGCTCATCGCGAAGCGGCTCGATGGCGAGGAGGAAATCCTCGCGACGATGAGGGTCACCGAGAAGTATAAGATCGACAAGGCGCACGAATGCGCGACGGTGTTCAAGACCACCGATCTCGAGCATCCGGGCGTCAAGATGGTGATGGCGCAAGGCGACGTCAACCTCGCCGGCCCGGTGAAGGTCCTTTCGACGGGCGGCTTCAAGGAGAAATATGGCGAGTTGTTCCTGACGCCGGCCGAGACGCGCAAGCGATTCGAGGCGATGGGTTGGTCGCGCATCGCCGCCTTCCAGACCCGCAACCCCATGCACCGTTCGCATGAATATCTCGCCAAGATCGCGATCGAGACGATGGATGGCGTGCTGATCCACTCATTGCTCGGCAATCTGAAGCCTGGCGACATTCCCGCGGAAGTCCGCGCCGAGGCGATTCGGGTGTTGATCGACAACTATTTCGTTCCCAACACCGTGATTCAAGCGGGCTATCCGCTCGACATGCGCTATGCGGGGCCGCGCGAGGCGCTGCTGCATGCGCTGTTCCGCCAAAACTATGGTTGCTCTCACCTGATCGTCGGGCGCGATCATGCCGGCGTGGGCGACTACTATGGGCCTTTCGATGCGCAGAAGATTTTTGACGAGATCCCGAAGGGCTCGCTCGAAACCAAGAACCTCAACATCGATTGGACCTTCTGGTGCAAGAAATGCGGCGGCATGGCGAGCCAGCGCACGTGCCCACATACCAAGGAAGACCGCATTCTGCTTTCGGGCACCAAGGTGCGCGCGATGCTTTCCGAGGGGCAGGATTTGCCGCCGGAATTTTCTCGGCCGGAAGTCGCCGCCGTGCTCAAGAGATACTATGCGAGCTTGGCGGAGCACGAAAAGGTGAAGATCGAGCTCAAGGGCCATTCGGCCGCGTGAGCAAAATTTGGAGCGCCCGTCGCGGCGGGACGGCGTATACTCTTTGCGTCGCTGGGATCAGAGCGATGGGTGCTCTCAAATCTGGGGCCGCCGCAAGGCGGGTTGTTAGCTAACAAGGAGAAGTCAATGCCTACCTTTGTTCGTACCGAAAAGTGCGACGGCTGCAAGGGTCAAGACAAGACCGCCTGCATGTATATCTGTCCGCACGACCTCATGAAGCTCGACAAGGATGGCTCTTATACGGGCCATGCGATGAAAGCCTTCAACCAGGAGCCGGATCAGTGCTGGGAGTGCTATTCCTGCGTCAAGATCTGCCCACAAGGCGCCATCGAAGCCCGTCACTATGCCGACATCGTGCCGTTGGGCGGATCGGTGCAGCCATTGCGGGGCTCCGATTCGATCATGTGGACCATCAAGTTCCGCAATGGCACGGTCAAGCGCTTCAAATTCCCGATTCGCACGACCCCAGAAGGCTCGATCGACCCCTATGGCGGCAAGCCGCTGCCGAAGCTGGCCGATCTCGACAAGCCGGGCTTCTTTACCACCGAAGTGGCCAAAGGCTTCCGTGCCGGCAATCCTGCTGAATTGATTCGCAAGAAATAACTACGAGGACCCCAAACATGGCTGGAACGTTCGAGAATCCGGAAATCGTCCAAGAGGAGGTCGACATCCTCTTGATCGGCGGCGGCATGGCGTGCTGCGGTGCCGCTTACGAACTCATGCGCTGGGCCGAGGCCGTGAAGGTCGAAACCGGCAAGGAACTCAAGATCAAGCTCGTCGATAAGGCGGCGTTGGACCGTTCGGGCGCTGTCGCACAGGGCCTGTCGGCGATCAACACCTATATCGGTACCGAGCAAGACCCCGCCGACTATGCGCGCATGGTTTCCAACGACCTGATGGGCATCACGCGCGATGACCTCGCCTATGACGTCGGCCGCCACGTCGATGACTCCGTGCATTTGTTCGAGGAGTGGGGCCTGCCGATTTGGAAGACCGACGCCGAGGGCGTGCGGCATGACGGTGCGGAAGCCATCCGCGAGGGTCTGCCGCCTTTGAAAGACGGCGGTAAGCCGGTGCGTTCGGGGAAGTGGCAGATCATGATCAATGGCGAGTCCTACAAGTGGATCGTCGCCGAGGCCGCGAAGAAGGCGCTGGGCCTGGACCGCATCCAGGAGCGCGTATTCATCGTGCATCTGATCAACGACAAGAACGATCCCAATCGCATCGCGGGCGCTGCGGGCTTCTCGGTGCGCGAGAACAAGATCTATATCTACAAGGCGAAGGCGATCCTGTTGGCCGCAGGCGGTTGCGTGAACCTCTTCCGTCCGCGCTCGGTTGGCGAAGGCATGGGCCGCGCCTGGTATCCAGTCTGGAATGCCGGCTCTACCTACGCGATGGCCGCCGAAGCGGGTGCGGAGCTCACGATGATGGAAAACCGTTTCGTGCCCGCACGTTTCAAGGACGGCTATGGCCCCGTCGGCGCGTGGTTCCTGCTCTTCAAGGCGAAGGCCACCAACGCCTATGGCGAAGACTACATGGCCAAGAACAAGGCACTCTTGGACCAGTATCCGCCCTATGGCCAGGCCATGGTGCCCGCGTCTTGCTTGCGCAACCACCTGATGCTCAAGGAAATGCAGGAGGGCCGCGGCCCCATCTACATGGATACCGTGACGGCATTGGCGAAACTGCGCGAGACGCTGACGCCGAAGGAAGTCAAGCACCTCGAAGCCGAAGCGTGGGAGGACTTCCTCGACATGTGCGTGGGCCAGTGCGGCATCTGGGTCGGCGAGAACATCGAGCCGGAGAAAAAGAACTCCGAGCTCATGCCCACCGAGCCGTATCTGCTTGGCTCGCACTCCGGCTGCTGTGGCATCTGGGTCTCCGGCCCGACCGATGTCGGAGCGCCGACGGCGGATGATCCCGACTTCAAGGAGTATGACGGCGTTCCCGCGCACTTGCCACGTGGCTGGAACTGGGGTTACCGCTCGATGACCACCGTCAAGGGCCTCTTTACCGCAGGCGATGGCGTAGGAGCCTCGGGTCACAAGTTCTCCTCCGGTTCGCATGCCGAAGGTCGTCTCGCAGCCAAGGGCATGATCAAGTATGTGCTCGACAACCAGAACCTCACGCCGGAGTTCGATGAGACGCCCGAGCAAATCGCCGAGGTGATCTGGCGCCCGGTGCGCAACTTCCTTGCGCACAAGGACTACACGACTGCGATCGACGTCAACCCGCACTACATCACGCCGCGCATGCTGCAGATGCGTCTGCAGAAGATCATGGACGAGTATGTGGCAGGGGTGGCGACCTACTACAAGACCAACGACAAGATGTTGGCGGTTGCCGAAGAGAAGCTCGAGATGCTCAAGGAAGACTCCCTGAAGATGCGTGCGAAGGACTTGCACGAGCTCTTGCGCGCATGGGAGAACTACCATCGCATCCTGACCGCGGAAGCGCACATGAAGCACATCCAGTTCCGCGAGGAGTCCCGTTATCCGGGCTTCTATTACCGCACCGACAAGGACTTCATCGACGAAGAGAACTGGCACTGCTTCGTGAATTCCATTTACGACAAGAAGACCAAGAAGTGGACGGTCTTCAAGCGTCGCCACATCGATCTGGTCGACAAGTCCAAACTGTTCAAGAAAGCGGCGTAAATCGTCGTTTTCCTCTGAGCATCTTCCTGGCCGGGGACCGAGAGGTCTCCGGCCTTTTTGCTCTGAACCACGACTTCAGCCATCCCGACTTTGCTTGCGAATGGAACCATGAACCCCACTGAGATACCTGGCTTGCCTGTCGTACCCGTGATGCTCGATGAATCGAAGGAAATCCAATTTTCCTGTCACAAGGGCATCGCTTGCTGGAATGCCTGTTGTGCGAATATCGACATTTCTCTGACGCCCTATGACATCGTCCGCCTGAAAAAGCGCTTGGGCATTTCCTCGACGCAATTCCTGCGCGACTACACGCTCCCTTATGAGATGGAGAAAGACGGCATCGCCGGTGTCAAATTCCGTCCCGTCGAGGGCGGTACGGCTTGCCGCTTCATGACGCCTGCAGGCTGCGCCGTCTATGAAGATCGCCCGACCGCATGCCGCTACTATCCGGTGGCGCTGCTTTCGATGCGCAAGCAGGACGAATACCAAGCGAGCGAGTCTTATGCGCTCGTGAAGGAAGCGCATTGCCAGGGGCATCTCGAGCCACGGCGCCTCAGCATCGCCGAGTATCGATCCGAGCAGGGAGTGATCGAATATGACGAAATGGCGAAAGGCTGGCGCGAACTGGTGCTCAAGAAGAAGTCGTTGGGCCCTGCGATCGGCGCGCCCTCTCTGAAGAGCCGGCAGCTGTTCTTCATCGCTTGCTACGACATCGATACCTTCCGCGACTTTGTCGAATCCGAGGGATTCCAGAAGCTCTTCAAGCTCTCGGAAGACTATAAGGCGATGCTCATGCAAGACGACGTCGAGTTGATGTTGTTCGCCTTCCGCTTCCTGAAACAGGTGCTGTTCGGCGAAAAAAGCATCGAGCTCGACGAGGAGGCCGCGCGTGTGCGGCTGGCGAAATGGCAGGAACGCCAAGCCAAGATCGAGGAAGAAGCGCGCAAGAAACGCGAGGAATACGCGCGCATGCTCGAAGAAGAAGGCATTCACGTCGAGGATACGGGGCTCGAGGAATATGGCGAAGAAGCCCCTTTGTACGGCGGCTGCAAAGAGTGAAGAAACCCTGCATGCAGAGACTTATTGGAGGGCACACAGCACATAGCGGTGCTTGCCGCTTGCCGTGCGCGGGATCTCCGCCACATATTCGATGGCGAGTGCAAGCCCCTGTTCGCTCAATTGGCGCCGCCATGACTCGACCAGGGCGGCGGGGAGCTCCCCCTTCAGGACGAGACGCAGCGTCAGAGCGCCCTTGCGCTCCTGCACGAATTGATAGCTTTTGATGGTGAGAAGCCCATCGAGCAGGCGGTTCAGAAAGGAAGGGTGGATCATGCGCCCATCTGTCGTGAGGACGAAGTCGTTGGCGCGTGCGATGTCCATTTTCATGAGCGGGAAGGGCAGGGTGCACTCGCATCGCTCTGCGAGCAACTCGCCGTAATCGCCGAGCTCATAGCGGATCATCGGCATCAGGCGATTGGTCAGCGAGGTCACGAGCAGCCGACCTGCGAGCGATTCCAAGACGACGAGATCAGTAAAGACATGCATGCGCCCGTGACGACATTCGCAGGCGATGTTGGGGACCTCCCGACATCCGTATTGGTTGAACACCTTGACACGAAAAGCTTCTTCGATCAAGGCGCGCATGTGCGGCGAAAGCGTTTCCGCCGTCGTGTAAACGCCGAGGAGCGACTCTGGCGGCGCGATGTGGCGGTCGAGAAACCAGCGCGCCAACACTGCGATTGCGCTGGCATAACCGTAGAGCAAAACGGGGCGCTCGCGCGCGATCATATGCTGCCACTGTAAAAGCTTGCCGTCGTCGATCTCATGTGCGCACAGCGTCTTCTCTGCTGCGATCCAGTCTTCCCAGCGGCGTGCGGCGAAGACGCCGCCGCGCTGAGTGTCGATACGGGCGCCCCACAGGTAGAGGATCTTCTGTCCGGGGCGCCAGCCAGAGAGCATGAAGCTACGCATCATGCCGGCGCGCATGCGTTCGTGTTTTTCTTCGTCGTAATAGAACGCCAAGGGTTCGCCGGTCGAGCCGCTGGTATAGCCGATCGGCGTTCGCGCCGGGTCATGCCCTTTGGCGAGCAAGTCGGCAAGGCGCGCACGCACGATCGCCTTCGTCAGGATGGGGAGCTCGCTCAGCTGCCTTCCTTCCTGGGCGGCGAAAGCCTCGGCATAATAGGCCGTCTGGTTGCGCGCGAAAGCGAGGATGGCCTCGAGTCTTGCCTGCTGGTAACGCAAAAGCTCGTCGGCAGAAAGCGCTTGGTGCGCGAGCAGTTCCGTGAGGTAGCGATAACGCTGCGGCCAGCGCCGCCGATGCAGCCAAGACTTCAGACCAGATGCATCCATTGAGCGTAGTCGTCAGGCAATGCAACAAGCGCCGCAGCGAGGCGAGACTGCCAGGAAGCCCAGCGTCGCTCGTCCTCGATGCGCCGGAAACCGTGCGCAGGGTGCACGAAGTTGTGGCGCACCTGTTCGGCGAAGCGGGAAAAGCCTTTGATGGGTTCTTGGCATCGGGGCGATGCACGGCGGATTTCGTCAAGCAGTCGCCCGAAGTGGGCAAGATGCGCATGGATTGCGGCGCGTCGTTCGCGGTATCGCTCGCGAAGCTCAAGTCGGGTATGCGCGAGCTGCTCCGCATAAAAAGTCGGGTCGCGCCGCTCCATGAGCGTCGCCGCAAACCGTTCGACGGTAAAAAGCATGACGTCGCCATAGAATTGGCGTTCGTATTCATCCGCGATGTCGATGAGGTCGCCCCAATTCTCGACGCCAGGGCGGAACCCTGCGCCCGAAGCGGCGACTCGGCGATGATAAAGGGGAAAGTTGGCGGAGACGAAGCGGTGTGCGAGCTGGGCCTTGAGGATGCGTCCAAGCGTCGGCCCTGACATGCGCAAGCGCAGGTGCGCAAACGGCAGTGGATAGCCGGGCGCTTGCAAACGGAAGACGTAATTGCCGGCATAGACGGTGCGTGCGGGCGCAACGCTCGCTTGGAAGTCTTGCGCCTGATAGTGACAGGCGCGCGTAGGGTGTTCGCCATGCCAAAAGCGTTCCAATCGGAACGCAAGCGCCGCCAGACAGTCGAGATGGCGATGGGGTAGCGGTAGAGGACAGGCGTAGTCGCAGCGCTCGGGAGGGGTAAAGCCAAAGAGATCGGCGAGGTCGTGATAGGCAGCGTCCGCCGTGGGCTGTGCGTCACGATGAAACGTGCAGGGCGACTCGGCGTCGAGCGAGGCGAATCGTGCGAGGAAATGGATGAGATCGGCGAGCAAATTGGCCGTCATCACGGCAGGCGAAACCGGCGGATCGCCGACCACCTTGCCGGTGGCGACGACGATCTCGGGATCGGCGAAGAGGCGATCGAGCAGGGAAAAATAATCGATCGTCGCGCCGGTGGCGTCGATGCAGAAGAGCTGGTCCGAATCGATCGACCAGACGAGCGTGGGCGTGCGGGTATTCCGCCAGCGTCGAAGCGCCCAGAGAATGCCGCGGTTGCGCGCGGCGGCCTGCCCCCGATGGCCATGCAGGCGCGCATCGCCCAAAAAAGTCGGCGACGCCAACGGCTCCTCGGGCGAAAAGGAGGCCTCTGGCGCGAGATGGAAGATGGAAAAACCGCGCTCCTTTCGCGCATCGATGATCCTGGCATGTTCCCTGACGGACTCGGGACTTGCCGAATCGTCCGCGACGACCACGCGGATGTTGCCCGCATAAGGGTGCTGACGTAAGGCTTCGGCGAGGCTCTCCAGGCAACTCGCAAGCTGCTGCGGCCGTTCGGCGACGGGCAGCACGAGCACGAAGTCATGGCGTAAATCAGCGTTCGACACGATAGTGTGGGAACACGTTCTTATCCCAGGGTATCTCGATGAGATTGTAGCCTTCGGCGAGATCGGCTTCGGCGAAGAGCGCCGCCACGTCGGAGACGGCGGCAAGGCGATGGTGGCGAAAGCCAAAGGCGCTGGCGAGACGTCGGAAATCGGGGTTCGTGAAATCGCAAGCGATCAGGCGGCCTTGATAGTGCTGGCATTGGTTTTTGCGGATGAGCCCCAGTGAGCCGTTGTTGATGAGCAGGACGTTGAGCGGCGCTCGATGGTTGATCGCGGTCATCAACTCGAAGCCGCACATCTGGAAACCGCCGTCGCCCAAGACGGCGAAGGTAGGCTGCGCGCAGGCAAGGCGAGCGCCGATGGCGGCCGGAATGGCGTGTCCGAGCGCCGAAATGCCCGTATTCGGGAAATAGCGGTGCGAAGGGGAGGCGCGTAGGTAGCTTTGCGCGAGAATGATATTGTCATCAAACGTTTGGGATGAGGGCAGCGTGCGCAGATGCGCGAAAAAATCGGCGATGACGGCGAAGTGCGCCGGCGCATGGATTGCTCGGCGCTTGGGCGCGGGCCGCGGCGTCTGCGCCGGCGCGAGCAACTCGAGGAGGCGGGGCAGGGCCGCGCCGAGATCGGCGGCAAGGGCGATGTCGGGAACGAAGTTGCGCCCGATCTGGCGCGCATCGCGGTCGATCTGAATCAACCGTTTGCCGGCCAGCAAGCGAGGCTCCCATAGATAACTCGTGCGCTCGGTGAAGCCTGTGCCCAGCAACAAGAGCAAATCGGCGTTCTCGAGCCAGCGTCGGGCTTCGCCGTCTGAAGTGACGCCCAGGCAACCCAGCGCGAAGGGGTCTGTTTCATCGATGACGCCTTTGGCCTTGAGCGTCGTCGCAACCGGAATGGACAGACGGTGGGAAAGCGCCGCCAGGGCATCGGCAGCGCGTGGGTCATGGCAGCCGGCGCCAGCGAGGATCAGGGGCGCACGGGCGTGCTCGAGCTGCGCGATGATTTCGCGTAGCCTATCCTCGGGCGGCGCGCAGAGGGGCTGAGTAGGCAGCGAAAACCGTGCAAAGACCTGTTCCGGGGCGGCTTCGCGCTGGACGTTGAAGGGCACGATGAGCGCCACGGGGCCGGCCTCAGCGCCCCTCAACGCAAGCGCGGCCTGTTGGAAGACTTGGGGCAGATAGTCGGCGCGTTCGATGCGCTTGGCGTAGCGGGTGACGGGGGCGAGTAGCTGCAAAAGATCGATGGCGCCGCCTTCGCCCGAGGCCTCCTGCAAACCGCCGCGACCGAAAAGCGTCGTCGAGGTCTCGCCGCAGAGGGCCAGCAGCGGGATCCTGTCGGCATATGCGCTGGCGAGCGGGGTGATCAGGTTGGTCGCGCCGGGCCCAGCCGTGACGAGGCAAGCCGCAGGGCTGCCCGTTGCGCGCGCCTCGCCGAGCGCCATGAAGCCTGCGCCTTGTTCATGCTTGGCCAGAATGGCTGCTATCGTGCTGCCGTGGAGCGCATCGTAGACGGGAAGGATGTGGGCGCCGGGCATGCCGTAACAGCGGCGTATGCCGAGCCGTTCGGCGAAGCGGACCAAGGCCTGCGCGATGGAGAAAGACATCGGACGAATTCGTTTCTATCGGCGGGTGGCTGTCGGATAAGACGTGCGCCACGCTGGCCGTTGAGAAAGGCGAAGCCGATTTTCTCTGGGCAAGCGATGAGGAAGGCGGACGAAGTGCGCCTCTTGCCGCCGACGCTTACAGCCCACCTCGCGAGGCTCAGGAAAGCAAGGGAGTGTCCGGGCATGCCTAGTCGGCATCTTTGCGGGCGCATCGGGGTGCAGGCTCAGGGCAAGGGACATATCATCGCTGCTCTGCCAGGATCGTGCAAATCATACGGCAGTGGCGGGCGTTGAGGGGGCCACGCCCATGCTGGGCGTTGCTTTGTCAGCGCTCGGCGCCTATGGTTCTTTGGTGAGGGCAACCCGCTAGCGGGGAAATGAGGGGAAGGGCGCTAGGATGAGAGATGGCCTTCCGCAGGCAAAAAGACATGGAAAGTCGCCCCCTGGTTGGGAGCGCTTTCGGCCCAGACTCGTCCGCCCATGCGCTCGGCGGCTTTTTTGACGATCGCAAGACCCACGCCGGTGCCTGGATATTCTTCGAGTCGATGAAGGCGTTGGAAGATTTCGAAGATGCGGTCGTGGTATTTCATGTCGAAGCCGATGCCGTTGTCACGGACCCAGAGATGCAAGCCGTCGAGCGTTTCCTTGCCGCCGATTTCGATCTCAGGCCGTTGTCGTGGGCGCGTGAATTTGATCGCATTGTCGAGCAAGTTGCGCAGGATCAAGGCAAGGCCGTCGGGATCGGCAACGAGTTGGCAAGGCGGCAGCGAAAGGCGGACATCGATGCCGCGTTGGACAATGTCTTCGCTTCTCTCGGCGACCAGCCGTTCGAGCAAGGCGTGTAGATCGATGCAAGCGGTGGTCAGCGGCCTGCGCTCCATGCGCGAATACGCCAAGAGATCGTCGATGAGCGCTTGCATGCGCGCGACCCCTTGGCGCACGTTGGCAAGGAAAAGCCGGCCTTCGTCGTCGAGGCGATGCGCGTAGTCCTCCTCGAGCAAGCGGCAATAGCCATCGATGCCGCGCAAAGGGCTTTTGAGATCGTGCGAGACGGAATAGACGAAGCTTTCCAGCGACCGATTCAGTGCTTCCAAGGCCTGGGTACGCTCGGCTACGCGCGCTTCCAGCGTTGCATTCAACTCCCGCAGCGCCGCGTTGGCGGCCTCGGCCTCGCGGCGCGCACGATTGGCGTCTTCCATCTGGTTGAGGGTGGCCAGGCGCGCCCTCTTTTGCCATTCGAGGGCGCGCGCCAAGGCTTCTTCCGTCTCATGCAAGCGTTGAATGTCTTCTACCACGGAAATGAAATGCTCCGGCGTGCCGTCTGCTTTCCATGTGAGCGCGACGGTGAGCAAAATCCAGATG
The DNA here is from genome assembly GCA_026417115.1 of Rhodocyclaceae bacterium. GTDB lineage: Bacteria > Pseudomonadota > Gammaproteobacteria > Burkholderiales > Rhodocyclaceae > Sulfuricystis. The sequence continues at coordinate 49,681 of JAOADW010000030.1, forward strand.
GTCGACCCATCTTTACGAAGATAGCGTTTCTCCATCGAGTAACGGGGAATTTCTCGCGCCAACATCTGCTGCACATAGGCGAGGTCTTTGGCCAAGTCGTCGGGGTGGGTGATGTCCTGGAAGGTCATCTGCAAGAGCTCTTCGGCCTCATAACCGACGATCTCGCAGAGCCGGCGGTTGACTTTGAGCCAGCGTCCATCGGGCGCGACGAGCGCAATGCCGACGGCGGCTTGTTCGAAGACCGCCTCGAAAAGGGCGTGGCTCTTTTCCAGAGCGACGTATGCCGCATCGCGTTCTGCCAGCGTGGTGGCGAGGGTGGAAAAACGCCGTCGCAACAGATGATGAAGCCCGGCTGCCGTGACGAGGACGAACAAAAGACCCTTGGCGAGCGCGACCTCGACTAATTGCTCGACGTTGCTGAAGGCGAGCGCCAGCAGATGATCGGAAACAAAGATCCACAACACCGCGAAAACGGCATAGCCGAGCGCGATGCGCGTAGCGGAATCGGGTGGATGAAAAAGGCGCTGTTTCATGGCGAGGCTCCTGCCTCGTGATCGGCTGCTTCGGGGAGGCGATAAGGAGGCGCTCGACCGAGGGCGAGGCTGAGCTCGTTGATTTCCTGCTTCAGGCGCAGCATTTGCAGCTCGCGGTCGATCGTGGCCTGGGCGAATCGCTCGAGCTCGGCATTGCGCTCGATGAGTTCCTGGGTTTTCAAGCGCAAGGCGACCTCGGCTTCGCGATGGGCGCTGATGTCGAGCAAAACCCCTTGGATGGAGACGACTGCGCCGGATTCGTCGCGTAAAAGCCAGGTGTGGTCTTCGATCCAACGCCAGTGGCCGAAACCGTCGCGCAAGCGATAGGTTTGCACATAGCGATCGGGGCCGTGTGCGAGGTGTTGCTCGACATCGGCGGTGATTGCCGGGAGGTCGTCGGGATGGATCAAGTCAGCGTATTGCAGGCGCCCTGAGAGCAAATCCTGCTTTTCGAAGCCCCAACGCGAGATGTTGTCGCTTACGAATTCCACCGGCCAGCCGGGGGCATTGCGCCAGACGATTGCGACCAAGGGCGAATGCTCGATCAGGGAGGCGAGGCGTAGGATGTGGGTATGCTGGGTGGCGATGCGCTCGGCCATGCGATCGAAGGCGACGCCGAGGTGGGCGAGCTCGTCCGAGCCGGAGAGCGCGGCGCGGCTTGAGAAGTCGCCCGTCCCCAGCGCCTCGGCCGCGCGGGCAAGACGCGCCGCTCGGCGCAGCCACAATCCATGCAACAAAATGCCCAACGTCAGCGCGAGCAAGAAGGGCGCAAGGCTCTGCGTAAGCAAGATGCTGCGGGCGCCTGCGAGCCGCTCGGCGAGGGGCAAGGCGAGGTCGCTGACGACGATCAAGCGATGGCCGGGACGTATCGTCGCCTGGGCGACGAGAAGCTCGCTTTCGGCTAGCCGGCGCACGTGCAGTATGGGCGCAGGCGGTGCAGGCGCTTCGAGGGCCTGGGCAAGCTGCGGCGTCAGGCGGCTGTGGATCGTCGACCAAGGAACGCCGATCTCGATGCGACTCAGGGCGGCCGCGACCTGGCCATCGGGAGCGATGAGCCAGGCATGCTGCAGATGACGCCGTAATCCGAGGCCAGAGAGAATCGCGCGCACTTGCGCGAGGTTGCGCTGCCCCAGTTGCACCTCGAGACGGGTTTGCTCGATCGTGAGGCGATCCTTGAGGCGTTGGATCTCTTCCCGTTCGACGGCTTCGGCGTATTCCCGATGCTGGAACCACGCTATCCAGGCCGAGGCTAGCAGCGAAAGCCCTGCCAGGAGGAAGGGCAGCGTCCAGCGCATGGGCCACGGCCAAGCGCCCCTCATCGGCCTTCCTTTCCAGGGGCGAGCAAGGCAGTCCAATTGGGCGCCTGCCGGAGCAGGCCGAGGGCGAGCAGCTCTTTGACGATGGGTTGCGCCCGCGTCTCGAGCGGGGCGGCTCTGCCAGCAGACGCCGTCAGCAAACGCACGCTTTCTGCGGGCGGGATGAAACGCAGGCCTTGCAAGGCAGCCAGGTATTCCTCGGCGCTGAGCCCTGTGCCGCGCGCCAGGGTTTCCGCGGCTTTGCGGGGGTCATGCATGAGCGCCGTCATGCCTTCCCGCCAGGCGGCGAGCAAACGGGAGGTGTCGCTGAACTCTGGCCGCACCACGAGCACGTCGAAGATCGTTTCGGGCATCGCGCGGCTGTCGTAGAGCAGGCGAAAGCCGTGGCGCAAGAGCATGCTCTTGATCGGCTCGAAGGTGACGATCGCATCGACACGACCGCCCGTGAGGGCGGCCTGGTGCTGCCCCGCCTCGATCGCGACGACATCGACGTCCGCCCACGAGAGGCCGGCGTGAGCGAGAAAATGGGACAAGACGAGGTGGCCGACGGCGCTGGTTTCGACGCCGATGCGGCGCCCTTTGAGGCCCGAAGGGGTGGTGATCTCGGGCCGGGCGAGTATTGCATCGGCGCCATCGGAGACATCGAGCACGGCGATGATGCGTAAAGGCACCCCCGCATCGGCAAGCCGCAAGGCTTCGTCGAGCGTCATCGCGGCGGCTTCGGCCGAGTCGTTGGCGAAGGCGCGCTGACTTTCGCTGTTCGAAACGAGTTCGACGACGCGCAGGCGACGGGGATCGGTCAAGCCCCAAGCCTGGGCCAGCACGAAAGGATCGTAGCCAATCCATGCATTGAGCGCGAGGCGTAAAGCGGGCTCGGGCGGCGATGCGCAACCCAGCAAGAGTAACGCGACAAGCCACGCCTTTCTCATCGGCTGCGGGGATGGGCGAGCCAGGCGGCTATTTCTTCCGCCGGCAAGGGCTTGGCGAAGAGAAAGCCTTGATAGGCTTCACAACCGAGCGAGCGGAGGAGCTCGAACTGGGCAGGGGTCTCGACCCCTTCGGCGAGCACGGAGAGACGGAGGTTGCGCGCCATGGCCACGATGGTTGCGGCGATTTGCCGGTCGCTGGGGTCATGCTCGAGGTTGCGCACGAAGCTTTGGTCGATCTTCAAGGTATCGATCGGGAATCGGCGCAGATAGGCGAGCGAGGAATAGCCGGTGCCGAAATCGTCGATCGCGATCTTGACACCGAGCGCGCGCAGACGTTGCAGGACCTCTTGCGAGCGCACGACGTTCCGCATCAGGAGGCTCTCCGTGAGCTCGAGTTTCAGGCAGTGGGGGGCGAGGCCGCTTTCTTCGAGGACGCGGCCGATGTGCTCGACGAGATCGCTTTCCTCGAATTGACGTGCCGAGAGGTTGACGGCCATGGTCAGAATCGGCAGCCCCTGCCGCTGCCAAGCGACTGCCTGCCGGCAGGCTTCTGCGAGCACCCAGCGGCCGAGAGGCACGATCAGGCCGGTTTCCTCGGCGAGGGGAATGAACTTCGCCGGCGGCACGAGCGCGGCGCCCGGCGGCTGCCACCGCACGAGCGCCTCGACGCCGAAGGGCTGGCCGAAATGGTCGATCACCGGCTGATAATGGAGCACGAATTCCTGGCGATCCAGCGCGCGCCTCAGTCGCGTTTCGAGGGCGAGCCGTTCGCGCGCGGCTTGCGTCAGCGCCTCGGTATGAAAGCGATAGGTATTGCGGCCTTCCTGCTTGGCTAGGTAGAGCGCCGCGTCGGCATGCTGGATCAATTCTGTGGCGTCGCTGGCGTCGTCGGGATAGAGGCTGATGCCGATCGAAAGGCCGATGAACACGTCTTGCTCGCCATTGAGACGGATAGGGGTCTGGAGCTGATCGATGAGCCCGCGGGCGACGGCGCCGATCTGCTCGGGCGTTTCCACCTGTTCGATGAGGACGATGAACTCGTCGCCGCCGATGCGCGCCAGCATGTCTTCTTCGCGCAGACGTCGGCGCAGGCGCTGGGCCACTTCGATCAGCAACGCATCGCCGGCGGGGTGGCCAAGGCTGTCATTGACGGTCTTGAAGCGGTCGAGGTCGAGATAGAGCAGGGCGACGCGATGGCGATGGCGGTGCGCGCGTTCGATCGCGGCAGTCAGGCGCACCTGCATCAGTAGGCGGTTGGGCAGATCGGTGAGGGGGTCGTGATGGGCGAGATGGTGGAGTTTTTCCTCGATGGCCTTGAGCTGAGAAAGATCCGTGAAGACGCCGACATAGTTGGAGGGCCGTCCCTGCTCGTCATAGATCGTGCTGATGGTCAGCCATTCGGGAAAAAGCTCGCCGTTTTTCCGGCGGTTCCAGATCTCGCCTTGCCAGTGCCCCGTCGCGCGCAATTGGGACCACAAGGACATATAGAAGGTGCGGTCATGGCGGCCTGATTTCAGGATGTTCGGGTTCTTGCCTAGGATTTCGGCTTCCGCATAGCCGGTGATCTCGCAATAGGCGCGATTGACCGCGATGATGCGTGGCGCGAGATCGGTGATCACGATGCCATCCCGGGTGGCGTCGAACACTGCTGCGGCTTGCTTCAGGCGCTCTTGGCTGCGCGCCTTGCTGACCGCGAGCGCTGCGATACGCGCGAATTCGCCGATCAGCGAAAGTTCTTCGGCCAGGGGGGCGCGTACCGTCGGGTAATAACAGCCGATGGTGCCGAGGACTTTGCCGCTTTCGTCGAAAAAAGGCGCCGACCAGCAGGCGCGTATGCCGGCGCGATGGGCAATCTCGAGATAGGGCTGCCAATAGGGGCTTTCATCGATGTCGGCGACGACGAGGGCTTCGCCGCGTGCAGCCGCGGTGCCGCAAGAGCCATGGCCCTCACGGACTTCGAGGCCATCGACGGCGGCGTTGTAGAAGTCTGGCAGACTCGGCGCCGCCGCCGTATAAAGCCTACCGTTGCGCGCATCGACGGTGAGGAAAGACACCCGCAAATCCGAGATCAACGCTTCGAGGTGATGCGCGACTTCGGCGAGGATTTCGGCAAGCGGACGGCCAGCGACGAGGGCGTCGAGCGTCGCGCGTCGCGCTTCCGCGATGCGCTCGGCGCGCACTTGTGCGCTGACGTCGGTCCAGGCGCCGACGATTTCGGCCTCGCCCTCCTTTTTTTCGAACAGGCGGAGTTCGTCGAGCACCCAATGCACTTGGCCCTGGGCGTCGAGGATGCGGTAGCGATACGAAAGATGGCCGGCCGCGAACACCTGGGCTTGTCCAGCGAGCGCTTGCGCACGGTCGTCGGGATGCACCTGCACGGGCCATTCTCCGTGCGCGAACACCGCGGCGAGGGGAATGCCGTAGAGCTTTTCGAGGTTTGCCGAGACCCACGTCGGGCGCAGCCTCTCGCCATCGCGCCGAAGGCTGTAGAGCACCACGGGGCTTGCCTCGACGAAGTGGGACAAGCGTGCGCTGATTTCGGCGAGTCTTTCCCGTTCGCGATCGAGTTTCGCCTGACGATCGACCTTTTCGAGCACCGCAGGGATTTCGTAAAGATAGCCCTGATGTTTCGAGAGATAGTCATCGACGCCTAAATGCAGCGCCTGGGCAGCGATTTCTTCGCTGCCATGACCGGTGACGAGCACGATCGGCAGACTGAGGCTGCGTTCTTCGCGCAAGATTTTCACGAGTTCGAGCCCATCGAGGCCGGGCAGACGGTAATCGAGGAGCAGCACGTCCCAGGGAGAGGCCTCGCCTGCGTTTTGGGGGAGCTTTTCCAGGGCCTTGAATCCATCAGGGACGTGCTCGATCAGGATATGGGGGGCATGTTGGGCGAGATGGCGCTTGAGCAGGTCGACGTCGAAGGCATTGTGCTCGACATAGAGCACCTTCAAAGGATGGGCGCGTCGACTCGCATTCGCAAGGAAGCGCCCTCGCGCCGCAAACAAGGTGCGCGCCAGGCGTTCGAGGTAGTCGCCGCGTTTGACCAGGTAATCGTCGGCGCCTGCCTTGAGAGCGGCGATCGCCGCTTCTTGGTCGCCGGAACCGGTAAGGATCACGACGGCGATGGGCATGCCTTCCGCACGCACGCGCGCAAGCACTTCGAGGCCGGAGCCATCGGGCAACATGAGATCCGAGAGCAACACATCGTAGGATTTCTCGTGCAGGCGCTGCCATGCCTCGGCGAGCGTCGTGGCAATGTCGAGCGCGAGCGCGGGCGCATCGCGCCCCAGCCGGCGTCGTGCAAGGTCTGCATCGGCCGGACAATCTTCGAGGTAAAGCACGGAGAGTTCGCTCATGGGGGCGGCAGTTCGTTATAGATGCACCAATAGATTTCGATCTGCGCAGCGACTTCCATGAACTTCGCGAAATCGACGGGCTTGACGATGTAGGAATTGGCGCCGAGATCATAGGCGGCGGCGACGTCGTGGTCGTCCTTCGAGGTGGTCAGGATCACGACCGGGATGCGCGCAAGCGGCGCTTTGCGCTTGAGTTCGGCCAGCACGTCCAGCCCTGAGACTTTCGGGAGTTTCAGATCGAGCAGAATCACCGCGGGTTTTTCTTCCCCCGCGAGCCAGCGCGGAATCCAGGCGAGCGCTTCTTCGCCATCCCGCGCGACTTCGATGCGGTTGATCAATTTGCGGCGTGCAAACGCGCGCAGCGTCAAATCGAGATCGACGGGATTGTCTTCGACGAGCAAGATCGGCGGCGGCATGAACTCCTCCTTTACGTTCCCATCATAGACGGGACAAAAAACGCCTGCAAAACCATTTCGTTAGCATGGTTTCGATTTGACAGGGAGAGTCCGATCCCTGAAACTGCGGAAAAAAACTCCCCTGATTGCACTGGAACCATGCTTGCCGAGATCAAGACCCTGACTCCAATCCTCGAACGGCCCCTGACCGCACCCTATTATCGACCCATTGGCGAAGAAGTGGCGCTATTCGAAGCCGCGGCGCGCCAGCGCTTGCCGGTATTGCTCAAAGGGCCCACCGGTTGCGGCAAAACGCGGTTCGTCGAATACATGGCGTGGAAGCTCGGGCGACCCTTGGCGACGGTCGCTTGCCACGATGATTTGACGACCGCCGATTTGGTGGGCCGCTATCTGATCGTCGGGGAGGAGACGGTCTGGCTCGATGGTCCTCTGACGGCGGCGGTGCGCATGGGCGCCATTTGCTACCTGGATGAAATCGTGGAAGCCCGCAAGGACACCACCGTCGTGATCCATCCTTTGGCCGACTCGCGTCGGCTGCTGGCCGTAGACAAACGGGGCGAGCTGATCCCGGCGCCTGCCGAGTTCATGCTGGTGATTTCCTACAACCCCGGCTATCAAAGCGTGCTCAAGGAGATCAAGCCGTCGACGCGGCAGCGGTTCGTTGCCATCGAATTCGATTATCCCGCCGCCGATATCGAGGCCGAGATCGTCGCCACGGAAGGGGGCGTCGATGTGGAGTGCGCGCGCAAATTGGTCAAGCTCGCGGAGCTGACACGTAACTTGAAGGGCGCAGGCCTCGACGAAGGCGCGAGCACCCGTCTTTTGGTGCATGCGGCCCAACTCATCGCGGCGGGCATCGCGCCCCAGACGGCGGCGACTGCCGCGGTGGCGCGCGCCCTCAGCGATGAACCGGACATGAGCGAGACGTTGGATGATCTCGTCCGGGCCGTTTTCGGATGAGCGCGCGGCGGCTTTTCGCGCACGAACTCGAAGAGGCGCTCGATCGCGTGCTATATGCATCGCCTTCGCATCGTTCGATCGAACGTCTCGCGCTTCTGCTGGAGCCCTTGTCGCGTGCGCAGCAGGATCTGGTCCTGCATTGGGCGGGCGTGGCGGCGCAAACCTATGCCGAAATCGGCTATTTGATCGCCAGCCTTGCGCCGCAAGTGTTCGCACGGCTAGATGAGCGTGATTTTGCCGCCTGGGTGATCCATGGGCTCGACACCTATGACAAGCAAGGGTTGCGGCCGGCGATGGAGGTCCTCCGTGACTTCGAAGGTTTCCTTGCCGCCAAAGAGGGGCGGGCGTTTGCCCGCTTCGAAGAGGTCGAGGCGCGGCTATCCCGGCTGATCCAGGGGCTGTCGGGACGGCCTTTGTCCCTGAGGATAGGGCCTTACCCTTACACCGATACCGAAACGATTTTCTTGCCCGAGAGAATCGGGCAGTATGCTGCACACGCAGACAATCGCCGGCTTTATCAAGCACTCGCGGTGCGACTGTGGGCGCAGGCGCGCTTTGGCACCTATCGCGCCGACCTTACGCACGCCCTGTCGCAATATGCCGACAGGGAGCTCGCCTGCCAGTGGTTGTGCTGTCTCGAAGCCATGCGTCTGGAATCTTGCATCGCCCGTGAGCTGCCTGGCATGGCGCGAGAACTCGCACGCTTGCGCTCACCCTGGCCGGACGAGCTCGCCTGCGCGGCGCGCGATTTGCAGGCAGATGACGCCGACATCAGCGTCTCGTTGCGTTGGCTCGCGCGACTGATGGAAAAGAACGTCCTGCCGCCCCCCCTGACGGGGCTGGGCGTGCTTGCGCCCGAGCTCGCCCAGCGCGTGCGCGACGCGCGCATCGAAAAAGACACGGAAATCCTGAGGCGCGCGTTGATGCAATCTCTGACGCCCGGTGAGCGCAAGGCGCGCATGACGACGCAAATCGACGCGCAGCGCGGCGTCGTCGAAATCCGCATCGATGGCGAGGCCGTGTGGCTTGCGCCTGAGGCTCAAGAAGCGGCGCAATCGCTGATCCAGGACTTGGGGGAGCTTCCGCCCGAGCTCCTTGCGCCCGCCGGGCCCGCGGAAGGCAAGCTCCCGCAGCCAAGACAGAGGCTTGCCGAACCGGAGAGGATCGAAGAGAGGCGAGCCGATTTTTATTATGACGAATGGGATTATCTGCGCCAGGCTTATCGCCGCGGCTGGTGCCATGTCTATGAAACGGAGGGGAAGGCGGGAACGGGAGATTTCGTGCGCGAAACGAAAAAGCGTCATGCCGCGAGGATCCGCCAGCTCAAGAAGAAGTTCGAGGCGATCCGGGGCGAGGACCGCCTCCTTGGCCGCCAGCTCGAAGGAGAGGAAATCGATCTCGATGCGCACATCGAGGCGCTCCATGATCGGAAAAGCGGCGCGGAGCCCAGCGCCCGCTTGTTTGCGCGCCGTCAGCGCAACGAACGCAGCTTCGCGGCGATGTTCCTCATCGATATGAGCGGCTCCACCAAAGGCTGGGTCAATGACTGCGAGCGCGAGGCTTTGGTGATGCTTTGCGAAGCGCTCGAGGCCTTAGGCGACGCCTATGCGATCTATGGCTTCTCAGGCTGGACGCGCACGCGCTGCGATCTCTACCGCATCAAATCGTATTCCGAACGCTATGATGAGGCTATCGCGCGCCGCATCGATGGCATCGAGGCGAAAGATTACACCCGCATGGGCGTGGCGATTCGTCACGTGACGCGGCTCCTTGCGGCCCAGCCCGCGAAACATAAGCTCTTGGTGCTGCTCACCGACGGCCGGCCCGATGATTTTGGCGACGAATATCGCGGCGTCTATGGCGTCGAAGACACGCGGCGGGCGCTTTTGGAGGCGCGCCGTCAAGGCGTGCGCAGCTTCTGCGTGACCATCGATCGCGCCGGACAGGAATACCTCAAGCACATGATGGGGCCGGCTGCCTATGTCATCCTCGACGATGCGCGCAAATTGCCGCTGAAGATCGCGGAAATCTACCGGCGGCTGACGGTTTGAGCACCTTCATCGGCTGTATGACGAAGCCGTTGAGGCGCTTCCCCAAATCGCATAAAGGGATCGGCAAGCGGAAGAGGGAGGCGTCAGTCAGCCTGTCCTCCGTGCGCGAGACCGAGGCGAGGGCGAGGTAGCCCGCGCCGGCGTGCTCGTTTCTGGCCAACAGGCGCACGCCCCGTCGTCCAGGATGCAGACTGACGCCGACTTCGGCGCTGGCCAAGGCGCCCACGTCAGATCGAGGAGGATCGCGTTCTGCAGGGGAAAGCCCGCTGCAGAGAGGCGATCGCCATGCCTCGCTCCGCGCTTGCCAGCGGCGACCGAGTTTGCTCGTCAGCGCGAGGCTTACGCGTCGTTCTTGGAAAGATAGTTTTCGATCTCGGTGAAGGTCGAAGCCACATCGAAAGTTTGAATCGGCGCACCGAGCTGACGACCGATCTGCGTGGCCGAGAAGATGCCGCGGATATTGACGCGGCCGGTGACGGCGTCTCGCTCGCCGACGAGCGCGTGCTGACGATGCAAGGCTTTGAGCGTCGCGACGACGTCGGCGACGGTGGCCGCGAGCACGTCCTGGAAATCGATGAGGTCGATCTTCTCGCGTGGGCACATCAGATCCGCGACTGTGAGATCCGAGTATCTGCAGCCACGCTCTTGCACGAGCTGGATCGGACGCTCGCCCGAGGTGTCGCGGGCGGTGATCAATCCCAATATTTCGTCTTCGCGGTTGGTCACGAGCAACAGCCGTACGCCGCGCGAGATCATCGTCTGTGTGGCCTCGGCGAGGCTCTTTTCGGGCGTAATGGTGGCTGCCGAGACGCGTTTGAGATCGGTCATCACCGAAAAGGCGGGGGAGTCGCCGCGCACAAGCGTGAAGGTCGCCGGCTGGACATAGCCCGTGCCGCTAGGGGCCGAAAACGTCTTCAGCACCCGTGGGCCCGTTGGTTGTTCTTTGTGGAGCAGGGTCATTGCGCTTTCTCCTCGATAGACAAGCAAAAGCGAGATTACCGCATCTTCACGGCGTTTGCTCGCCGGAGCCGGCGGCAGCGCGCTCGAGGCGATCGAGGACTGCTCGCCAGGCAGGGCCGATGGGTTTTTGCACATAGATGCGCCGACAACCGAGCGCATCGAGCGCGCGCAGATGCGCATAGAGTTCGTGGGCGAACCCGGCCGGATCATCGGGCGCTACGCGCCAGACGATGTGGGGCCAATCGGCCGGCGCCGGATGACGGGCGAGCACCGCCACGCGTTCTTGGCGCGCGAGGGCGTTGCGGAGCACGATGGGCAGGGAATCGTCCGGCGTGAGCACGAGTGGCGTTCTCGGCGCATAGTGGGCGACGAGTCTGCCAGACGCGCGTCGCCGGCGCACCTCTTCCGGCGCGAGCGGATCGTCGGCGAACAGTGGATTCCGTCCCAGCACGCGCCCGAGCTCAAAGGCCGTGATCATGCCCGGGCGCAAGATCACGGCGCGGCGCGTAGTCAGATCGAGGATCGTCGATTCGATGCCAACCGCGCAGGGCCCGCCATCGAGCACCAGCGGGACGGCATCGCCGAGGTCCTCGCGCACGTGCTGCGCGGTCGTCGGGCTGATACGCCCGAACTTGTTGGCCGAGGGGGCGGCGATGCCGTCTCCGAAGGCGGCGAGCAAGGCAAGCGCCACGGGATGGTTGGGCACGCGCAAGCCGACGGTGTCTTGCCCGCCGGTCACGATGTCGGGAACCGAGGCAGTGCGCTTGAGGATCAGGGTCAGGGGGCCGGGCCAAAATTTTTCCGCCAGCAAGGAGGCCTCCGCGGGAATGTCGCGCGCCCAGTAAGCGAGCTGCTCGGCGCCTCGCAAATGCACGATCAGCGGATGATCGGCGGGACGGCCTTTGACGGCGAAGATCTTGGCCACGGCCTGGGGGTTTCGGGCGTCGGCGCCCAAGCCATAGACCGTTTCGGTGGGAAATGCGACGAGCTCGCCTGCGCGCAGCAGCGCAGCGGCTCGCAGGATTTCTTGTTCCAGGGGCTCAGTCATCGCGAATGCCGAGCGCGCGTCGCGCGGCCTCTGCGGTTTCGAGGACGTTTTCGGGATTTTCCCCGATCACGGTGAAATGTCCCATCTTGCGTCCCGGACGGGCGTGCCGTTTGCCATAGAGGTGCAACTTCAGGCCAGAGACGGCGAGCAGTTTGCTCCAGTCCGGCTCTTTGGCGCGATGCGCGTCAGAGGAATACCAGAGATCGCCGAGGAGGTTGACCATCACGGCGGGCGAATGGAGGCGGGAATCCGCGAGCGGCAGGCCGCAAAGTGCGCGCACTTGCTGCTCGAATTGGCTCGCGCGACAGGCGTCGAGCGTGAAATGGCCCGAATTGTGGGGCCGAGGCGCCATTTCATTGACGATCAGTTGCCCACGTACGACGAAGAATTCGACTCCCAGGACGCCGACATAATTCATGCAGACCGCGATCTTTTCCGCCAGCTCTTCGGCGTTGCTCATCAGACAGGGCGAGGCGCGTGCCGGCGCGATCGTGGTGTCGAGAATGCCTCGGCGATGGCGGTTCTCGACGGTGGGAAAGCACTTGACGACGCCGTCATGACTGCGCGCGAGCACGACCGAGACCTCGTAGTCGAGAGAAAGCTTCTGTTCGAGCACGCACGGTTCATGGCGAAAGCTCGCCCACGCGGCGATCGCTTCCTCACGGTTGGCGACGAGCGCCTGACCTTTGCCATCGTAGCCGAAACGCGCAACTTTCAAGATGCCAGGAAAGAGCGCGGGGTTTGCCTGCCGCAGATCCGCCTCGCAGGCGATTTCGGCATAGGGCGCATGCGGCAGACGGTGGCGCTGCAAAAAGGCTTTTTCCGAGGCGCGGTTCTGGCAGATCGCCACCGCGCTGGCGTCGGGCCGCACCGTGACGAACTTGGCGAGATATGCGAGGCTAGCCGCGGGCACGTTTTCGAATTCGGTGCTCACGGCTTGGCATTGGCCGACGAGCTCGTCGAGCGCCGCGTAATCGTCATAAGGCGCGACGATGTGCTGGTCGGCTGCGCGTCCGGCTGGACAGTCGGCGTCGGGATCGAGCACGACGACGCGATAGCCCATCTCGTGCGCGGCGAGTACGAAGAAGCGGCCGAGCTGTCCGCCGCCCAGCATGCCGAGCGTTGCGGGCGGCAGGATCATGGCGCAGGCGGCAAGCGCATCGCAAGGACCTTTTCGCTCTGGCGACGGCGAAAGTCTGCGAGTTTTTCCGCCAGCCGAGCATCTTCGACGGCAAGCAGGGCGACGGCGAACAAGGCGGCGTTCGCAGCGCCTGCTTCTCCGATCGCGAACGTGGCCACCGGCACGCCTTTGGGCATTTGCACGATCGAAAGCAGCGAATCCAGTCCCGAGAGCGCCTTCGACTGCACGGGAACGCCGAGCACGGGCACGATGGTCTTGGCGGCGAGCATGCCGGGCAGGTGTGCGGCGCCGCCCGCTCCCGCGATGATGGCCTTGAGGCCGCGGCTCTGGGCGCTTTCCGCATAGGCGAACAAGAGGTCGGGCGTGCGGTGCGCGGAGACCACGCGCGCTTCATGCGGCACGCCGAATTCCTCGAGGATCGCGGCGGCCGCTGCGAGGGTTGGCCAGTCCGAATCCGAGCCCATGACGAGACCGATGAGAGGATTCATGGCAGCGTCCTTTCCGCCGCCAACAAGGTGTTGGCGAGCAACATGGTGATGGTCATCGGACCGACGCCGCCGGGCACAGGCGTGATCCAACCGGCGACTTCCTTGACGGCGTCGAAATCGACGTCGCCGCAGAGTTTGCCATCGGCCAGTCGGTTGATGCCGACGTCGATCACGATGGCGCCAGGTTTGACCATTTCGGCGGTGATCATCTTCGGCTTGCCGACCGCGGCGACCAAGACGTCGGCGCGACGGGTATGGGCAGCGAGGTCGCGCGTGCGCGAATGGCAGACGGTGACCGTGCAGTCCTGCTGGAGGAGCAGCAAGGCCATGGGCTTGCCGACGATGTTCGAGCGCCCCACGATCACGGCTTCCGCGCCACGCAAATCGAGCCCCGTTTCCGCGAGCATTTTCATGACGCCGAAAGGCGTGCAGGGGATGAAGCGCGGCTGGCCCTGCACGAGGGCGCCGACGTTTTCGGCGTGAAAGCCATCGACGTCTTTTTCCGGGCTGATCGCGGCCAAGACCGCTTCGGCGTCGAAATGCCTGGGCAAGGGAAGTTGCACGAGTATGCCATGGACGCGGGGATCGGCGTTGAGCGCCGCGATCTGGGCGAGCACGACTGCAGGTTCGACGTCGGCGGCATAGGTGAATTTGAGCGAGGCAAAGCCAGCCTTTTCACAGGCGGCGACCTTGTTTCTCACATAGACCTGGGAGGCGGGATCCTCGCCGACGAGGATCACGGCTAGACAGGGGGTCACGCCTTGTGTGGCGGCGAGCGCCGCGGCCTTTTCCGCGAGTTCGGCGCGCATGCGTTGGGCGAGTGCATTGCCATCGAGGATGTGGGCAGTCATAAGGCTCCCTTGGGGGCTCCTTCCCTGCGTGCAGCAGCGCGTCCGGCTTCGAACGCCTGCCGGTTTGCTTCGAGCAGATGCGGTTTTTTCGCCGCGAAGCGCTGCAAGACGGCTTCGCGCAAGACTTCGGCGGGAAACGGCAAATGATCGGCGACCGCACCGAGCATCACCGTGTTGCCCAAGCGCAAATCGCCGAGCTCGCGTGCGATCTTCATCGCATCGAAGGCGATGACGTGTAGACCATGCGCTTGCATCTTTGCGATCGGATCGCTCGGATAGGCATAGAGTCCCGTCTCGACGATGGGCGGTACGATGCGGGCGTCGTTGACGAGAGCAAGACCATCGGGCCGCAGGTAGTGGCTCCAACGCAGCGCTTCGGCGGCTTCGAAGCCAAGCAACAGATGCACGCTGCCGGCATCGATCTGCGGCGAGAGCACCTTCGGACCAAAACGCACGTGCGAGGTGACGACGCCGCCCCGTTGCGCCATGCCGGCGACCTCCGTCTTTTTGACGTCGAAACCCACGGCGATCGCAGCAGCCGCCAGGATCTCGGCGGCTGTCATCACGCCTTGGCCGCCGATGCCGCAGACGAGGAGGTTGGTGATCGCATCGGCCGTCGTGCTCATTTTTTCACCAGCGGCAGCACGTTGTCGATGCCCGCAGCAGGCACGATCGCCTCGGGGGCGCACGGCTGCAGGCATAACCCACAGCCCGTACAAGCCAGGGCGTCGATGGAGACGAAGGAGAGCTCGACTTCCTTGCCGGAAGGCTTGATGGCCTTTTCGCGGCGCATCACGTGAATCGCTGGGCAGCCGACTTCGACGCAGTTGCCGCATCCCGTGCATTTCTCTTCGAGCACTTTGTAGGGGCGCGCAGGCTTGAAATCCTCGGTGAGCACGCAGGGGCGGTAGGCGATGATCACCGAAACGTCATCGACCTTGATTTCCTCGCGGATGGCCTTGAACAAGGTGGGCAATTCGTAGGGGTCGACGGTGCGAATCCGTTCGGGCTTGACGCCCAGCGCCTCGACGAGCTTGCGGAAGTCTATCTTCGGTGCGGGATTGCCGCGGATGTCTTTGCCATTGGCGGGCGTGTTTTGCCCGCCGGTCATGCCGACCGTGCCGTTGTCGAGGATCAAGAGGGTGAAGTTGCTGCGGTTGTAGGTGGCGTCCAGCAACCCCTGAAGCCCCATGTGCAAGAAGGTGGAATCGCCGATGACCGAGAGGATGCGCTTGTTCGCATCCAGCGGGCCGCGGCCCTTGGCCATGCCATGGGCGACGGTGATCGCGGCGCCCATGCAGATGGTCGTGTCGAGCGCGTTCCACGGGTGCCCTGCGCCGAGCGTATAACAGCCGATGTCGCCGGCGACGATGATGTTTTTTAGCTGCGAAAG
This sequence comes from Rhodocyclaceae bacterium, assembly GCA_026417115.1. Classification (GTDB taxonomy): domain Bacteria; phylum Pseudomonadota; class Gammaproteobacteria; order Burkholderiales; family Rhodocyclaceae; genus Sulfuricystis. Next base: position 65,126 of record JAOADW010000030.1, read on the forward strand.
CGTGTAATAGACGCCCATGTGCGGGCAAGACGCGCACAAGGTCGGCGGACGGGGGAAGACCGGCGCCGGTGGCGGCAGCTTTTCTTGCGTCAGTGGTTGCTCGGCGAGGAGAGCCGCGATGGCCGGTTTGATCACCTGAGGCGAGAGCTCTCCAATTTTCGGCAAGAGGTCTTTGCCATGGCAGGCGATGCCGGCTGCTTTGATCTCGTTTTCGAGGATAGGCTCGACTTCCTCCACGACGACGAGGGTTTCGACCAAGCGTGCGAGCGAACGCACTTTCTCAAGCGGCAGGGGATGGGAGAAACCGAGCTTGAGCACGGGCGCCGCGGGGAACGCCTCCTTGACATGCATATAGCAGGGACCGGAGGTGATGAAACCCACACGCCGATCGCTGCCCTCTTCGAGCACGTTGTAGGCGGAGGCTTCTGCTTCCTCGCGCAGCCGCTTTTCGCGCTCGAACATCCAGGGAATGCGGTGCTTCGCGTGCGCGGGCACCATCACCCAGCGCGCGGCGTCCTTTCGATAACCGGTAGGCGTATGGGCCTCGCGCGCGCCGACGGTCACGAGGCCCTTGACGTGACAAATGCGCGCCGTCAGACGCAGGATCACGGGCGTTTCATAGCGTTCCGAGAGCGCGAAAGCCGCCTTGGTCATCGTGTAGGCTTCTTGGGAATCGGAAGGCTCGAGCACGGGCAGGTGCGCAAAGCGCGCATAGAAGCGCGAATCCTGCTCGTTTTGCGAAGAAGCCATGCCGACGTCATCGGCGACCGCAATCACCAGGCCCCCGTGCACGCCTGTGAGCGTCATGGTCATCAGGCAATCGGCAGCGACATTGAGACCGACGTGCTTCATCGCGCAGAAAGCCCGCGCGCCCATCATCGAGGCGCCCAGCGCGACCTCCATCGAGACCTTTTCGTTGACCGACCATTCGGCATAGACGTCGGGATAGGTGGCGACGGTCTCGAGGATTTCCGTGGAGGGGGTGCCGGGATAGGCTGCTGCAACCTGGCAGCCAGCCTCCCAGACTGCCCGCGCGATGGCTTCGTTGCCGGAAAGGAATAGACGGCTTCCCGCCGCAGGAATGGCGGCGGCGGCAGGCGGCGCGGAGGCGGCGACAGCGACAGACATGGGTTTTTTTACTCCTTGATTCGTCAGCGAAAAGGGGCCAGCCCGCGGCCGCGGTGGCCCCTTTTCGCGATTATCGAAGATTGTAAGGCCGCCGTCTAGCCGTCTGTGCGAGTTGACGGCCTTTTTCGTGGCGTCAGCGGCGCCACTCTACGCGCAACAGCCGTTCCCCCTCGTTGTAGTGGTATTCGAGCTCGCCGGCATGGGCCTTATAGACGGCTTCGCCGATCTCGCGGGCAAGATGGATGTCCGTGGTGGTGATCAATACGCCTTCCTCTTGTTCCTCGATCGCCATCACGCGCGCCAAGGGATGCTCGGCCTTTTCCTTTTCCTCGTGATGGCGCACGAGCCGCAGGATCTCGTCTCGCCGTTCCTTGAAGTAGTCGCCCGCGAGCGTGACGAAACCTGCCGGCAAATGGTCGCGCACGCGTGCGCAGGCCGGACACAGCAAGGAATGCGCGCCTTCGGGAGCCACTTTCCACTGCCACCGACCCTGGCTGAAAACCACGCCGCAGCCCCTGCAGACCGAGGGCTCGGGCGGCTTGCGCGTCAGCTGATACGTGTCATGAATGCGTTCGGTGCGCAATTGATCACGTCGCACCGGTTTGAAACCAGCGCCTGGCATCGTCGTTCTCATGGTCTCTCCCTTTGCGTCGATGAGTTCCGAACCTCTTGGTTTCACTATAGTCGGGTTTGCCTGCGCGCGCCAGTTGCCAGGCGTGCGCAGCCGTCCTATCTTGCGAAAAGGAAGGAAACGCGCATGCCCATTCACAACGCCGACATCGCCGCCATCTTCACCGAGATCGCCGATCTTCTCGAGATCGAAGGCGCCAATCCGTTTCGCATCCGCGCCTATCGCAATGCCGCGCGCTTGGTTGGCGACTGGCCTCATGAGATGGCGACGCTGATCGCGCGAGGGGAGGATCTGACGCGTTTGCCCGGCATCGGCGTCGATCTTGCTGCGAAGATTCGTGAAATCGTCGAGACGGGCCGCTGTCGTGCGCTGGAAAAACTGCGCGGCGAGCTGCCGCCGGCGATTACGGAGCTGCTGCACATTCCGGGGCTGGGCCCCAAACGCGTGCGCACCCTCTGGCATGACCTCGACATTGAAACCCCAGAGCAGCTCGCGCGCGCCGCGCGCGATCATCGCATCCGCGAACTGCCGGGTTTTGGCCCCAAGATCGAAGCCAACATTCTGCAAGCGGTGGAGCGCCACGTGAGCGAGAATCGGCGACTCATGCTCGCGACCGCCGCCCAATATGCCGCCTCGCTTCTCGCATGGATGCGTGCAGAACCCGCGGTGGAAAAAATCGAGATTGCCGGTAGCTTTCGGCGGGCGCGCGAGACGGTGGGCGATCTCGACCTCTTGGTGGCCACGCGCGACGCAGACGCTGCGATGCGCCGATTTGTCGCTTATGAGGAAGTGGGCGAGGTTTTGGCAGCGGGCTCCACGCGCGCGAGCCTTCTGCTCAAGAGCGGGCTGCAGGTGGATTTGCGCGTGATCGATCCCACCTCGTGGGGGGCGGCGCTCTGCTATTTCACGGGCTCCAAGGCGCACAACATCGCCTTGCGCAAGATCGCCCAGGAGACGGGGCTCAAGCTCAATGAGTATGGACTTTTCCGAGGCAGACAGAAAATCGCAGGCGAAAGCGAGGAAGGGCTTTATGCGGCGCTTGGGCTCGACTGGATTCCGCCCGAGCTGCGCGAGGATCGCGGCGAGATCGGCGCTGCGCGCGCCCATCGCCTGCCGCGCCTGGTCACGCTGGCGGATCTGCGCGGAGATCTGCATGTGCATACCAAAGCCAGTGATGGTCACGACACCCTCGAAGCCATGGCCGCCGAGGCGCAGACCTTGGGCTTCGAATATCTGGCGATCACCGAACACTCGAAACGCTTGGCGCTGACTCATGGGCTCGACGCGCGACGCCTGCTCGAACAATGCGAGCGGATCGATCGGCTCAACGAGTCCTTTCGGGGTTTTCGGCTGCTCAAGGGGATAGAGGTCGATATCCTCGAGGATGGATCGCTCGATTTGCCCGATGACGTTCTCGCCCACCTCGATCTCGTCGTGGGCGCGATCCACAGTCGCTTCGATTTATCGCGCGCGAAGCAGACCGAGCGCATCTTGCGTGCGTTCGAACGCCCCTACTTTACCTTGCTGGCTCACCCAACCGGACGCCTGCTCGAGGAGCGCCCCCCTTATGATGTCGATCTCGCGCGCATCGTGAGGGCGGCGAAGGCGCGCGGTTGCTTCTTGGAGCTCAATGCGCACCCAGCGCGTCTAGATTTGACCGATACCGATTGCTTGATGGCCAAGGACGAGGGCGTGCTCGTGGCGATCGACTCGGATGCGCATAGCCGCGCCGATTTCGCCAACCTTCGCTATGGCGTCGGCCAAGCGCGCCGAGGCTGGCTCGAGGCCCAGGATGTCCTCAATACGCGGTCGCTTGCCGAGCTCTTACCTCTGTTGGCGAGGAGCCGTCGATGAGATGGGAGACGTTTGCCCATGATGCCGATGTCGGCGTGCGAGGTTTCGGCGCTACGCTCGGCGAAGCCTTTGCCGCCGCGGCAACTGCGCTCACGGCGGTGATCACCGATCCTCACAGGGTCACGCCGCGAGAGTCGGTCGCGATTTCCTGCGCTGCGCCCGATTACGAACTGCTGTTGGTCGATTGGCTCAATGCCTTGATTTATGAGATGGCCACGCGCCATATGCTGTTCTCGCATTTCGAGGTCGAGATTGCCGACCTGCAGCTTATGGCGCAGGCCTTTGGAGAGCCGATCGATGTCGAGCGCCACCAACCGGCAGCCGAGATCAAAGGCGCGAGCTTCTGTGCGCTCGAGGTTTCGCGACACGGCGACGAATGGCTCGCCCAATGCGTGGTCGATGTCTGAGGAGAAAGCGATGGAATTGAAGAGCCTGATCCAACGCAGCGAGTATGAATGGGAAGTGCCGAAAGAAGGCGCGATGCGCGTGCCTGGCGTCATCTTTGCCGATCGCGAGTTGTTGGCCGCGATGGATGAAAAAGTCCGTGAACAAGTGGCGAACGTCGCCAAATTGCCCGGCATCGTCGGCGCTTCCTATGCGATGCCGGACGCCCATTGGGGCTATGGCTTTCCGATCGGCGGCGTGGCGGCTTTCGACCCGGACGAGGGGGGGATTTCCGCCGGTGGGGTCGGCTTCGACATCTCGTGTGGCGTGCGTTGCTTGCTCACCGGCCTTGCCCGGCAAGAGGTCGAGCGCGTCCAAGCGGAGCTAGCCGATCGGTTGTTTGCGCGTATTCCTGCCGGTGTCGGTAGCACCGGCGCGATCCGCTTGAGTGACGCCGAAATGGATGCGATGCTCGTGGGGGGTGCCCGTTGGGCCGTGGAGCATGGTTGGGGCAGACGCGAAGACCTTGCACGCATCGAGGAAGGCGGTTGTGTCGCGGCCGCCGATCCGCAGGCCGTTTCGGCCCAGGCGAAAAAGCGTCAGCGCGATGAGATGGGGACACTGGGCTCCGGCAATCACTACCTCGAAGTGCAGGAGGTGGCGGAAATCTTCGACGCCGAAACGGCCGCGGCTTTCGGCCTGCGGCTTGGCGAGATCGTCGTCAGCATCCATTGCGGTTCGCGCGGACTTGGCCATCAGATCGGCACCGACTATTTGCGAGAGATGGCCATTGCGGCTCCTGCGCAGGGCATTTCGCTGCCCGACCGCGAGCTCGCCTGTGCGCCCCTTTCTTCTCCCCTCGGCAAACGCTATCTCGGCGCGATGCGCGCCGGTATCAATTGTGCGCTGGCGAATCGCCAGATCCTCACGCATCTTACGCGCGAGGTCTTCACCGAATTCTTTCCCGCGACGACCTTGCCACTTCTCTATGACGTCTCGCACAACACCTGCAAGGAAGAGATGCACGAGATCGACGGGCGGCGGCGCCGACTCTTCGTTCATCGCAAGGGCGCGACCCGCGCCTTTGGCCCCGGGCATCCCGAACTGCCGCCCGAGTTCCGTGCCTATGGTCAGCCCGTGCTGATCGGGGGCAGCATGGGCACGGCTTCGTGGGTGCTCGCGGGCGCCGCGGGTGGGGAAACGCGCGCCTTCGGCTCCGCTTGCCATGGCGCCGGTCGCGCGATGAGCCGCCACGAGGCCACGCGGCGCTATTCGGGCCGCAAGATCGTCGACGAATTGGCTGCGCGAGGGATCCTGATTCGCAGCCCGAGTCTGCGGGGGGTGGCCGAAGAGGCGCCCTTTGCCTACAAAGACGTGACCGCCGTGGTCGATGCGGCGCACCGGGCGGGGCTTGCGCGCAAAGTGGCGCGGCTTACGCCGCTGATTTGCATCAAGGGCTGATGCAGCCGATCCACGCGTTGCTCGCACGCATCCGCTGGGATCCGACGTTCGGGGCGGGCCGCTTCGAACTCGGCTATTGGGACCGAAAGGCGCGGCAAATACGACGCATCGCCTTGGCCGACGTTGGCTGGGATGCCGACAACCGCTCGATGTTCACGTTCGTCGACGGCGAGGGGGTCTGCCATACGGTCCCCCTTTCACGGGTGCGTGAAGTCTGGCGCGATGGCCATTTGATCTGGCGACGCCATGGTTGATGCGGAAAGCACACAGAAGGCGCCCACGCTCTTGTTCGGTGCGCATGATCGCCATAATTTCGGCGATCTGTTGTTTGCGCAGGTGGCGGCGAGCTATTGCCGCGACCGGCCTCTGCTTGCCGCCGGCCTTGTTGCGCGGGATTTGAGCGGCATGGGCGGCATGGCGCTTACGCGTGTGGCCGACTTGTCCAAGCACTATGGCCATGCCGCCGTCGAAATCGTGCATGTCGGCGGCGAGCTCCTTACCACCTCCATCGCGGAAGCAGCCGTGATGTTGGCCGAACCCAAAGCTGCCGGCGCACTCGCCTTGCGCCTTGCACATGCGCGAAAGCCTGTCCTACGAGAGATCGAAAGCGTCCTCGGCTTCCGCACCAACGCCCCTTATGTCCTCGATCGCACGCTTTTCCCGCGCGCACGGCGCATCGTCTTCAATGCCGTAGGCGGTGCGCGATTGGCGCACATCTCCGCAGCGATGCGGCGCGAAGTCGTGGCCAAGCTCAAAAGCGCAGACCTTATCTACGTGCGAGAACGAGCGACGCAGGCTGCGCTCGCCGACGCAGGTATTTCGGCCAAACTCGCGCCAGATCCCGTCGCCATTGTCGTTGAGCGCTTTGCGGAACGCATTGATCAAGCGCGACGAGCCGGCGAGGTCGCCGCCTGTCGGCAACGTTTCCCGCGTGGTTTTCTCGCCGTGCAGTTTTCTGCCGACTGTGGGGACGAGCACACACTCGATGAGCTCGCGCGGCAGCTCGAGACGATTCGGGCGGGAAGTGGTCTCGGCATCGTCTTCTTCCGTGCCGGCGCGGCGCCGTGGCATGACGATCTCGACGTCTATCGCCGCTGTGCGCAGCGGTTGCAAGGCGATTGCTGGATTTTCGCCTCCCTCGAAGTCTGGCAAATCGTCGCGTTGCTCGCGTCGAGTCAAGGTTTCGTTGGCACCAGCCTGCATGGCACCATCGTCGCCGCTGCCTGTGCGCTGCCGCGGGTAAGCTTTTTGTCCCCCTCGCTGGGACAAAAGACGAACAAGCTTTCCGCTTATCTCGAGGCGTGGGAATTGCCCGAGCTTGCAGCGCCTTCCCCGCGGGCGAGACTCGCGCAAAGCTTTACTTGCGCCCTGGGCATCTCGCCGGCGAGATACCGGCGCCATGCGAAGAGGCTTGCCGCCTTGTATCATCGGGCCGCAGAAGAGATCTTTGCGGCTTCGTCATGACCCCCCCAAGCCCCCCTGTGCATCGCTGGTCGCAGCGCGTCAGCGCGACGAGCCAAGCGCTCGACTTGGAAGCGGGGGTATTCACCTGGGACGACCCGGAGGCGATCGCACGTTCGCTGGCAGCCTCCGCGGAGGCGAGCACGCGGCGCAAGGCCAAGCCTTTCCAGTCGGCGATGTCGATGCTGAACTTCTATATCAATCGCGCCGGCCGCAATCTGCCTGCCAACCGGCGCAAAGTGTTGGAGGCGGCGAAGGATGAGCTCCGCAAGCTCTATGGGCGATTGCCGCGCAACTGACGTCCGCGGCGCCAAAGCCAGAAATAGACGCCCCCATTGAGGCCGAAAAGACCGATGGCAAGGACGATCTGGAGGTTACGCGTAAGCCAGCCTGGATAGATCAGCGGCTCGAGGTAATGGGCGATGAAGCCCGCATCGTAGCCCTGCTCTCCGGCCGCTTGTCTGAGCCAGATTTCCAAGGGTGTGAGAGGGCAAACCCAGCCGAAGAGCTCGACGGCGATCCCCCAAGCGACGGCGGGGACGTGCAACCAAGCCAGACGCGGCCAGCGCACAAGAAGCAATCCGCCGAAGACGACGAAGAGAATGAAGGCAAAATGCGCCGCAAAGACGAGATCGGCGAGCAGTGCGGCGTTCATGGCCGCTGGCGGCGGAAGAGAATCCATAACGGCATCGCAGAGGCCGCCGCAGCGAGGAGATGTTTCAGCGTATGGCCACTGACGAATCCCAAGGCCTCGGCGAGCGCGCGGTCGTAAAAGTCGCAGATGAGCGCCAACGCGTAGAGCAGCAGGGCGGCGAAGTGGGGCCTCTGCGTGGGCATCGACCTCGAAGGCAGCAAAGCCGCGAGCGCCCAGAGGAAGGCGAGCGCTTGGAAAAAGAGGTAGGCGCGCAGATCGCCCTTCCCATGCGCCTCGCCCCAAATCCATGCCGTTACGGACGCGAGGCCGACGAAGAGAAGCAGAGGCCACAGACGCGCGGCGAGCCGCACCCCATATCGTTCCCCGATGACGATGGAAAGCCATGCCGTGAGCGTGAGGACGATCGCTGCCCGATCCCAAGCAAGACGCGCGTCGCTGGGGGAAAGATGGTAGTAGGCGGAAGCGAAGCCAGTCAGGACGAGCCCAAAAAAGAACATGCGATAGAGCAGGCGCAGAGGCTGGCTCATATCGGCGGCGTGCAGGCGACGGAGAGCGAGCAAACCGATCACGCCGACGATGCCAAAGGGGACATTCGAGAAAAAATCGGCGCAACGCGGCATGCCAAAGCACACATGAGGATCGGCGAAACGGTGGTATTCCTGCGGCTGGGGAAGAGGGGGCAGGAAGCCAAACAGCCCTGCCGCCACGAGCAGTGGTGGCGCTAGATGCGCAAGCAACGGAAAGCGGCTCATGAAAATGCTTCCTGTTGCGTGCGCCAGGCGAGCGCGCGCTCGAGCAGCTTGCGCATGCGTTGCCAATGGGAACCTGGCCAATAGATGCGCCTACACCGCGGACATCGCCGGAAGTGCGCCTGGCTCGTGCGCACCGCGGGCGGCAGCTCTTCGACGATAGCCGTTTTCTCGACCTCGGCGAGCGGCACATTGCAGATCAGGCAGCGCGAAAACGGCGCACAGCGCCCAATCAGCGCGAAACGGCGCACGATTTCGGCAAATTGCGCCTCCGCTTTCAAGGCATGGACGAAGGCGCCATGGCGGATGGATTTGATCATCAGCAGCTGCTTGTCGCGCGTGAGCACGATGCGTTCTTCGTTGGCTGCGAGCTCTGCGATCTCGCGATCGCGGTAGTCGTTGCGGAAGGTGCAATCGAAGCCGGCCATGCGCAGCAGCCTGGCCAACCCCCCGAGGTGACAATCGGCGATGAAGCGAGGTTTGCCGGCTGGCGGTGCGTTGAGGGAAAAAAGCGGCGCCAGCGCAATCCGTTGGAAGCTGGGAAACACCGCGATACGCTCTCCCTCGTGAAGCAGCCGTTTGAAAGTCGCGGGCTCGCCATCGACGAGGATCAAGGCGACCTCGGTATGAGGCACGCCGCATGCCTCGATCGTGTGCTTGGCGGTGGCGGCGCGCGCGAGCTTCGCCTCGAAAGAACGTTGGCGCTGCTTGGGCGGCAGGAACGCATTGAGCTCGGCGTAGAAACGAAGGGTGACGCTAGCCATCGCAAGCGCAGCAAAGATGGACTAGCCTATGATAAATGGAGAAGAACCGATGAAACGGGACTTTCGTTGGAACTTGGCAGGGCTGCTCGCGCTTCTGACGATAGGGATGGCGAGCGCTGAGGAAATGGCAGGCAAGCGCCAGGCGATGGTTGCCGAGGTGGCGCAGATGGCACGCACCTTCGCCACGCCGGTCAGCCAGACGGTGCTCGACGTTTTGCTGCGTGTGCCGCGACATGATTTCGTGCCGCCGTGGCTCAAGGAAGCCGCTTATGAGAACCGCCCCCTGCCGATCGGCCATGGACAGACGATCTCCCAGCCCTATATCGTCGCCGTGATGAGCGAGCTCGCCCAAGTCAAGGCCGGTGCGAGCGCGCTCGAGATCGGCACCGGTTCGGGCTATCAGGCGGCGATCCTTGCAGAGCTCGGCGCGCGGGTATATACCCTCGAAATCATCCCGCCACTCGCGCAAGAGGCGCACGCCCGCCTGCGCCGGCTCGGCTACGGGGACCGGGTCGAGGTGAGAATCGCCGATGGCTATTTCGGTTGGCCGGAGAAAGGGCCTTTCGACGCGATCGTCGTCACGGCGGCGGCAAGCCATGTGCCGCCGCCCTTGGTGGCGCAACTGAAGCCAGGTGGGCGCATGGTGATCCCCGTGGGCGCGCCATTCCAGACTCAGCAGTTGCTCTTGATCGAGAAACTTCCAGATGGCCGCGTGCATTCTCGGCAGCTGATGCCGGTTCGTTTCGTCCCGCTCGTTGGGGGCTCATGAAGGCGGGCGCCATACCTCCTCCCTATCTTGCGGTTGCGCTTTTGTCGGCGGCCACGTTCGCTTTCGAGCTCCTGCTCGTGCGTTTGACGGCCTTGATCCACTGGCATCACTTTGCGGCGCTCGCGATCAGCGTGGCCTTGCTGGGTTTTGGCGCAGCCGGCGTCTTCGTGGCCCTCGCGAGATCGCGGCTGTTGGCCGTCTACCCGCTGAGCTTCGCCACGGCGGCAGGACTCTTTGCCCTGTGCGCCGTCTTGGCCTGCTGGGCCGTGAGCCGGGCGCCCTTCAACGCGCTCGAGCTCGCTTGGAGCTTTGCGGCATGGGCGGGGCTTATCGTTCTCTATCTTTCCTTCGCCTTGCCGTTTTTCTGCGCGGCCACGGCGCTTTGTCTGGCCTATGCCGCCCATCGCGAGCACGTAGGTCCTCTTTACGGCGCCGATTTGTCCGGCGCCGCCGCGAGCGTTCTCGTGCTTTTCTCGCTCCATCTGCTGCCCGTGGCAGAAGCCATACGCATCAGCATCTTTCTTGCCTTGCTTGCCGCCGCCGTGAGCATGGGGCGCGGCGGCATGGGCTTGTTCCTCGCGCTCGCCGCCGCCCTGAGCGTTCCCTCAGCCTGGCTTGCCCCGACGCTTTCTCCCTATAAGGAGCTCGCACAGGCATTGGCGGTGGCGGATGCCTATGTGATTGGGAAACGCCAGGGACCTCTTGGCCAGCTCGTCGCCGTCGCAAGTCCCCAGGCGCCGCTGCGCCATGCGCCAGGCTTGTCTGTGCTTGCGCGCGAGCTTCCGCCGGAGCAGATCGGCGTCTATCTCGATGGCCATGCCGCCGGGGCCATCAACCATTTCGACGGCGACTTCTCCGCCCTCGCCTATTTCGATGCCATGCCTTCGGCATTACCCTACCGCTTGCTCGAGCAGCCGCGCGTGCTCATCGTCGGCGCAGGTGCCGGCAGCGATGTCTTGCAGGCGAAAAGGCTGGGAGCACGTGAAATCGTCGCTGTCGAAGCCGATGCAAACATCGTGTCCCTCGTCGAGGAAGATCTCGCCGCCTTTTCTGGCCGGCCTTATTCCCTTCCTGGCGTGCGTTTGGCGCTTGCCGAGGCGCGCGGTTACCTCGCGCGCAGCCAGGAACGTTTCGATCTGATCCAGCTCGCGATGCTCGAAGGCGCGAGCGCGAGCCTGGCAGGACTCGGCGCAACTCAGGAGAACTATCTCTATACCCTCGAAGCCTTTGCCGCCTATCTCGACCATCTCGAACCGGGCGGCTTGCTCGCGATCACGCGCTGGCTCTCGCTACCCCCGCGGGACGCCTTGCGCCTTGCAGCGACGGCGCGCGCAGCGCTCGAGCGGCGCGGCGAAGAGGCGAGCATGGCATTGATGCTCTTGCGTAGCCTCAATACGACCACATTGATCGTCAAGAACGGCGCTTTTTCGCCACGGGAAATCGAAATCGCGCGAGATTTCGCCGATGCCTATGCATTCGATCTGTCCTATTACCCCGGCATCACGCCAACGCAGGCAAATCGCTATAACCTCCTCGATCACGATGAGTTTTATGCGGGTTTGGCGGCCTTGGTGGGGGATGAACGCGAGCGATTCCTGCGGGAAAGCCCTTTTCGGCTCTCGCCGACGACGGACGACGCACCTTATTTTTCCCACTTCTTCCGTTGGCAGAGCCTGATCGAATTCTGGCGACTCAGGCGCGAAGGCGCGCTGCCGCCGCTCGAATGGGGCTATCCAGTCCTCTTGCTTGCGCTGGTGCAGGCGCTCGTGGCGAGCGGCGCCTTGATCCTTGCGCCCTTGGCGCTGAGCTCCAGCCGCTTGGCGTTCGCCACGCTTGCGGACAGAGGACGGTGGCAAATTCCCGCCTATTTTTCATTGCTCGGTTTCGCCTTCATGGCCGTCGAGATTCCGCTGTTGGCGAAATTGACTTTGCTGCTCGCTCATCCGGCCTATGCGGCGGCAGTGGCCCTGGCGAGCCTCCTCGTGTGCGCGGGGCTTGGGGCGTATGCAAGCGCAAGGTTGCCTGCCGCGCATCGCTTATTCCTGCTGCTGCCGCTCCTGCTCGTGGGGTATGCGGTCGTTCTCGAGCCGGCGTGTAAATCGGCGCTTGCCTGGCCATTCGCGGCGCGCGCGCTGTTGGCACTGGCGCTGATCGCGCCCGTGGCGTTTTGCATGGGACTCGCTTTTCCGCTCGGTCTGGCGTGGCTTTCGCGGCATGCGCCTGCGCTCATACCCTGGGCATGGGGCATCAACGGTTTTGCCTCCGTCGTCGCTTCGTTGGCAGCGGCGCTGCTGGCGATCCACGGTGGACAGCGCTTCGTCATGCTGATGGCCGCGGCAGCGTATGGCGCCGCGGCGGCGCTCTTTCTGCATCTGCGCAAGAGGGAATGCGCATCAAATCTCTTCGGCGACCATGACGATCGCTCCGCAGGGACATTCGGCCGCGCATAGCCCGCAGCCTTTGCAATAATCGTAGTTGAAGCGGAAGCGCTGGCCTGGGCCGAGCTTGATCACGGCGTTGTCGGGGCAGACGCCATAGCAATTGTCGCATTCGAAGCAGTTGCCGCAAGAAAGACAACGACGCGCCTCATAGAGCGCATTGTCCTCGGTGAGTCCGCCGACGACTTCGTCGAAAGTCGATTGCCGACGCACGAGATCCAGCGTCGGCCGCACGGTTTTCGGCGCATCGCTGTAATACCAGGTATTCAAGCGTTCGAAAGTCGCGATCTCCGGCTTCTTGGGCGGCGCATAGGTGCGCCCCGAAAGCCAGGCGTCGATCGCGCGCGCCGCGCGTTTGCCGTGGCCGATGGCGGCGGTGACGGTCTTTTCGCCGCCGATCACGTCGCCGCCGGCGAAAATGCCTGCGCGGCCGGTCATCTTGTTGTCATCGACCTGGATGACGCCGTTGATGATCTCGATGTCTTTGACATTGTCGAGCAGGGAGAGGTCGGATTCCTGGCCAAGGGCCAGCACGACGGCGTCGGCAGGCAGCCGCTCGAGCTCGCCGGTAGGCTGGGGAAAGCCCTTCTCATCCAGGCGCATTTTTTCGATCATCACTTCGCCTTCGTCGGCGGCTTTGATCGTGGCGAGCCATTTGAAGGCCACCCCCTCTTGCAAGGCTTCTTCGACTTCGCTTGCATGCGCCGGCATTTTCTCGCGCGTGCGGCGATAAACGATGATCGATTCTTCGGCGCCGAGGCGCTTGGCGGTGCGCGCGACGTCGAGCGCCGTATTGCCGCCGCCATAGACGATGACCCGACGCCCAAGGAGCGGCGGCTCACCCGCTTCGACGTCATGGAGCAGTGTGAGCGCGTCGAGGATGCGTGCTGCGTCGCCGGCTGGGATGTAAGCGCGTTTCGCGAGATGCGCGCCGACGCCCAGAAAGCACGCGGAAAAGCCGCCTTCGCGCATCGTGCTTTCCACGTCTTCGACTTTCGCGCTGGTGATGATGTCGATACCGAAGTCGATGAGGCGGGCGATTTCGGCATCGAGCACGGCGCGCGGCAGACGGTATTGGGGAATGCCATACCGCATCATGCCGCCTGCATGGCGTGCTGCTTCCATGATCACCGGTTGGTGTCCCAGGCGCCGCAAGTGATAGGCGCAGGAAAGCCCCGCAGGCCCTGCGCCGACGATCAAGACCCGCTTGCCCGAGGAAGAGACGAGGGGGGGCGCAAACTGCCAGCCCCGCCGATTCGCCTCATCACCCAAGAAGCGCTCGACGGCATTGATGCCCACGGATTCGTCGAGCTGGCCCCGATTGCAGGCGCCTTCGCAAGGATGGTAGCAGACCCGCCCCATGATCGCCGGCAGGGGGTTGTTCTCGACGAGGGTAAGCCAGGCCTTTTCATAGTCTCCCGCTTCGGCGTGAAAAAGCCAACCCTGGATGTTCTCGCCGGCCGGGCAAGCAGCGTTGCAAGGGGGCAGACGATCGACATAAACGGGGCGGAAAGTGCGCCAGGAGCCGGTACGATTGGCGAGCGAGGAGCCAGGGTCCAACGTGATCGCGAAGGGTTTGTCCATCAAAGCGTCTCCGGAAGCAAACGGTATTTGCGGATGTTGCGGTCGGCAAGCTCCTGCAGGCGGGCGAGGGCGGCCAGGTTCAGGGTCGGGGAGAAGAGGTGCGCAAAGCGCTTTTGAGGACGCAGATAATCTTCGACGGGAACCTTGCGGCGAATCGGCGCGGACGCCACGACTTCGCCACTTTCGGCCGCAAAGACCGGGAAAATGCCGCTTTCCTTGGCAAGTCGCGCCATCTTGATCGTTTCGTGCGAGGGGAAGCCCCAGCCGAGAGGACATGGCACGAGCACATGCAGGTAGCGTGCGCCGTGAAACTCCATCGCGCGGCGCACCTTGGCTTCCAAGTCGTGCAAGTCGGCCACCGTGGCCGTGGCGACGAAAGGAATCCCATGCGCGAGGGCGATTTCGGGGAGGAATTTGCCTTGGCCGAAGGCGTTGCCCAGGGCGCCCTCGAGGCTCGGCGTCGTGGCCGTACGTGCCGCTGGCGGCGTCGCGGAGGAGCGCTGCACGCCGGTGTTCATATAGCCGCCATTGTCATAGCAGATGTAGAGCACGTCGTCATTGCGCTCGAACATGCCCGAGAGGCAGGCGAATCCGATGTCGGTCGTGCCGCCGTCGCCGCCTTGTGCGATGACGCGGATATGGCGGCGTTCTCCCTTGGCGCGCTTGACCTTGAGCGCTGCGGCAATGCCGGTCGCCACCGCCGCGGTGTTGCCGAACAACGAATGGATCCAAGGGAGTTGCCAGGAGGTTTCGGGATAGGGAGTCGAAAAAACCTCCAGGCAACCCGTGGCGTTGGCCGCGATCAGACGTCCGTTCGCGGCTTCCATCGCGGCATCGACGCAATAGCGTGCGCCGAGGGCCTCACCGCAACCCTGACAAGCGCGGTGCCCCGAGTTGAGCGAGTTGTAGCGCTTGATGCGCGATTGCACCGTGCGCTGTTCGGGCGGCAACAGGCGATTGCCGACGGTGAAAGTGCCGGTTTGGTAGAACTTGATCGGTTGTTCGTGCATGCCGCTTCCTCCCGCCTCAGTAATTCCGCGCAGCGATGACGCCCACGTCGCGCAATAGGTTTTCGGCCACCGGCCCGCTCTTGCGCCGCTCTTTCTCGCGCGCCAACTGACGTGCGACGAGTCTTTCGTCCAGATCAAGGAAAGTGAGGGAATCGAGATCGTTCTTCTCGGCGCGGCGGAACAGCGCGTGCAGGGAACGCTTGGTGATCGCACGTCCGCCTAAGCCAGCGATCACCGTATAGACGTCGATGGGCAGCGCAGCGAGCGCCATGCGCACGTTGGTCGCGAGGATGCCGCCAAGCCCGACCGCCAGGCTTTTCTCCAGCACGACGACGCGCCGTGCGCCGCGCAGGGCGGCGACGATCGCCGCCGTTGGGAAAGGACGAAACAGGGTGATGCCCAGGGCGCCGATTGCATGGCCGGCCTCTCGCATTTCGTCGATCACGTCTTTGATCGTGCCCATCACCGATCCCATCGCGACGACGATCGTGCTGGCTTCCTCGGTGCGGTAGGCATGCGCGAGCCCACCCGAGGGTCGTCCAAAAATGGCGCGAAACTCCTCGGCGTATTGAGGAATCAAGCGCAGCGCTTCCATTTGCTTGGCGTGAGCGAGATACTTGACCTCCATGAAGGCTTCTGGCCCGACCATCGCGCCGATCGAGACCGGCTCGGCGGGATCCAGCACTTGCCGCGGCGAGTAAGGCGGCAGATAGGCATCGACCTGCGCCTGAGTCGGGAGGTCGACGCGCTCGACGGCATGGGTGAGGATGAAGCCGTCCATACACACCATCACCGGCAGCGACAGCTCCTCGCCGAGGCGAAACGCCTGGATGTGCAAATCGACGGCCTCCTGATTGTCCTCGGCGAAGAGTTGTATCCACCCCGCATCACGAAGCGCCATGGCGTCGGAATGGTCGTTCCAGATGTTGATTGGCGCGCCGAGCGCGCGATTGGCCACGGTCATGACGATGGGCAGGCCCAGGCCAGCGGCGTTGAAGACGGCCTCCGCCATGTAAAGGAGGCCTTGCGAGGCGGTGGCCGTGTAGCTTCTTGCGCCCGTCGCCGAGGCGCCGATGGCGACCGACAAGGCGGCGAATTCCGATTCGACGTTGATGAATTCGCAGGGCGAGAGAACGCCGCTGCTGACCATTTCGGCCAAGGCCTCGACGATGTGCGTCTGCGGAGAGATTGGATAAGCGCACACCACCTCCGGCCGACACAAGGCGACGGCCTTGGCGACGGCGCGACTGCCTTCGATTTGCTCAAACATGCGCGCGCTCCAAGGAAGACAGGATACGGGAATACGCCTCACGCGCGGCGGCGAGGTTTCCGGCCGCCACCTTGCCCGCAAAGCGCTCGGCGATGGCCTTTTCCACCGCCTCCAAACGGATCAGACCCGTCATGGCGGCAAAGCCAGCCAAGAGTGGAACGTTCGGCAACGGCCTGCCTAAGCGCCGGAGGGCGATCTCCGTCGCGTTGAGCGTGAGCACGCGCTCGCGCGGATGAGCGGCGAGGTATTCCTCAAGCCCAAGCTCGGCAAGACTCTTTCCTGTATTGATGAGGATGTGGCCCTCCGGTTTCAAGCCGCCGAAACAATCGACTTGGTGCAGGAGAGTGGCGTCCTGGATGATCAGCGCATCGGGAGTGACGATCGGCTCGCGCACGCGGATCGGCTTGTCATCGATGCGGCAAAAGGCGACCACCGGAGCGCCCGTACGCTCCGAGCCAAAGCTTGGGAACGCTTGCGCGTAGCGTCCTTCGTCGAACGCGGCGAGCGCGAGCATCTCGGCGGCGGTGACGACCCCTTGTCCGCCTCGGCCATGAATGCGCACCTGGAACATCTTGGGCTCCTTTGTGGGCTGCTGCCTCATCCCAAGAGTCTAGCGCAGCAGGCGTTTCAGTTTCATGTTGCGTGCGTAAATCCCTTGCGCCAACGCCTTGTGCTGTCTTTCATCCCTTCGAATCGAGGGCCGCGGGAGCGTCTTGTCCGCTGCGCGCCTTATCGCCTTGGGCAGGGATTTTCGAGAGCAGAGGAAAGCGCTCGGGGTGGCGGATGCACTCTACGGAGAGATCGACGTCGAGAAGAGGCCAGTAAAGATGATCGGGGGCAGGCCATTCGATGCAGCAGAGCTCTTCGATCGTGGCCTTCCGGAACCAAGGAAACTCCGAAAATGGCGCAAAGAGCTCTTCGTCGCCGAGCATAAGCCAGAAACCGTGTTTCGAGATGTGGGTGACTTCAACGCCCAAAGTGTTGGTTCCAGGCATTCACGATCTCCTGAAAGTGGCGAACGACGATTTCTTCGGCGGCAGCCAGTTCTTTCGGCGCAAGGCCCGTATGACTGGCCAGGGCGATAGCAGGTTCGAGCCAGAATTTCGCCTCTCCATTCGGATGGGCGACATGCACGTGCATTCTCGCCTCTTCGCGGGAAAAGAAGAATAGTCGAAAAGGGCCGTCACGGACGATGGTGGGAGCCATGGCTGCCTCACCGGCTCATGACCGCTTGGGCGCATCCAGCGCATGACGCGGCGAAACGCAACCAGCGTGGGCTATCCTGGCATGACGTAAACTCGCTGAAGGCGCGTTGGCCTTGGGGGAGTGCGTCGTGGGTAGCGCCGTGCTCAGGCAGAAAGCATAGCGAAGCCGAAAGGCTTCGCCCGGGTTCGCGAAGCGCGCCTCAAACATCTTGGGCTCCTTTGTGGGCTGCTGCCTCATCCCAAGAGTCTAGCGCAGCGAGGCGTGGAGGGCGAAGGTCAGGGCGAAAAACGCTTTTTCGCTGCACTGCACGATTGCAGCGATCAGACGAAGCCTTTACCATGCGAGCGCCCTTCTACCCGAAGGGCCCGCGCGCCTGGCGCTACCCGTGCCGGCGCAAAGCGTTTTCCCTCCCACAGGAGCGATGCAGATGTCCGAGACCGAGACGATGAGTTCATCGGCGTTTTCCGCCGACCCCGACCCCCAAGAGACCCGCGAATGGCTCGATGCGCTCGAGGCAGTGATCGAGACCGAGGGCCCCGAACGCGCCCATTATCTCGTGGAAAGACAAATCCATTTGTGCCAACGCGCGGGCGTCAATCTTCCTTTCGCCGCCGTCACGGATTATGTCAATACCATTCCCGCGGACAAGCAGCCATTGGCGCCCGGCGACTATGCGATCGAGGCGCGCATTCGCGCCTATGTGCGTTGGAATGCGCTGGCGATGGTCATGCGTGCGAACAAGGGAGGCAGCAATCTGGGGGGGCACATCGCGAGCTTTGCCTCGGCGGCCACGCTTTATGACGTTGGCTTCCAGCATTTCTGGCGCGGGCCGCAGCACGAATCTGGCGGCGATCTCGTCTTTTTCCAAGGGCATTCGGCGCCAGGCATCTACGCGCGCGCTTTTTTGCTCGGCCGCCTGACCGCAGAAGACCTCGACAATTTCCGGCGCGAGGTAAAGGGACGAGGATTGTCTTCCTATCCCCACCCCTGGCTCATGCCGGCGTTTTGGCAATTCCCGACGGTGTCGATGGGGCTGGGGCCCTTGATGGCGATCTATCAGGCGCGCTTCATGAAATACCTCGAAGACCGTGGCGTGGCGAAGACCCAGGGGCGCAAGGTTTGGGCCTTCCTAGGCGATGGGGAGGTCGATGAAATCGAGTCGCTGGGCGCGATCGGCATGGCGGGGCGCGAGAAACTCGACAATCTGATTTTCGTGATCAATTGCAATTTGCAGCGACTCGATGGCCCCGTGCGCGGCAACGGCAAGATCATCCAAGAGCTCGAGGCCGAATTTCGCGGCGCCGGCTGGAATGTGATCAAGGTCATCTGGGGCTCTTACTGGGATCCGCTGCTCGCGCAAGACAAGACCGGCATATTGCGCCGCCGCATGATGGAATGCGTCGATGGCGATTATCAGACCTTCAAGTCGAAGGACGGCGCTTATGTGCGCGAGCATTTCTTCAATACGCCGGAATTGCGCGCGATGGTCGCGCACTGGACCGACGACGACATCTGGAGACTCAATCGCGGCGGGCATGATCCGCACAAGGTATATGCCGCCTATAAGGCGGCCGTCGAGCATGTCGGCCAACCCACGGTGATCCTCGCCAAGACCATCAAAGGGTATGGCATGGGCGAATCGGGGGAAGCACAGAACATCACCCATCAACAGAAAAAGATGGGCACCACGTCTCTCAAGGCCTTCCGCGACCGTTTCAAGCTGCCGATTCCTGACGAAGAGCTCGAAAAGCTGCCTTATCTCTCGTTTCCGGAAGGCTCTCCCGAGCTCGACTACATGCGGCGCAGACGGCAAGAATTGGGCGGATATCTGCCCCAGCGTCGCGAAAAAGCGCTCGAAAGCCTGCCGGTTCCGCCGCTGTCGACGTTCGAATCCTTGCTCAAGGCCTCAGAAGGGCGCGAGTTTTCCACGACGATGGCTTTCGTGCGCTTGCTTGGCGCCCTGATCAAGGACAAAAACATCGGTCGCCGTATCGTCCCCATCGTGCCCGATGAATCGCGCACCTTTGGCATGGAGGGGTTGTTCCGCCAGATCGGCATTTGGAATCACGAAGGCCAGAAATACGTGCCGCAGGACGCCGACCAGCTGATGTTCTACCGCGAATCGAAGAATGGCCAGATTTTGCAAGAAGGCATCAACGAAGCCGGCGCCATGGCCGATTGGATCGCCGCCGCGACGTCCTATTCGACGCACGGCGTGATCATGTTGCCTTTTTACATTTTCTATTCGATGTTCGGCC
The DNA here is from genome assembly GCA_026417115.1 of Rhodocyclaceae bacterium. Taxonomy (GTDB): domain Bacteria; phylum Pseudomonadota; class Gammaproteobacteria; order Burkholderiales; family Rhodocyclaceae; genus Sulfuricystis. The sequence continues at coordinate 84,748 of JAOADW010000030.1, forward strand.
TGCAGCGCACGATGGATCTCGCCTGGGCGGCGGCGGACTCGCGTGCGCGCGGCTTTTTGATCGGCGGTACCTCTGGCCGCACGACGCTCAATGGCGAAGGGCTCCAGCACGAAGACGGGCATTCGCATGTGCTGGCGAGCGTGATTCCCAATTGCGTCGCCTATGACCCGACCTTCGCCTATGAGCTTGCGGTGATCGTCCATGACGGCTTGCGCCGCATGGTCGCCGAGCAAGAAGACGTGTTTTATTACCTCACCGTGATGAACGAAAACTATGAGCATCCCGGGCTTCCCGAGGGCGCGGCGCCGGACATTCTCAAAGGCATGTATCTCTTTCGCAAGGGAGCGGCGAGCAATGGCCCCCGCGTGCAACTCCTCGGCTCCGGCACGATCTTCCGCGAAGCGATCGCGGCCGCGGATTTGCTGCGGGAAGATTGGGGCGTGGAGGCCGACCTCTGGTCGTGCCCTTCCTTCACGGAGCTCGCGCGCGAAGGCCAGGAGTGCGCGCGGCATCGGATGCTTCATCCGCAAGAGCCGCCGCGTCGATGCCATGTGCAAAAATGCTTGGCGGATACGCGCGGGCCGGTGATCGCCGCAACCGATTACGTGCGCATGTTTCCCGAGCAGATCAGACCTTATCTTGCGGATCTTGGGCGACGCTATGTGACGCTCGGCACGGATGGGTTCGGACGTTCCGACACGCGCGAAAACCTCCGGCATTTCTTCGAGGTCGACCGGCGGTGGATTGCGCTTGCCGCGCTTTCCGCGCTCGCCGATGATGGCGTCATCGAGCGCAAGGTCGTGGCGCAAGCGCTCGCCAAATATGAGATCGACCCGGCGAAGCCGATCCCCAGCAAGGTGTGATCATGATCGAGATTCGTGTTCCCGACATCGGCGATTTCAAGGACGTGCCGGTGATCGAAGTGTTGGTGCAAGCCGGCGACGTCGTCCAGGCCGAGGACGCCTTGGTCACGCTCGAATCGGACAAGGCGACGATGGACGTGCCCGCGCCAGTGGCCGGCAAAATCGTCGAGGTGCTCGTCAAAGTGGGGGACAAGGTCTCCGAAGGCACGCCGATTGTGCGCTTGCTCGAAGACGCTTCGCAACCGCCGGCGCGAGAAGCGGCAGCGCCCGAGCCGCTGGCCACGCATACCTCTGTCCCTCCGTTGGTCGCCGCGCCTTCCGCAAACGCGCCGACTTCCCAGCCGCCGGCTTCGGCAGCCCAGGCGCCGGCGGGCGATTTTCGCCCCCAGGAGGCCGAGCCGACGACCCTGCCGCCCGCCGTGCGTTTGCCCACGCCCGCCGAAACGGTCGCTGCGCTCGATGGCGTCAAGCCTCACGCGAGCCCCTCGGTGCGGCGCTTGGCGCGTGTGCTCGGCGTCGATCTTGGGCGTGTGGTCGGAAGCGGCCCCAAGGGACGCATCCTCCGGGAAGACGTCGAGGCCTATGTGAAAGGCATCGTGACGGCGCAGCCAGCGCCCGCCAAACCGGAGGCGACGGGCTTTACGCTCGACCTTCCGCCCTGGCCGGAAGTCGATTTCGCCAAGTTCGGCCCTATCGAGGCGAGGCCGCTTAGCCGCATCCAGAAGATCTCTGGCCCCAATCTCGCGCGCAATTGGGTGATGATCCCGGCGGTGACCTATCATGAAGAAAGCGACGTCACCGAACTCGAGGCGTTTCGACAGCAGCTCAATCGCGAGCACGAAAAGGCAGGCCTCAAGGTGACGATGCTCGCCTTCCTGATCAAGGCTGCAGTGGTGGCGCTGCAGAAATATCCGGAACTCAACGCATCCTTGCAGGGCGAAAACCTCGTGCTCAAGCGCTATTGGCACATCGGTTTCGCCGCCGATACGCCGCAGGGGCTCGTCGTTCCCGTGCTCAGAGACGCCGACAAAAAAGGCGTGCTGGCCATCGCGGAGGAAACCGCGGCGCTTGCCCAGCGCGCGCGCGCGGGTAAGCTCTCGGCGGCCGAAATGCAGGGCGCGAGCTTCACCATCTCGTCGCTCGGTGGCATCGGCGGCACCGGTTTTTCACCCATCGTCAATGCTCCCGAGGTGGCCATCCTCGGCGTTTCGCGCGCCGCGATGAAACCCGTCTGGACTGGCCAGGAATTTTCGCCGCGGCTCATGCTACCGCTCTCCCTCACGGCCGATCACCGCGTCATCGACGGGGCGCTGGCGACGCGCTTTCTCGCCTTCCTGGCGCAATTGCTTGCCGATTTCCGCAGGGTGACGCTATGAGCCTCATCGACGTCAAGGTGCCCGACATCGGCGATTTCAAGGACGTGCCGGTGATCGAAGTGTTGGTGAAAGCCGGCGATGTCGTCCAGGCCGAAGACCCCTTGATCACGCTCGAATCGGACAAGGCGACGATGGACGTGCCCTCGCCAGTGGCCGGCAAAATCGTCGAGGTGCTCGTCAAAGTAGGGGACAAGGTCTCTGAAGGCGCGCCGATCGTGCGCCTGGATGCGCAGGCGGCAAGCCAAGCGCCCGCGAAAGCCCCGGCGGCTTCCCCGTTGGCCGCGCCTGCCGCAGCCGTGGGGAGTGCAGCACGAGCGGTCGATCTCATCGTGCTCGGCGGGGGGCCGGGCGGCTATTCGGCTGCCTTCCGCGCTGCGGATCTGGGGCTTAGGACGGCGATCGTCGAACGCTATCCGACGCTCGGCGGCGTTTGTCTTAACGTGGGCTGCATTCCATCGAAAGCGCTATTGCATGTCGCCGCCGCCATCGAGGAAGCTCGACAGCTTGCTTCCGCCGGCGTTTCTTTCGACGCCCCCCGCATCGATCTCGAGGCGTTGCGCCGTCACAAGGCAGGCATCGTCGCCAAGCTCACGGGGGGGCTTGCCGCCATGGCCAAGGCGCGCAATGTCGAGATCGTGCGCGGCTATGGCCATTTTCTCGATGCGCACCATCTCGAGATCGAAGAAACGACGGGAAGCGGCCAGGAAAAGACGGGCAAGAAAAGCGTGCTGCGGTTTGAGCGCTGCATCATCGCCGCGGGTTCTTCTGCCGTGCGGCTACCCGTTCTGCCCGAGGATGCGCGCATCATCGACGCCACGGGCGCCCTGGCGCTGCCCTTTGCGCCCGAGAGGATGCTCGTGATCGGGGGCGGCATCATCGGCCTGGAAATGGCCACCGTCTATGCTTCCCTAGGCGCGCGCATCGATCTCGTCGAGCTCACCGAAAGCTTGATGGCGGGCGCCGACCGGGACGCCGTCAAGGTCTGGGAAAAGACGAACCGAGCGCGGTTTGCGCACATCTGGCTAGAAACCCGCGTCGCCGCCGTGGATGCGAAGCCCGATGGACTGTGGGTGCATTTCGCAGGCGAACATGCGCCGCGCGACCCCCAACGCTACGATTTGATCCTGCAGGCGGCCGGTCGCACGCCCAATGGCAAAAAGATCGATGCCGAGAAAGCAGGCGTTTTCGTCGATGAGCGGGGATACATTCCCGTCGATGCCCAGATGCGCACGAATGTCCCGCATATCTTCGCCATCGGCGACATCGTCGGGGTGCCCATGCTCGCGCACAAGGCCGTGCATCAAGGCCATGTGGCGGCAGAGGCTGCCGCCGGGCATCGCGCGCATTTCGACGCCCTGGTGATCCCGAGCGTCGCCTATACCCACCCCGAAGTCGCCTGGGTGGGGCTTAGCGAAGACGAGGCGAGACGACAAGGACGTGCGGTCGACGTGGCGAAGTTCCCGTGGGCGGCCTCCGGCCGTGCGCTCGCGATGGGCGCCGAAGCTGGCTTCACGAAGCTTTTGTTCGATGCAAAGACCCGTCGCATCGTCGGCGGCGTCATCGTCGGCCCGAGCGCAGGCGACTTGATCGGCGAAATAGCCTTGGCCATCGAAATGGGCGCGGATGCGGAGGACATTGGCCAGACCATCCACCCCCATCCGACGCTCGCTGAAACGATCGGCCTGGCGGCTGAGGTTGCACAAGGGTGTTGCACCGACCTGCCGCCGACTAAGAAACGGGTGGCAGGTTAGCGCGAGCCCTCGAGGAGCTTGCTTTCGACATCGGCGTTTTGCGGACCAAGGAGGATCGATGACCCAAGACGAACTCAAGCGTAAGGTGGCGGCTGCCGCTGCTCACTATGTCGCCGAGCAAGTGCCCGCTGGCGGCATCATCGGCGTGGGCACTGGCTCTACGGCTAATTGTTTCATCGACGAACTGGCCAAGATCAAGGATCGCATCGCAGCCGCCGTGGCGAGCTCGGAAGCGACGAAGAACCGCCTCTTGGCGCAGGGCATCTCTGTCGTGGATTTGAACGAGGTCGCCTCTCTACCCGTTTATGTCGATGGCGCCGACGAGATCACGGAGCGTTTGGCGATGATCAAGGGGGGCGGCGGCGCATTGACACGCGAGAAAATCGTCGCCGCCGTGGCGGATTGCTTCGTTTGCATCTGTGACGAAACGAAGCTCGTGAAAAAGCTCGGCAAGTTTCCGCTGCCCGTCGAAGTCATCCCAATGGCGCGCGCCTATGTCGCGCGCGAAATCCGCAAACTCGGCGGCGAGCCTCGGCTGCGCGAAGGTTTCGTCACCGACAACGGCAACGTGATTCTCGATGTCCATGGCCTCGACATCGACGATCCGGTGGCGCTGGAAAGCGAACTCAATCAGCTCGTCGGCGTCGTCACCAATGGGCTTTTCGCGCGTCGCGGCGCCGATCTGCTGCTTTTGGCGACCGCCGACGGCGTACGACGCATCGCGCGCTGAGGCCCGGCGTCATCGAAATGTCAAAATTTCCGTCTATCATCGGAAGATTCAAAGCCCCATGCCAGAGAGGAGAACATCGATCATGCCCGCCCACACGCTGAAACAATTCGATGCCGAACTCGAACAGATTCGCGGCAAGGTCTTGCAGCTCGGCGGCATCGTCGAGCGGCAGATCGACTCGGCGATGCGGGCGCTGGGGAGCGGCGACCTCCTCCTTTGCGAGCAAGTGATCAATGCCGACCACGAGGTCAATCGCTTGGAAGTCGAGCTCGATGAAGCCTGCGCGCATGTAATCGCACGCCACCAGCCAGCGGCGATCGACCTCAGGATGCTGATGACGGTGATCAAGACGATTACCGATCTCGAGCGCATCGGGGACGAGGCCAAGAAGATCGCGAAGCAGGCGCGCGCGCTCCATACGAGCGACATGACGTTCGTGCCGAAGATCGAGCTTCGGCACGCGGCAGACGTGGTGATCGGCATGTTGCGCCAGTCGCTCGACGCCTTTGCGCGCGTCGATAGCTCGGTGGCGACCGAGGTCGCGCGCCGCGACAAGGAAGTCGATGCCGAGTTCAAGGCCACGATGCGGCAATTGATCAGCTTCATGATCGAAGATCCGCGCACGATCTCGCGTGCGCTCGAGCTTTTGTTCATCGCCAAGTCGATCGAACGCATCGGCGATCATGCGAAGAACATCTCCGAATACGTCGTCTACATGGAGAAGGGGCGCGATGTGCGCCATCTCGGCCTGGAAGGACTCGAGCGGGAGGTCACGGCGAAGGAATGACGGGCTAGAACGCGTCCTGCTGGCCGCGCCTTGGCGAAGACGGTCTCCGCCATGTCATGAGAATGGCAAAGGCGTCGGAGAGCTGGCCTCCATAAGGGGCAATCCACGCCGGAGGAGACTCTGCCGGGAAGGACAGCCAGTAGGTGTCGGTCCCCTCTCTGCCAGCGTGTTGAGGCGTATGCCCAATCACATATTCATGCAACACTATTTTGGGGATTACCCAGCACTGTGCAAGGAAAGGGGAAACGCCCAGGCATATGATGAATTCATAGTTCTGGTTGCGTATCTGTTGGAATGTGTAAGCGCCACTTTCCCAAAGCGTGGAAAATTTGATTTCGACGCGCCGCCCCTCGATGATCAGATCGGCTTGGGAATCAGGGGAGTCTTCGACCTCCAGGAGCAGCTCACGGCAGCAGCCTGCGATCAATTGTTCGCCGACCTTCCCTCGTTGTCGCGAAGGTAATGTGCGAATCCAGGCAAAAGGGCTCCCCAGCCACGGATCGTCTTCTTTGTTTTTTAGATAATCGTTGCGGAGGGTATCGGCAAGTGTTGCGAGCAACTGCCCTGCCGGGGTCTCTAGGGAGCTCATGATCCGAGGGCGGTCGCAGAAAATAAATCGGCTTGCGTGGCAGCCGTCAGAGCCTCTTGTGGAGGCATGAAGCCAACCCATTCGATGCCGTCGATGGCGGCAAAGCGCTTGGCCATCACCGCGAGCGCTTCGGGATTGTTATCGACGAGAATGAAGCGCCGTCCGAGCTCGTGCGCGGCGATGCCGGTGGTGCCGGAGCCCGCGAAAAAGTCGAGCACGAGGTCTCCCGGCCGGGAAGAGGCCTGGAGGATGCGACGCAGAATGCCGAGTGGCTTCTGGGTAGGGTAGCCGGTTTTTTCTTTGCCGTTCGTGGGCACGATGGTATGCCACCAGACGTCGGTGGGGAGTTTCCCGCGTGCGGCCTTTTCTGCGCCGACGAGGCCGGGCGCCATGTAGGGGATGCGCTCGATTTCCTCATAATTGAACACGTAGCGCTGCGGATCCTTTGCGTACCACAGGATGTTGTCATGCTTGGCGGGCCAACGATTCTTCGGCCGCCCGCCATAGTCATAGGCCCAGATGATTTCGTTGAGGAAACACGCCCGTCCGAAGATCTGATCGAGCAACAGCTTGCAGTAATGGACTTCGCGATAATCGATGTGGAAATAGAGCGAGCCGTGCGGCGCCAGCACGCGATAAGCTTCCTTTAGACGCGGCTCGAGAAAGTCGAGGTAGTCGTCGAAGATGTCGGAAAAGCGCTTGCTGCCGAGCGCGATGGTGCGGTAACGCTTGCCCTGAAAGCCGACGCGATCTCCGTCCTCCGTCGAGACGGCCTGGATTTGCGTGCGCGCTTGCACCTTGCCCGTGTTGAAAGGGGGATCGATGTAGATCAGATCGATGCTTCCCGCGGGCAGCGTGCGCAAGACTTCGAGGTTGTCCGCGAGATGGATGCGGCCTACGGCCGGAAGCTTATGCGCGGGGAGGGACATAACCCTGGACGCGATCGGCCCCGGCGCCGAAAAAGTGCTTTTCGACTTGCTCCATCAAATACTTGCGATGCTGGGGATCGGCGAGATTCAAACGGTTTTCGTTGATGATCATGGTCTGCAAGCGCAGCCATTGTTGCCAGGCTTCTTTGGAGACGTTTTCGAAGATGCGCTTGCCGAGTTCTCCCGGCAAAGGAGGAAAGTCGAGGCCTTCGGCTTCGCGGCCGAGCTTGATGCAATGGACGATGCGCGGCATGGTGATGTCTCGTCGAATGAGTGGTTGGGGTCGAATCGTAAAAGTCTACTACACTATTTCCCGAGCTCTTTGACGAATACTTTCGAGCGTCGGCGTGGGTTGTAGAGTTCTTTCCGGAGAGACGGCAAAGCCTCGCGCGTGGTTTCCACGAAACCGCGCTCGATGAACCAATGCGCGGCACGCGTCGTGAGCACGAACAGGCGGTTGAGTTTGTGACGACGCGCGAGCTGCTCGATATGGGCGCGCAGACGGTCGCCGAACCCCATTTCGCGATATTCGGGCGCGACGACGAGGCAAGCGAGTTCGCCCGCGCGCTCATCGGGATAGAGGTAGAGCGCTGCGCAACCGACGACGACGCCGTCGCGCTCGAGCACGCTGAAGCGATCGATTTCCATTTCCAGACGCTCGCGACCACGCCGAATCAAGGTGCCATCGGCTTCCAGCGGCGCGATCAGCGAAAGCAGCGCGGGGATGTCGGCGATGGCCGCGGGGCGGATGCGCTCGAGGGGCTCTTGCGTGAGCACGGTGCCGACGCCATCGCGCGTGAATAATTCGATGAGCATGGCGCCGTCTTGGCGGCGATCGAGGAAGTGGACGCGGCCGGGCATGCGTCGGACGGCGCGGAGTGCGGCTGGCAGCACGCGCGCCACCTCGGGCGCCTGTTTGATGCGTCGCGTGAGCAGTTTCTCGCCTTCCTCGGCGGTCAGCGCGCTGATCAGGCGGCCTTGGCGGTCGAGAAGTCCCGGGGCGGCGCAGAGAAAGATCAGTTTGTCGGCGGCGATCGCCACGGCGACGGCCTCGGCGACTTCTTCCCAGGCCAGATTGAAGAGCTCGCCCGAGGGGGAGGCGCCAATCGGCGAGATGAGGACGACGTTTTCCTGCGCGAGATCCGCCTTGATTTCTTCGGCGATGACATTGCGCACGGCGCCGGTGTATTGGTAGTCGATGCCATCGACGACGCCGATGGGCTTCGCGGAAATGAAATTGCCGCCGGTCACGCGCAGGAAGCCGCCGGCCAATGGCGTGTTCGGCAGCCCTTGGGAGAGCATCGCTTCGATCTCGATGCGCGTGGCGCCGATTGCCCGCTTCACGCATTCGAGCGTGGGGGCGTCGGTGATGCGCAGGCCCTTGTGAAAGCGCGGGGTGAGTCCGCGTGCGGACATCTCGGCATCGATTTGCGGGCGAGCGCCATGCACCAACACCAGCCCGATGCCCATGCTATCGAGTAGGGCAATGTCATGGATCAGAGCCTGTGCGCGCGCGCGATCTTCGAGGATTTCGCCGCCGAAGGCGATCACGAAGCTCTTGCCGCGAAAGGCATGAATATAGGGCGCGGCTTGCCGCACCCAGCTGACGATGCGGGGATCGGTCGTTTCGCTGCCCGCGCTCATCGCTTGTTCCTCGCGCGGCCGTCGAGCGCAGCTTCCAAGCGCTTGCAAAGTGTCTGCAATACCATGACGCGGGAATAACGCTTATCGTTCGATGGCACCAGTGTCCAAGGCACTGCTCCCGTGCTTGTGCGCTCGATCATGTCGCAGACGGCGCGGTGATAGGCGTCCCATTTCTCGCGATTGCGCCAGTCTTCGTCGGTGATCTTGAAGCGCTTGTAGGGGGTTTCGGCGCGCGCCTGGAAACGCGCCAGCTGTTCGTCTTTGCTGATGTGCAGCCAGAATTTGACCACGATGACGCCGGCTGAGACCAGTTCGTGTTCGAAATCATTGATCTCGGCGTAGGCGCGCAGCCAATCGGCCTCGCTGCAAAAGCCTTCGACGCGCTCGACGAGTACGCGCCCATACCACGAACGGTCGAAGATGGTGACGCGCCCGATTCTTGGCACGTGTCGCCAGAAGCGCCATAGATAGGGCTGTGCGCGTTCCTCATCGCTGGGTGCGGCGATGGGTACGATCTGGTAATCGCGCGCATCCATCGCGGCGGCGACGCGCCGGATCGCCCCGCCTTTGCCAGCGGCATCGACGCCTTCGAAAACGCAGACGAGGGCATGATGCTTCTTGAAGCGTGGGCGACGGATGAGCTCGGCGAGGCGGCCTTGCCAGCGTGCGAGTTGATCTTCGTAGTCCTTGGCGCTCAGTTTCTTGCTTAGATCGAGTTCCGTGAGGACGTCACGCCCATCGATGTCGTAGCGCAATACGGGTGCGACAGGTGTCGTCAGTTTTTCGCTTTGCGAGAGCTTGGTGCGCATGGCGTCGAGGATGGTTTTTCCCGTCGCGATGGCGCGGTAGTGATCGTCTTCGCCTTCGATGACGATCCACGGCGCCCAGGGCGTGTTGGTGGTGCGCAAGACGTGGCCAGCCACCTCGATCAGCCGGTCGTAGGTCTTCAGGCGTTCCCAGTTCCATTGGGTCACGCGCCAGGCGGTGCGGGGGTCCTTTTCCAGGGCTTTCAGGCGGCGCTTCTGCGCCTTCTTCGAAAGATAGAACCAGAATTTCAGGATCAATGCGCCTTCATTGACCAGCATTTGCTCGAAACGGTTGATCTGGTCGATGCGCTGATCGAGTTCGGCTCTCGACATCTGGCCCTCGATGCTGGCCTGGATAGGGATCGAATACCAAGAGCCCGCGAAGATGCCGATGCGACCTTTGGGTGGCAAGGCGCGCCAATAACGCCACATGAAGGGGCGCATGCGCTCTTCGTCGGTAGGGGCGGAAAACGCCAGCGTCGAAAGGTAGCGGGGATCCATCCATTCATAGAGCAGATTGATGGTTTCTCCCTTGCCGGCGCCATCATGCCCCGAAATGAGAATGATCACCGGATGGCGCGCGCTTTCCTTGAGATCGTATTGCGCGTCGAGGAGATCGGCACGCAGCTGCGGCACGAGTTCGCGATAGGTTTTCTTGTCGATTTTGTGGCCGAGTTCAGCGGTCTCGAACATGATCGTCGTCCTCGCGAAAGTCGCCCCAAAGCGCCTGCATGACGGCGAGGGCAGCGGCGCCCGCGGTCTCCGTGCGCAAGATACGCGGGCCGAGCTTGACTGGACGAAAGCCTACGCCCCAGGCTGCGCGCATTTCATCGCGGTGGAATCCTCCCTCGGGGCCGATCAGCAGCCATACCTCTTGTTGCGGCGGAGAAATTCCTGCCAGAGGCTCTTCCGCCGCCGGATCGAGCACGAGTTTCATGGCCTGTGCAGTGCGTGCACCGGCGAGAAAATCGGCAAGCGGCAAAAGCGGCTGCACGGCAGGGATGCGATTGCGGCCGCACTGCGCGCAAGCAGCCGTGGCCACGGCTTGCCAATGAGAAAGCCTTTTTTGCATGCGTTCCGCCGAGAGTCTGACCACGCTGCGTTGAGCGACGACGGGTTGGATCGCGGCAGCCCCGAGCTCGACCGCCTTTTCCACGATCCAATCCATTTTGTCGGCGGACTCAGGCAGGGCCTGAACGAGCGTTACGGCAAGAGGAGATTCGTGCTCGATGGGGCAATGATCGAGAACCTCGACATGCCCACTGCCTTGCGGGCCGACCTTGCGCAGGCGCGCGCGCCATTGCCCGCCTTTGCCATCGAAAAGAATGATCTCATCGCCTGCCTTGAGGCGCAAGACGCGCACCGCATGATGGGCGACCTCGTCGGGCAACGCAAAACGCGCGCCGGGCGCAAGGCGCGCATGGCTGGAAGGGCAAAAGAAGCGCGGTATCATGACGCAGATTATTTCATGCTCTCCTCGCCGCGTGCTAGCCATCATGAAGAAAAGCCGCTTGCGGGCTGCAAGCATTGCCGTCCTCGCCTTGCTCGTGGCGTGGTGGCTCTTTCTCTGGCAGGGCGCTCCCCTCCTGCTTGCGTCCTGGCTGGTGCGCTGGGTTGCCGAGAACACCGGCTATCGCTTGACGCTTCCGCGGCTCGCTTTCGATCCTTTCGCCTTGCGTGTGCGTGTGGGCGCGCTCGAACTCGCCACGCCCACGGGAGAACGCCTCTTCTCAGGACAGGCCGCAGTCATCGATCTCTCGTGGCAAAGCCTCTGGCGCCGCGCCCTCGTCATCGACGCGGTCGAGCTGCTGCAACCGGTCGTGACCTTTGTTGACGACCCGCAAGAAAAAAACCATTTCGCGGGCTTGCTGGCGGCCTGGCGCACGCGCCAGGCCGCGGATGATCAAGCCGCTTTGCCACTGAGCATCGCTCGCCTCCAGATCCACGCAGGGCGCATCGAATACACCGCGCGCGCGCAGCATATGCGGGCTGAGACGGTGAGCGTGTTTCCGCTCGATTTTTCGCTGACGGATTTCTCCACCGACGGTGAGGGGCGCTTCGAGCTCGTGGCGAAAGGTTCTTGGGGCGGCGAGTTCAAAGCGGCAGGACGTTTGTCGGTTTCCCCTTTGCGCCTTTCCGCGCAGGTGGAGCTTGCCGGCGCCAGTCTCGCCGCGCTCAACCCCTGGCTGCCCTTCTCGCCGATCTCGGACGTCTCTGGCGAGCTTTCGGCGCGCCTGCGCGTGGCCTTGAGCCGCGCAGAGGACGCTTTCGACGTCCTTGTCGATGACCTCGCACTTTCCCTTTCCCAGGCTCGTTTACACGCGACGTTGCCGAATCGGGTTCCCATTGCCGCGGAGATCGAGCGCCTGACGCTTTCTCAAGGCGTCTATCGATCCCACGAGCAGCGGGTGGCGGCCGAGTCGCTCGCCCTAGAAGGCGTCAAGCTCGGCGTCTCGGGCGAGGAAGCGGCAAGCCTTGCGGCGCTTGTGATCACACGTCCGCATCTGGCGCTCGCGACGCGGGAAATCGAAATCGAGGCGCTCACGTTGGCAGGATTTTCCGGCCGTTTGACGCGCCGCGCCGATGGAAGGATCGACGGGCTGGTGCGCTTGGTTCCGCTGACCGGAAACGAGGCGCAACTCGCCTTCCCCAGCGATGGCGAAGAAAGTCCACGCTGGCGCTACCGTGTCGGGCAGACGATCGCCGTCGATGGCCGTGTGCATTGGCGGGACGAGACGGTGACGCCGGTGGCGGAAGCCACGGTCGGGTGGTCGCGTCTTGCGTTGGGGACGCTCACAGATGAGCTTGCCGAGCCGGTGGCCATCTCCGCCGAGCTCGGCGTCGAGGCAGGCGGCGCCCTGCGGCTGGCGGGGCACATCACGCCCAAGCCATTGGCAGGCGAGCTCGCCTTCCGCCTGGCGGGGTTGTCATTGCGCCCATTCCAGCCCTATCTGGCCACTTTCACGACGCTGCGCATCGTCGATGGGCGGCTTTCTGGCGAGGGGCGACTTCGCTATGACGAAGGAAAAGCATTGCGCGTAACCGCCGATGCCCGCCTCGATGCGCTGCATCTGCTCGCGCCTGGCTGGGATCGGCCTTTTCTCGCCTGGGAAAGGCTTTCCGTCCATGGGCTGAGCCTGGAGCGCCAAGCGCTCACGGTGCGCGAAGCGATCGTCACGGGGCTAGACGCCGAGCTTGTGATCGATGCCGAAAAACGCGTCAACCTCAGCCAGGTCCTCAAGCGCGAGAAAATCACGGCGCCTGGCGCGGCCGCCGCGGAGCCGGCGGCGTCTTCCTGGACGTTCATGCTCGAGCGCCTGCGCTGTGAGCATTGTGCCCTCGATTTCGCCGACCTCTCCTTGCTGATGCCGTTTTTTGCGCGCATCTACGAGCTTTCTGGCGTGATCGTGAATCTTGCGAACACGCTCGACGCCTCAGGCCATCTCGAATTCGAAGGAAGGGTCGATGAAGGGGGTCTCGTGCGAGCGGCAGGGCGCGTCGATCTCTTCGATCCGACGCGTGTACTCGATCTCGACGCGCGTTTCCGCAACATCGAGATGACCCGCCTGACGCCTTATGCGGCCACTTTTCTCGGCCGCAAGATCACATCCGGCAAGCTTTCCCTCGCTCTTCGCTATACGGTGGAAAATCGGCAGCTGACTGGCGATAACCGTGTGATCATCGATCGACTCGTGCTGGGCGAGCACGTCGCAAGTCCACAGGCGCGCGACCTGCCGCTCGATCTGGCTCTGGCGCTCTTACAGGACGCCGAAGGGCGCATCGAGCTGGGGCTGCCGATCTCGGGCAGCCTCGATGACCCGCAAGTGAGCGTGGGCGCGCTCGTTTGGAAAGCGATTTCCAACGTCATCGGCAAGATCGTCAGTGCTCCTCTGCGCCTACTTGCTGCATTGAGCGGTGGCGGCGAAAAGGACGAGAGCATCGCTTTCGCGCCCGGCAGCGCGAAGCTCTTGCCTCCCGAGCGCGAGAAGATCGCTCGACTTGCGCAGGCGCTGGCGAAGCGGCCGAGCCTTTTGCTCGGCATCGAAGGCGCCTATGCCGAAGCCGACCGTTGGGCGCTTGCCGATGCTGCGGTGCGCCGTGCCGTGCTCCTCCAGGCGGGTTACACGGTGCCCGAACGGGAAGACCCGGGCCCGATCTCGATTACTCATCCGAAAATCCAGGCAGCGCTTGAAGCGCTCTACGCGGAGCGTTTCGGCGCCGACGATCTGTCCAAATTGAAGGAGGCTTTCCGCGCGGCGAATCCCGGCCAGTTGCCGGCAACCCTGGGAGAGCGGCTTTTCTCACGCATGGCGGGCATGTTGCGCGAGAATATGACCGTCAGCGCCGAAGAGATCGAGCGTCTGAAGGGCGCGCACTACCCGATGGAACTCTATGCGCGCTTGGTGGAGAGAGAAGCGATTACGGAAACGGACCTCATGGCCTTGGCAAAAGCGCGCGCCGCCGAAGTCTGGCGCGGTTTCCGTGAAGAGGGCGTGGCGCCGGAACGCTTGCGCCAAGCGGCCCCCGGGGTGAGCGAGAGGCGCGAAGCCGATATGATTCCGCTGCGCCTTTTTCTCGAAACAGAGAAGTAACATCCTGACCCAAGTCGTCAACGCAAAGGAGGCAATACCCATGGTCAGTACCCCTACCCCCGTCTGCAATTTCGGCTGGAAAGCCGTCGACTTCGATCTTCCCGGCGTCGATGGCCGGCGCTATAACCTATCGTCGGTGCGCGGTATGAGGGGGCTGCTCGTGATGTTCATCTGCAATCATTGTCCCTATGTCAAGGCCGTCATCCATCGCATCGTGCGGGATGCGCGCGAGCTCAAGAAATTCGGCATTGGCTCGATCGCGATCATGAGCAACGATCCCAGCGAATACCCGGAGGATTCTTGGGACAACATGGTCAGAATCGCGCGCGAGTTGGATTTCCCGTTTCCTTACGTGCTCGACGAGACCCAGGAAGTCGCCAAGGCCTATGGCGCCGTCTGCACCCCCGATTTCTTCGGTTTCAACGCCAAGCTCGAGCTGCAGTATCGAGGCCGCCTCGATGAATCGCGCAAGGAAACCGCGCCCGAAGGCGTGCGCCGCGATCTCTTCGAAGCGATGAAACAGATCGCACAGACCGGCCAGGGCCCGCGCGAGCAGTTTCCGTCGATTGGCTGTTCGATCAAGTGGCGTACGCCGCAATGAGGCAGGCGGCCGAGCGCAAAATCTCTGCGGACTGACGAGGAGAGAAGCTGCATGGTGTGCAGACCTCCATCGCCGGCCTGTTGGGGGGGATCATGGGGATGGCATGGACGTGGTCGTGCAAGAGTCGCGACGAGACGACGGAAGTCTAATAAGCTATATCTTATGCTTACGATAAAAATAAACAAATTGTTCTTATCGATCTTTATTGCAGAATGCCGAGCAGCGGATCGCCGATGGCGTACGAAAACAGCGATTCGACCTCGCCGTAGAATCATGTTTGCTGACCAACAACTTCCTTGAGAGGAGCGACACATGGCAGTTAAGACATATAGCGCTGGCGTGAAGGAATATCGTCAGACGTATTGGACGCCGGAATACACCCCTTTGGATACCGATCTTCTGGCGGTGTTCAAGGTTACGCCTCAGCCTGGCGTGGATCGCGAGGAGGCGGCGGCAGCCGTCGCTGCCGAATCTTCGACCGGCACATGGACGACCGTGTGGACGGATCTGCTCACCGACCTCGATTACTACAAAGGACGTGCCTATCGGATCGAGGATGTGCCGGGCGATGACAGCTGCTTTTATGCTTACATCGCCTATCCCATCGACTTGTTCGAGGAAGGGTCGATGGTCAACGTCTTCACTTCGTTGGTCGGCAACGTGTTTGGTTTCAAGGCAGTGCGCGCTTTGCGTCTGGAAGACGTGCGCTTCCCGATCGCCTATGTCAAGACATGCGGCGGTCCTCCGCATGGCATTCAGGTCGAGCGCGACATTCTGAACAAGTATGGTCGGCCGCTGCTGGGTTGTACCATCAAGCCCAAACTGGGTTTGTCCGCCAAGAACTATGGCCGCGCCGTCTATGAGTGTCTGCGGGGTGGTCTTGATTTCACCAAGGATGACGAGAACGTCAACAGCCAACCCTTCATGCGCTGGAAGCAGCGCTTCGATTTCGTCATGGAGGCGGTGCAGAAAGCCGAAGCCGAAACGGGCGAACGCAAGGGACATTATCTCAACGTGACTGCGCCGACTCCGGAAGAAATGTATAGGCGCGCCGAATATGCCAAAGAAATCGGCGCCCCCATCATCATGCACGACTATATTACGGGCGGCTTCTGCGCCAATACGGGCTTGGCCAACTGGTGCCGCAATAACGGCGTGTTGTTGCACCTGCATCGCGCAATGCATGCGGTGATCGACCGCAATCCGCATCATGGCATTCACTTCCGCGTGCTGACCAAGATCGCACGGCTTTCAGGCGCCGATCATCTCCATACGGGTACCGTTGTCGGCAAGCTTGAGGGTGACCGCCAAGCAACCCTCGGATGGATCGATTTGCTGCGTGAATCTTTTGTGCCCGAGGATCGTTCGCGGGGTATCTTTTTCGATCAGGATTGGGGATCGATGCCAGGCGCCTTCGCGGTGGCTTCGGGGGGTATCCATGTCTGGCATATGCCTGTGCTTTTGTCGATCTTCGGCGACGATGCGGTGTTCCAATTCGGCGGTGGCACCTTGGGCCACCCCTGGGGCAACGCAGCGGGCGCGTGCGCCAACCGCGTGGCGCTCGAAGCCTGTGTCCAAGCGCGCAACGAGGGGCGCCAGCTCGAGAAGGAAGGCAAGGAAATCCTGATGGCCGCGGCGCAGCACTCGCCAGAGCTCAAGATCGCCATGGAAACGTGGAAGGAGATCAAGTTCGAGTTCGACGTCGTAGATAAGCTGGACGTCACCAACAAGTAAGAGTAAGCATGCGGGCCTTCATTTTTCCAATTTGAAAGGATGCGGATCATGGCTTCAGTGCAAGCATATCGTTCGAGCAAGAAATACGAGACGTTTTCCTATCTACCCCAAATGACGCCCGAGCAGGTGCGCAAGCAGATCGCCTACGCCCTTGCTCAGGGCTGGAACCCCGCGGTGGAGCATACCGAGCGGGGCACGCCGGCGAGCGTCAGCTTTTGGTATATGTGGAAACTTCCCATGTTTGGCGAACAGTCGGTCGATGCCGTGCTCGCGGAAATCGAGGCATGCCATCGCGAATTTCCGGATCACATGGTGCGTTTTGTCGCGTATGACAACTACGCACAAAGCCAGGGCTTGGCGTTCGTGGTCTATCGCTAATGCTCGCGGCCGCAGCAAAGGCGGTCGGCAGTGACCAACCCATTTTCAGGCTCGCTGCGGCGGGCCTGCAACGAGCGAGGTGTGCGCATGACACAAGCGATGACGGAAGAGAGAGAGCGGCAAACGCAAGTGACGCTCTCAGGGCGTGAGTTGGCCATGCGGCGACGCCAGGCCATGGCGCGTTTGGGCAAAGCCGGCGCAAGCTGGATGGCGGCAGCCAATAAAACGGCCGCGATGGCGAGAGCAGCAAATCGCGTTGTTCTCTCTGGATCCCCGGCGGGGAATGAGGCGACGATCGCCCTCACCCCCGAGACCAAGCCAGCGCGCGCACGCCGCGAGGCCCTGAGTCGTATGGGCAAGGCGGCCTTGGCGCCGTCGCTTCAAAGTCGCGGCGAGGCGCGGCCCGTTGCGCGTCCCTCCGAACCGCGTGACGCCGTATCGATCGCGCCGGCAGGCGATTTCGATTACTCTGGCCCCGAAAGAAATGGACCGGATGGTGAGATGAAAATTCCTGCGCCAGCCGTCACGACATCATTGCCCGCATCGAATGAGGGCGCTCGGCGTGTCAGCGTGGCGCCCACGGGGCGCGCGTTGGCGCAAGCGCGCCGCGCCGTGCTCGCGAAAGAAGGCAAGGCGGGGTTGAAGCGGGTTGCGCAAGCGGTGAAGATTGCCGCCGCCATGCCGGAGCAAGATTGGCAAGCGGCGATCAATTCGGGCGCGACGGGGCGGCAAATCGCCATGCAGCGTCGACTCGTGCGGTCTTTGACGGGCAAGTCGGCCGAGGAGTCCGCTGCGCCAAGCCGCCCTTGCGGACGCATGCGCCCCGCGGTGGCCAAGGGGGAGGCTCCGATCAAGGTCGAGGAAGGACATACCTTGTCGGGCCAGAAGGTGACCGGCACCATGGTGGAGCGCAGCAAGCTTGTGACGGGCAACGAGGCGGGAGCTGCGCGCGTCATCACGGGCACCGAATACATCGGCGCCGAACAATATGACAAGCTTGGAGTTTCTCGCCCGCAGCCCAATCCGCCGAAAGTGTCCGTGGCCGAGACGCCAAAAGGGAAATCGATCACGGGCGCCTTGGTTGGGAGATCGCCGAAGGTGACGGGCGACGAGGTGGGAGCAGCGCGCGTGCTGACGGGTACCCCTTATGTCGGCGTCGCGAAAGAGGCGGAAACGCCGGAAAAGGTCGTCGTCACTCATACGGCGGGTGGCAGACCGGTGACGGGCACCTACGTCGGGCGCAGCGCGAAGATGACGGGCGATGAGCGTGGTATCTGCGCCAAAGTGACCGGCACCGAATATTTGGCGGCTGAGCTCGTGCGGCAGGAGTGCGCCATCGAGCCGCCGGGCTCGCCTGCGAAGGTTACGGTGTCGACTACCTTGGGCGGCAGACCTGTTTCGGGCGCTGCGGTCGGGCGTTCGCCGAAGGTAACGGGAGACGAGCCTGGCGCCTGCCGTCCGATTACAGGTTCTCAATATTACAATACGCGCGATTTTGCCGAGCTATGCCCGCGGCCAAGCGAGCGCCGCCCCGCCTCGGTGATGTCTCCGCCTCCTCACCGGCAGCCTGCCGCCGCAACGGAGGAAACAGTGTTCCCAAAGCCCTTGGGTGACGCAGGATGTGAGGCCGCCTGCGCCACCGCTCATCCTTTTGGCCTCGACCGACGCCCTCTGGAGCAGGCTGAAGTCGCCATCATTCCGGCCGTGGCGGTGACGGGCGATAGGCCCGGCGCTGGCGGAGCAGTGACCACGGGGGACGAGCGCGGCGCCTGTCTGCCCATTACCGGTACCCCTTACGTCGGCGAAGACAACATGCGGGCGAACTGCTCCCCATCCAGCCCTGCCAGCGGGCGTTATCTTGCCCGTCCGCAAGCGGCGCCAGAAGAAGATGCGGCGTATGGCTTGGCTCCTCGTGACTTCAGCATCCAGACGCCGGCGCGCGAGGCATGGCGCCGACGCATGACGATTACGGGCGTGCAGACGGAAGATCAGCGCATCACCGGCCCGGTAAGCAAGGCCAGCGGCCTGATTACGGGCACTCCTGATTTTCGTTCGCGCGCGGCTGCCAGCGCGACGTCGAAGACGAGCATCGACGAAGTGCAGTCCGCCCAAACCAGTGCAGCGCATCGGCTTAGCGGTCATGGCGCTTACATTCCCAAGATCACGGGTGATGCGTGGCTGCCGACGAGTCGGGTGACGGGCACCGAAGGAGCCTCTGTTTTGGCGCGAAATCCGTCCTTGCGCGGCGAACCTCGCGGAAAGGCAGTCGGCGCGCGCGAATTTCGCGACCTCGAACGTCAGCCTGTGCCAGAGAGCAAAGTGACGGGGTCTTCCGGAAACACCACGCGCGGCGCGGTGGTGACGCTCTCCGGCGGTGCGCGCGCATGACGGAGGAAGAGAAAGGAAGTCGGAGACGGGAATGGTGGATACCCGCAAACGCAGAGCAGCCCTGATGGCTGCCGCCAACCCCAGGCCAGCGATGCGCGTTGCGCCCGGTCTCAGCTCTGGGGCGCAGCCGAATCCCGCTTGCGTCGTGGATTCCGGGCAACGTTGCGAGCACGCACTGGTGGATCGCGAGCTCAACCGGCGTCTGGCCGAGTATGAGATGCGGGTGCGGGCGCGTTTTGCCGCGATCGAACCGACTCTGCGCCAAATCTCTTTACTGCCGCGCGAGGAAGATTTCGCTTGGCGCGCGCAAGAGTTTGCGCGTGACCGATTGGGGTTTGCGCTGCCGGAGTGGCGCCTCCAAAACGCATGGATTACCGGTCTTGACGTCAGCGGGCTCTACGCTTATTGCGTCTTCAACACGTTCCTGCAAAGCGTGGCGGCGTCCAAAGAGGATCAGGCTCCGTGGCGTGAGCGCATGCCGATCGATGAGGCTTTTCTTTCCGCATGCGGTTACCATACGATCGACATTTCTCCCTGCGCCGATGGCCGCTTGCAGGGATTGCTCCCCTTCGTGCTGCGCATGGCGCCCAATCCCAACGTTTTTGTGAAGGCCTACGCGGGAGCCCTGTTCGACATCGAAAACGACCTTGCCGATTGGTCGATGCGCGAGCTCGATCGCCTGAGTGGCGGCATGCCAGGGCGCGAGGATTTCGCCTACCTGAAGATTGCCGTATATCACGTCAGCAGCTCCCATCCGGGTTCCCAAGGGTGCGCGGCGCATGGCAGCAATGACGTGGCAGCGATCGATGCCGCGCTGTCTCGCCTCAGAGAGCTGCAAGCGGCGATCGAAAACACCTATGGCCTGGGCGCTGCCCCTGACGTTTTGCTCATCGGCGTAGATACCGATACCGACGCGATTCGCATTCACCCGCCGGCGGCGGATGGGAGCTTGTCGGCTGCTCGCTTTCTCGACAGCGCCGCGCTCTATCGCGAGACGCTTGGTCTGTCCGCCGAAGAGGCGCGCCGTCGCATCGATGCCGCCGTCGCTGCGTACGGCGAAATGCCTGCCGGTCTAGCGGCCCTTGTAGCGCAGATGATCGAAGCGAATTTTTCCCAGATCGAGTATGTGATCCATCATCATGCGGGACGCTATGCCGTCATTGGCCATGACGAAATTTTCATCTGCGCAGGTGAGGACGTTACCGAGCTGCAATTGCGGAACATGTATTACTACGCCCATCTGGATACGCTGGAAGAAGGTGCCGCGGACATGGACGTCGGCGTGAAGATTTTTTCCGGCCTCAATCTCGAGCGCGGGCTTGCCATACCGGTGCTGGTGCATTTCCGTTATGACGGCCGTGTGCCGGGATCGCGGGCGCGCGCAGAAGCGCGGTGTCGGCGCGTGGCGCAGGCCATCGCCGCGCGCTATCCCCAGCTGGCGACGAATAGGCGCATCCAGTGCGCCATGGCGGTCAGCGATCGTTGCGGCGGCGCCCCGCAAATGCTGCCCGAGGCGCCGTCGGATGAGCGTCACTAAAGGCAGGGTAGGAGAGACCATGAAGATCATGCGTGTGGAAAAGACGTTGGTATCGACTAATCGCATCGATGCTTTCGGCCATCGCCCGTTGTTGGTGGTGCAGGACAAGCCAGGCGGCCCGCGCAGCGTTGCCGTCGATGCAGTCGGCTGCGTGCCGGGTGATTGGGTGATCTGCGTCGGATCATCGGCGGCGCGAGATGCAGCCGGCGCTAAGGATTTTCCTTCCGACTTGACCATCGTCGGCATCATCGACCATTGGGAGGGAGACAAAAACTGATGGAAATCGCTCGAGTCATTGGCGATGTGGTTTGTACGCGGCGCGTGCCAGGCCTTTATCACTGTTCGTTGCGGCTGTTGAAGAGCGTTACTGGCTCGCTTTCCGTCGCGACGGATCCTGTCGGGGTGCCGCCGGGCAAATGGGTCTTCGCCACGGCGGGGAGCGCGGCGCGCTACGCAATGCAGGATGCGACGACCATCACCGACTTGACCATCTGCGGCATCATCGATGGCTGGGATGAGGACGAGGACGGTCGAGGTTAGGGAATTTTCGACGAATGTTGATCAACCAAAAGGAGTAGCGAAAATGGCGGAACGTACGGGTATTGCCTTGGGCATGATCGAGACGCGCGGACTGGTGCCGGCGATTGAGGCGGCGGACGCGATGACGAAAGCGGCGGAAGTGCGTCTGATCGGGCGCCAGTTCGTTGGCGGCGGGTATGTGACGGTGATGGTGCGT
>JAOADW010000037.1 GCA_026417115.1 Rhodocyclaceae bacterium
AGATGTGTATAAGAGACAGGTGCTGCGGGTGATGCCGTACTTGGCCGCCAGCTTGCGCTCAGACAAGGGCGATGTGCGGATTTCCTGCCGGATGGCCGGAGTGGTACGGGCCTTTTGTGCAGTTGTATGAGCATGCGGTGCTCCTTCTCAAACCGTGCGCCTCAAGCTCGTCCTGGCCGGCAATGATCTCATCACCTCTCGGGCTGCAAACAGAGGATAGCTCCTCATGGGTATATTTCAAACGGGACATGACAGCTAGAGATGATTCGAGACGAAACGACAAGGCGCGATCCGAATTAATCGCCATAAGCCTTGATGCCGTTCGCCTGCGCCAAGGCCCCGATGCGGGCGAACATCTCTTTGCCAAAGTCGTTCTCTTCCAACAGATGGCGAAACTCAAGCAGAGTAGTGGCGTCCGGTATCCGTTCTCGCGCAGATCGAAGCTGCAGAATTTCCACAACACCAGCATGTCGTAGAGAGCGTCTTCGCAGGCTTTGCCGACCAGGTTGAACCAGTTGGCGACCCCATAGGTGCGCAGCTTCCGCTCTAGACCGATCGGCGCTTGGCCATTGCCGGCCTTCGAATAGTGCGGCTCAATCGGCGCGCACAATTTCGACTATGGCGTCAGATTTTTCATCTTCGCCAAGAACTCCGCCTTGCACGTCATCCAACAATACTTCTCGAACCCCGTCCCCGCCGCCAGCGTTACTTGTTTCATCGTCCTGCCCGTGAGCCCCCATTCGATGATGAAATCATATATCCCTTTCGCATTAGTAGCGATTTGTTCTGTGTTTCCTTAGAGGGTTCAGGGGGCCCGAAAGGCGAAGCTGCCGCTTTGCAGGCGCTGCCGGAGTCGTCGATAGGCATCGAGGACTTCGGCGACAGCGATGTCGGCGACGGTGTGGCTCTCTTTACGCAAAAGCTCATAGGGCACACCCCAAGGATGCCAGCGCGTGGGGTCGGAGTTCCCGAAAAGACAAACGATGGGCTTGCCCAAAGCAGCGGCGATGTGCATGGCGCCGCCGTCGGAACAGATCACGGCATCGGCAAGGGAAAGACCAGCAATGAGGTCGGCCAGCTTTTGGGTCTTTATGGCGTGGAGGGGTAAGTGCGCGAGTGACTTTTGCAGGCGGAGTGCGATCGCGTCGTCGCCCGGATGATAGGGATCGTCCGCTCCACCTGGGGCCCAAAAAAGTAGCACGCGCCGGCAAAGGCCGGAATGGAGCAGGCAGTAGACGAGCTCTTCGAAACGCTCGCTTGGCCAACGCTGTCGCGGCTTTCTGGCCGAAAGATGGAGGGCAATCGTTCCGCCATCATTCGGGATGCCATAGTCCTCTTTGAGCGTCTGCGCACGCATTGGCTCGGGCTGCAACACGAGCGGCCCCGGCCGCAAGTCTATGCCAAGGGCGGACGCAAGGCGGAAAGTGATTTCCACTTCATGACCTGGACCGCTTCGATCGCTTTCCAGGCAACGACGTGGCGCCAGAAAACGCGCCAGGCGGCTTGCGCCGGGCGATGCGCAGAGGACGATATCTAGCTTCCTCCGACGCAGTCGCATGAGCAAGCGTACCGTTTCCCACCAGATGGCGAGGCGGCTTTCGTTTTTTTGGCGATGTTTGGCCTTGCGATAGCGGAAGACTTCATCCACGTCGGGATTGCCGTCCAGGACAGGGGCGTTGTAGGCGTTGGCCAACACTCCGATCCAGGCATCGGCATAGGTTTGGCGCAGGGCTGCCAACAAAGGAGTGGTGCAAAGCAAGTCGCCGATGTTGTCGCGGCGGATGATAAGGATTTTCATCCTGCGCTAGCCCGATATGCCCATTCAAGGACTGGCACGAGGCGCTCCTGGAAGGCATCGAATGAGAAGCGTTTTAGGTGCGCCTGCTCTTTGAGCGGCTCCAACGGCGTCGGTTGTGATAGGAGCATTCTGATCAACCGCTCGAAATCCGCTCCCTGGTCCTCGCGAGGATCTCGATACAAATACCCTGTCTTTGTAGGCAGGACCGTTTCGGTAAATGGGGGCGCAGCCGGAGCTAGTACGGGCGTGCCGCAGGCTTGGGCTTCGATGACGTTGAGGCCGAGCGCTTCTTTTTCCGGTAGCCCAGTCAAGAGATAGTCGATGCCGCGATAGGCGCTCACTACATTTTGCTGATGACCCCAATATCGCACGCGGTGAATGATGGGTGCCAGCGCGCGATCGAGATCGCGGATCGAGGCATAACCGCCAGCTCCGAAGATTTCGAGGTTGATTTGCGAGTATCGCGCAAGAATTGGCGCAAGGATGGAAAACATGCGCGGGAATTGTTTGATGGGCGTGATGCGGGAAACGATGCCCAAGGTCAGGCCTGGCCGCCTTGCATAGGGAGGATGGGGACGCAATGCTTCGACAAAGGGTTCGAACCAAGAAAACACGCGGTCGCGGAGCTTGCGTCGATCCCAGTCATAGCGGCTGTAGCGGCGCAAGGAATGGTTGTCCTCGCCTGGTTTTCGCTCCAACTCCGCAACGCCGTAAAGCGGTTGAGGCCAAACCGGCAAACCAGCGGCTTGCAAACCTTCCCGCACCCACGCGGATACTGCAAATAGACGATCATGCCCTTCGTAAGCGCGCGGATTTCTTCCTTGCACAGGCATATGCACGATCGCCGTGCGTAGGCGCTTTGGTTTCGGCGCACGAAGCTCTTCGGGCAGTGGGCCATGGCCCAGCAGCCACAGGGGCCCCGTCGGCAAATAGGGTTCGAGACTGCGACATGGAGGCGCGGCAATGATCTCAGTGTCAGGGGGTAGAGGTAAGTTCCTCCAGCATGTGCTGCGCGGATGCACCAGCAGCCGGGTCGATATTCCCAAGGCCGAAAAAGCGCGGCAGAGAAACGCCGTATAGACTTCGCCACCACCGAAATGGGGCTGGCGATTAATTTGCACCACGCGCATCTTTGATACTCAATGCCCACAAAGCGCCGCCAATCAGCGCAAACCCCGTCAAACGCGAGCCAGAAAGGATGCCATCGATCGCTGCGCGGAAAAAATAATGCGTGACTAGTAAAGCAAGCGCCGCCCCTGCCGGATTGCCAGCCTGCATGGCGAGCCAGCCACGCCGAATCAGCGCCATCGCCAACGCAAACAAAAGCGCCCAGCCGAGGATGCCATTGGCCAGAGCGAAATCGATCCAGCCGCTGTGGCTGCTCACCGCGCCGGATACGCCATATCGTATAGCGACGAAACGGCCAAATGCATCCGCGCCATACCCCAGCCCGTAAGGATGGGCAAGGATGCCTTCCAACCCCATTCTGGCTAGACTCATGCGGACATAAGTCGAAGGTTCGAGGCGATTGACCTTTGCTTCAGGATGCGCACTGCCTGTCAGGGCTTCGATGTCGGGAGTGCCTTCCCAAGCCCGCGCCATGGCCTCTACTGCGCCTTGCCAGCGATCATGGCCGACATAGATGGCGGCAAATGAACCCAGCGCCAATACGAGGAGAACGATGGCGCCCTTTTCCCAAGCCCTTTGCTCAATGAGCATAAAAAACGCGCAAACTGCAAAGAGTAGGCCGATCATCAGCTGCGATGCCTTGGCGCGAAGAACGGCGTCCGCCGTCAAGCTCAGTATGATGAGCGTGAGCGTAGTCGGCAATCGCCAGGGAAACAGCGCTGCTGCGCCCCGGAATCGCGCCAGGCAATCCGCCAGGAGCCAAGCGAGTGCGCTGGTCACGAATGGCGCGGCATAGCCATAGTTGCCCAGCAGGCTTTCCCCAAAAGCGAAGCCCGCGCCGCGCCCAATCGACAGCAGCTGATGCGTCAGGGTAGAAAGCACATGCAAAAAAGCGCCGGCAAACAGGGCTAGCGCCAGACGACGAGCTGGAAATAACTGCGCTGCGACGATGCCCATAGCCGCCATGAGCCACAGCTTGCCCCACTCGGCCAACCAGGCAGCAAGCGACGAGGATGGCGTTGGTGAAACAAAAACGGCGACGAAACCGATCCAGGCCGTAAGCCAGAGAAAGATTCTTTGTTCCGCTTGCAGCGGTGGAGCACTCCACCCCGGCGCACGGTGGCGCCATAGCCAGGCTAAATGCGCCATTCCCGTCAGCAGCAAGACGGTGCGCAAAGCGCCTGTGCCAGGTATCGATTGCAGTCCAACGAGCAGGGGCAGCCACACGAGGAGAACCCCGTTGTGAGGCGTCGTCACGAATGCTTTCATGATGGCTTTGCGATCTTGGCCAGCATGCTGATCAGGAATTGCCTCGCTAAGCGTCGCCGCTGGTCAAATCCTCGCGCATGCTGCCAAAGGAGTCCAAACCAGCCTTCGTTCAGAAGACGCGCGCGCAAGGATCGCGCCACTTTCCGATCGGGCATCTTTGCGAGCTTGTGAAAGATCGCCAAGGCGCCATCGACGGCCTGCCAAGACAGCAACTCGCGCAATTCTTGGTCTTCGCCTTGTTCCTCGGCCATGCGGCAAAGCGCTTCTGCATTGACGAGACTGCTGGCGACGATTTTTTCCAACCACAGCTGTTGCTGTGCAGGCGGTCTTTTGCGCACCGGTATGCGGTAATTCACGGCGACATGGTCGATATACCGCACGCGTCGCGCTGCCAGAAGAGCCTGGGTCGTCCAGATCACGTCCTCATGGATAAGGCCGGGAATAAAGCGCAGGCAGTGCTCTTCGATGAAGCGGCGGCGATAGACATGCATCCAGACCATGTGCAACAAGCGCTTCCCTCTGAGTCTGTCCCTCAGCCATTCGCGGCCGCTCATCACGCCAGACGAAGCGATGCCAGGATAGATTTGACAATCTGACCGGCGCCCCTCGAAATGATAGCGCGCATTGACAAGCACCATGTCGAGCGCATCCTCTTCGATCAGCCGCAAGGCGAGGCGATAAGCGTCCGCTTCGACGAAATCGTCGGAATCCACAAACGCCAGATATTTTCCGCGCGCAGCCTCCAGGCCGACATTGCGTGCCACGGAAAGCCCGCCATTAGGCTGCCGGATGATGCGCAACTGCGGCAAACGAGCGGCATAGGATGCGAGGATTTCAGGCGATGCGTCGGAAGACCCATCATCCACGGCAATGATTTCGTCGGCTGGTGGATCGAGGGCCGCCAGGCTGTCGAGACATGCCGGCAAATAGGGGGCGACGTTGTAGACCGGCAAGACGATCGACAGCAGTGGTTCGCTGCTCATCCGAGCCGCCCCCGCTTCCCGACATGCCATGCAAGCAAGGCTTCATGCAGCCGCGCTGCGCGATTGGCATAGGTGTGATGCGTCAATACATGCTTATGGCAGCGTTCGGCAAGTTCGCGCGCGCGCGGAAAATTCGCTAGCCAGAATTCGATCTTCATTACACAATCATCCAGACCATCATATTCCGCCCAGTTTTCTCCCGGTATGAAATCGTCTTGTGCATGCAGGCGGCGATCACATAAAAGAAATCCACCACAGGCCGGAATACCATAGCAACGCTCTGGCAAGCCGGAGGCGACCGCATGGCCATATTCGCAGCAGGCGCCATAATTGAGGTTGATGCGCGTTTTCTGGATCAGCTCCACCTGCGTTTTTTCATCGAGCCCCTCCGCCTCGCGAAAGAGAAAACGAATGCCCTTTGCGCGCAAGCGCTCGCCCAGAGCAGCAAAGAATTCTGCGCGTAGACGCATTTCCTTGTATTTTTCGCCGTCCATGGCGCCAAGAAAGCCAACATCCCAGACGTATGTCCCGCCATCGCGCATGCTTTCAAGCGTGCGTCCCCGCAAGTGATAACGTGCCGTATCCGCTGCATTGGGTAAATAAAGCAATGCGTCAGCGAACGTGCGGCGGGTGTCGACCAAGGTATGCGTCGCATACAGATCATAAAGTTTCGCGGCATCGAGCAGATCGAGCCGCCAGGATGCCCTGTTCAAATAATGTGGCGCATCGCGATTCCAAACGAAGAGAGGGACGCCATGCCGCCTTAGCCAGCGCCGCATCTTCCATACCGTATGCGGATGCCTCAGCCCTTCATAAAACCAGGTATAGGCAGCCAGTATGCGTTCTGGATGAGAACGATCCGCTTCATCCCAGCTCCCGCTTTCCCGCAGAATGAGGCCACGTGCTGCCAATTCCCGACGCAAGGCAAAGGGCAAGCTTCCATGCGCGATCAACAAGACGTCACGCCGCTCTCTCATCCCGCCCACGGTAAAAGAAAAACGCGTTCTTTCTGATGAGGGAAAAATCGAGCGAAAACCCTTGGCCGAAAATGCGCGCAAACATTTCGGAGAGCGTATGGTCGCCGAGAACGCCAGGGTGTGTCTCCAGGCATATCTTCTGCACGCTTGCGAGATCGGCCAAGGAAAAAAACTCGGCTTCGCCTCCTTCGATGTCAACGATCAGAAAACTCGGTCGCACGCGCGTGAGCTCCGCATTGAGATCGATCTGAGGTACGGTAATCGAACGCCCACCTTGCCGATGGGCTGATGACGCCCAGAATTCGTCATCAAGGTAAAACTCACGCACACCGTCGCCATGCCCCAGCATGCCATGCGTCAGCGATGGAGAAACACCATTGCGCGCGTAGGTTTCCTGAATGAGAGGTAAGAGGGCAGGGTTTGCCTCATAGGCGAAAACCTTTTCCGAACCCACACGCTTGGCGCAATAGGACGAAAGAAAACCAATGCCTGCGCCCACCTCGAATACGACGTCATCCTCTGTCAAACGTTTGCGTATGATCTCGATCTCTTTGGCCTCATAATCGCCCAGGAAGATCTCGCGCGCGATTCTTGGCGAGATCAGTGCATGCCTGAGGGGGAGCAGAATACCGTGATTATCGGCCCAGGCGGCGCGGCTGAAACGCCAAGAGAGTTTTCTGAGCTTGCGCGCTGTGCGCTTCATCTGCGCCTCATCGCCTATTCTTTTTGATTTTTGCTGGCACGCCGGCGACTACTGCGTAAGGCGGCACCGACTCCCGCACGACGGCTCCCGCGGCTACGACCGCGCCATCGCCGATGGAAACGCCAGCGAGGATCACGGCATTGGCGCCGATCCAGACGTCCTGGCCGACGTGGATCGGCTTGCCCTCAACTGGCTGTGCGCGAATCTTCGTCTCTTTGGCATAGCGATGCTGGTAAGAAATGATGCGCACGCCTGGGCCGATCAGCGTATCGTCCCCAATGACGACGCCGCCCGTGCCATTGATGATACTGAAATTATTGACCTCGACGCGGTCACCAAGGATGACGCCTCCCGCACCGCCCTGAATATAGGCATAGCGATTGAGTATGACTTTGTCGCCAAGGCGCACGCCAGGACTCCGGCTGGCGTCGATCGACGCATCGGCGTGAATCTTACAGCCGCGGCCAAGGTGGATGCGCTCGCAGCCTTTCAGGTAGGCGGCAAACGAGACCCTGTTGCCTGCCCTTCTTTCCCGCAACACGAACAGTAGTCGGCGCAATAGACTCATGTTTCAACCCGGTGCCTGGATAGCCAGGTCAATAGCACAAGCAAGGTGTAGAAAAGACGCGCGCTCCCCTTTCCTTGCGCGACGCTTGACCAAAGACGGCGTAAAGCTTGATGGTTCAGCCACGGCGCGTGGATTTTAGCCGTAGCTAACTGTGCCTCGCTCCACTCGCGCCAAGGTCCGGCAAGATAACCACGCAAAGGAACGGAAAACCCATGTTTCGGTCTATTCCAGACGATTTCTGGGAGATGTCGTCGCGCCAGGGCGCGCAATAAGGCCTTGCCGCCGCATGTGTCGAAATGGACCTCGGCAGGCAAGGCAAGCATGCGCTCAACGAGCGCCTTGCCCAATAAAGGGACGCGCGCTTCAAGGCCGTGCGCCATGGTCGCGCGATCGGTTTTGACGAGGCAATTTTCAGACAAATATGTCCATAGGTCTGCTCGTAAGAGCGCATGGCGGTCGTAATTTCCATAGCCCTCGACAAGCTCGCGCCAACGTAGAAGGGTTTTCTCCGGTTGGAGCTGGCCAATGAGATTTTCGTGGAGGTAACGACGGATATCCTTGCGGCTTTCCACGTAATTGCCAACCTCGACACGGCCGTAAAGCAAGCGCTCCGCACCCGCGAGGCTTCTCCGCGTAAGACTTGCAGGCAGCCATTTTCGCCGAATCAACGCACGCAGCCATCGCTTGGCCATCGAATCTGGATACTTGTCGGCTGTCTCGAGAAAGCGTGCATAGCCAGCGAAGAGCTCGTCGCCGCCATCCCCCGTAAGCACGACGGTCACATGCCGCCGCGTTAGCCGAGCCAGTGCCCAGGTCGGCACATAGGCTGGGTCAGCCAACGGCTGATCGAGATCGCCGAGTGCCGTGGCAAGCATGTCGGCGCTTATGTCGGGTGCGTCAAAGACGTGGTGCTCACAGCCATATTTTTGCGCTACTCTGCGCGCCGCTTCGCTTTCATCGAATCCTGCCTCGGCAAAACGCACGCTGAAAGTCATCAGCGAGTTAACGCCGGCCAAGGCTGCGTAGTGGACTACTAGGCTGCTGTCGATGCCACCCGACAGAAAAGCTCCCAGCGGTACATCGGCTACGAGCTGGGCGCGCACCGAAGCCGCCAGCGTTTCATCGAGCTCTTCAATCAATTCTGGCGGTGACGATTTTTCCGAGGCGTGCGGTATCGTCCACCATTGCCGCAATAAGGCACCAGAATCCACCTGCCAACGAAGACAAGCGCCTGGAGGCAAAGCATGGACGTCGCGCAATATGGTATGGGGGGCAAGTGGAGCCTGGAACGCAAGATAATCGCGTAGGCCTTCTACATCGAGTCGTTTCGGAAAGGCGCGCAACGCGAAAAAAGGAGCCAGCGTGGAGGCGATGATTATTCCGCCTTCGCGCTCGCCCCAGAATAATGGCTTGATTCCTAAACGATCTCGTGCGGCGAAAACGCTGCGATGAAGACGGTCATATACCACGAATGCAAACATGCCATCGAAACGGGAGAGCGCATCCTCGCCCCATTGGCAATAGGCTTTCAGCAAAACCTCGCTGTCCGAAGCGGTGGCAAAAGTGTGCCCAAGCGCTTCTAGCTCGCGCCGGAGCGCGCGAAAGTTGTAAATCTCGCCGTTATACGAGATGGCGAAACGCCCATCGGGGGATACGAGCGGCTGGTGCCCGCCTGCAAGATCGATGACGGCAAGACGCGTATGGCCCAGCAAGGCTTCGCCATGAGACAACGTTTCCATGGCATCCGGACCACGCGCACGCAGGGTCGCCAACGCAACAGGGAAATCCTCTCGCCATTGCTCCCCTACCACGAGCAAGATGCCACACATCAGGCGATCTCCTCTGCTAGTTTTTCCCACGCCATCAGGACATGTTCGCAACGATAAGGTGCAAGCAGCGTCTCTACGACGGCTCGAGAGGGAGGCGGCGTAGCCAACGCCTCTTGGATTTTTTCGGCGAACATTGCCACCTCGCCGCATGGCACGAGCCAACGGCCTAGCTTCTCTTGAAGAATTTCGCGCGGGCCAGAGGGACAGTCCGTGCTTACGACTGGCGTGCCACAAATCAGCGCCTCGATCAATACGTTGGGCAAACCTTCGTGATCTGAAGCCAACACGAGCAAGTCGGCATGAGCAATCCAGGGGTAGGGATTTGCCTGAAAGCCAGCGATACGCACTCTCGTTTGCAGCCCTCTTTGTTCGATCATCGCCTGCAGCACCGGATCGTACGCCGAGAGCAAGACGAGCTCGTGCGGCACATCCACACGTGCCCAAGCATCGAGCAAAAGGTCGTGGCGCTTTTGCGGCGCAAAACGCCCGACATGGATCACATAGGGCCGCACTGGCCTGGGAAAGTCTTCGCTGGCCGCGCGCCGAATGGCGTCGAAATCAAAGGGATTGGGAATGACCGTGACCTTGGCGCAATCAAAACGATGCCGCAAGTCATTCGCGACGCCCTGTGACACCGCAACCAGGGGACGATCATGGTAGAGTCGGCGATAACGTGCCATCCGACGTCGGGCTTTGCTCGGACGGCTCTTGGCGAGGCGGTCGATTTCCGCGCCCAGGGTATTGGCGATGCGACAAGAATGTCTGGGCAGGCGAGCAAGCGCCGCCACTTCGTCAGCAAATGGCAGGGTCGAGACGACGAGGTCGACATCATGCGCCAGCATGCGACGTAGCCGCGATGCGAGCAGGAACTTCCCTAGAGATCCACGCATAAGCTTCTTCGCGAGCGGCTGGATCATTAAGCCAGGCGGCGGCATGTGCTCAAGATGTTCCCCGAGCAGAATCAATCTCGCTTCATGCCCTTTGGCGGAAAGGCCAGCGGCGATTTTGAGGACGGCTTTTTCGGCGCCTCCACCGGCCAACGTGGGCAGGATGAATGCAAACTTCATTACAGAGGCGGCGGATGCTCCTCGAGCGCTTGCTCGACATGAGCCAACACGGTTTCGACTGCGATTTCAGCCATTGGCGTTGTTTCTCGACAATTTTCCCGGCCGGCAGGATGATCGATCAGATAGGCACAGGGGTGGGCAAGAGGCCCTGTCATCGTCGAAGGGGAAAGGCAATGATACATGGCGATGAGGGGGATATCGAAGGCGCTCATGATGTGTGTCGGCCCGGTATCGACGCCGACATAAAGATGCGTAAGACTCATCAGAGCCGCGGTCTCCCGCAAGGAAAGCCGCCCCGCGAACGAGACGGCATGACCTGCAAGCGCATGCTCCAGCCAGTCGGTGCGGCCACGCTCGGCCCAGCCACCATAAATCAAGAAACGAGCCTTCGGCCAACGCGCAAGAATCTTTTCTGCCAAAGCAGCGAAATTCTCGATGGGCCAGTCGCGGTAACTTTTGGTGGGATAGCTTGCAACTTGAAAGCCGATCAGGGGAGAGGCGGCATTAAGCCCCGATTTTGCGAGCCGTATATGAGCTGCCTTGCGTTCTTCCTCGCTCACGCAATAAGCGATGCGCAAACCAGCCGGCTCGATCCCCATTGCGGCAGGCAGGCGCAACAACTGCAGCACCGCGTGCTCGCTCTGAAAGGCCGGCTTTGGCACTGCAACGGCAAGCCGTTCGTTTAACCTTGGGTTCGCTTGCTCGAAAGCAACGACATGGCGCGCTACCCGTAACGCATAGGCGATGAGGGGCTCATCGAAGCCTGTGACGAAGGCAAGATCGTAATAGGGCCGTCCGAAGCGCCCAAGCCAAGGCGCACGCCGCTTGTCGATGACGCCTACGCGGGAAATCCATGGCAAATGAGCAAACACCTGTGCGCGCTTGGGATGGCCAAGCGCCGTGATTTCGGCTTCTGGATAGGCTTGCGCAATCGCACGCATCATGGGCGTAGCGAACAACGTGTCGCCGATGCGGGAAACGACGATGATGAGAATCGTTTTGGGTGGAGGAACCATCAAGGTAAAGGCGCAAACTCGTAGAGATAGTCTGGAAAAGAGTATTCGACCGGCGCAAGTCGGAAGCGCCAAATGAGCTGGTAGAGCGCCAACTTTGGACGGCGAAAGGGCTTCACCAAATGATAGGCGGTCATTTCAAGGCCGGCGCGCCGGGCGATTTCATAGGCCATCGTCGGCGTAATCCAGGCCAAATGATCGAGGTTGACGACGATGACCCCCTGCCGACGAAACTGGCGCACGAATTTACGGCTAAACGGATTGGGCGTTGCTGCGAGTACGCGCCCTTTCGAATGCAGGTGACGCGCTGCAAAACGCAAGAGCGCAACAGGATTATCGACATGCTCTATGACGTCGCCCAAAAAAACGAAATCGAATCGCTCGCCCAGATCCAGATCAGATGTCGCATCGACGCAGCGCACATGGTAGCCGCGCCTGGCAAGCTCCCGTAAGGGTTCAGCGAGGATATCGACGCCAAGGCAATACACCGCAGCGCGCGCAAGTCGGCCATGTCTCCAACCAGGGTCGTCGAAGTATCGTATGCTATGTGAAACGACGCCGATATCGAGCAAGCGCTTCCCCTCGACGATGCGCTCGACGTAGCCGGTCAGATCCACGTCGGGATGAATTTGACGCAACCTTGGCAAAAGCATGCGCATCGCCGCCCGCGACGTTGGATGGTTGGGGTCGTCCGATACCTTCGTCCAGTCAAACACTTTGTGTGCTCATCGCCGTGCGAAAAATGGTTTCCATGCGGTCGAGCATCGCCGCTTTCGAAAATTTTTCGAGCGCCTCGACGCGCGCCATGGTGCCAAGACGAACTGCACGGTCTTTATCCATCACGAGTTGCCGAAGGGCGTCAGCAAGCGATCGTGGGCTGCGTGGCGGCACCAGAAGCCCCGTCACGTCTTGCGACACGGCTTCGGGAATGGCGCCAACCGGTGTCGTCACGATCGGCAACGCAGTCAGCATGGCTTGCACGAGGGCCTGCGGAACGCCTTCATTGGCATAAGAGGGCAAGGCGAAGACGTCGAGCACCCGTAGCCATTCTTCTGGCCGTTCTTGCTGGCCGACAAGGCGCGCGTGCGCGCAAAGACCGAGCTCAGCAATCCGCTGGCTGATAGGCCCGCGCATGGGGCCATCGCCAATGAGCAAGAGCCGCCAACCTGTCTGGCGCGCCAAGGCAAACGCCTCGAGCAAGTCTAAGTGGCCTTTCCAGCTGCGCAAGGTGGCCAGAATCCCAATATACACGCCGTCGGGATCGAGCCCTAAGCGCTGGCGCAAGGCTATGCGCTGCTCATAGTCGGCAGGCGCAAAGCGCTGAGGATCGATACCCGTAGGCACCGAGGTGACGCGTGCGGGATCGATGCCGGTCGCAGCTATCAGTTGCCGGCGTATAGCCTCACCCGTCGTGACGACATGCTGCATTGCCTTGTTGTACAACCATCGCGTAGCGGCATTGTCCGGAACGGCGGCCGAGATATGACGTGTGCGCACGATCGGCGGGGCGGCGCGTAATGTTTGTGCAGCAAGCGCCACCAACCAGGCATCGGTCGAGCTATGGACATTGACGACATCGGGGCGATGAGAGACCATCCAGGTGCGCAGCGCCAAGAGCCCTTGTAAGTTTTTCCGTGCAATGGGCACCGCATATACCGGCGCGCCACGCTTGCTTCCTTCTTCATAAATGCACGATTGCCTGGGGCAAAGGATCCGCACGTCGTGGCCGCGTTCGCTCAGGCCCTGTGCCTCTTCGAGGATGCGTATCTCCTGCCCCCCCCAGCCGCATGATGATTCAGTATGGACGATTCTCACGCGTGCGCCTCCTGGAACTGCCGGCGATAGAGCTGCGCATAGAGGCCATCGCGGGCCAAAAGCTCGCCGTGTCGCCCCATTTCGACGATGCGGCCTCGTTCCAACACTACGATGCGGTCTGCATTTTCGATGGTCGACAAGCGATGTGCGATCACGAGGGTTGTGCGCCCGCGCATGAGACGCTCAAGCGCCGTCTGCACTTGCCTTTCCGATTCTGCGTCGAGCGCCGAAGTGGCTTCGTCAAGGATCAGGATCGGCGCGTCTTTCAGGAGGGCGCGCGCGATGGCCAGCCGCTGGCGCTGGCCGCCGGAGAGCTTGACGCCTTTTTCGCCGATGGGCGTGTCATAGCCCTGCGGCAGCAGGCGGATGAATTCGTCCGCATGGGCGGCACGCGCGGCGGCTTCGATCGCCTCAAAGCGGGCGCTGGCGAGGGCGCCATAGGCGATGTTGGCGGCGACCGTGTCATTGAAGAGCACGATGTCTTGGCTCACGAGCGCAATGTTCCCGCGCAGCGAGGCAAGGCGGATTTCCTCGATCGGCACGTCATCAAGCAAGATGCGCCCTTCCTCGAGCGGATAGAAACGGGGGATCAGGTTGGCGAGCGTAGTCTTGCCGCTGCCGGAAGGGCCTACGAGCGCAATGGTTTCGCCTGGCACGATGTCGAGGCTGACGCCCTCGAGCGCGCGCCGGCGACTGCCCGGGTAGCGGAAGCTGACATTTTCAAAACGCAGGCGCCCCTGCGCGCGCTCGATCTCCCGCTCGCCGCGGTCTTCTTCCGGGGCCTCGTCGAGCAGCTGGAAAACGCTTTCCGCCGCGGCGAGTCCGCGTTGCAGCGGCGCATTGACGTCGGCCAGGTGCTTGAGCGGCGCAAGCAGCATGAGCATCGCAGTGATGAAAGAAACGAAGCCGCCAACCGTGGTTTGCTGATCCGCCGACTGCAGGAGCGCCACATAGATGACGATCGCCAGTGCGGCTGCCGTGAAGATCTGAACCATCGGCACGATGGCCGCCGCAGCCAC
The DNA here is from genome assembly GCA_026417115.1 of Rhodocyclaceae bacterium. Lineage (GTDB taxonomy): Bacteria > Pseudomonadota > Gammaproteobacteria > Burkholderiales > Rhodocyclaceae > Sulfuricystis. Next base: position 14,170 of record JAOADW010000037.1, read on the forward strand.
GACATGGCGCATGGCCTGCCCGCGCAGCGCTTGGTTGGCGGCGTAAAAGCGTGCGCTCTCATAGGCTTGGCCGCCGAAGATCTTGACGATTTTCTGGCCAGAAAAAGCCTCTTCGAGGATGCGCGTCATCTCTCCCATCGCCCGCTGGGAGCCGCGGCTTGCACGTCGCAGGCGGTTGCTGAAAGCGCGCACGATGAGCGCGATCGCTGGCCCGACGGCGAGCGCGACCAGCGTGAGTCGCCAATTGAGCCAGAACATCCAGGCGAGCAGACCGACGATCGAAAGGCTGTCGCGGATGAGAACGACCAGCGTCGAAGTAGCCGCGCCGGTGACGTTGCCGGCGTCGTGGGTGATGCGGGAGATCAAAACGCCCGTGCTCTGGTTGTCATAATAGCGCACGGGCAACGCGAGCGCACGCTGGAACAAGGCGTTGCGCAAGTCGAGCACGACTTTGTTCGAGACCCAGGCCATCAAATAGCCGCTTGCGAAGGAGAGGATACCGCGGAGCAGAAACAATCCGATGATGGCCAAGGGCGCAAGCCAGAGGTCATCCCGTGGCTTGCCCGCGAAGCCTTTGTCGAGCAAGGGCTTCATCAAGGCGGGGAAGAGGGGCTCGGTGGCGGCGAGCAAGGCCGTCGCGAGGATCGCGAGCGCAAAAGCATGCCAATAAGGTTTGACGTAGGTCAGCAGGCGTCGATAGAGATCGGCGCTTTCTGTGATGCCGGCGGGGTATGCGCGCGCTTTTTTCTTATTGCGTCGTCTCACGGCGCAGTTTCCTCGAGGAGTTCGCAACACGCCTGCCAAACGGCGTCGACCGGAATGGTCGTCAGACAGGCGCTGATCTTGGTGCCTTGGCAGCCGTCTTGGCCGCAGGGCCGACAGGGATGAAGGGCAGAGACGACGAGGCGAGAAGGGGTGCGCCAGGGCGCCCATTCTTTTTCCCCCGAGGGTCCAAACAACGCAACGACAGGCACGGCCTGCGCCGCCGCGATGTGCATGGGCGCTGAGTCGACGCCCACGAATAGGCGCGCGCGGCCAGCCAGCGCCGCGAGTTCGGAGAGCGTAAGCTGGCCAGAGAGATCGAGGATGGGCGCGGGATCTTTGGCCTCGGTGTCCGTTCCTGAGGTGGCGCAATGCGCAAGAAGCTCACGCACCATGGCGCGTTCGCGCGCATCCGGCGCGCTCGTGAGCACCACCGGCCAGCCTGCCCGCGAGAACTTGCGCACGAGCGGGCCAAAGCGATCCATTGGCCAGCATTTGAAAGTCCAACGCGAGGTAGGATGGATATGGACGAATTTCCTCGCCCTAAAGCCATGCGCCGTCAATAGCGCGTCGATGCGCGCGATCTCCTCGGCGGAAGAAGCGATCGTCACCCGCTTGTCCTCCTCGTGCAGCTCAATGCCTAGGGCGCGCAGCGCATCCAGGTTGGATTCCACCGTATGCCGGTCGGGCCGGGATTGTGCGGCATAGAAGTGTGTGAAACTATTCGCCCAAAAATCTCCCCGATGCCGCGGCGCCACTGACCAGCGCGGACGTAGCAGGCGAGCAAGCCAGGCGCCGCGTCGGTGGACGCAGAGATGAATGACTATATCATAGTCGCGGGCGCGCAAGTCATGTAAGAGGGACAGCTCTGCATGGATGCGGCGCCGCCAGCCGAGGCGCTTCCATTGCCGGTCGATTGCAAACAGCCGACTGACCGCCGGATGGCCGGCGAGCATGGGGGCCGTTTCGGCATAGACTAGGGCGTCGATTTCGCAATGGGGCGCGGCGTGTTTGAGTGCGGTGAAGACGGGCGAGGCGAGCAGTACGTCGCCATGGTGACGCAGTTTGATCACGAGCGCGCGCTTGAGTTGGTCGAGGGGTATCGCGCGGGGATTGGCCGTCTCGCTGGCTGTCGTGAATTGCATCAGGGTCGCACGAAAGCAAATGCAAATTATACGGCGTGGGCGGGTAGGGGTAAGCCCAGCCGCGCGTAAAGCGCGAGCAGCCGCTGGGTCATTGCGGGAATCGAGAGGGATGCGACGCAGCGCACGGCGGCGTCTGCGGCGCCAGCGCGCTCGGAGAGG
>JAOADW010000043.1 GCA_026417115.1 Rhodocyclaceae bacterium
CAAGCTTCCAGCCTCTCGATCAGCCAGACGTCGTTTGTGCAGATGAATGCGATCACGAACGCCCTGACGGCGCGCTTTCTGGCTTTGCCGCCAGCCTTTTTGGCTTCTTCCGGCGTAGGCCTTGCCGCCGCAACACCCGGCAAGCGCTGGAACGCCTGGGGCAATGTCACCGGCAATACGACCGAGCAGGATTTCATGCGACCTGCGCCTGCAGCGAGCAAGATCAACATCGACAGCGATGCGGTGACCACGACGGTGGGCGTGGATACGATGCTTTCGCCGACGATGGCGGTGGGCCTTTCGGCGTCTTTCGACCGCGCCACTGGCAGCAGCCATGCCAATGGCGCGCTGCAGAACAATCTCACGAACAAGGGCTATGCGCTGGCACCCTATCTGGGCGTTTCGCTGTCCAAGCAATGGGCGCTCGATGCGTCGTTGGGGTGGGGGCAGGGCGAGCTTTCACAAACCGGCAACGTGCGCGCCGAGGCGGATCGCTGGTTCGCCGGCGTCAATCTCAACTATGCCCAGTGGTTTGGCGAGACCCAGGTTGCGGGACGTCTGGGTTGGTACCACGGTGAAGAAGATTACGATGCCGCCAAAATCGCCGGCGTGGCGCAGCCGGGGACGGCGGCCAAAGGCAAGCTCGATCAGTGGCGGCTGGGTGTGCAAGCGAGCTGGTGGATGAAAGGGGTGATGCCCTATTTGGGTTTGACCTATTTGACTGAGCGACGCGCCTCGAGTTTGGCGGGTGCGTCGAATCCGATTGGCAAAGATGCCTGGCAGCTTTCGTTGGGCGCGCATTTCCTCTCGGTGAGCACAGGGGTCACGGGTGGGGTTGCCTTCGAGCAAGAGTTCGGCCGTTCGAACCAGGACAACTACCGCCTGATCGCCAACATCGGCATCCGCTTCTGATGCGCGGATGAGTCGAAGGCAAAAGGCCGCAGCTTTGCTCGCGGCCTTTTTGCTGGCAGGATGTGCCTGCGGCGTGCCTGTCGCCGATCGCCAAGGCCTCGCGCAGAGGCTAGCCGAAGCAGGCATGTCACATCGGCGCATCTTGAGTGCAGGGTTCCCGGTCCATGCTTGGCTGCGTGGGCATGAGGGACGAACCCTCACCGTCGTCATCGAGGGCGATGGCGCGGCGTGGTTTTCTCCTCAGTGGCCGCCGGCCGATCCCACGCCCGACTATAGCCTCGCGCTTGCATTGGCGCGCGAAATCCCCGGGGCCGTGGCCTATCTCGGGCGGCCTTGCCAATTTGAAATGAATGCCGCTTGTCGGATCGAACACTGGACGCGGCGGCGTTTCAGCCCTGAACTCGTGGAGGCGCTCGATCGCGCGCTCGACGCCTTGAAGCAGGAAAGTGGCGCAGACCGGCTTCGCCTCGTCGGCCATTCTGGCGGGGGCGTCATGGCGGTTTTGTTGGCCGCGCGTCGGCACGATGTTTCCGCCGTGCTGACCTTGATGTCCCCGCTCGCGCTATCCTTATGGACTCAAAGCCAAATGCTCACGCCGCTGTCGGGCTTGGATCCGCTTGCTGAGGCGCCGCTTTCGCAAACGGCGATCCACGTTGCCGGTGGTCGAGATCCGATCGTGCCGGCTGCCAGCGTGCGAGCCTATGTGGCAGCGAAAGGCGGCGATTATCTCGAATGGCCGGACGCCGATCATGCCTGTTGGCCGATCCGTCGTGCGCTGAGTTTGATCGAGGAGATGCCATGAAGACAAAGGTAACTCTCTGCATGCTCATGGGATTCGTCGGCTCCCTCTGCGCGCAGCCTCTGCCGCCCTTGTTCTTTGGCGGCCCCCCCGGGATGGCGCAGTTTCAAGCGATGCTGTTGCAGCGGCACCAGGCGAGAACCCTGCTCTACCGGGAAGCGCTCGAGGAGCTGCGCAAGAATCCGCAGGCGGCCGATGTGCCCCTCTGCCCGTCCGGCGTGCAGCCGAAGGCGGCAGAATGCCTGGCGCCGCCGGTGGCGACCGTTTCGCCTGCGCAGCCGGCAGCCGCCGAAGGGCCCTCGGCGCCTCAAGAAGTCGCGAAAGCGGCAGCCCATGTTCCAGCTGCGCCGATTGGCCGGCGGCTTGCGCTGCTGATTGGCAACAATGGCTATCAGCCGCCGATTCCGCCGCTCGATACGCCGATTGCCGATGTCAGAAGGATCGGCCAAGTTTTACGGGAACGCTTTGGCTACGAGGCGACGATTATCGAGGATGCCGGCAAGCAGACGATCATTAGTCGTTTGAACCGTTTGGCCTCGGAGGCAAAGCCCGAGGACTCGGTGTTGATTTTCTATGCTGGCCACGGCTATCAAATGGACGATACCCAGATGGGTTTTTGGATCCCCGTCGATGCCTCGGTGAAGACGGCGCGGGGCTGGATTTCGAACGACGACATCGCCCGCCTCCTGGCTGCGATCCCTGCTCGGCAAATCATCTTGGTCTCCGATTCTTGTTTTTCGGGCTCGTTGGCGAGAGAGAAAAGATTGACCAAGATCGGGCCGCTGCAGCCCGATGAAATCCTGCGTCGTCGTTCCGTGTTGGTGATGACCTCTGGCGACGAAGAGCCCGTCTCGGACGAGGGCAAGGAAGGGCATTCGATTTTCGCGTGGAATCTGATTCGCGCCCTGCAAAGCGCGGGCGGCCTCGCGCCGGGACATGAAATCTGGCAAACGGTGCATCGTGGCGTGACGCGGGAATACCCTCAACAGCCCCAATATGGCGCCGTGGTCTCTGCCGGTCACGTCGAAGGCGGCGAATATTTGTTCGGCCTGCGTTGATCGGCTATCCTTTGTCTATTCACGATGCCGGGAGGGCCAGTCATGACACGCCTGATGACTCTATTGTGCCTGTTGTGCGCATGGGGAGTCGCGTCGTTTGCGAGCGCGAAAAACTATGCGCTCCTGATTGGCAATGCCGCGTACCAGATGGCGCCGCTCGACAATCCCGTCAATGATGCGAGTGATTTCGCCAAAGTGCTCAAGGACATCGGCTTCGAAGTGAGGGTGCTGACCAACCAGAGCCAAGAGGCGATGATGCAGGCGATTCGCAATTTCGGCGAGCAGATTCGCAACAACGATGGTATCGCGCTGTTCTACTTTGCGGGACATGGCGTGCAGGTGGAAGGCGAGAATTACCTCTTGCCGGTGGGCGTGCCGATACGCAACGAGGATGAGGTGAAGAAAAACGCCGTGCCGGCCAATCTCGTGCTGCGCTACATGGAAGAAGCGAGGAATCGCGCCAATGTCGTGATCCTCGATGCCTGTCGCAACAATCCCTTCATCAAGACCCGCTCGTTCAAGTCGCGGGGGCTTGCGCCGATGGATGCGCCATCGGGTTCCTTGATCGCTTTTTCCACCGCGCCAGGCACCGAAGCGCTCGACGGCACCGATCGCAACGGGCTTTACACCAAGCATTTGATGGCGAACGTCAAGGTGCCGGGGCTTACCGTCGAGCAAGTCTTCAAGCGCACGCGCGAAGCCGTGGAGCTCGAATCCGAGCGCATCGCTGGACGACGCCAGTCGCCGCGTGAAGAATCCAGTCTCAAGGGCGCCGACCTCTATTTCGTGCCGCCTCCTATGGCCAAGGGCGGAGCCGATGAAGCCGCCATCGAGCTTGCTTACTGGAACAGCATCGCGCAATCCGAAAGCAGCGCCGATTATGAGTCCTACCTCGCGCAATATCCCAATGGCAAGTTCGCGGCTTTGGCGAGAAGCCGCCTGGAAGCGCTGCGCGCGAAGCAAACGCAGGTGGCCAAACTCGATGCGCGCACCGCCCAAGAGCCGAGCGCATCTGCGAAAGGAGGCGTGTTCGTCGAGGGTGGCCAGCGCGCGGCAACGCCTGCGACCCGGGCGAGTGGCGGCGTCGTCGCGGCCACGGGTGGCTTCAAGTTTTCCGACCACGAGCCTGCGGCCCCCATGAAGGCGGCGGAGTTTTTGTCGATTTCCTGCCGAGACGCAATCCGCAACAAAAAAGCGTTCATACAATTGGCCGATAGCAGCGGCGGGGGCGAGGCGATTCGACAAGCGCTCGAAGCGAAGCTGCGGAGCATCGGCGTCAAACTCGTGGCGAATCGCGCGGGCGCGGATTTCGTCGTGCGCGGCAAGGTCGTGGGCACGCAAGGCGTCAATCGCATCCTGGGCATCAACGAAGTCGATTTGACCGCGGATTTCACGTTGCTGCTCAAAAACGGCAATGCGGTGTCCTCGACCTCGGTCTATGGCGCAAGCTTTGCGGGCAGCAACCGGCAGCAGGCGATCCGCGCCGTATGGGACGAAAAGAGTGAAGAGGTGATCGGACGCCTGTTTGGCGATTATTGTGCGGACTGAGGGTTGTTTTGCGAAAAAGGGGGAGCTCAATGAAGTGGTGGCAGTCGGCATTCTTACTTTTCATGCTGTCGGCATGTATGGAGAGCTTGCCGGTGAAAAAGGAGGCGGACGCGAACAACCCTTCGCCGACGGCAGGTTCGGGCAGTTCGGAAAAAGCCAACGAGCTTGCCGACAAGGCGCTCTACAAGCCGATCGAATACGAAAACGCAGCCATTCGCGGCCCAAGCCTGGTCGTGATTCCCGGGGAGATCAAGAGCAACAACGCCACCTTCACCCAACGTTTCGGGCCGAACAACATCGCCGACTATGCCGAACTCGAGCTTGCGCGCGCGAACTTCGGCGTGCTCGAACGCGCCGATCTGGGACCTTTGCTCAACGAATTCCAGCTCGCCTATACGCTGGGGGATGCCAATGCGGCGCGGAAGCTTTTGCAGAAGGGAAAACTCAAGACCACGCGCTGGGTGGTCAAATTCGACATCCTGAAGGCCGAGCAGGTGGCGCAGGCGCAGCAAGGCTTCGATGGCCGCGCGCTTGGACAGATCGTCAGCACCTTGGGAGGGAGTCGCGAAAGCCATGCGGTGGGGCAGGCCTTGGCCTCGGTGAAGACCGAGGAAGGCACCGGTGTGTGGCTCATTGGTATGCGTTTCAAGATCATGGATGCCAATACCGCCGAACAGGTCGCGACCGGCTATGCTGAGGAGAAGATGGAGGTGGGCGCGAAGGCGGCCAGCGTGCTGGGGTTCCAACAGGCAGCCCAAGGTGGACTCACGCTCGATGGCATGGTGCAGCGGCTCGTGCAAAAACTCGTCTGGGAAATCGACAAGAATTACAAAGGAAGCGGCGTGGCGGCTGCGCCGGCGGCTGCCGAGCCGCCCAAAGCGAAGACGCCGCCTCCGAAAAAGGCAGGCGCGGCGGCCAAGCCTGCTGCCAGCGCGCCTACTCCACCGACGGCGAAGTAAGGGCGAAGACCTTCAGCCCTTCGAGCACCAGTGAGGCGTGCAGGCGGCAAGGTAGGCGCAGCAAGGGGCGCAGCGTCTCGGCCGCGCCGCCGGAAAGCATCACGAGGATGTCCGGGTAACTGGCGAAACGCTGGGCGAGGCGTTCGATCGCCCCGACGGTGGCTTCGAGGATTCCGCTCGTGATGGCGTCTTGTGTGTTTGTCGGCAAGGCGCGATAGCTGCCGCTTGCGAGGGGGAGCCCCGCCGTGCCGTGCGCAAGCGCTTGCCGCATGAGCTCGCCGCCAGGCAAGATCACGCCGCCGAGGTGCTGGCCATCCCCACGCAAGAGGTCGAGCGTGGTGGCCGTGCCGGCCAGCACGACGAGCTTGTCGCCGTCCGCGAGCGCATGCGCCGCAATCAGCGCGGCGAAGCGGTCGGCGCCCAGTTTTTCGGGTTCTGCATAACCATTGGTGACGCCCACGCAGTGGGCGCGGCTGAAAAACCAGCCTAGCGGCGCATGCATGCGCTGCGCCAAGGCCTCGATGCGCTCTGCAACGCGCTCGCCGGCGACGTTGCAGGCGAGGATGCGCTCGGGCTGACACGGCAGGAGGGTGAGCAAGGAGTTCATTTCCGCATGCTCGAGGGCGCCCATCGCCTGCCAATCGGCGCCGTCATGAAGTCCCCATTTGAGCCGACTGTTGCCCGCGTCGAGGCATAACAGCATCACAGGCTCCTTAGGCTGACGTCGCCTGCGAAGAAGCGTACAAGGACGCCATTTTCCTCAAGGAGCAATGCGCCCTCTTCATCGACGCCGCGGCAGAGGCCGATGCGTGCGCTGCCATCGTCGCTGACCACTTTGATGGGCCGATGCGTGAAGGCATGCCGTCGCGCAAACTCGGCGTGAAAAGCGGAAAACCCTTGGCGCTCGAATCGTTCGCCCGCGCAGGCCAATGCAATCAGCAAGTGCGCCAGTAATCGATTGGGCTCATGAGGCTTCTCGAGTGTGCCGGCGGTGGCGGCGATTTCTGCGGGGCAGGCAGCCGTCGAAGCGAGATTGAGGCCGACGCCGATGACGGCGGAAAGCGGCCTGTTGCCGCAAAGTTCGATCAAGATGCCGCCGATTTTCCTGCCGGCGCGCAAAAGATCGTTCGGCCACTTCAGGAGAATGTCGGTTTCGCCGGCCTCTTCCAGGGCTTGGGCCAGCGCCACGCCAACGGCGAGGGAAAGGCCAGCAGGCGAACGGCGAGGCGGAAGATGCCAGAGCAGAGAAAACGTCAGACTCGCGCCGGGGGAGGCAAACCAGCGGCGCCCGCGGCGCCCTCGGCCTGCAGTCTGGCGTGCAGCGATCACGACACTGCCTGCGCGCGCGCCAGCCTGCGCCTTGGCGAGCAAGAGATCGTTGGTCGAGGGGCAGACCTCGACATACTCGAGGTCGAAGCGAGGCGCTTGCTCGCCCAGAGCCTCGACGATCGCGTGGGGGGAGAGCACTAGGTCGATTCCTTCGCGGCTAGGCCCAGTTCCTGGATTTTACGCGTCAAAGTGTTGCGGCCGATGCCCAAAAGCTGGGCGGCCTCGATGCGCCGCCCGCCAGTGGCGGCGAGCGCACGTTCGATCAGCGTGCGCTCGAATTGACAAACGAGGCGCTCCCAGGCCTGACCAGGTTGCCGGGTAAGCAGCGTATCGGCAGCGGCGGCCAGAAGGCTCGTCCAATCGTACGCTGGAGGCTGCGCACTCGCCTCGCGCAGCTTTTCGGGCAAATCTTCGGGCTCGATCGTTTGCGCGGGCGACATCACGGTCAGCCATTGGCAGAGATTTTCGAGCTCCCGCACATTGCCAGGCCAAGGGGCAGCGGTCAACACCTCGAGCGCAGCGGGCGAGAGGTGTTTTGCCTCAACGCCGAGCTCTTTGGCGCTGCGCGCGAGGAAATGGCGCGCAAGCAGCGGGATGTCTTCGCGCCGCTCGCGCAAGGGAGGAAGCCGCAGACGAATCACATTGAGCCGATGGTAGAGATCCTCGCGGAACAATCCTTGGCGCACGCGCTCCTCGAGATTCTGGTGGGTGGCGGCGATGATGCGGACGTTGGCGACGAGTGGCTCACGCCCGCCGACGCGGTAGAAGCGGCCATCGGAAAGTACGCGCAACAGGCGTGTCTGGAGTTCGGCCGGCATGTCGCCGATTTCATCGAGGAAGAGCGCGCCCCCGGCGGCTTCTTCGAAGCGGCCGCGTCGTTGCGCGAGTGCGCCAGTAAAGGCGCCTTTTTCATGGCCGAAGAGCTCCGATTCGAGCAAATCGCGGGGTATTGCCGCCATGTTGAGCGCGACGAAGGGACCATTCTTGCGTGGGCTATGACGATGGAGGGCGCGCGCCACGAGCTCTTTCCCAGTGCCGGTTTCGCCCGTGATCAAGACCGTGGCCGTCGATTGCGCGAGGCGTCCGATGGCGCGGAAAACCTCCTGCATCGCCGGCGCCTGACCGAGGATTTCCGGCGCCACGGTCTCTTCCGTGGCCAAGCGGGCAGGCCGGCCGCTTTCGGCCAGCGCGCGTTTGACAAGGGCGACGGCCTGGTCGACATCGAAGGGCTTGGGCAGATATTCGAAGGCGCCGCTCTGAAACGCCGCGACCGCCGAATCGAGATCGGAATAGGCGGTCATGACGATCACGGGGAAGGCGGCGTCGCCCTCCTTGAGGGATTTCAACAAATCCAGGCCGGATTTGCCCGGCATACGGATGTCGCAGATCATCGCTTGGGGCCGGTGGCCTTCCGAAAGAGACGCCAAGACCTCTTCGGCGCTCGCGAAGCTGCGATGAGGGATGCCTTCACGCTCGAAGGCTCTCTCCAAGACCCAGCGGATCGAACGGTCGTCATCGACGATCCAGACGCTCATGACGTTCCTTTCTCATGCGCGATCGGCAGGCGCACCGAAAAGGCGGTATAGCCTCGCCGGGAATCGACCTCGATGGCGCCGTGATGCTGAAGGACGATGGTTTGCGCCAAGGCGAGTCCCAGCCCCGTGCCGCTTGGCCGGCCGGAAACCAGGGGATAGAACAAACGGTCGCGAATCTCGTCGGGGATGCCGGGGCCGTGATCGATGATGCGCACCTCGATGGCGAGGGGGTAACGGCGCTTGGCGAGCGTGACTTGACGCGAGATGCGTGTGGAGAAGATGATCTCGCCTTTGCCGGCGAGAGCTTCGGCTGCATTGCGCGCGATGTTGAGCAAGGCCTGGATCAATTGCTCGCCGTCACCGAGCAATTCCGGCAAAGAAGGATCGTAGTCGCGGCGAATCGCAATGCCGGGGAATTCGGCCTGCACCAGGCGTGCGACGCGGTCGAGCACGGCGTGGATGTTGACCGGCGCCGGCGTGAGCTGACGATGGGAGGAAAGCAGGCGGGAGAGGAGCGCCTGCAACCGATCGGCTTCCTCGATGATGACGGCCGTGTATTCCCGCAACGCACGCGTCGTTTCCTGGCTGGAGAGCTCGGCGTCCAGCAACTGTGCGGCGCCGCGGATGCCACCCAAGGGATTCTTGATCTCATGGGCGAGGCTGCGTACGACTTCTTGATGCGCACGCAGCTCAATGGCCTCGCGTTCTTCGCGCGTGGTCTTCAACTGACGGTCGACGGGACGAAATTCGAGCAAGAGCCGTGCGGGCTTCATCTCGATTGGCGTGACGGTGCAATCGAGGTGGCGCAACGTGCGCTCGGGGCCGCAACCGAAAGCAATGTCATGGCCGGCATAGCTCCAGCGCTTGACGAGGGCGTTCTCGAGGGCCGCCGCCAAAGGCGAAGGCATGCCGAGTAGGGCGGCGATGGGCTTGCCTGTCCAGCTTTTCGCGCTCGCGGCAAATAAATTTTCCGCCGCGGGATTCATATACTGGATGTGGAATCTCTCGTCGAGCACCATCACGGCCGTCGCCAACAAATCCAGACCGGCAAACGCAGGAAGGGGGTGTTCCATCGAAAGCACCATGCGGCGCACGACGCAAAAAACGCGCCGGCTTTCATTTCAAATTGGCGAGTTCTTTTTTCAGCGCTTCGATATTGCGTTCGTGGAGCTGCACCTTTTCGCGCAGCTCCCTGAGGCGCTCCTCGCGCCGCGCAAGATTGACGCCGCCGCCCATGATGCGATCTTCGGGCGCGATGATGGCCTCTTGCTCCTGCAAGTTCTTGCGGGCAGCTTCGAGCATGCGCACCTCGTTGGCCAGCTCCTGCTCCAAAATGGTGCGTCGTTCGGCATCGCGTGAACGTTGTTGGGCGCTCTCGACGCGCGGAAAGTCTGCGGGTGTAGCCTGTCGGGGTTTCATCGGCGGTGGCGAAAAAGTCGACACGGGTTTGTCTTGCGAGACGACCAGGCAATTGCCAGGGACCTTTTGATTCGTATAGACGATGCGCCCCTCCGCCGTCGTGCATTTGTATAGGGTATCGGCCGTAGCCGGCACGACGCATCCGATGACGAGCAGAAAACCAAGGCGTGCTTTCATGCCAACAGTGTAGCGCGGCTGGCGAAAACAAAAAAGGGACGGCAGCCATCCGTCCCTTTTCCCCCAAGCGCCCTGTCCTCAAAGGGAGTAATACATTTCGTATTCGACGGGATGGGTGGTCATGCGGAACTTGGTGACTTCCTCCATCTTGAGTTCGATGTAGGCATCGATGAAATCGTTCGAGAACACCCCTCCACGCGTGAGGAATTCGCGGTCCTTGTCGAGGTGCTCGAGCGCCTGATCGAGCGAGGAGCATACCGTCGGGATCTTCGCGTCTTCTTCGGGCGGCAGGTCGTAGAGATTCTTGTCGGCGGGATCGCCCGGGTGGATTTTGTTTTGCACGCCATCGAGGCCCGCCATCAGCATGGCGGCGAAGGCGAGATAGGGGTTGGCGGTGGGATCGGGGAACCGCACTTCGATGCGGCGCGCCTTATCCGATTGCACGAACGGGATGCGGATCGAGGCCGAGCGGTTGCGTGCGGAATAGGCGAGCTTCACGGGCGCTTCGAAGCCAGGCACGAGGCGCTTGTAGGAATTCGTGCCGGGGTTGGTGATGGCGTTCAATGCGCGTGCATGCTTGATGATGCCGCCGATGTAGTAAAGCGCGAATTCCGACAGTCCCGCATAGCCATTGCCGGCAAAGAGGTTCTTGCCGTCTTTCCATACGGACTGGTGGCAGTGCATGCCGGAGCCATTGTCGCCGACGATCGGCTTGGGCATGAAGGTCGCGGTCTTGCCATAGCTGTGCGCGACGTTGTGCACGACATATTTGAGGATTTGCGTCCAGTCGGCGCGACGCACGAGCGTGTTGAATTTGGTGCCGATTTCGCACTGTCCGGCCGTCGCCACCTCATGGTGATGCACTTCGACGGGAACGCCGCATTCTTCGAGCGCGAGCACCATCGCGGCGCGGATGTCGTTGAGGCTATCGACGGGCGGCACTGGGAAATAGCCGCCCTTGACGGCCGGCCGGTGGCCGATGTTGCCGGATTCGAATTTTTCTGCCGAGGCCCACGCAGCTTCTTCGGAAAACACCTTGCAATAGGAGCCTGACATATCGACCTTCCATTCGACCGAGTCGAAAATGAAGAATTCGGGCTCGGGACCGAAATAGGCGACATCGCCCAAGCCCGTGCTTTTCAGATAGGCTTCGGCGCGCTTGGCGATTGAGCGAGGGTCGCGGTCATAGCCCTTGCCATCGGCAGGCTCGACGACGTCGCAGGTGAGCACCAGCGTGGTTTCGTCCATGAAGGGGTCGATGAAGGCCGTGGCCGGATCGGGCATCAAGAGCATGTCGGACGCCTGGATGCCTTTCCAGCCTGCGATCGAGGAGCCGTCGAAGGCGTGGCCGTCTTCGAACTTTTCGATGCCAAAAGCCTTGACGGGCACGCTGACATGCTGCTCCTTGCCGCGCGTATCGGTAAAGCGCAAGTCGACGAATTTGACTTCTTTGTCTTGGATCAGCTTCATCACATCTTGGGGGGTCATGGACAGGCTCCTCTGAGATTGGGAAAAACGACGCGAGATGTTAGCAGCAGTCATGCCAGCCTGGGGAAATTCCCTCTGGCGTCATCCGCAGGCGAGGGGAACGCGTGTCTGCGGACTCAAGGAAAGGGGTTCGCCCGGGTTTTTTCTCGGAAGCCTAAGGCCTGAATGCATCATTATGGTGCATTCTGCGTAGAGAGCGCACTATTTTGGTGCGTAATGCTGATCTGCACATGCAGGGTGATGCGACTGATCCAGGGAAAACGCTCAAGCTGCGCTTTGAGCCTTTTTTCTACGTGCATGAGGCCGCCCGGCGCGAAGGCCGAGGCGAAGAACGCCTCGATTTCGACTTGATCGCCCAGGTAATGGATCAGCAGGCGCGTCAGAGGGGGGGTGTCCGGGCCGATGAGTTCACGCACCTGGCTTTCGAGTTCGGCGCGTGTGGGGAGGGCCGTATGGGGCTTGGGCGAGGAATCGTCTTCGGCATCGACATGCACGAGGACGTCGGCGACGAAAGGATGGGATTCGATCACGCGCTGTCGTGCGTTTTCGGCGATACGGTGGCCTTCCGAGACGGAAATGCGTGGATCGACGCGGATGTGGGCATCGACCAGCGCTTTGTGCGCCATGCGGCGTGTGCGCAGCGCATGGAGGTCGACAACGCCGGGCGTTGCCGCCAGCGTGGCGCGAATTTCTTCGACCTCCTGCGCGGAAAGCCCCGTATCGACGAGCTCGCGGATGGCTTCCCAGGCGAAGCCGACGCCCATTTTCAGGATCATGAAGCCCACCAAGACGGCGGCCAGCAGGTCGAGGAAACGAAAGCCGGCCAGGCTGCCGGCGATGCCGATCGCCACGACCAGGGCGGATGCCGCATCGGCGCGCGTATGCCACGCGTTGGCGAGCAAGATGTTCGACTGCAAAGCCTCGGCGATGCGTTTCAGGTAATGAAAGAGCGCTTCTTTGGCGACGAGCGTGGCGAGCGCGACCCAAAGCGCGAGCCATTCGACTGGCGGCACTTCGGCAAGCCGCGTGAGCTGTTCGCCGCACGAAAGCAAGATGCCGCCGCCGATGGCCGCGAGCGAGAGGCCAAGCGCAAGGGTGGCGGCGGTTTCGATGCGCGCATGGCCATAGGGATGCTCGGCATCGGCCGGATGTGCGCCTTGCCGATTGGCCCAGAGCACGAGGAAATCGGAAGCGAGATCGGAAAATGAGTGGAGTCCATGCGCGATCAACGACTGGGAGTGCGAGAACCAGCCAACGATCAACTGAGCGATGGTGAGCAGGAGATTGATCCAGGCCGAAATCCAGGTGGCCTTTTGCGCACGGGCATAGCGGCGCAAGGCGTCTGCTTCGCCGGCTAAGACGGGATTCTCGGGACGAGCATCGCGCTTGCTCATGAGGCTTGGGCAGGGCTGGGATAAACTTACGCCTTCGCATTGTAATCCCGCCTCGTCATGCCGATTCCTTTCGATGCTTTTGCCGATCTTTCCGATGCCGAAGCGCAAGCGCGCATTCGTGCCGCACGGGAAAGACTCGGCAGCCAGGCCGTGATTCTGGGTCACCACTATCAGCGCGCCGATGTCTATCGGCATGCCGATTTCACCGGCGATTCATTGAAACTGTCACGGCTTGCCGCCCAATCCACGGCTCGATACATCGTCTTTTGCGGCGTGCATTTCATGGCCGAAGTCGCCGACATCCTCTCGCGACCGGAGCAGATCTCGATCTTGCCGGATCTCGCGGCCGGTTGCTCGATGGCCGACATGGCCAATCTCGCCAAGGTGCGGCGGTGCTGGCAAGAGCTTGCCGCCGTGCTCGACGTGGAAGAGACGGTCACGCCAGTCACCTATATCAATTCTTCCGCGGATCTCAAGGCGTTTTGCGGCGAACATGGCGGCATCGTGTGCACCTCCTCGAATGCGAAAAAGATCCTCGCATGGGCCTTTGCGCAACGAGAAAAGGTGCTCTTTTTCCCGGACCAGCATCTGGGGCGTTGGAGCGGCCACCAGTTGGGCATTCCGCTTGCGCAAATGCCCGTCTGGAATCCCGATCTGCCCAATGGAGGGCTTTCCGTAGAAGAGATTCGCGCGGCCAAGATCATTCTCTGGCATGGCTACTGCAGCGTTCATCAAATGTTCCAGAAGCCTCAGATCGAGCGCTTCCGTGCCCAATATCCCGAGGGCAAGGTGATCGCGCATCCTGAATGCAACTTCGAGGTCTGCAGCGCTGCCGACGTCGTCGGCTCCACCGAGACCATCATCCGCGTCGTCAAGGAGTCGCCGCCGGGGACGCGCTGGCTCGTCGGCACCGAGCTCAATCTCGTCGAGCGCTTGGCCGAGGAGGTCAAGCCCGAAGGCAAGATCGTCCAGTTCATGGGGGGGCTGGTCTGCATGTGCTCGACCATGCAGCGCATCGACCCGCAACATCTCGCCTGGTGCCTGGAAAATCTCGCGCAGGGCGAGGTCGTCAATCGCATCGAGGTGCCCCCGCACGAAGCGAGAAATGCCAAAATCGCGCTCGAGCGCATGCTCGCCGCATCCTGAGGAGGAAAAGATGCCGACTTATCGTTCTCGCACCACGACCCATGGACGCAACATGGCAGGCGCGCGCGCGTTGTGGCGCGCCACCGGCATGAAGGACGAAGACTTCGAGAAACCCATCATCGCCGTCGTCAATTCCTTTACCCAGTTCGTGCCGGGCCACGTCCACCTGCGCGACCTCGGCCAGATGGTCGCGCGTGAAATCGAGGCTGCAGGCGGCGTCGCGAAAGAATTCAACACCATCGCCATCGACGATGGCATCGCCATGGGGCATGGCGGCATGCTCTATTCCTTGCCGAGCCGTGACCTCATCGCCGACTCGGTCGAATACATGATCAATGCCCATTGCGCGGACGCGATGGTGTGCATTTCCAATTGCGACAAGATCACGCCCGGCATGTTGATGGCGGCGATGCGCCTCAATATCCCGACGGTATTCGTCTCGGGCGGGCCGATGGAGGCCGGAAAAGTCAGATGGCAGGGCAAGCTGCGCAAAGTGGACCTCATCGACGCCATGATCGAAGCGGCCAATCCGGCCAACTCCGATCGCGAGGTGGCGGCCATGGAACGCTCGGCTTGTCCGACCTGCGGCTCGTGTTCGGGGATGTTTACCGCCAACTCGATGAATTGTCTGGCCGAGGCCCTCGGCTTGGCTCTGCCGGGCAATGGCACCCTTGTGGCTACACATGCCGACCGCGCCAAGCTCTTCGTCAAGGCGGGCCGGCTCATCGTCGAGCTCGCCAAGCGTTATTATGAGCAGGGCGACGAGAGAGCGCTGCCGCGCGCGATCGCCACGCGGCATGCCTTCGAGAACGCGATGACGCTGGACATCGCGATGGGCGGCTCGACCAATACCGTCTTGCATCTTTTGGCCATTGCGCGCGAAGCACGCGTCGATTTCACGATGGCCGACATCGATCGGCTTTCTCGGCGCGTTCCCCATCTCTGCAAGGTCGCGCCCGCGACGCCACAATACCACATGGAAGACGTCCATCGTGCTGGCGGCGTCATGGCCATCCTCGGCGAGCTCGAGCGTGCGGGCTTGATCCGTCGCGATCCGCCGACTGTCCTCTATGCGACGATGGGCGAACAGATCGACCTGTGCGACGTGCGCCGCAGCGCGGATGAAAAGGTACATGAATTCTTCCGCGCCGCTCCAGGCGGCGTGCCCACGCAGACGCCGTTCTCCCAGGATCGACGCTATCCCACGCTCGATCTCGATCGCAAAAACGGCTGCATCCGAGACGTCGCCCACGCCTATTCGCAGGATGGCGGCCTGGCCGTCCTCTTCGGCAACCTCGCGGAGAAAGGCTGCATCGTCAAGACCGCCGGCGTCGATCCCTCGATTTTGCGCTTTTCCGGACCGGCGCGCATTTGCGAATCGCAAGAGGAAGCCGTCGAGAAGATCCTGGGTGGCAAGATTCGTGCCGGCGATGTCGTCGTCATTCGCTACGAAGGGCCGAAAGGAGGGCCAGGCATGCAGGAAATGCTCTATCCGACCTCCTATCTCAAGTCGATGGGGCTTGGCAAGGCGTGCGCGCTCATCACCGATGGGCGGTTTTCGGGCGGCACTTCGGGGCTTTCGATCGGTCACGTCTCGCCCGAGGCGGCAGCGGGCGGAACCATTGCGCTCGTCGAGGAAGGCGACGTCATCGAGATCGACATTCCCAACCGCCGCATTCATTTGGCCGTCGATGAGGCGGTGCTCGCGGCGCGGCGACGCGCGATGGACGCAAAAGGCGACGCCGCGTGGAAACCGGCAAACCGCCAGCGCGAAGTCTCCCAGGCCCTCGAGGCCTATGCGTTGTTTGCGACCTCGGCCGATACGGGCGCGGTGCGTGACCTTTCGACATGGCGCCGTTGCGTGAGTCCGGAGTGAGCGAATTCCACGCGCTTTATTCGGGCAGGCTCTGGTCGCTGCTGACGTGGCAAGATCTCGAGCGTTTCTGGTCGCGCATCGACCCGACCGCGGGATGGTATCTCTATGCCGTTGGCGAGGCCGTGCCGACTGCGCCCGCCACGGCGGCGGAAGTCGCCGCCTTCATCGCCGAAATCGATGCGTTGCTGAGGCGTGAGCATCACTACGACTACTGCGGCATCGTCTATGCCGACGATCTCGAGAACCCTCGTCTAGTCAAGATCTTCGATCCCAACCACCTGGGCGTTTCCTGTGGTTTCTCGGCCAAACCGCCTGCGCCTGGATGGGTCATGAGCCGCGTCCCGCCCGAGGCGGTCGATGCGGA
>JAOADW010000017.1 GCA_026417115.1 Rhodocyclaceae bacterium
TGGATCGGCCCGCGCAACACGCCGCGCTTCAGTCCAAACTGGCGGCCTTTCGATGGCCCGCTGTCTCCGGCGAGCGTGCGCCAGGCGCTAACGATCCTCTCCAGCCTGTTCGAATGGCTGGTGCGCGTCCAGTATTGCGCTTTCAATCCTTGGGATGCGGTCGGCAAGAAACTCGCCCCCCGCGAGGACATGCCAGAGGAGATCGAGCTTGCGAGGGTGTTCTCCGGGGCGCAGTGGGAATACGTGTGCGAGCGTCTTGCGCATTTGCCCGAGAATGCGCATGTCCATCGGCTTCGTTTTGTGTTGCCCTTTGCCTACGCCACCGGCCTGCGCCTGTCGGAACTCGTCGATGCAAAGATCGGTCGGCTCTATACCATGCCGCTACGCAACTCCCTGGGCGTGCGCTGGATGCTGAAGGTGCTGGGCAAGGGCGGTAAATGGCGCGCCGTGCCGATTCCTGATAGCGTCCTCGATGCCTTGCGCGAATACCTCGCTTACCGCGGTCTTGCAGCCGATCCGCTCGCCAATCCGCCCGAAACGCCGCTCATCGCCACCCTGGATGGGTTTTCTGGGGTGTCGGCCAGCAGCCTCTACAAGATGCTGCGCAGCTTCTTCCAGGAAGCGGCCTCCTCGCTTCGGGAGGCGGGGCGGCTGGAGGACGCCAAGCATCTTGCGCGTGCCAGCGTTCATTGGATCCGCCATACGCGCGGCAGTCACCTTGGGAATGACGGCGTGCCCGTCAACCTGATTCAGAAACTCCTTGGGCATGCAAGCCTTGCGACCACTTCGATCTACACGGAGTCCGACGATGAGAGACTATGGGTTGAGCTCGATCGCATCAGCCGCCGGCATTCATCTGCCGCTCATTCCGTCGCGCATGGCTGAGTGCGCCTGCTGCGAGCGGCTCGTGGCGTCCCGCCAGCAGGCCGGCGCGGAACAGGCGGCGCTGGTCGTTCGGCATTTCAAAGGCCAGGCATGAGAATCGAGTTTTTCACCAAAGAACGTGGCTATCTCCTGCTCTTGGAGCGGGATCTCTTCGGCGCGTTCGTGCTTTTCAGGCGCTGGTATGGGTTGCATAACCGCAGATGGGGCGCGAAGAGACAGATTTTTTTGAGCGAGGACGAAGCGATGCGCGAGGTGAAGCGAATCAGGGCCGTCCGCGCGAGAAGAGGTTATGCCGAGATCGCGGGATAGGTTCGGGCACCTCGAAAAACCTGCTGCGCGGCCTTCGGCCTTACCGTTGCGCGGAGGTTGTGCTATACTTGTATAATATTTCAGAACAGGGGCCGTAACATGCTCGCAATCCGACTGCCCGCCGAAGTGGAAAACCGCCTTGAAGCACTAGCCAAGGCCACCGGGCGCACCAAGACTTTCTATGCCCGCGAAGCCATCCTTGAGTACCTAGACGACCTCGAAGATTTGTACCTTGCAGAGCAACGCTTGATCGACATTCGCGCAGGCCGCAGCCGCACCTACACGCTGGAAGAAGTAGAGCGCGATCTTGGCCTGGCGGATTGAGTTCGACGATAAAGCCAAGAAGGACTTGGCCGCACTAGACAAGGCTGTTGCCAAGCGCATCACCGCTTTTCTGCGCGAACGTGTCGCCCAGCTCGACGACCCGCGCAGCATTGGCGAAGCCCTCAAAGGCTCCCAACTGGGAGCCTTCTGGAAGTACCGCGTTGGCGACTATCGCATTGTTGCCAGTATCGAGGACGGCGCTTTGCGCATCCTCGTTGTGCGCATCGGCAACCGCAAGGAGGTGTACCGCAAATGATTAAGACGATCTACACCGTTTCCGCCCCGGATTCCTTGGGCGCGATGACGGACGAAAAGGCCGCTGAGGCGTCGCAATGCTGATTAGATAAAAGCGTCATCGTGGCCAGCCGCGAGGCGGGCCAGACGGTCAGAAACTCATCCCACAGGGCGTATTGTTTTTGGAAGTCGATCACTTCAGCGCCTCCTCAATCCAATCCCACCGCCTGTCCTTGACGCGCATCAACGCCCTGATCAAAGACTGCTTGCGCCACCCCTTCGAGGGCATTGGCAAACCCGAACCCCTCAAGGAAAGCCTCTCGGGCTTCTGGTCGCGCCGCATCGACGACACCCACCCTGGCTCTTATACACATCTCCGAACCCACGAGACCAGAGAG
>JAOADW010000047.1 GCA_026417115.1 Rhodocyclaceae bacterium
TGAAACAAGCGCACCACCGCCGGCTCGACCATGTCTTGCACGAATTGCCCCAGCCGGTTGCCAAGCCCACCCAGTTGCCGTTCGAGTTGCTTGAGCCGCCGGTCGGTTTCCTGCATGCGCCGGTCGGTTTCCTGCATGCGCCGGTCGGTCTCCTTGCCCTGCTCGATCAGGGACCGGATCATCGCTTTCAATTCATCCCAGGAAATGTCGTCGCGTCCGCCCATTTCGATTTCCCCGCCTCATGATTTGTAGAGATAATTCTAGACCCCGGCAGGCCCAAGGGCCTCATGTCTATGGAAATTCTGGCGCCGAGGGCGATGGCTTCTTCGCTCTTTTCGCCCAGAGAAAAACGCCCTGCTCGGGGCGCCCTCTGAGCTCCTCGCTGAAAGAATGCGTCAAGGCAGCTCGGCGACGATGCTCGTCGTCGCATAGACCTTCATGCCAACGCCCACCTTGACATGCACTTCGGGCGGCAGATAGAGGTCGACGCGAGAGCCGAAGCGAATAAAGCCATAGCGCTGGCCCCGGCTAAGCCGTTCGCCTGGGCCGACATAACAGAGGATGCGCCGTGCAATGAGCCCTGCCACTTGCACGCACGTCACATCGTGGCCGTCATCGGTGCGAATGTGCAATGCACAACGTTCGTTTTGCTCGGAGGCCTTCGAGAGCGCGGCATTGAGGAAACGTCCCGCGTGACGCCAACGTTGCATCACGACGCCATCGACCGGCGCGCGGTTTGCATGCACGTTGAAAACGTTCATGAAGATGCTGATTTTGAGCGCCTCGCGCGCAAGCCATGGATCGAATGCCGGTTCGATGGCGATCACGCGCCCATCGGCTGGAGCGAGCACATTCTTCTCGCCCGCGGGCACGGGACGCGGCGGATCGCGAAAAAATTGCAGGATGAAAAGGGCGATGAGCCAGAGCGGCAGCGCCCACAGGGCGCCCGCCAACGCATGCACAAGCAAGGCAAGCGCGATCGACGCCGCAAGATAATGCCAGCCTTCTTTCGCGATCAGGGGATGCGGATAATTCCTCATGGCAGCGATGCGCCCTCATCGATGCGCCCAAACGCCCTGCCACCCGCCGCGCTTCTTCGAGAAGAGCGCGGCTAGACGGCAAAAAAGCGTCCTGCAACGTTTAGTTTTTCGATTTGTCGACCAACGCCTTGGCCTTGATCCAAGGCATCATGTCGCGCAGCTGCGCGCCGATTTGCTCGATCGGATGGGAAGCCGTCAGGCGCCGACGCGCCGTCATCTCCGGGTAACCCATGCGCCCTTCGAGGATGAATTGCTTGGCATACGAGCCATTCTGGATGTTCTTCAGCGCTTCTTTCATCGCCGCGCGCGCTTCTTGCCCAATGATCTTCGGG
The DNA here is from genome assembly GCA_026417115.1 of Rhodocyclaceae bacterium. Lineage (GTDB taxonomy): Bacteria > Pseudomonadota > Gammaproteobacteria > Burkholderiales > Rhodocyclaceae > Sulfuricystis. Next base: position 1,373 of record JAOADW010000047.1, read on the forward strand.
CCCGTCACATATTCGCCATATTCGGCGTTGTTCGAAATCGAGTAATTCATGTTGGCGATGCCACCCTCATAAATGAGGTCGACGATCAGCTTGACCTCGTGCAAGCACTCGAAGTAGGCCATCTCGGGCGCATACCCCGCCTCGACGAGGGTTTCGAATCCCGCCTTGATCAACTCGACGAGGCCGCCGCAGAGCACCGCTTGTTCGCCAAAGAGATCTGTCTCGGTCTCTTCGCGGAAAGTGGTCTCGATGATGCCTGCTTTGCCGCCGCCATTGGCTGCCGCATATGAGAGCGCAATGTCGCGCGCCTTGCCCGAAACGTCTTGATAGACGGCGATCAGCGAAGGCACCCCGCCGCCACGCAGATACTCGGAACGCACGGTGTGCCCTGGCCCCTTGGGCGCGATCATGATCACGTCCAGATCGGCGCGCGGCACGACCTGGTTGTAATGGATATTGAAGCCATGCGCGAAACCGAGCGCCGCGCCCTTTTTGAGATGCGGCTCGACTTCGGCGTAATAAACCGAGGGGATCGTCTCGTCAGGCAATAGCATCATCACGACGTCAGCGTCTTTGACCGCCTTCGCGATTTCCTCGACTTTCAGACCCGCTTTCTTCGCCTTTTCCCAGGAGGCGCCCCCCTTGCGTAGACCCACGGTGATCTTGACGCCCGAATCCTTGAGATTCAGGGCATGCGCATGGCCTTGCGAGCCATAGCCGACGATCGTGACCTTCTTGCCTTTGATCAGCGACAGATCGGCATCCTTGTCGTAATAGACTTTCATCTTCGTTTCCTTTCGCAATGGTCAGACTTTGAGGATGCGGTCGCCGCGGCCGATGCCGCAAACGCCCGTGCGCACCGTTTCCAGAATCAGCGAGCGATCGATGGCGTCGAGGAAGGCGTCGAGCTTTCTCGTATCGCCCGTGAGCTCGATCACATAAGACGATTCCGTGACGTCGATGATATGGCCGCGAAAGATGTCCGCCATGCGCTTCATCTCTTCGCGTTCCTTGCCCGTGGCGCGCACCTTGACGAGCATCAGTTCGCGCTCGACATGCGCTGCTTCGGACAGATCGACGACCTTGACGACGTCGATGAGCTTGTTGAGCTGTTTGGTGATCTGTTCGATGATGTCGTCAGAGCCGATGCTGACGATGGTCATGCGCGACAAGGAAGGGTCTTCGGTGGGCGCCACCGTCAACGATTCGATGTTGTAGCCCCGCGCGGAAAAAAGGCCTGCCACGCGCGAGAGCGCCCCCGCTTCATTCTCGATCAAGATGGAAATGATATGGCGCATGATCAAAGCTCCTCGGCCAGGATCATCTCGGACAGCCCCTTGCCGGCCGCCACCATCGGGAACACATTCGCTTTCGGGTCGATCACGAAGTCAAGGAACACCAAGTCGTTCTTGTGCTTGCCGAATGCCTCGCGCAGCGCCGGCTCGACATCCTCCGGCTTCGTGATGCGCATGCCGACGTGGCCATAGGCCTCGGCCAGCTTGACGAAGTCCGGCAAGGCGTCGACATAGGACTCCGAATAGCGGTTGCCATGGAACATCTGCTGCCACTGGCGCACCATGCCGAGATAGCCGTTGTTCAGATTGATGATCTTGATCGGCAGACGGAACTGCTTACACGTGGAAAGCTCCTGAATGTTCATTTGGATCGAGGCTTCGCCGGTGATGCATGCGACCGTCGCGCCGGGATTGGCGAAGAGCACGCCCATGGCGGCTGGAAGACCAAACCCCATCGTGCCAAGCCCCCCGGAATTGATCCAGCGCCGCGGTTTGTCGAATTTGTAATACTGGGCCGCGAACATTTGATGCTGGCCGACGTCGGAAGTCACGAACGCATCGCCGCCGGTCACCTCATAGAGTTTTTCCACGACAAACTGGGGCATGATCACGTCCTTGCCCATCTTGTACTTGAGGCAGTCGCGGGCGCGCCATTCCTCGATCTGCGCCCACCAGGCAGCAAGCGCCTTCTCGTCTGGCCTGGATTGGCTTGCCTCAAGCTGGCGGATCATCTCGTCGAGCACATCGGGCACGTTGCCGACGATCGGCACATCGACCTTGACGCGCTTGGAAATCGACGAGGGGTCGATGTCGACATGGATGATCTTGCGCGGCACCTGGCCAAAGTGCGCGGGGTTGCCGATCACGCGATCGTCGAAACGCGCGCCGATGGCGAGCAGCACATCGCAATTCTGCATCGCCATGTTGGCCTCGAAGGTGCCATGCATGCCGAGCATGCCCAAATGCTGTCGATCCGTGCCCGGATAGCCGCCCAGCCCCATCAGCGTCTGCGTGATGGGGAAGCCCAACATGCGCACCAGCTTGATCAGCTTGTCCGAAGCGTCCGACAGGATCACGCCGCCGCCGGTATAGACCATTGGCCTCTTCGCATCGAGCAGAAGCTGCACGGCTTTCTTGATTTGCCCGGCATGCCCCTTGATCACGGGGTTGTAGGAGCGCAGGCTGATCGTCTTCGGATAATGGAATTCCGCCTTTTGGATCGTGACGTCCTTGGGGATGTCGACCAAAACCGGTCCCGGCCTGCCCGTGCGCGCGATGTAGAAGGCCTTCTTCAGGGTAAGTGCCAAGTCCTTGACGTCCTTGACGAGGAAATTGTGCTTGACACAAGGACGCGTGATCCCCACGGTATCGGCCTCCTGAAAGGCGTCCTGGCCGATGTAGGCAGTCGGCACCTGGCCAGTCAGGATCACGAGCGGAATCGAATCCATATAGGCGGTGGCGATGCCGGTCACCGCATTGGTCACGCCCGGCCCCGAGGTCACCATGCACACGCCGATCTTGTTCGAGGAACGCGAATAAGCGTCTGCGGCATGCACGGCAGCCTGTTCATGGCGAACCAGGATATGCTTGATTTGATCCTGCTTGAAGAGCTCGTCGTAGATGAAGAGCACCGAGCCGCCAGGATAGCCGAAGATGTACTCGACCTTTTCTTCCTGGAGGCACCTGATTACAATCTCTGCGCCCGTTAGTTGCATGGGTGTCAATCCGTCGATAAGGTTAGACGCCTAAAATGTGCAACGATACTTGACAGACGCGGCGACGGTCAAGGCCGTCTGTGGCGCGTCGTCACCGAATCCTGCGAAAACTTGGCTTCTCGATCAGAGCTTTCCACGTTTCTAGCGAGCGTCGAGCGTCGCGCCTACAAACAGGTCCTGTTTGCCGTACGCGACGAAGAGGCGGCGCTCGATATCGTCCAGGACAGCATGATGCGTCTGACAGAAAAATACGCGCTGCGTCCGGCCGAGGAATTGCCGCTTCTGTTCCAGCGCATTCTGCAAAACGCGATTCGCGATTACTTTCGCCGCGCCAAGGTGCGCGAAGGCCAGTTCGTTCCGCTGGCCGAATTCGAAGATCCCGAAGAGCCCTCGGACCCCCTGGAAATGCTCCCCGTCGCCGCGGAAAACGAGTCTTTCGCCAATCCGGAAACCCAGCTCTCTCAGCATCAAACGCTCGCGCTGATCGAGGAAGCGCTGAAAAATCTGCCGCCGCGTCAACGCGAAGCCTTCCTCTTGCGTTATTGGGAAGGCCTGGATATCGCCGAGACGGCCAAAGTCATGGGATGCAGCGAAGGCAGTGTCAAGACCCATTGCTCCCGCGCCACCCAGACCTTGGCCGCCTTCCTTTCCGCTCACGGAATCAGGCTTTAGGAGTCGTCCATGCAACCCCTCGAAGACCGCGAAGAACGTCTGGCCAAAGCCATCTGCAACAACCTCGAGCGCAGCCTCAAAGACCTCGACCCCTGGGTGACGGAACGTCTGCGTGCGGCGCGCGAGCAGGCTCTGGCCCTGCACCCCGCGTACTCGACCGCATATGAAGACGAAATCATCGGCCGAGGTGGGTCGGCTCGCCTTGCGCAGGCCGGCGGTCATTTCTGGCGCACCGCGATCGCCATCCTCGCGATGGTCACGGGCATCGTGTTCGCTTACTATTGGAATGCCTTCGACCAAAGCGACGCCAACGAGGAAATCGACAGCGCGTTGCTTGCCGACGACCTTTCGCCCAAAGCTTATCTCGATCCCGGCTTCCAGGCATGGCTTGCTCATTTCGTGCATTCCTCGGTGCGTTGATCGGCGCGAGTCTGCTCGCGAGCGGCGCTGCGCATGCGTGGTCGTTGCCGCAGTTTACGCAGCCCAAATGGAAGGAGCTTTCCGCCGAGCAGCAGCGCATCCTGGCGCCCCTGGCTCCAGAATGGGACACGATGCCGCCTTTTCGCCGCAAGAAATGGCTAGGCATCGCCGATCGCTTCAAAAACATGACGCCTGAAGAGCAGGCGCGCATCCAGGAACGCATGCGGGAGTGGGCGAAGCTCTCGCCCGAGGAGCGCAAACTCGCGCGGGAAAAATACAAGGCGGTCGCCAAACTGCCGCCGGAACAGAAACAAGCGCTGAAGCAAACTTGGGAGGACTATCTTGCCCTTCCTCCCGCGGAAAGAGAACGGCTCAAGCGTGAGGCCGTGAAACGCGCACCCGCCGCCATTCTGCCCCCTGCTCCCGCGCCCTCCGAAGTACGCAAGAAGAAACCGGCCCCGCCCTCGCCGGCGCTATCCGAGACGACGAACGCACCCCCTGAATCCGCGACGGCCCCTACCCCGCAGGCAGCCATCGACGCCGCAGCGCCACAACCCTAGACCGCCTTGACGAGCCCCTCCTCTCCCTTGCCGCTAGCCACGCTCAAGCGCCGTCTCGCGAGCCTCCTCTACGACGCGTTATTGGCCTTTGGCGTCTTGCTCGTGGGCTTTTTCGCGCCGCAGCTCGCCCTGGGCCTCATTTGGCAGGTCGCCTGGCCCGGCGAGGCGCTGCTCCTCCATGTCTTTTTTTTGCTCGGCCTTTATTTCGTTTGGCTTTGGCGTCATGGAGGACAAACGCTGGCGATGAAAGCCTGGCGTATCCGCCTGGTCGATCGCGCAGGCGCCCCGCCCACGCTGTTCCAACTCTGCCTACGCTACTTTCTTGCCTGGCCAAGCCTGCTCTTTTATGGCGCAGGCATCATTTGGGCGTTCTTCGACCGCGAGCGACAATTCCTTCACGATCGGCTTTCTGGCACGCGCCTCATCGTCGTTCCACCCACCCCAGGAAAATGAGCGCACCGGCGAAAAAGAGCAGGGCGGGCGCGCTTGCCGCCAAGAACGGCGGCCAAGCCTTCAATTGTCCGAGGTGCGAAAACAAACCATGGGCGGCGTGAAAGGAAACGCCCACCAGCACGCCGATGAACACCCGGGCGGAGACGGCAGCCGTGCGGTCGGACAAATACGCGAAGGGCAGGGCCAAAAAGATCATGACCCATACCGTCAACGGATAGATCGCTTTTTTCCAGAGCGCGATCTCATAACGCTGGGTTTGCTGACGATTCTCGGTCAAATGTCGAATGTATTGCAGAAGATGCACGAGCGTCATGCGCTCGGGCACCACCATCATCACCGCCAGGATGTCGGGGTCGAGCGCCGTTTGCCAACGCTCTCGCGGAAGCCTTTCCACGCTGGCTTTTGATTCGGTAAAGCGCGTCTTCTTCAGTTCCACGAGTTCCCACTGTCCATCCTGGGCGTAACGACCTTCTCGCGCCTCGATCACGCGCACGAGCCGGAAATCGTCCGCGAACTCGAAAATGCGCACACCCTGCAGGACTGCGTCTGGCGTGACCTCACGCACGTTGATGAATGTCGCGCCATCCTTGACCCACAGACCAGAGCGGAATTCCTGGCCCACAAGCTGGCTTTGTGCGGACAGTCTGAGTTTCTGCGCTGCTTTCTCGGCAGGCGGCGCGATGAACTCGCCGATCGCGAACGTCAACGCCACGAAGATCGCGCCGATACGCGCCAATGCGAACGCGAGCTCGGTAGTCGCCAGTCCCGAGGCGCGTAAGACGGTGATTTCCGCATGCCGAGCCAACAAGGTCAGCGCATAGAGCGCACCGATCAGCACGGCGATGGGCAAGACTTCATAAATGCGCCCGGGCAACGACAACAAGACGAACGCCAGGGCATGGCGCAGCGCATAGCCGCCCTTGCCGAGATCTTCGAGCTCGTGCATGAAATCGAAAAAAGCGAACAAGGCGGCAAAGGCTGCGAGCGCAAGCAGGCTTGCCGCGGCAATTTCACGCCGCAGATAGCGCTCGTAGGTCAGCGTCGCCACCATCGCCCCCAGGAAAAAACCACGATGCGTTGGCCGAAGAAAAGCGCCATGAGCACCGCCATCACAAGATGCACGCCCAAAAGCCCGGGAAAGAAAGCGATGCGTTCCTGCGCCACCCATGCTTGGGAAAGCGAGAGCGAATTGCTGTAGGCCACGAAAATCACCAACGCCAAGAGCAAGTTGTGCGTGCGGCCGGCGCGTGGATTGACGAAGGAAATGGGGATGGCCATCACGACCAGCACGGTCGCTGCAAGGGGTAGCCCGAAGCGCCACACCAGCTCGCCGCGCGCAGCGGCCGTCGGGGTTTGCAATAGAGCTGCGGTGGGCTGTGCGCGCACACTCTGTTCGGGCGCGTCGGCCTTTTCCTCCTCGATGCGAAAAGCATAGCGCGCGAAGGACACGAGTCGGTGCTCGGCCTCTCCCGGCATGGCGTCATAGCGGCGGCCGTGGAGCAGTACGAGAAAGCGCTCCCCATTGGGCTGTGATTCGACACGCCCCTCGGCGGCGGCGATGATGCTGATTCGCCCCTGCTGGGTTTGGCTGACGAAGACGTTCGCGACGCGCGTAGCCTTGCCTTCCTCAAAGCCACCGAGGGATTCGACGAAGAAAACCCGATCGCCGTGGCTAGATTCCTTGAAAGCGCCTGGAGAGACGCGCGCGACGTCGCTGCGCGCCTCCATGCGCTTCAAATATTCCGCTCTCTTCTCCAAAGCCCAGGGCGTGACGAGAAGCGAAGAAAGCGCGATTACGCCGATGAAAGGAGCCGCGAAAAAAAGCGTCGGCCGCACCCAAGCCGCCAAAGAAAGGCCGGAGGCAAGCCAGATGGTCATTTCTGAATCGCGCCAGACACGCCCAAGAGTTAGCAGCACGCCGACGAACAAAGCCAACGTCAAGACGACCGGCAACAAGTTCAGGACATTGAAGCCCAGCAATGCCAAGACCGCCTCGGAGTCGATTTTTCCGCCTGCCGCCTGGCCAAGCAGGCGGATCAATTGCGTCACGAGCAAGATCGCGAACAACGCAATGAGAACCGCGACGGTGGTTTGGGCGAACTCGCGCCGGGCGGCACGGAAAAACAGCATCGGCGAGACAAAAAGAAAGGAGAAAGCGCCTTGCGCAAAGGCGCGAAGGTTTCGCGCTAAACTGAATAGTTATGCATCTCATCGAGCAAGGATTGCACCGTGGAATTTAGCATAAAGCACGTGTCCCCCGAAGCCTGCCGCAGCGCCTGCGTGATCGTGGGCGTCTATGAAAATCGTCAGCTGTCGCCAGCAGCCGAGCGTATCGACCAAGCAAGCCAAGGCTACCTGCGGGAGGTGCTCCGCCAAGGCGACCTCTCGGGCAAACTTGGCGCGACCTTGCTCTTGCGCGGCGTTCCCGGTTGCCACGCCGAACGCGTCTTGCTCGTCGGCCTCGGCAAGCTACGCGAGTTCAGCGACAAAGCCTATCGGCAGGCCACGCAAGCAGCAGTGAAAGCGCTTGCCACGACCGAAGCGCGTGAAGCAGTCAATTGCCTCGTCGAACTTCCCGTCCCTTCGCGCAACCTTTCCTGGCGCGTGCGACAGGCCGTAATCAGCGCCGAGGGCGCTCTCTATCGTTTCGACGCGCTCAAATCAAAGCGAGAAGACGCGCCACGCCTGGCGCGCATGACATTGGCGGTTGCGCGCAGCGAAAAATCGGACGCCGAAAAAGCGGCGCGCGAGGGTCAGGCCATCGCGGCAGGCATGAAGACGATGCGAGACCTCGCGAATCTCCCTCCCAACCATTGCACGCCGCTCAAGTTGGCCGAGCGCGCGCGGCAGCTTTCCGAGGAATTCGGCTTCGAATGCACGACCCTCGGGCGAGAGGAGATGGAGCGCCTGGGGATGAACGCCCTCCTGGCAGTGGCGAAGGGATCCTGCGAGCCGCCCCAATTGCTTGTGCTCAAGCACATGGGGAATGGCGGTCAAGGAAAGCCCATCGTGCTCGTCGGCAAAGGCGTCACCTTCGATTCTGGCGGCATTTCCTTGAAACCTGCAGCCGACATGGACGAGATGAAATTCGACATGTCGGGGGCCGCGAGCGTGATCGCTGCCCTGCAGATCGCTGCGCAGCTCAAATTGCCGCTCGACCTCATTGGGCTGGCGCCCTGTGTCGAGAATCTGCCGAGCGGCAGCGCCACCAAGCCCGGCGACGTGGTGACGACGATGTCGGGACAGACCGTGGAAATCCTCAATACCGATGCCGAGGGACGCCTGATCCTCTGCGATGCGCTGACCTATGCCGAGCGCTTCGATCCCGCCTGCGTGATCGACGTCGCCACCTTGACGGGCGCTTGTGTGATCGCGCTCGGTCATGTCGCCGCCGGCGTCTTCGGCAACGACGAGCGACTCGTGCGCGCCCTGCTTCAAGCAGGCGAAGAAAGCGGCGATCGAGCTTGGCAATTGCCGCTCTTCGACGATTATCAGGAACAGCTGAAAAGCAATTTCGCCGATTTCGCGAATATCGGCGGCAGGCCCGCCGGCGCCATCACGGCCGCCGCCTTCCTGTCCCGCTTCACGAGCAAATTTCATTGGGCTCATCTCGACATCGCGGGCGTGGCCTACCAGTCGGGCAAAGAAAAAGGTTCCACAGGGCGCCCCGTGCCTTTGCTTGCGCATTTTCTGCTCAAGCGCGCGGCCAAGACATGACGCACATCACCTTCCTCTACGACGCGCCCGATCGCCTGGCCGCGGCCGCGGCTTGGCTCAGGCAGGCTTGGTCGCGTCGCAGCAAAGTCCTCGTGCATCTCTCTGAGCGAGAAGCCGCCCTGCGCCTCGATCGCATGCTCTGGACGCAGCCCCAACTGTCATTCGTGCCCCATTGCTTCATCGACGACCCGCTCGCCGCCGAAACGCCGATCGTGCTCTCGGATCGTCTCGACAACGTGCCGATCGAGGACTATCTGCTGCATCTGGCCGACACCCTGCCGGCTGCTTTTTCACGCTTTTCTCACCTCGTCGAGATCGTCAGCCTCGAAGAACGCGTGCGATTGCCCGCACGTGAGCGGTTTCGCTTCTATCGTGAGCGCGGCTATCCGATCGAACTCGTCAATTTCTCCGAGGCTTTCGCATGAGCGAGCCCACCGATCTGATCGCGCAAGCCGATGCGCTGATCTTGCGTCATCGGCGCTACGTCGCGCGTCCCGACGCCACGCCCCCCGACAGATCGCCCGCCCCTTTTGCGTCGGCCATGAGCTCCCCGGAAGACGTGCCGGTATTGACCGACATCGTGGAAGACGCCGGCGCCTCTTCGCCGGAGGGGATCGACTCCCCGCAGGCGCTTGAGCGGTATCTGGCCGAATGGCTCGAGGAAACCCTACCGACCGTCGTCTCCGCCCTCACGCCGATGCTGGTTGCCGAGCTCCAACGCCGCTTGGTCGCCGCGCTCTCGTCGCGCCTTTCCGGCCCGACGACTCCCGCCCTCCCCGAAGAGAGCGGCGAATAGGCCGCCCTTCGGTGCAGCCCTGTGCGCCGCCTTTTGGGAAACGAGGACCCAGGCCTGTTTTCCGGTCGCAGGGGGAGCGCCCTCCGCGCGTCTCTTTTTCAGGAGATTCCTTACACGCAGCACGCCTGGGTGAGCGCCCAGAGCCGGGGTTTTGCTCGACGTTTCTTTAGACTTCCATGCAAGCAGAAGGATTTTGCATGGTTTTCCTATAATTCTTGGTTTCGCAACCCGAGGCTTGCACCGATGGAACTTCCCAAGAGTTTCGAGCCTGCCGCGATCGAAGCGCGCTGGTATCCCATCTGGGAATCCCGCGGCTATTTCGCCGCCGGCCTGGATACCCGCAAAAAAGAGAACTTCTGCATCCTGCTGCCGCCGCCCAACGTCACCGGCACGCTGCACATGGGGCACGGATTCAATCAGTCGATCATGGACTGTCTCGTGCGCTACCACCGCATGCGGGGGGCAAACACCCTCTGGCAGCCAGGCACGGATCACGCTGGGATCGCCACGCAAATCGTCGTCGAACGACAGCTCGAGGCCCAAGGAGTAACCCGCTTCGATCTCGGCCGGGAGAAGTTTCTCGCCAAGGTCTGGGAGTGGAAAGACTACTCGGGCGGCACGATCACACGCCAGATGCGGCGCCTGGGCGCTTCCTGCGATTGGAGCCGTGAGCGCTTCACGATGGACGAAGGACTTTCCCGCATCGTCGTGGAAACCTTCGTGCGTCTGTATCGCGAAGGCTTGATCTACCGCGGCAAACGGCTCGTCAATTGGGATCCGCAACTCCTCACCGCCGTCTCTGATCTCGAAGTCGTCAGCGAAGAGGAAGACGGCTTCCTGTGGGAGATACGCTACCCGTTCGTTGCGGGCGAGGGCGGGTTAGTCGTCGCCACGACGCGCCCCGAGACCTTGCTCGGCGACGTCGCCGTGGCAGTGCATCCAGAAGACGAACGCTATCGTCACCTGATCGGCCAGTCCGTACACTTGCCGCTGACCAACCGCACCATCCCGATCATCGCCGACGCCTATGTCGACCCGTCATTCGGCACTGGATGCGTCAAGATCACGCCCGCCCACGACTTCAACGACTGGCAAGTAGGCCACCGTCATGGGCTTGCGCCGATCAACATCTTCACGCTGGATGCGCGCATCAACGAGCATGGCCCGAAAAAATATCGCGGCATGGATCGTTACGAAGCGAGAAAGGCGATCCTCGCCGATCTCGAGGCCGCTGGCTTGCTCGTCTCGGCGAAGCCGCATCGTCTGATGGTGCCGCGCGGCGACCGCACCGGCGCAGTGATCGAGCCGATGCTCACGGATCAATGGTTCGTCGCCACGACCAAGCCGGGGCCCGATGGTCAAAGCTTGGCCGAGAAGGCGCTTCGTTGCGTCGCAGACGGCGAGATCAAGTTTTTTCCCGAGAATTGGGTCAACACCTACAACCAGTGGCTCGCCAATATTCAGGACTGGTGCATCTCCCGGCAGCTCTGGTGGGGGCACCAGATTCCGGCCTGGTACGGAGACGACGGCCGCGTCTGGGTTGCGCATGACGAAGCCGAAGCGTATCGGCTCGCGCGCGCGGAGGGTTATGACGGCGGTCTTACACGGGACGCCGATGTGCTCGACACCTGGTATTCGTCAGCGCTGTGGCCGTTCTCGACCCTCGACTGGACGCCTGCATACCCCGCCCAATCCAACCCGGCTTTGGACCTCTATCTTCCCTCCTCGGTATTGGTCACCGGCTTCGACATCATCTTTTTCTGGGTTGCGCGCATGGTGATGATGACCAAGCACATCACCGGCAAGGTTCCTTTCCGGCACGTCTATGTGCATGGTCTGATCCGCGACGCCGAAGGGCAGAAGATGAGCAAGTCGAAAGGCAACGTCCTGGACCCGATCGATCTCATCGATGGCATCGACCTCGAAAGCCTCGTCGCCAAGCGCACTTCGGGGCTCATGAACCCCAAGCAGGCCGAGGCGATCGCGAAGCGCACGCGCAAGGAATATCCCAAAGGGATTCCATCGTTCGGCGCGGACGCATTGCGCTTCACCTTCCTCTCGCTCGCGAGTCCCGGCCGCGACATCAAGTTCGACATGAGCCGTTGCGAGGGCTATCGCAATTTCTGCAACAAGCTCTGGAATGCGACGCGCTACGTGCTCATGAATTGCGCCGGCAAGGACGTCGGGCTCGATGCGGCCTTGCCCTGCTCGCCTTCATTCGCCGATCGTTGGATCATCAGCCTCTTGCAGCGCACGGCCGCAGAAGCTGCCAAACATTATGCCGACTATCGCTTCGACCTGCTTGCGCGCACGATCTACGCGTTCATCTGGGACGAATACTGCGATTGGTATCTAGAGCTCGCCAAGGTACAGCTTGCGCACGGCGACGAGGCCGCACAGCGCGCCACGCGCAAGACGCTCGTGCATGTGTTGGAAGCGACCTTGCGTCTTGCTCATCCCTTGATCCCCTTCATCACCGAGGAGCTCTGGCAGCACGTCGCGCCGCTCGCGGGATGCGCCGGCGAAACGATCATGCTTGCGCCCTATCCGGAAGGCGATGCCAGGCAGATCGATGACGCAGCGGAAACGTCGGTGGCGACCCTGAAGGCGCTGGTGTCCGCGTGCCGCCGCCTGCGCAGCGACATGAACCTCTCGCCTGCGCAAAAGGTGCCGCTCGCAATCAGCGGCGGCGAAGCCATCGACGTCTATCGTCCCTATCTCGCGGCGCTTGCAAAACTCTCGGAAGTCACCTGGATGGCTACCCTACCCGCCACCGATGCGCCGGTCGAAATCGTCGGCCCCTACCACGTGCAGCTCCAGATCGAGATCGATCGCGACGCCGAACGCGCGCGGCTGGCCAAGGAAATCGCCCGCCTCGAAGCCGAGATCGGCAAATGCGAGAAAAAGCTCGCCACGCCAAGTTTCGTCGAACGCGCGCCTGCCGCGATCGTGGCCGAGGAACGCAAGCGCTTGGCGAACTTCATGGATCAACTCGACAAACTCAAGGCGCAGCATGCCCGGTTCCTGACATGAGCCGCCTCGTCTCGATCGTCATCCCGATCTACAATGAGCTCGACAACCTCGACGAGCTCGTCGCCCGCCTCGAGGCAGCGCTTTCGGGCTTCGAGTTCGAGGCCATCCTCGTCGATGACGGCTCCCAGGACGGCAGCGGGGCGCGCCTTTATGAACTCGCCGCCACGCGCCCCTGGCTTAAGCCGATCTTCCTCGCCAAGAATTACGGACAATCGACGGCGATGCAAGCCGGTTTCGACGCCGCGCGCGGCGAGGTGATCGTCACCCTGGACGGCGATCTACAAAACGACCCGGCCGACATCCCCCGTCTTTTACGGCTCCTCGAGCAGGAGCCGGAAGTCGACATCCTTTCCGGTTGGCGCAAGCAGCGCCAAGACGCGCGCCTGCGCCGTACCTTGCCCTCGCGGATCGCCAATTGGTTGATTTCCCGTACTACCGGAGTGCATCTCCACGACTATGGATGCTCCTTGAAGGTCTATCGACGCGAAGCCCTGGCGCACGTACGGCTCTATGGCGAACTCCACCGTTTCATTCCCGCACTCGCCGCCCAATTCGGCGCGCGCGTGAAAGAAGTCGTCGTCACGCATCACCCCCGCCGCCGTGGGCAATCGAAATATGGCATCGACCGCAGCCTGCGCGTGCTCTTGGATCTCTTGCTGGTGAAGTTCCTCGCGCGCTACGTGCAGAGACCCATCCAATTCTTCGGCGGCATCGGCATGTTGTTGGCATTGCCTGGAGCCATCATCCTCGCCTATTTGGCCGCCCTCAAATTTGCCGGAGAATCGATTGGCGGGCGGCCGCTGCTGCTCTTCGGCATCGTGCTGCTGCTCATGGGCGTGCAGCTCATTGGCATGGGCCTGCTCGGCGAAATCCTCGTGCGCATCTATCATGAGCCGGCGGGCCGCGCCCACTACCTCGTCCGCGCCCACCCCCGGCAAGCGCCGCGCCGTGACGCATAAGACTGCGCCCAATACGCCTATTGATGCGGAGCCTCATGCGCACGCATCGCCTGCAAGCGGAGCGGACACTGTGTGGATTCCGCCTCGCGCTGACGCATGTGCACGACGATCCCGCAAGCGCCGCCTTCTGCTCCTGCGTGTCCTTGTCTCCGTGGGCCTGCTTGCAGGCATCGTCCTTTTGCTCGACTGGCAGAGCCTACGCGCGCGCTTTGCGTCTATGCAGCCCGGCGGCTTTGGGCTCGCCGTCCTCCTCGGCGTGCTTGCCAATCTGATCTCCGCATGGCGATGGCGGCTCATCAGCACACGGCTGGGACTCGTCGCTCCTGCGCTTGCGTTCTATCTCGCCTACGGCAAGGGCGTCACGCTCAACGCCGTGTTGCCAGGCGCCACCCTCGGCGGCGATGCTTACCGCGCCTTCGTTCTCCACCGGCAGGGCAACGCCTTGCTGGCCTCTGCCCTCTCGGTTGCGCTCGACCGTCTCACGGGCCTCTGGGGCTTATTCGTGCTGAGCGCATGCGCCTGGATTTGGCTTTTCCTGACGCAAGCGCCAAACGCAGAAGAAGCCCATGCCGCCCTTCATCTCAGCGCCTTGCTCTGCGCCATCTGTGCTCCGTTTCTCGCGGCAAGGCTTTGCCATCTTTTCCCCCCATCCTCGGCAAGGTGGCTTGCCCGCTCGCTCCGGCTCTTGACGGAAACGGCGCATATGCTGCGCGTGGCATTCTGGCCTTCGCTCGCCGTCCAGCTCGCCTCCATCGGCGCGCTTGCAGCCTGTTTGTCCGCCGTGGGCCTTTCTTTTTCCTTTCTCTACTTGATCGCCATTGCCGCGCCCATCTTTCTTGCCGCCGCCCTGCCCATCTCCATCGGCGGCTTCGGCACACGAGAAGCGGTGCTAGCCGCCTATTTCGCGCTCGCTGGACTGCCGCTGGATGCCGCCCTCGCCGGCGGCTTCCTCACGGGCCTTGCGACCACCGTGCAGGGTATCCTCTGGGCGCCCCTGTTTCTCTTCGCCGCCGATCATGCGACACCTGCGTCTTCCCGCTGACCCCATGATCGCGCTGGCGGTTACGCTCGTAGCGCTCACCCTTTGGCGCTTTCTCGCTGCCTGGGATGCCGCGCTCGAACTTTCCGTCGACGAGGCGCAGTATTTCCTCTGGTCGCTAAACCCCGCCTGGGGGTATTACTCGAAACCGCCGATGATCGCCTGGACGATCGCGACGGCAAGAACTCTCTGCGGCGAATCGGAGCTTTGCATTCGGGCCCCGGCGCTGGTGCTGTTTGCCCTCACGAGCGGACTCATCGCCCTGATCGGCAAGCAGCTCTTCAACGAGCGCATCGCCTTTTCTTCGGCGTTGGCGTTCGCCACGCTGTTTTTGACGAGTTTCTATTCTTGGGCGATGACCACCGATTCGCTGCTCTTGTTCTTTTGGACCGCGGCGCTGTATGGATTCCTCCGAGCGATCACCCGCAACGCCTGGCGCGATTGGATGGTCACCGGCGTAGCCGTCGGTTTAGGGCTATTGTCGAAATACACGATGAGCCTTTTTCTTTTGTGCGCATTCGCGGTCCTCCTCATCGATCATCGACGCCTACTTTCCTCGCCACGGCCCTGGTG
This sequence comes from Rhodocyclaceae bacterium, assembly GCA_026417115.1. GTDB lineage: Bacteria > Pseudomonadota > Gammaproteobacteria > Burkholderiales > Rhodocyclaceae > Sulfuricystis. Next base: position 16,605 of record JAOADW010000047.1, read on the forward strand.
CGCTGCGCTCGTTGCACTCCTGTTCCTTGCGCCCAATCTCGCCTGGAATGCACAGCATGGTTTCGCTACCCTGCGCCACACCGCGGAAATCTCCCAACTCGATCGCCAGCTCTTCCGTCCAGCCTCCCTGCTTGCCTTCTTGCTTGCCCAGTTTGGCGTCATGGGGCCGCTCATGTTCCCTGCTTTTCTCGGCGCCGCCAGCGACAAGACTGTCTGGCGCGATGCGCGGTTGCGGCTGTGCGTGCTCTTTTCGCTGCCGGTGCTGGTGCTCTTCGTGACGCTTGCGTTCCTTACGCGCGCTCATGCCAATTGGGCCGCACCGGCTTACGTCGGCGCGACCTTGCTCGCAGTCGCCTGGTTGCTCCAGCATGCGCGCAAGCGCTGGTATGTGGCCGCCATCGCACTCAACCTTTTGCTCGCCGGCGGCCTCTACCATTGGCATCGGCTCGCACCTGCGCTCGGCATGCCACTTTCAGCTGAGACCGACCCCTTCCACAAGCTCCGTGGCTGGAAAGAAGCCGGTCGCCACCTGGCCGCGCAGATGCAGACGGCCGGTTGCCACGCCGTCGCCACCGCCGATCGCGGCTCGCTGGTTGCGCTTGCCTATTACGCCCGCCGCGCGTTGGGCGCGCCCGTCGCCGCCTACGCCTATAACCCCGACGGCCGCGTGCAAAACCATTTCGAGCTCACGGCCGACCTCGGCAAATCCGTTTTTTCTTGCGCCCTTCTGATCGGCAGCCACGATCCGATGCGCCTTACTGGAGAGTTCGCCAAAGTCGAACCACTGCCGCCTTTGCCGCTGCCGACGGGTGCCGCACCGGTTTGGCGCGTCGAGGGCTTCTTGGGCTACCGCCCCTAAAGCCACGATCTATCTCGGCAGCTTGCGCCTGAACCCGCAACGCCAGGCTTTGCCGAGCGTTGAGAAAAAACGCTGCACTAATGTGCGCGGAAAACAAAAACCCGGGCCCTCGGGCCGGCGAAGGCAGACTCCCAAGACCCTCTGTTCTCGGGTCACGGCAAAGGGCGCGAGGAGTCTGGTGCCGGGAGAGAGACTCGAACTCTCATGGTGTCGCCACCGGCGGATTTTGAGTCCGCTGCGTCTACCGATTCCGCCATCCCGGCCGGGTTGGTTTGGTGCCTCTGCGCACGGCGGCCACTGCTCCGGCAAACGGCCCCTCGTGCGCTATCACGAAGCTGCGCCCTTTCTGCACGGCCCGCAAGCCCTTGCGGGCAAAAGGCGTAGAATGCGCGCGTTCGGGCGCATTATAACGAGCTTGTGGCGCATCGCGCGATGAATCTCACTCTCGATGATTTCGACTATCCGTTGCCGGCCGATCGCATAGCGCAGCACCCGCTGTCGGAGCGTGCGGCCAGCCGTCTCCTCGTCATGCGTGGCGCTCATCTCGAAGACCGTCGCTTCGTCGAATTGCCCGACCTCTTGGCAGCCGGTGATATCCTCGTCTTCAACGACTCGCGTGTCATCCATGCGCGTCTCATCGGCCGCAAGGAAACCGGCGGCGCCATCGAAGTCCTCATCGAGCGCATCATTGCCCCGCGCGAAGCACTCGCGCACATTCGCGCGAGCAAGAGCCCGCGTGCAGGCATGAAACTTACGCTGGCGGACGCTTTCACCGTCGAAGTCCTTGCGCGCGAAGGCGAGCTTTTCCGGCTGCGCTTCCCAGACGATGCGCTTTCCCTGATCGAGCGTTTCGGTCAGCTTCCCTTGCCCCCCTATATCGATCATCCCGCCAACGCGCAAGACGAAGAACGTTATCAAACGGTCTTCGCCCGTACGCCGGGGTCGGTGGCCGCGCCCACGGCGGGTTTGCACTTCGATGCCGCCCTCCTCGAACGTTTGCAGGAAAGGGGCATCCTTCTCGCCCGGGTGACGCTTCATGTCGGCGCCGGCACTTTTCAGCCCGTGCGCGTGCGCAACATCGCGGCGCACACGATGCATCGCGAGCGCTATCACGTGCCCCCTGAGACCGTGATGGCCATTGCCCAGGCGCGTGCGCGCGGGGGGCGCGTCATCGCCGTCGGCACCACCAGCTTGCGCACGCTCGAATCGGCCTCCGATGAAGCAGGGCAGCTCAGAAGCGGGGAAGACGAAACGGCGCTTTTCATCGTGCCCGGCTATCGATTCAAGCTCGTCGATCTCTTGATCACCAATTTCCATCTGCCCAAATCGACGCTCTTGATGCTCGTTTCCGCCTTCGGTGGCATGACAGAGACGCGCGCCGCCTATCGCCATGCCATCGAGGCCGGCTATCGCTTCTTCAGCTATGGAGACGCCATGCTGATTCACCGCCATGATCGCATTTGAACGACTCGCGCAAGACGGAGCAGCGCGTGTTGGGCGATTGCGTCTGCCTCACGGCGTGGTCGATACGCCGGCTTTCATGCCCGTGGGCACCTATGGCACGGTCAAGGCGATGTCACCGCACGAGCTCATCGAACTCGGCGCCCAGATCGTGCTCGGCAATACCTTTCATCTCTGGCTACGTCCCGGGCTCGACGTCATCCGGGCGCATGGCGGGCTGCATCGCTTCATGGGGTGGCCACGACCGATCTTGACTGATTCCGGCGGCTTCCAAGTGTTCTCGCTCGGCGCCTTACGCAAGATCAGCGAGGAGGGTGTGCGCTTCGCATCCCCCATCAATGGCGACAAACTCTTTCTCACGCCTGAAGAATCGATGCGCATCCAGCATGGGCTGGCTTCCGACATCGTCATGATCTTCGACGAATGCACGCCCTACCCCGCAACGATCTCGCAGGCCGCCACCTCGATGTCGCTTTCCTTGCGATGGGCGCGGCGCTCGCGCGACGAACACGATCGCCTCGAAAACCCCAATGCGCTCTTCGGCATCGTGCAGGGAGGGATGTATGAGCGCTTGCGTGAGGAATCGCTCGCCGGCCTCTTGGAGATCGGCTTTTCTGGCTATGCGATCGGCGGGCTTTCGGTTGGCGAACCCAAGGAAGACTTCGCACGCATCCTGAGCTTCATCGCGCCGCGCCTACCCGCAGACAAGCCACGTTATCTGATGGGGGTAGGCACGCCCGAGGACATCCTCTTTGCGGTGGCCCAAGGCATCGATCTCTTCGATTGCGTGCTGCCCACCCGCAATGCGCGCAACGGCCATTTATTCACGCGTTTCGGGGACATCCGCATCAAGAACGCGCGTTATAAGAACGACACGCGTCCTTTGGATGAAACGTGTGATTGTTACTGCTGTCGGCATTTCACGCGCGCCTATCTCCATCATCTCTTCCGCTGCGGGGAGATCTTGGGGGCGCGACTCAACACCCTCCACAATCTCCACTACTATCAGACATTGATGCGCGAGCTGCGCCAGGCAATCGCAGGCGGGCAACTCGCAGCCTACCTCGCGCGTTGCCGTGAGGAGCGCCAAAGCCTGGGGCTATAATCGCTTGGTTGTCCGTTCCATGGAGAATTCGATGTTGATCAGCCTTGCCCATGCCCAAGCGGCCCAAGGCGCCGCGCAAGACCCCAGCGGCGGCCTGATGGGGCTTTTGCCCCTGATCCTGATGTTCGTGATCCTCTGGTTCCTGATGATCCGCCCCCAGATGAAAAAGGCGAAAGAACACCAAAAGATGGTGTCCGAGTTGCAAAAAGGCGATGAGGTCGTCACCCAAGGAGGCCTTGCCGGCCGCATCACGAAGGTAGGCGAGAACTACATCACCCTCGAAGTCGCGACGCTGAAAGACGAACCCGTCGAGGTTCTCGTGCAAAAACAGGCTGTCGGCGCCTTATTACCCAAAGGCACGCTGAAGACGCTCTGACGACGCCGATCCTTGCCGCGCCATGAATCGATATCCGCTGTGGAAAAACGTCGTCGTCGTGCTGGCGCTGGCGTTTGGCTTCCTCTATACGCTACCGAATTTCTTCGGCGAGGCGCCTGCCGTGCAGATCGCGAGCATCAAGGCGACCGTGAAGACCGATGCCGAGCTCGCCAAGCGGGCGCAGGAAGCACTGGCCGCCGCCGGTATACGCGCCACCGGCGTCTATATCGAAAACAACAGCATACGCCTGCGTTTTTCCGACACCGAGACGCAAATCCGGGCGCGGGATGCGATCGAACGCGCAATCAATCCCGATCCCCAAGAAGCAGCCTACAGCGTTGCGCTCAATTTGGTCTCGAATTCCCCCAATTGGCTGACCGCAATCCACGCCCTGCCGATGTATCTCGGCCTCGATTTGCGGGGCGGCGTGCATTTTCTGCTCCAGGTCGACATGAAAGGCGCGCTCACGAAGCGCCTGGACGCAACGGCTGCGGATCTACGCACTTTGTTGCGTGACAAATCGATTCGCCATGCCGGCGTGGAAAGGAGTGGCCAATCCATCGTCATTCGTTTTCGCGATCAAACGCAGCTTGACAAGGCGCGCGTGGCAATCAGCGATGCCCAACCGGATCTCGATCTCGCGCCACTTTCGGAAGGCGATGTCCTGAAACTCGTCGCCACGCTCAAGCCAGCGGCGCAAAAGCGCATCCAAGAGGCGGCGATCAAACAGAACATCACCACGCTCTCGAACCGCATCAACGAGCTCGGGGTCGCCGAGCCCGTGATCCAGCAACAAGGAGCTGACCGCATCGTCGTGCAGCTGCCCGGCGTGCAGGATACTGCGAAGGCGAAAGACATCCTCGGCCGCACGGCGACGCTCGAAATCCGCATGGTCGATGACGTCGCCAGCGCGGATCCGACCGTGCTCGCTGCGGCGGCAGCCGGCAATCCTCCCCCTGGCACCGAATACTACGTGGAACGCGGCGGCCGCGGCCTGCTGGTCAAGAAGCAAGTCGTCCTGACTGGCGAGCGGCTCACCGATGCCCAGGCGGGCTTCGATTCCCAAACCCATGAACCGGCCGTGCATCTCACCCTCGATGCCGCTGGCGCGCGCATCTTCAAGGACGTCACGCGCGAAAACGTCGGCAAGCGCATGGCGATCTTATTGATCGAGAAAGGCAAAGGCGAAGTCGTCACGGCGCCCGTGATCCGCACCGAAATCGGGGGCGGCCGCGTGCAGATCTCTGGCCGCATGACCACCCAGGAAGCCAACGACATCGCGCTGCTGCTGCGCGCCGGTTCGCTTGCGGCGCCGATGGAGATCGTCGAAGAACGCACGATCGGCCCGAGCCTCGGCGCCGACAATATCGAAAAAGGCATGAAGGCCACACTCTGGGGTTTCGTCGCGCTGGCGATATTCATGATCGCCTATTACGAAGTCATGGGCTTGATCTCGGTATTGGCATTGGCGTCCAACCTGTTGCTCTTGGTGGCAATCCTCTCGCTCCTGCAAGCCACCATGACGCTGCCTGGCATTGCCGCGGTCGCGCTCACGCTCGGCATGGCCATCGACGCCAACGTCTTGATCAACGAACGCATCCGTGAAGAGCTGCGCAACGGCGCAACCCCCCATATCGCCATCGCCACGGGCTATGAACGCGCTTGGGGCACCATTCTCGATTCCAACATCACCACCTTGATTGCCGGCGTGGCGTTGCTCATCTTCGGCTCTGGCCCCGTGCGCGGCTTTGCCGTCGTCCATAGCCTGGGCATTTTGACGTCGATCTTCAGCTCGGTCGTCGTCTCGCGCGCGCTCGTCAATGCCTATTACGGCCGACGCAAGAAGCTCGAGCGCATCAGCATCGGCCAAGTCTGGAAACCCAAAGGCTAACGCCATGGAATTCTTCCGCATCAAAAAAGACATCCCCTTCATGCGCCATGCATGGGTGTTCAACATCATCTCGTTGATCACCTTTCTATTGTCTGTCTTTTTCCTGGCGACGAAGGGCCTGCATCTCTCCGTCGAATTCACGGGCGGCACCTTGATCGAAGTCGGCTATCCCGCGCCGCCGAACCTCGATCAGATCCGCCAAAAGCTCGAAGCCGACGGCTTCACGGACACGCAGGTCATCAACTTCGGCTCTGCGCGCGATGTCTTGATCCGGGTGCCCTTGAAAGCCGGCGATACCGACAAGGTCAGCCAGCGCGTCGGCGAAAGTCTGCGCGCTTTGGGCAACGATCCTCAGATCAAGCGCGTCGAATTCGTCGGCCCGATGATCGGCAAAGAGCTCGCCGAGGATGGCGCGATGGCGCTCTTGATGGTCATCATCGGCATCGTCATCTATCTCGCTTTTCGTTTCGAGTGGCGTTTCGCCATTTCCGCGATCATCGCCAACCTCCATGACGTCGTAATCATCCTGGGATTTTTTGCCTTTTTCCAATGGGAATTTTCTCTACCCGTCCTGGCTGCGGTATTGGCCGTGCTGGGCTATTCGGTCAATGAATCGGTCGTCGTCTTCGATCGCGTGCGCGAGACGTTCAAGAAGCAGCGCGGCATGACGACTCCCGAAGTCATCAACCACGCCATCACCAGCACCATCTCGCGCACCATCATCACCCATGGCTCGACGCAGATCATGGTGCTGTCGATGCTGATCTTCGGCGGTCCGGCGCTTTATTACTTTGCGCTGGCGCTCACCATCGGCATTCTGTTCGGCATCTACTCCTCGGTGCTGGTCGCGAGTCCCTTGGTGATGTGGTTGGGCGTCTCACGCGAGCAGTTCGTCAAACCGAAAAAGGAAAAGCCAGCGGGCATGACCGAGGATGGCGCCTGCGTTTGAGACGCCCTGGCCGACAGGCCAGCCAGCGTCACCATTCTGCCGCTGCAGGCGCTGGCGGAGGCGGCAGCCAAGCGCCCGAGGCGCCGTAGGCTGCTGCAAGCGCGAGGCAGAAGGCGAGCAGAAAAGGTTTCACTCCTCCGCCGCGCGTGGATTCCTCTGGCCTACCTTCGGCCCATCCCGTGATCATCGGCGCGACGAGATTTCGCTTTTTGACGAGCGCATAGAATGCAATCGCGCCCACGTGCAACGCCACCAGCGCGAGCAACACCTCCTCGCCGAGCCGGTGTGCGAACGTGAGCCGATCGGACGTCGCTTTCGCAACCAAGGGCGCAAGATAGCCTGCGAAAGCGACATCGTCATCGGAAAAGAGGCCGCTTCCCGCTTGTAGGCAGAGGACGCCGAGCAATGCGAAGACGGACAGCGCGCCGAGCGGATTATGGCCTTGAGCTTGCCAGCGTCCTTGCAAATAGTCGCGCAACGCCCGCGGCGTGGGCAGGAAGTGCATGAAGCGCGCATAGGTCGGGCCGACGAACCCCCAGGCGAGGCGAAAAACGAGCAGCGCCACGATGAGCACTCCGACGCGACCATGCCACGCCATCCAATTGCCGCCGAGTTTTGCGGTGACGAAGGCGATGGCGACGCAGCACACCAGCGCCCAATGAAAAAGCCGCGTAGGTAAATCCCAGACGTAAGCCCGTCTTGGCGGAGGAGTCTTTCCAGGAAACACGCCGCACATGGACGAACGAGAGCGCGGCCTATGCCGCGCTCTCCTGCCTACCTCATTACTTCTCTTCCTTGCGGAATTTCTCGTGGCAGGCCTTGCAGGATTCCCCGAGCTTGCCAAACTGGGCTTTCACCGCCGCAGCATCGCCTGCGGCCGCGACCTTGGCCATCTCGTTTGCCTCGCGGTTGAACGCCTGCGCAAGCTCTCGCACCTTCTCGCCTTCTTTGAAGAATTCCGGCTTGACGTTGGTCTCACGCCAGCCGCGACCATGGTCGCTGCCAGGCTGGTAGAGCGCCCCCATGCCCGCATTCGCGAGGGCCGCAATCACGTTGGCAGCCTGCGTCACCTGATCCTTGTTGAACGTGCCTTCGACGTTCGCCTTGATGCGCTGCATGCTCCAGGCCATCGTCTGGTAGGCCGATTGACGCCAGCGAATCTGATCTTCGACTTTGCCGACCACTTGCGCAGAGGCGATGCCGGAAAGCGCAACGGCGACAAACGAACCGAAAAGAACGGCGATAGGATGCTTCCTCATGATGCTCTCCTAGGGTTGTGGTCAGGGACGATCACTATGCCATTTTTTTTTGTCATCGACAATGCCATGCGGCTTCGGCTTACGGCGCAAAAACCTGCTTGACGCGATAAAAACCAGTCTGTTGCGCCGCTAGCGCCAGCAATCGGTCGATGTTGGGATGCTTGCCCGGGGCTTCTTTGGCCTCTTGAACGTATTCGGCATAAAGGTCGAGGCCTTTTTTCGCTGCCTCGGGCGTGATCGCGCCAAAGAGCTGGGCCAAGTGATTGTAGATGATCAGGGAAGCAACCTGCCCCGGTTTGTTCTCGATCGTGGCGATGAGCTCGCCTTGCTCGTCATAAAGCTGCAAGGCTGCAAGATGGGAAACGCCCGGCAGGGTTTTGAGATTCGCCATCAGGCCCATCAAATTCTCCGGGCAAGTTCCGCCGCTTTACCGATGTAGTGAGCGGGCGAAAGCGCGAGCAACCGCGCTTTCGCCTCCTCGGGCAGTGGCAGCGTCGAGACGAATTGCACGAGCGCTTCGCGCGTGACGCCCTTGCCGCGCGTCAGCGCTTTCAGTTGCTCGTAGGGATTGGGCACGCCATAGCGGCGCATCACGGTCTGGATTGGCTCGGCAAGCACCTCCCAGGCGGCATCGAGGTCTTCGGCGAGGCGCTGGGGATTGGCTTCGATCTTGGCAAGCCCGTTTAGCGTCGAATCATAAGCAAGTACGCTATGCCCCAAGGCCACGCCCATGTTGCGCAACACGGTGGAATCGGAAAGGTCGCGCTGCAGCCTGGAGATGGGAAGCTTCTCAGAAAGATGGCGCAGAAGCGCATTGGCGATGCCGAGATTGCCTTCGGAGTTTTCGAAATCGATGGGGTTGACCTTGTGTGGCATGGTCGAGGAGCCGACTTCCTGGCCTTTGGCTTTTTGCTTGAAATAGCCCAGCGAAATGTAGTGCCAGAGGTCGCGGTCGGCATCGATCAAAATGGTGTTGAGGCGCGATAATGCGTCGAAGAATGCCGCGAGGGCGTCGTGCGGCTCGATCTGAATCGTGTAGGCGTTGAATTGGAGGCCCAGGGATTCGATGAAGCGCCGCGCGAGGCGTTCCCAATCGAGATCGGGATAGGCCGCGAGATGGGCGTTATAGTTGCCAACCGCGCCGTTGAATTTCGCGCGCAGGCGCACGCGGGCAAAGCTTTTCTGCGCTTCTATCAGACGGGCGGCGATATTGGCCATTTCCTTGCCGAGAGTCGTCGGCGTCGCCGGCTGCCCATGGGTGCGGGCGAGCATCGGCAACTCGGCATAGTCATGGGCAAGCGCGCGGAATCTTTCGATCAGGCGTTCGATCAAGGGCAGCAGCACCTGCCCGCGCGCTGCCTCCAGCATCAACGCATGCGCAACATTGTTGATGTCTTCCGAGGTGCAGCCGAAATGGATGAACTCGGCCACGCGCGCAACCTCGGCATTTCCCTGTAAACGCTCTTTGAGCCAGTATTCGACGGCCTTGACGTCGTGATTGGTCACCGCTTCGATGGCCTTCACGGCACGCGCATCGGCAGGAGAAAAATCGCGGGCGATCGCGAAGAGCTCCGCGCGTGTGGCGGCGGAAAAAGGCGGCACTTCGGCGATCGCAGGCTCGTCGGCGAGGGCCACCAGCCATTCGATCTCGACGCGCACACGCTGCTTGATCAGGCCATATTCGGAAAAATGGGCGCGCAGGGCATCGACTTTGGCGGCATAGCGGCCGTCGAGCGGAGACAACGCGAGCAGCGAAGCCTCATGAGGAGCGGTTTGAGACATGATTTCGCAATCGTGAAAAAAACAGGAAATCCGCGGATGGTATCTAGCCCATGCATCAACCTGGCGCATCGCCGACGGCGATGGGACGTGCAGGGTCTGAGCACCATTCGCTCCAAGATCCGGCATAGACTTTCGAGCCATGCAAGCCGGCGATTTCCATGGCCAATTGATTGACGCAGGCGGTCACGCCAGAGCCGCAGGTATGCACCACCTCGCGCGGCTCGTGATCGCCCAAGAGATCGAGAAACTCGGCGCGCAGCTCCTGAGGCGTCTTGAAGAAGACCGCGGCGTCATCGAGATTTTCGAGATAGAACCGATTGATCGCACCGGGGATGTGGCCCGCGACGGGATCCAGCGTTTCATGGCGCCCGGCATAGCGTTCTTCGCTGCGCGCATCGATCAAGAGCATGTCGTCTCGGTGCAGATGGGCAAGCACATAGTCGGCTTCGACAAGCATCTGGCTGCGTATCCGTGGCGTGAAATCTCCTGGCGCAAAGGCCGGCGTTTCCGTCGTGAGCGTCAGCTTGGCGCGGCGCCATGCCGCAAGACCGCCATCGAGCACCGCGACCTTGTCATGTCCGAGCCAGCGTAGCATCCACCAAAGGCGGGAAGCGAACGCGCACGCCTCGTTGTCATAGACCACGACTTGGGTGTCGTGCGAAACGCCACAGGCGCGCATTTTCGCCGCGAACGTCGCAGGATCGGGCAACGGATGCCGCCCATTCTTGCCCGTCATGGGGCCGGAGAGATCGCGGTCGCAATGCAGGAAAAACGCGCCCGGAATATGGCCTTTCGCATAGGCTTGCTCGCCATAGTCAGGATTGGAAAGATCGTGACGGCAATCGAAGATGCGCAGGTTGGAATCGCCTAAGCGCGCAGCGAGCGTCTCGGCATCGATCAGTTTGTCGAACATGGACTCGTATCCTCGCCAAGCCACGCCTCCGCCTCTTCGAGAGAGGAGAACACGCGCAGCTCCGCGCCAACCAACAAACGTTCGAGCCAGGCCGCCCATGCCAGCCACTGGCTGTCAGTGACCACCGCGACGCGGCGAAATTCCCCGCCATGGAATTTGGTGAATTTGAACTCCTCGATGGCCGCATCGATGGTCATGCCAACCATCTGGGTCAAATCGAAGATCAGATCATGTCGGCCATCGAACAGTTCGCGCTCGATCAGATAATCCTCGAACTCGCGGCAGTCGTCGAGCGTAAATTCGCCAAGCACGGACAGCACGATGCGGCCATCGCGCTCTTCGATCGCGATCATAGGCCGAGCTCCGCCAGCGCCGGCGCCATCATACGCCGGTAGAACTCATGGAAATGCTGCATGCCGTCCTCCATCGGCGATTGATAAGGCCCCACCTCGTTTCTCCCTTGCCTGAGCAGAGCCAACCGACCACGATCCATGCGTTCGCCGATGTCGTCGTCCTCGATCGCCGTTTCCATGTAAGCCGCCTGTTCAGCCTCTTTGAATTCCGGCTCGAACAAGGCGATGTCCTCCGGGTAATAGAACTCGACGACGTTGAGCGTGCGATGCACGTCCTCGGGTATCAGGCTCGAGACCACCAGGCAATGGGGATACCATTCGACCATCACGTTGGGGAAATAGGTCAGCCACACCGCCCCTTGCTTGGGCAGCCCCCCTTTGTCTTTGTAATACTCGAGCACGGCTTTGTGCCAACGCGCATAGGTTGGCGAGCCGGGCTTCGCCAGCGACGTAATGCCCACTTTCTGCACCGAATACCATTCTCCGAACTGCCAGGTCAAATCGTCGCAGGTGACGAAATTCCCAAGGCCGGGGTGGTAGGGAACGACATGGTAGTCTTCGAGATAGACCTCGATGAACGTCTTCCAGTTGTAATTGCAGCGGTGCAGTTCGACGCGGTCGAGCCGGTAGCCCGTGAAATCGAAAGCGCCTGCTTCACGCATGCCGGCGAGATCGGCATTGGCCGAGCGCGGCCCTTTGAACAGCAGGCCATGCCATGATTCGAGCGCCTCTTTCGTGAGATCCAGACAGGGGTTCGCCGGAAAGTGCGGAGCCCCGATCAACTTTCCTTGCTCGTCATAGGTCCAGCGGTGGATCGGGCAAACCACCGTTTTGTCGAGCGTGCCCGACCCTTGCAGCATGATGGCCTGGCGATGCCGGCAAACGTTCGACAAGAGATAATAGCCTTCAGCGCCATGCACGATCAAATGCGAATGATCGGTCCATTCGGTCGAGCGAAACTGATTGACCTCGGGCGCCATCAGCGCGTGCCCGACATAGCCCGGGCCTGCGTCGAAAAGCAATTTTTTCTCGTATGCGAAAAGCCTTTCGTCAAAATACCAATGCACGGGCAACTGGGTGGCAGCAGGAGCAAGCCTAGCGACATCAGCGATTTCGGACATCCTCGATCACCTCTCGAAAACGGATTCGATAAGTATAGCCAATCCATTGACCGCGGCGCGCCAATCGGCTAATTTCACATATTTTCAGGAACCAGAGATGAACACTGCACAACGGGACGACCAGCCGACGCCGGCGGATTTCGAAACAGCCATCAAGGAACTCGAGGCCATCGTCCAAGCGTTGGAAGCCGGCAATGGGCCACTCGAGGAATCCCTTGCCGCCTACGAGCGCGGCATGCATTTGATCAAGCACTGTCAGCAGATTCTCGATGCCGCCGAGCAGAGGGTACGCGTGCTTGAAGCCGGCGAGCTGCGTGAGTTTTCGCTCGCCGAAGACGAAGGCGGAGGAGCCGACGATTGAGCGGGACGTGCGGCTTTTCTGCCTGGGCGTCCGCGCAGCGCGCCCGCATCGAAGAGGCCCTCGCCTCGCTCTTGCCCCCAGCCCACGCCGAGCCATGTCGCCTGCATGAAGCGATGCGCTATGTCGTGCTCGGCGGCGGCAAACGCTTACGACCTTTACTCGTGGCAGCCACAGGCGAAGCGCTGGGCGCCGACCTCGCTCAGCTGACTTTAATCGGTTGCGCCGTCGAGCTGATGCACCTCTATTCGCTCGTGCATGACGATCTTCCCGCGATGGACGATGACGTCCTCCGCCATGGCCGCCCTACTTGCCATGTCGAATACGATGAAGCCACCGCGATCCTCGTCGGCGATGCTTTGCAGGCGCTCGCCTTCGAGACGTTGGCGCATAGCACGTATCCTACCGCCGAACGACGCCTCGCCATGCTGCAGCTGTTGGCGCACGCAGCGGGCTCGCGCGGACTGGTCGGCGGCCAGGCGCTCGATCTCGCCTTCGAGGGCAAGACCATCTCGCTTCCCGAGCTCGAGTTCATGCATCTCGCCAAGACGGGCGCCTTGGTGCGCGCGAGCATCTTGCTCGGCGCCCATGCTGGCGAAGCCGACGAAGCGACGATGGCCGCGCTCTCCACCTATGCCACGCGTCTGGGCCTTTTGTATCAAGTCATCGATGACCTCCTCGACGCCGAAGGCACGACCGCCACCTTGGGGAAAACCGCTGGCAAGGACGCCGCGCAAGCCAAAGCCACCTATGTGCGCATGCTGGGCATCACGCGGGCGCGTGAGATGGCCCAGGAGCTTCACACCGCCGCTCATGCCGCCCTGACCTCCTGTAAGCTGCCGACCCAACGCCTGCAGGAGCTGGCCGATTACATCGCGCACCGCCAATTCTGATCCATGATGAGCGAATATCCGTTGCTCGCCCAGATCGCCAGCCCCTCCGACCTGCGCCAGCTGCCACGCGAGGCGCTGCCGCAGCTCGCGCGCGAGATGCGCGCCTTTCTGCTGGAAACGGTTTCGAAAACCGGCGGGCATTTGTCCTCGAATCTCGGCACCGTGGAGCTTACGATTGCGCTTCATTACGTCTTCGAGACGCCCGAAGACCGCCTCGTGTGGGATGTCGGCCATCAAACCTACGCGCACAAAATCCTCACCGGACGCCGCCAGGCGATGGCGTCCTTGCGCAAGCTCGGCGGCATTTCGGGATTTCCTCGCCGCGAGGAGTCGCCCTATGACACCTTCGGCGTCGGTCATTCTTCCACCTCGATCTCGGCGGCCTTAGGGATGGCGGTCGCCGCCCAGAGGAAAGGCGAACAGCGACATGTCGTCGCCATCATCGGCGATGGCGCCATGTCCGCAGGTCAAGCCTTCGAGGCGCTCAACAACGCCGGCGTCATCGACGCCAACCTGCTCGTGATCCTCAACGACAACAAGATGTCGATTTCGCCGCCAGTGGGCGCGCTCAACAAGTATCTCGCGCGCCTTCTCTCAGGGCGCACCTTCAATGCTGCACGACGCGCCGGCGAAAAGGTCCTGTCGCTTTCTCCCACCCTGCTCGAATTCGCGAAGCGCGCCGAAGAGCACGTCAAAGGCATGTTCGTGCCTGGCACGCTGTTCGAAGAGTTCGGTTTCAACTACATCGGCCCGATCGATGGGCACGACCTCGATTCCTTGATCCCGACGCTTGCCAATCTGCGCGCGTTGTCCGGCCCCCGTTTTCTGCACGTGGTGACCAAGAAAGGACAGGGTTATAAGCTTGCCGAGGCCGATCCCGTCCGATATCACGGCGTGACCGAGTTCGACGCCTCCCGAGGGCTGCCCGACAATCCCGCCGCGCGCAAATCCTTCACGCAAGCCTTTGGCGATTGGCTTTGCGATATGGCCGAGCTCGATCCCCAGCTCATCGCCATCACGCCGGCCATGTGCGAAGGCTCTGGCATGACACGCTTCGCCCAGCGTTTCCCCGACCGCTTCTATGATGTCGGCATTGCCGAACAGCACGCGGTGACCTTTGCCGCTGGCCTGGCGTGCGAAGGTTTGAAACCCGTCGTGGCGATCTACTCGACTTTTCTCCAGCGCGCCTATGATCAGCTGATCCATGACGTCGCCCTACAAAATCTCGATGTCACGTTCGCAATCGACCGCGGCGGCATCGTCGGCGCCGATGGCGCAACACATCAAGGCGCATTCGACCTGTCGTTTCTTGCCTGTATTCCGAACATGGTCGTGCTCGCGCCTGCCGACGAAGTGGAGTGCCGCCGCTTGCTTTCAGCCGCCTATCGCCACCCTGGCCCCGCCGCCGTGCGCTACCCCCGCGGGGCGAGTCCCTTTTCTGCGCCGCCGACCTCGACGCTGGATCCCCTGCCGATTGGCAAGGGCGAAATCCGCCGCCAAGGACGAGGCATCGCTCTTCTGGCTTTCGGCCCATTGCTTGCTGCCTGTCTCGAAGCCGCGCACGTGCTTGACGCCACGGTCGCCAACATGCGCGCCATCAAGCCGCTCGATGTCGAGCTCCTTGGACATCTCGCGGAAACTCACGAAGTGCTCGTCACGGTCGAAGAAAACGCCGTGATCGGCGGCGCGGGCGCCGAGGTCGAACGGCAGCTCGGCGAGCTCGGCCGTCGCCGTCCCCTCTTGCGGCTGGGGCTACCCGATCGCTTCATCGAACATGGAGAACAGAAAGAAATCCTCGCACAGCTTGGGCTCGATGCGCGCCACATCTGTGATCGCGTGCGAAGTTTCGCGGCTCGCTATACTTGAGTAATTTTATCGGGTTTGTTATGCTTCGCTTCACCCCAGCGCGGAGAGACAACCCATGAATCTGAAAGAGATCACGATGGCCATACCCGATGTACAAGCCTTTCACGATGCGCGGCAGCTGCCGATCAACAAAGTCGGCATCAAGTCGATTCGCCATCCCGTCAAAGTACTCGACAAATCCGGCGGCGTACAACACACGATCGCCACCTTCAACATGTACGTAGGCCTGCCCCACAATTTCAAGGGCACGCACATGTCTCGCTTCGTCGAGATCCTAAACTCTGGCGAGCGCGAAATCTCCGTCGAGAGTTTCGAGGCGATGCTGCGTGAAATGGTCGCCAAGCTCGAAGCCGAAACGGGCCACTTGGAGATGAATTTTCCTTACTTCATCCGCAAGGAAGCGCCGATTTCGAAAGTCGGGAGCCTGCTCGACTATGACGTCACCTTCATCGGTGAATTGCTCGCCGGCGACCGTTATCGCCAGACGATGCGCGTCGTCGTCCCTGCAACGAGCCTTTGTCCGTGCTCGAAGAAAATTTCCGAACGCGGCGCGCACAATCAACGTTCCCACATCACCATCACGGCCACCACGAACAGCTTCGTATGGATCGAAGAGATCGTCGCCATCGCCGAAAGCCAAGCCTCATGCGAACTCTATGGACTGCTCAAGCGTCCCGACGAGAAATACGTAACCGAGCGGGCTTATGACAATCCGAAATTCGTCGAAGACATCGTGCGCGACGTCGCGGGCGTTCTGAATCGAGATGCGCGTATCGATGCCTATGTCGTGGAATCGGAAAACTTCGAATCGATTCACAACCACTCCGCTTATGCCCTGATCGAGCGCGACAAAACGCGCGAACCTGAAAAGGCCTAGGCGTCGGCACGAAGAGAAAGACAGACAAAGCCTCGCACCGCCTCACCGCGCCATGCGAAGGGCGCGAGAGCAGAGCCGAAGTCGCCTCAAACGCGGCCACCCCCTCCGAGGACAATGTGGCCGCACACTTGCCCAAGTCCCCATCCTCATCGATCGGCTCGGCGACGATTTGCTGCAAACGTTGGCTAGAGAAGCTGGAATCCGGTTGCGGGCGCCAGGCCCTCACGCAACTCCACGACCGAGGCAAATGAAAAGCGGCCATATCGGCGCAATGGACGGGTAAGATGACTCGGCGCATTCACCCCCACTGCAGCAGAGGTTACGATCTCATCCACTGCTTTTTTGCCCCTCTCCCTGGAAACGTTCGTCAGCCGTTGCGCCTTCGGCACAAGGTCGCGCAACGTCGAGCCGGAAGCAAATCAGCGACGAAAATGGCCTAACGGCCTTTATAAAGGAGTTGCCCCTGCGGGAGCAGGGGAAGCTTTGCACCCCAGCACATCTCAGGCCTTTGGTGCGGTCGATCCCCGCGTGCGCGGGGGAGACTCGATGGATTGCATCACGCTTCCGCGCATGAGAGGTCGATCCCCGCGTGCGCGGGGGAGACGGACCGCTCGATCCCGGAGAAGGCGAAGACGGCCGCGCCGTAGTGGCCGATGCGGCGCAGCGCGTCGGCGACGCGATCCGCATTCTGCGTGACGCCCTGCAGCTGGGCGCGCACGTTCTGCGCGCCATCCAACGCGATGCGGATTTTTATGGTAGGATCAGTGGCCATGGCTTACGGTATCGTCAATGGGCTGGCAACAGGAGCTATCGTGGCGATTGCCCCTGTCGCAGCCTTTCTGCTGTGGCGCAGCACCGTGTGGTGGATGCTGCCTATCCTTGCAGCCGGGTTCATTGCCATGGTCGCGGTTGGCGTTGGCGATGCGCTGGGTGCACGCTGGGCGCGCGTCCTGGCAAGGATTCTTGCCATCCGCTGACCCTTCGCATGCCGGTCACATCTCACGCCCCATCTCCTTGACGAACGCCTTCCAGCCCTTCTCGTCCGCCTGCGCCGCCCGCGCCGCGATGGCGTTGGCAAGCAGCCGCTCGCGCTCGATGCCGGCTGCCGCCTCGGCGAAATCCCGCGCGTCCGGCCACGGCATCTCCATCACGGGTCGATCCCCGCGTGCGCGGGGGAGACGCTAAACAGCTTATTCGTAATGGTATTCCAGAAGGTCGATCCCCGCGTGCGCGGGGGAGACGATGCAAGG
>JAOADW010000008.1 GCA_026417115.1 Rhodocyclaceae bacterium
AGCCAGCCAGCGCCCCTTGCGCCAGCCAGCCAGCAACAACGACTGACTCAAGGAGAGTTTCATGTTCATTCGCACCCGGCCGCTGGCGCTGGCCATTGCCATCGCCTTGCCCCTCCATGCATGGGGACAAGACACCCTGCTGCCGACCGTCAAGGTCGAGGACCAGGCCGATAAGCCCGACGGCTATCGCGCGACGACGACGCGCGTCGGCAAGACGCTGCAGGACCCGCACGACATCCCGCAGGCGGTCACCACATTGACCAACGCGCTCCTGGAAGAGCAGCAGGTCGGCAGCCTCAAGGAGGCGATGCGCAACGTCTCGGGCCTGTCGTTCAACGCCGCCGAGGGCGGCCGCTCGGGCGACAACATGAACCTGCGCGGCTTTTATACCTTCGGCGACCTCTATCTCGACGGCATCCGCGACACCGCACAGTACAACCGCGAGACCTTCAACTTTGAGCAGATCGACGTGCTGCGCGGCGCTGGCGCCATGCTGTTCGGCCGTGGGCAAGCGGGCGGCGTGGTCAACATGGTCAGCAAGACACCGTTCTCCATCGAGCAATACAAGCTGACGGCAAGCCTCGGCGATCACGACTACCGCGAAGTGACGGCCGACCTCAACAAGCCGATCAATGCCGGCACCGCGCTGCGCGTGAACCTGATGCAGCGTGACGAGGGCAGCTGGCGCAGCAACCCCGCCTCCGGCAGCGAGCCGGAAATCCACCGCAAGGGCGCGGCCTTCAGCCTGGCGCTCAATCGCGATTCGCATAACCGCTTCTGGCTCAACCACTATGACGTCGAAACGAACGACAATCCGGATTACGGCGTGTCGTTCGATGCGGCCACGCGCCGGCCGAGCGTGCAGCCGCTGGTGCCGGGCCGCGAGACGGCGAGCCTCTTTTGGGGTACCGACCGGACCTTCGACAAGAGCAAGACAAGCATCACCACGCTGGTCAATGAATACCGCTTCTCGCCGCAAAGCGAGCTGCGCACGCAGCTCAGGGTCGCCGACTACGAGCGGAGTTATTGGGCGAAGACCCCGAACCTGACCACCGCGCCCTCGGCGAACGGCGTGGTCGGCGGCAACCAGACGCGCGCCTCGGATTATGAAACGGTGACGCTGCAGTCGGACTACAGCACGAAATTCTCGGCCTTGGGCATGAAACACGAGATGCTCGCCGGTTTCGAGTATCTGCAAGAAAAAAGCTTCCGCCACACGCTGCGCAACTTTGGCGGCACGACCAATGCCAATCCGCCCGATTTCCGGCCTTACGAGATCAGCACCACTGGCACGCCGGTGCGTTTCAGCGGCGATTCCTACGCGCTCTACGTCCAGGATGTCGTCGAATTCATCCCGCAATGGAAGGCGACCGTGGGCCTGCGCCGCGATGAGCTCGATGCCGAGTACAGCAGCGCGACCTCGCCCAAGCTCTCCTACGGCGAAAACAGCTACCGCGCGGCGCTTTCCTTCCATCCGGCGGCCGACACCCACTACTACCTCGGCTGGAGCGATTCCTTCAGCCCGACCGCCGACCTCTACCAGCTGACCGTCAAGCCCCAGCCGCCCGAACGCAGCGAGGTCGTCGAATTGGGTGCGAAATGGCTGCTGCTGGACGGCGATCTGGCACTGCGTGCAGCGCTCTATCGCGCCACCAAGCACTGGGAGCGCAGCACCGACCTCGAATCGACGGCGGCGATCCTGACCAAGAAAAGGCGCACCGACGGCCTCGAGCTCGAAGCGGCCGGGCGCGTGACCGACCACTGGGAAGTCTTCGCCGGCCTGGCGTTGATGGATGCGAAGATCCTCGACACCGCCGAGAACATCAACCCGACCACCGGCGCCATCACCAAGGGCAATCCCGACTACATTGGCAAGCGCGCACGCAACACGCCGAAATACACCTTCAACCTGTGGACCACCTACAAGCTCGCTGGCGGCTGGAAGGTTGGCGGCGGCGTCGAAGCCAAGGGCGACCGCCACGCCTTCCTCCCGAGCGGCGCCGGCGCCGTGCCGACCCTGAATGGCGCCTATCATCCGAACACCGCGCCGTCCTATGTCCGCTGGGACGCGATGGTGGCCTACGAACAGGCGAAATGGGCCGTGCGCCTCAACATCAAGAATGTTTTCGACAAGCTCTACTGGAGCGACGTCTATGACAACGGCGGTTTTGCCGTGCCCGGCCCGCGCCGCAGCGCGATCCTGACTGCCGAACTGAGGTTTTGAATCATGAAACGCCGGGATTTTTTTCAATACTTATCGGCAAGCGTGGTATTGGCGGGTCTGCCCTGCTCCATACCGGTTGCCATGGAAGAACGCCTTGTCATGATTGGCGCCGCCTGGCGCGGTCCACGGCAGAGCGACCCCTATTTCGCTGGCGTGCTGGTCGCGGATTGGGAGGCAAAAACATTGTCGATACGTTATGCCCTCCCTTTACCGACAAGGCCTCACGGTCTGCTCCCCGAAATCGATGGAGGTTTAACCATACTTGCCGCTCGTCCCGGAAGCTGGCTGTTGCGTTGTGACGGAAATGGCAAAATAATATCCCATTCGAATATAGAACAAGAGGGCGAATCCAGGCTCTGTGGGCACGCGATCGTAGCCCTTGACGGCGAGCGATTGTTCGTGACAGCCACCGATTTTCGTACCGGCCAAGGCCGCATCATCCTAAGAGAAAGAGAATCTCTCAGAAAGGTCGATGAATGGCCTAGCCATGGCATCGATCCCCACCATCTATTGCTCGACGGCCAAGGAAATCTCATGGTTGCCCATGGCGGCGTGTTGCGCACGCCCGACGATAAAAAGGTCGATCTTCATCGCATGGATTCCTCGCTGGTCATGCTCGACTCAAAAAACGGCAAGCTATTGGGGCAATGGCGTCTCCCTGATCGCCGCCTCTCGTTACGGCATTTGGCTTGGAATCGCAATCCACAACATCCGAATGCCCTCCTAGGCATCGCCATGCAAGCAGAACATGCAACAGCAGCCGAACGCGCCTCAGCACCTGTTCTCGCACTTTTCGATGGTGAGCGTCTCTTCATTCCGACCATGGCCAATGATGGTATTGGCTATTGTGGTGACATCGCGCCTGCCTATCGAGGCGGCTTTGTGCTTTCGAGCAACCAATCCGGTCAAGCGCTGCTATGGCATCCAGCCATTCCTATGAAACTCCAGGCTGTTGTCAAAATGCAAGAAGCCTATGCCCTCGCACCCTGGAGCAAGGGCGGCTTTCTAGTCGCCACGGCTTTCGGCCTGGGCCGATGGCATCCCGACCTGGAGCCGATACTGCTGCCTTGGCCTGAACCCATGGTGGTTGACAATCACTGGGTCAACTTCGCACACGCCTGGCCGCGCGCATCAGGATGATGACAGGAATGAGTCCTACCGCCACGATCGCCAACGCGGCGGTCGAGGCTTCGGCCAAGCGTTCGTCGGAGGCGAGCATGAAAGTCTGGGTCGCAAGGGTATCGAAATTGAAAGGGCGCATCACGAGGGTCGCGGGCAGCTCTTTCATGCCATCGACGAAAACGAGCAGACCCGCAGAGAGCAGACTTCCGCGTAATAGGGGGAAGTGCACGCGACGCAAGGTTTCGGCAGCGCTGCTGCCCAAGCTTTTCGCGGCAGCGTCCATGCTGGGAGTGATGCGCGCAAGCCCCGCCTCCACGGTATTGAGGGCGACAGCGAGGAAACGCGCGAGATAGGCATAGACGAGGGCGGCAACGCCGCCCGTCAGGATGAGGCCGGGATGCACGCCAAAGGCTTCCTGCCAGGCGGTGGCAAGCCAGTGGTCAAGCCGCGTGATTGGGATCAACACGCCCACGGCGATGACCGAGCCGGGAACGGCATACCCCGCGCCGACGAGTCGATTGACGAGATGAGCCAGTCGTGTCGGTCGCATGCGTTTGGCATAGGCGAGGAGCAGGGCCAAAAACACTGCCAAAACGGCGGCGAGGCCCGCCACGCTGAGGCTGTTTTTCGCAAGCTCGAGGTAACGTACGCCAAACGTGGCGTCCCCCTCGCTGAGGGCGAGTTTGCACAGCCACCCTGCAGGCAGGAGGAACCCCAGGAATAAGGGCAAGAAACTCGCGGCCACCGCCAGCACCCGTTGCCATCCGGAAAGTCGGATCGGCGGCGCGCGACGCAAACCGGTGTCTTGAAAACGTGCCCGCCCGCGGCTCCAGCGCTCGAGGGCTAGCAAAAGCAGTACGAAGACGAGCAAAGACGCCGCCAGCTGCGCCGCCGCCACGCGATCGCCGAGCGAAAACCAAGCACGATAGATGCCGGTGGTAAAGGTGGGAACGGCAAAATAGGCGACCGTTCCATAGTCTGCGAGCGTTTCCATCAAGACCAGCGCAACACCGGCAACAATCGCAGGACGCGCCAAGGGCAAGGAGACGCGCAAAAATGCGCGCCTTGGACTGAGCCCCAAGGAACGGGCTGCTTCGAAGGAAGCGGCGCCATGCTCGAGAAACGCCGTGCGCACAAGGAGATAGACATAGGGGTAGAGCACGCTCACGAACATCGTGGCGGCGCCGGCAAGGCTGCGGATCTCGGGAAACCAATAGTCCCCTCGTTTCCATCCGTAGACCTCCCGCAAGTAAGTCTGAATCGGCCCAGTAAATTGCAAGAGATCGGTA
The DNA here is from genome assembly GCA_026417115.1 of Rhodocyclaceae bacterium. Classification (GTDB taxonomy): domain Bacteria; phylum Pseudomonadota; class Gammaproteobacteria; order Burkholderiales; family Rhodocyclaceae; genus Sulfuricystis. Next base: position 4,636 of record JAOADW010000008.1, read on the forward strand.
TAGACATAGGCCATCACATAGGCCGGCATCGCCATGGGCAAGAGAAGCGCCCACTCGAAGAACCGCCGCGCGGGGAAATCGGTCATCGCGACCAACCAGGCTAGGCCCACCCCGACGACGGCGACCCCGGTACCAACGCTTAGGGCAAGAAGAAAAGAATTGACGACATACTCGCCCAACACCGTTTCGGCGAGATGTGTCCACGTCTGGGCCGTGCCGCCGACCAGCACGTTTGCAAACACCGCAAGCACTGGCAGCGCCACCAGCAAGCCAATGACCACCGCTGAGAGCGTGAGCCAGCTCGCAGGCTGCAAAAACATTTTTGAGAACATTTCTCAATTATAATGCCCCTATGTCTCTCCTCGTCCTGGATGCCGTCCGTCATGCCTATGGCGATCACCTTGTGCTGGAGGAGCTCTCGCTGACGTTGCAGGCAGGTCAAATCGGCTGTTTGCTGGGCGCATCGGGCTGCGGCAAGACGACGGTTTTGAGATTGATCGCGGGTTTCGAAAGGCCGAGCGCCGGCTCGATTCTCTTGCGCGACGAGGTCATGGCCTCTCCCCGGCGTTTTGTGCCCCCCGAGAAACGCCGCATCGGCATGGTGTTCCAGGATTACGCGTTGTTCCCACACCTGACGGTCGCCGACAACATCGCCTTTGGCTTGCGCGGCATGCAAAAGGAATTCACGCGTCGGCGCGTGCGAGAGTTGCTCGAGCTCGTGGGTTTGCCCGCGCATGGCGATCGTTATCCGCATGAGCTCTCGGGCGGACAGCAGCAACGGATTGCGTTGGCGCGCGCCTTGGCGCCGGCGCCGCATCTGTTGCTGCTCGATGAACCGTTCTCCAATCTCGACGCCGAATTGCGCGAACGGCTTTCCCTCGAAGTGCGCGCCATCCTCAAAGAAACGCAAACCTCCGCGATCCTCGTCACACATGACCAACATGAGGCCTTCGCGATGGCCGACGTCGTCGGCGTCATGCGTGCGGGCCGCATTGAGCAGTGGGATACCCCCTATAACCTCTATCACCGTCCTGCCAACCGTTTCGTTGCCGACTTCATCGGTCAAGGCGTTTTTCTCCCTGGGCGCGTCCTGGGCGCGGCCAGCGTCGAGATCGAATTGGGAGTCCTTTCCTGTCGCCTGACGGCTGCATGCGCAGGAGAAGATCTCGTCGACATCTTGTTGCGCCCAGACGACGTGATTCACGACGACGCGTCGTCGCGGAAAGCCACTGTCGTCATGAAAGCTTTTCGGGGCGCAGAATTTCTCTACACGCTGCGGTTGCCGTCGGGCGCGCATGTGCTCGCCCTGGTTCCCTCGCACCATAACCACGCCATCGGTGAGAAAATCGGCATACGTCTCGCTGTCGATCACGTCGTCGCATTCCCGCATGATCCCGAGGCTTCCGCCCGAGCCGCTCTTCCCGCCGCCTTCCTCGGCGCTTTCTGATCCCAATGGCCTGCTTGCGGTCGGCGGCGATCTTTCGCCCCGTCGCCTGTTGGCCGCTTACCGGCAAGGCATCTTTCCCTGGTATGCGCCAGGAGACCCGATTCTCTGGTGGTGCCCCGACCCGCGGATGGTGCTCATCCCCAAAGAGTTCAAGATTTCTCGTTCCCTCGCCAAGACGCTGCGCAACGCCGTCTACACCGTCACCTTGGATGCCGATTTCGCAGCCGTGATCCACGCCTGCGCTACGACGCCAAGAAGCGGACAACAGGGCACATGGATCACGCGTGAAATGGAAAGCGCCTACCTCCGTCTGCACGAGCTTGGCCATGCTCACAGCGTCGAAGTCTGGCGTGAAAATCGACTCATCGGCGGACTCTATGGCGTGGCCATTGGAAAGGCATTCTTTGGCGAATCGATGTTTTCCCTTGCACGCGATGCTTCAAAGATCGCGCTTGCCCATCTCGTGCGATACTTAGACAATCAGGGCTATGGCATGATCGATTGTCAGATGCAAACCGCTCATCTCGCTTCGCTCGGCGCACGTCCCATCGCGCGGGAAGAATTCCTCGCGCTGCTTTCCAAGCTTATCGAGATACCCGCCCCCATCGGCCCCTGGCCGTCCAATGCCGTGGCGGAAACCTATCGTCGTGCGTTGAAATGATTCGAGATCTGCCCCCTTTTCCGCTGCTCCAGTTCTATGCGACGTCTCCCTATGGGTGTTCTTATCTGCCAGGCCGTCTCGCGCGCTCGCAAGTCGCCACACCCTGTCATTTGATCGATGGCGCGACCTACAGCCAGCTCGTGCAAGCCGGCTTCCGCCGCAGCGGGCTCTTCACTTATCGTCCGTGGTGCGATACTTGCCGCGAGTGTGTGCCGGTACGGGTCGTCGTCAGCGAATTCCGTCCCCATCGCAGCCATCGGCGCGCCTGGAAGCAGCATGGTGCGCTGATCGCACGTGAGCAGCCGTTGATGTTCAGCGAAGAGCACTACGCGCTCTATCTTCGCTATCAAGAAACGCGTCATGCCGGTGGCGGCATGGACAACGACAGCCGCGAGCAATACAGTCAGTTCGTGTTGCAGTCCAACATCGACACGCGTCTCGTGGAGTTTCGCACGCCTGCAGGCGCCTTGCGCATCGTTTCCATCATCGATGTCCTAAGCGACGGGCTTTCTTCCGTCTATACCTTCTTCGAACCCGACTTACCCGGCACGAGCTTCGGCACCTACGCAATCCTTTGGCAAATCGAGCAATGTCGCCGCTGGCGTCTGCCGTATCTCTACCTCGGCTACTGGATCGCCGGCAGCCGCAAGATGGCTTATAAGACGCGCTTTACCCCTTTGGAAGCATTGCGCGACGGGCTTTGGCGCCGCTTGGACTCAGAAAATCAGATTCTGCTCGGCGAGCGCGAGTTTTGACTGTGCCCAGCTGCGTAGATGAGCAAGCGGCCCCGTGAGGTTCTGCCAATCATCTTTCATGCGTAAGCGTTGTTTTTCCCGGTAGTGAGGTTCTGCGCGCACATAAACGCCGATTTCTTGTTCGATCAGCTCGCGTGCGCGGCACTCTGCGGCATGCTGTAATCGGCGAACGGCATCACGCGCCTCGAATTCACCGGTCAGCTTGTAAGGGATCGGCAACGTCGCCAGGCGGCTGATTTCACGCAGGCTATCGGCTCGACGAATCGAGGCTTCCTGCTGTTCGCAACGCGCGAGGAAACGCCGTAACTCGAGGCGAATCAATGCTTGTTCGGTGGGATCGCCGCGGGCCATCGTCGAATACCAGAAAAGACTAAAAAGCGTTGCGGAATCTTACGCGAGGACGGACTATCATGTGATTTTATCGACAGATCAGTCTCTTCTTCGGGGGAAACTTCAATGCGCGGATTTTTTGCTTTCTGCCTTTTCCTGGCTGTCCTGGGCGCAAATGCTGAAACCATAGGGCACGGCGAATTGCCCATCCATGACGCCGCCCGCTTGGGCAAGCGAGCCGATGTCGAACGCATTCTCGCCCAGGATCCGGCGATGCGCGATGCACGCACGCCCCAGTTTGGGAACACTCCTTTGCATTATGCGGCCTTGAACGAAGACAGCGGCCCGCTCGAAGCGCTGATCGCTGCCGGCGCCCACGTGAATGCGCGCAATGCCGACGGTGCCACGCCGCTGCACATGGCTGCTTTCGCCACACGCGTCAAGCACGTCAAGCTGTTGCTCGAAGCAGGTGCCGACCCTTTGCTCAAAACCAACGAAGGCCGCGACGTCGCCAGCCTCGCCCGTCGCGTCCGTGCCGATGAGGTGGCCGGCGTCATCGCAATTTGGCTGCTCAAAGGATGTAAACCGCAGTCACCATGTTTTTGAAACGTAGGCGGCTTCTCCTTGCCTCCGCCCTGGGCTGGTCGCTTGCCCGACCGGCATATGTTTACTGCCGTGAAACCAGGGCGAAAATCGTGATCGCCGGCGGAGGCTGGGGAGGAATGTCCGTCGCTCGCCAGCTCGTTGCGCACCTACCCAATGCCGAGGTAATCGTGATCGAGCGCCAAGCGCGCTTTTGGTCTTGCCCCCTTTCCAATAAATGGCTCGTCGGCCTCCTCGATGAGTCACTACTTTTGCACGATACCGCGACAGCTGCGGCACGCCATGGCTGGCGCTTCGTCAATGAGGAGGTGATCGCCATCGATCGGCGGCATCGGCGCGTTTTTACCAAGGAAAACGTCTATGCCTACGACTTCCTCGTCATTGCTCTCGGCATTCGTCACGATTATGCCGTCTGGTTTGGAGCCGATGTCCTTGCGGCGCAACGCTGCCGCCAGAGCTTTCCGCCCGCCTGGACGGCTGAAGCCGAGGAGTTTTTTCGTCTCCGTCGTCAGCTCATGGATTTACAGCAAGGGGAGCTGCTTATGACCATTCCCCCGTCGCCTTACCGGTGTGGTCCGGCTCCTTATGAGCGCGCCCTCTTGCTCGCCGGCTGGTTTGCGGCAACGAAACGGCCAGTGCGTCTGACGGTGATCGATGCGAACCCGCCGCATCCCCTATTGACGCGTTCGCTGCGCGAATGGGGGGAACATCTCCAGTATTGGCCGCAAACCTCAATCATGGCCGTCGATCTCGATGAGCGCATTGCGTTTAGCGAATTCGACCGCTTCCGCTTCGATCACGCCATCCTCATGCCACCGCAACGCGCCGCTGGACTCGTCGAGGAAGCCGGCCTTGCAGAAAAGGATGCACAAGGTCGCTCCACGGGATGGGCGGCAGCTGATCCGGTCACATTCGCTGCGCGCGACGACGAACACATTTTCTTTGTCGGCGATGTCCTGGGCAAGGTCTCAGACACCTTTGGCCACTACCCCAAGACAGCCGAAATCGCGGTCAGACAGGGCGCGCTCGTCGCCCAACAAATCGCCGCCCGCCTATCCGGCCGGTCGCCTCCGCAGGGATTTCCTCACGGCGTTTGTCACTTGACCACCCGCTATGCGCCACCGCAGGCGATGACTTTCGTCAGCCGTTTCCGCCGCCGCGGGGATGGAGAACTCGTACAAGAAAGCACCACCCATCGCAACCCGCTGCCAGCGGGCGAAGACATCGGATGGCTGCGGGCGCTGCTGGGAGAAATCTTTTGAAGCAACGCTCAATGTCGCGCCCAGATGCGCGCCTTGCCCTTCCGATCAATCAGCCAGGTTTCGAAGAGCTGCCGTCGTACTCGCGCCGTCGTTCCTTCCCCCTCCAGGATCACGCACCCCGTTTCGCAGCCCGTGCCTTCGAGCTTGTCCAAACCCGGAGCGCCCCGCGGCAAACCCGGCACAGCCAACCCTCGCGCTTTGGGTTTCTCGCGCAACAACATCTTGATGTCCGCGGCGGGCACATGGCCTTCGATGAAATAACCCGCGACCACGGCCGTATGGCGTGAAGCATATTCACTCGGCACTTGCCAACGACGCTTGATCGCTTCCATGTCCTGGCTATCGTCGATCGTCACGTGAAAGCCATTCTCACGCAGATGTTCCGCCCATTCCAGACAAGCCAAACACACTTTCGGGACATAGACGGTCACCGGCGGAAAAACCTCGGCCCATGACGAGACGCCAGCGAATACCAGCAAAATGGCCAAGCCAAACCTTCTCAAGGCGTTTCTCTCCTTTTTCGTCCATCGTAACACAAGGCCATCGCCGGTAGAATCGAGCCATGCTGCCCTATTGCCTGCTGCGACCCCTCGTTTTCTCGCTCGATCCGGAAACTGCCCACGAGGCGGCCATCGCCATGTTGCGCATCGCCGGCGCACTGACCGGCCCAGGCACCCCCTACCCCGCCACACCGGCGCATGTGATGGGACTTTCGTTTCCCAATCGCATCGGCCTCGCGGCGGGACTGGACAAAAACGGCGAAGCGATCGATGGACTTGCGAGCTGGGGATTCGGCTTCCTCGAGATTGGCACAGTCACGCCCAAAGCCCAGGCCGGCAATCCAAAACCCCGCTTGTTTCGTCTGCCACAAGCCGAAGCGATCATCAATCGCATGGGGTTCAACAACCACGGCCTCGATGCCCTGCTCGCCAACGTCAGGCGTGCCCGCTATCGCGGCATTCTTGGCATCAACATCGGGAAAAATGCCTCGACCCCCCTCGAACGCGCGCTTGATGATTATCTGCTTGGCCTCGAAAAGGCTTATCCCTACGCGAGTTACGTCACCGTCAACATCTCCAGCCCCAATACAAAAAACTTGCGCACCCTGCAAGAAGGCGCCGCGCTGTCTGCCCTTCTCGCCGGCTTGAAGGCCAAGCAGGCGGCGTTGGCCGACCAATATGGTCGGTATGTTCCGCTCGTGCTGAAAATCGCTCCAGATCTCGACGATCGACAACTGATCGAAATCGTCGAGCTCCTCCGCCGCCATCGCTGCGATGGCGTGATCGCCACCAACACCACGATCGATCGCCAAGCCGTGGCAGGCTTGCCACACGCCGAAGAAGCAGGCGGTCTGTCGGGCGCTCCCTTGTTCGAACGGGCCACTGCCATCGTCCATCGGCTTGCGCGCCTGCTCGAAGGCGAAATCCCCATCATCGCTGCCGGTGGCGTGACCACCGCCGAGCGCGCGCGCGCCAAACTGGAGGCTGGCGCAGCCCTCGTGCAGCTTTATTCCGGGCTCATCTACCACGGCCCCGCCCTCGTGCGCGCCTGCGTCGAGGCGACCCACGACTGGCCAAACGGACGCATGCCAGCGCCAAAGCCTACGCACCAAGAAAAATAATACCCACTTCTTGCCGCAGAAAGCTAGAATCGCAGCAACAAGAATAAGAATTCCACGCGCCTAGGCCCATGCGAACGGCAATGCTCTGCCGCTGTCTGTTGCTCCTTTTCCTCTGCCTGCCCACTGCGCCTGGCATGGCCAGCCCTGGCCCTAACGATCATGTCATCGGCGTGCTCGCATTGCGGCCCAAGGAGCAAACGATTGCAGCCTACTCGCCTTTGGCTGCTTATCTCGAGCAACACATCCCCTCTCATCATTTTCACATCGTTGCATTCGATCGTGAAGGATTGCGTGCGGCTGTCTCCAGAAAGGAAGTCGACTTTCTCATCGCCAACCCAGATCTTTATGTGGAATTCGAACTCAAACATGGCGCCAGTCGTATCGCCACCCTCATTGGCGAAGAAGGCGGGCGACCGAGTAAGGAATTTGCGGGCGTGATCTTCACGCGCGCAGATCGTCACGACCTCCAAAAGCTTGCCGATCTCAAAGGCAAACGCATCGCCGCCGTCGCGCCACAGGCATTCGGCGGCTATCTGATCCAAGGAGCCGAACTCCTCGAAGCCGGCATCGACCCCAGAAATGACATCAAAGTTGTTTTCCTCGGTCTTCCGCAGGACAATATCGTCGCTGCCGTGAAGGACGGTCGAGCAGACGCCGGCTTCGTGCGGTCTGGCGTGCTCGAACAAATGGCGGCCGAAGGCCGCATCCATTTGGAGGATTTCAAACCCTTGGCCGTGAAGAACGGCCACTACCCCCATTGGCATTCGACACGCACGTATCCCGAATGGCCTTTCGCCGTCATGCCAGAAGTCCCCGAAGCATTGGCGAAGAAGGTCGCCATTGCGCTTCTCTCCTTACCCGCAAACCACCCTGCGGCAAGACAGGCCAGAAGTTTCGGGTGGAGCATCCCCGCAAGCTATGAGGCGGTCCATGACGTACTCAAAAAAATGCGCGCGCCGCCCTATGACGCCCCTCAGCCTTTCGATTGGCGTGAGGTATTGCGCCACTATGAGGTGCCGATCATCCTCGTGCTTCTTGCCCTCATCGCGCTCTTTGGCGGACTTTCTTGGCGCAACCATCACCTCCGCCAGGCGCTCGAAAAGGATCGAGAGAGGTTGCGTCTTGCCGCCGCAGTCTTCGCCAATGCCCGGGAAGGCATGGTGATCACCGACGCCGAAGGCACCATCCTGGAAATCAACGAAGCCTTCACGGAAGTGACCGGATATTCCCCTTGCGAGGTCCTGGGAAACAATCCTCGCCTATTGAAATCTGGGCGTCATGACGCCGCCTTTTATGCGGAGATGTGGCGCCAGCTGATCACGGCCGGACGCTGGCGTGGAGAAATCTGGAATCGTCGCAAAAGCGGCGAGATCTACCCTGAACTGTTGAGCATCGTCGCTGTGCGCGATGCAAAAGGCCTCACGACCCATTACATCGGCAATTTCATCGATATCACCGAGCTCAAGGCCGCCGAAGAAAAACTGCGCCAGCTCGCGCACCATGATCCCTTGACGGGCTTGCCCAACCGCGCCCTCCTCATCGATCGGCTCCAGCTCGCCATCAAGCAGGCAGATCGCCGGCACCGTCTCCTAGCGGTCTGTTTTCTCGATCTCGACGGCTTCAAGGAAATCAACGACACCCACGGGCATGAAATCGGCGATCGTTTGCTCGTCGAGATCACTCAGCGTCTGACCTCGGCGCTGCGTGCCGGAGACACCGTAGCTCGGCTCGGCGGCGACGAATTCGTATTGCTCCTCGTCGATCTCGCGACGGTCGAGGAACTCGAACAGGTTCTTGCGCGCGTCATGGCCCAATTGAGCGCGCCCATAGAGATCAGCGGCCTCACCATCGGCATCAGCGCAAGCATCGGCGTCACCCTCTATCCGCTCGACGATGCGGGTTCCGATGGCCTCTTGCGTCATGCCGACCATGCCATGTATCGCGCGAAACAAGCCGGCCGCAACCGCTACGAAATCTACGATCCCACCAGCACTGCAGACCGCGATCGGTGACTCATGCCACCGCATCGTGGCCGGCATCGCCGAAGGCGAGTTTCTTGAGGCGGAAAAGCTCGTCACGCGCCGCGGCAGCGGCTTCGAATTCGAGATTCCTGGCATGCTCGAGCATCGCTTTCTCTAGCCGCTTGATCTCGCGCGCCAAGGCTTTTTCGCTCATCGCTTCGTAACGCGCTTGTGCTTCGGCTGCTTCAAGGTCCATGGCAGCAATCTCAGGATCGTAGACGCCATCGATGATGTCTTTGATGCGCTTTTTGACGCTTTGCGGCGTAATCCCATGGGCCTGGTTGTAAGCGATCTGCTTGGCGCGACGCCGCTCCGTTTCATCGATCGCGCGGCGCATCGAATCGGTGATCGTGTCGGCATAAAGAATCGCCGTGCCATTGACATGACGAGCGGCGCGGCCGATGGTCTGGATCAACGAGCGTTCCGAGCGCAAAAACCCCTCTTTGTCGGCATCGAGGATCGCGACAAGGGAGACTTCGGGAATATCGAGTCCCTCTCGCAGCAAGTTGATGCCGACGAGGACATCGAAGACTCCCAAGCGCAGGTCGCGGATGATCTCGACCCGCTCGACGGTATCGATGTCGGAATGCAGATAACGCACCTTGACGCCATGTTCCGCCAAGAATTCTGTCAGCTGCTCGGCGAGCCTTTTCGTCAGCACCGTGACGAGCACCCGTTCTGAAACAGCGAGGCGCTTTTTGATTTCAGCAAGCAAATCATCGACCTGAGAGGCCGCAGGCCGCACCTCGACGCGAGGGTCCACGAGTCCCGTTGGGCGCACCACCTGCTCGACGACTTGCGCCTGATGAGTTTGCTCATAGTCGGCAGGGGTGGCGGAAACGAAGATCGTCTGCGGCATCAGCCGTTCAAACTCTTCGAAGGTGAGCGGACGATTGTCGAGCGCCGAAGGAAGCCGGAAACCATAGTTGACGAGATTCTCCTTGCGCGCGCGATCGCCCCGGTACATGCCGCCCACCTGAGGGATCGTCACATGGGACTCATCGATGAACATGATCGCATCAGGCGGCAGGTAGTCGTAGAGCGTCGGGGGCGGCTCCCCCGGACGACGCCCTGAAAGGTGGCGCGAATAGTTTTCGATGCCTTTGCAAAAGCCCAGCTGCTCGAGCATTTCGAGATCGAAGCGCGTGCGTTGCTCGATCCGCTGGGCTTCGACCAATTTCCCTTGCGTGACGAACCAATCGATGCGCTCGCGCAATTCTGCCTTGATGGCTTCGATCGCGCGCAAGACCGTCGCCCGCGGCGTCACGAAATGACTCGAAGGAAAGACGGTGAAGCGTGAAAGCCGTTGTTTGATCTGTCCCGTGAGCGGATCGAAGAGCGCCAAGCGCTCCACTTCGTCGTCAAAGAGCGTGATGCGCAACGCGCTTTCGGCGTTTTCGGCAGGAAACACGTCGATCACTTCGCCCCGTACGCGAAATGCGCCACGCCGGAAATCCATCTCATTGCGCTCGTATTGCATTTCCGTCAAGCGCTGGATGATCTCGCGCTGGCCGATTCTTTCCCCCTCGCGCAGATGCAAAATCATCGCATGGTAATCCACGGGATCGCCAATGCCATAGATCGCCGAGACCGTGCAAACGATCACGACATCTCGCCGTTCCAGCAAGGATTTCGTGGCCGACAAGCGCATCTGCTCGATATGCTCGTTGATCGAAGAATCCTTCTCGATGTAGAGATCCCGCGCAGGCACATACGCTTCAGGCTGGTAATAGTCGTAATACGACACGAAATACTCGACCGCATTCTCAGGAAAGAATTCACGAAACTCGGCATAAAGCTGCGCCGCCAGCGTCTTGTTGGGCGCCAGCACGAGAGCCGGCCTGCCCAGCTGCGCAATCACATTGGCCATCGTAAAGGTCTTTCCCGACCCTGTGACGCCGAGTAGGGTCTGAAACATCAAGCCGTTCCGGATGCCTTCGACGAGCCGTTCGATTGCCTCGGGCTGATCCCCCGCAGGCGGGTAAGGTTGATGGAGCCGGAAAGGACTCCCTGGGAATTCGAGGAATTTAGCGCTCATCACGAAATTTCTATCGAAGACACGCCACGCGCAGCGTTCTGAATCGTCTATTATTGCGCGTTTCTTTTTTCTTTCGGAGCCCAAGATGACGACCTCCCTCTTCGCCTCTGTCGAAATGGCCCCGCGTGATCCGATCCTGGGGCTTACCGAAGCATTCAACGCAGAAAAGAACCCCAATAAAGTCAATCTCGGCGTTGGCGTCTATTTCGACGATGCGGGCAAGATTCCTTTGCTCGAATGCGTCAAGCGCGCCGAACGCGCCCGCCTAGAGGCCCAGCCCCCCCGCGGCTATCAGCCCATCGAGGGGCCGGCTACCTACAACAACGCCGTGCTAGATCTTCTCTTTGGCAAAGACTCGGCGCTCGTCGCGGAAGGGCGCGCCATCACCTGCCAATGTTTGGGCGGAACCGGCGCTCTCAAGGTGGGGGCAGATTTTTTGAAGCGGCTATTGCCAACGGCCACCGTGTTCATCTCCAACCCGAGCTGGGAAAATCATCGGCAACTGTTTGAAGCAGCGGGTTTTCCTGTCAAAGAATACGCCTACTATGATGCGGTCACACGCGGCGTCGATTTCGAAGGCATGAAAGCAGCGCTTGCTGCCATGCCCCCCCGCTCGATCGTCGTCTTGCATGCGTGCTGCCACAACCCTACGGGCGCCGACCTCACGCTCGACCAATGGCGCGACGTCGTAGACATCTTCCGCGCACGGGATCTCGTTGCCTTCATCGACATGGCCTATCAGGGATTCGCCGACGGCATCAAGGAAGACGCAGCCGCGCTCGATCTCTTTGCCGCTTCCGGCCTCTCATTTTTCGTCTCGAGTTCATTTTCAAAGTCCTTTTCCCTTTATGGTGAGCGGGTCGGTGCGCTCACCATCGTCACGCAAAACCGCGACGAATCGGCGCGCGTGCTCTCGCAAGTCAAGCGCATCATCCGCACCAACTATTCGAACCCTCCCACCCACGGTGGCGCCATCGTGGCCTCGGTGCTGTCTTCACCCGAACTCCGCGGGCTCTGGGAAGAAGAGCTAGCCGGCATGCGTCGGCGCATTCGCACCATGCGCGAAACGATGGTCGCCAAGCTTACGGCCCTGGGGTGCCCAGGTTTCGAATTCATCAATGTACAGCGCGGCATGTTCTCTTATACGGGTCTTTCGCCCGCACACGTCGAACGATTGCGCGCCGATTTTGGCATCTATGCGGTTTCCACTGGTCGCATCTGCGTAGCGGCGCTCAACACCCGAAACATCGACTACGTCGTCGAAGCCATCTCCAAGGTGCTCAAAGGCTGATTCTCTCGTATATAATCAAAACCGCCAGCCTACGCACCTACGGGCTGGCCTTTAGGGTGGTTAGCTCAGCGGTAGAGCACTGCCTTCACACGGCAGGGGTCAGTGGTTCGATCCCACTACCACCCACCAAAACCTCGACTCATGGGCACTCATAAGTGGAGTGGTCTGCCTGAGAGGCGACTGCATGCATGTAATGCCCCACTTATACGAGACAACCGGTCATCGGCCCTGATTGCTCTTTGCGGCTCCCAGGGGGGCTAATACCGCTTCAGGCACCGCAAAAATCCGGCCTGGCTGACAATCGAAATGAAGGTGATAAAGAGGAGGTTTCTGCGTCCGGATCACCTTCATGACTTCGCCCTGGGCGCCCGCCGGCACTATTTCCTTTCCAGAGACCGCAAGGGCGCGCACGGTACAAACCCGCTCGCGCGTCTCAAAACGGCTTTCTACCCAAGGTTCGTCTGCTCCAATCAGTTCTTCGTGGCGGCATCCCACGATCTTTCTGGCTTCCAGAAAATGAACCGAATAGACGATCTGGTCGATGAGAAAAGTTCCCATCCCCACGACATATCCGACGCTACCGCGCCGGACGAGCAAAGCCCCTGTCGGCACGCCTGGATAAGTGCCATCGTTTCTGATGTTACGTACGACGCGCACAGCGTCGCCAATGTCCCAGCGCGTTTCCTCGTTCATAAGGCTGAGCGGCGTCTAATGGCGGACAACGGCACAAAAGCGAGGCCTGCAGCTCTTTGATGGACGCGCATCGCTTTTTGCGTGCAGGCGTCGGAATCGACGAAATCCTGATAGGCACGCTGGAGCAATGACTTATAGTCACTCCAAAGCGGCTCGCCTTGCTGCCGGCGATGGGCTTCGAGATAATCGTGCAAACGTTTGAGGATTTGGAGACGATTGACCTCTACGACACTTGGCTCGTAGGAAACGTCGAAAAACTCGAAAAAATCTTCCGCCGACTCCAACATCGACAGCTCATCGCGAAAGTCAGCACACCGGTTCATGGGATAGGCTCCTCATCGACTTGTCTGTAGAACGACAAGCCTCGGCCATGAGTCGCAACTCTTCATCGGTCGGCGATCGCTTGGCGCGCTCGACGAAGACCCGAATGGACTGCAAGAGAACCCTGGCAGCAGGCTCATCAAGCGCAATGCCCAAACCCTGCATCACTGTCTTGACGGCGCGTACCCCCGAATGCTTTCCGAGCACCAGCCGGTGGCTTCTCCCGATCAAGGCCGGGTCGAATCCTTGATAATTGGCGGGATGCTTTATCAAGCCATCGACATGAATTCCTGCCTCGTGAGTAAAGGCGCCCTCACCGACAATGCTTTTCTGCCAGGGCACCTGCCTGCCGGAGGCCTGCGCCACACGATGCGAAACGGAGAGAAATCCCTTGAGGTCAATGCCCGTTTCGATACCGAAGCAACGATTGAGCCCAAGCACGACTTCCTCGAGCGGAGCATTGCCTGCCCGTTCGCCCAGTCCATTGACGGTCGTGTTCAGATGTGTCGCGCCTGCCTTAGCTGCTGCGAGGGTGTTCGCCGTTGCAAGCCCGAGATCGTCGTGGGCATGCATTTCGATTTCGAGATCACTGATGGCGCACAACGCCGAGATGCGCTCGAAGACCGTGAAGGGATCGAGGATGCCGAGCGTATCGGCGAAACGGAAACGTCGCGCGCCGGCGACTTGCGCCGTTTCGAGCACCCGCTTGAGGAAATCCATGTCGGCGCGCGAGGCGTCTTCTCCCCCGATGCAGACTTCTAAGCCAAGCTCACGTGCACGCAACACCAGTCTCGGAATTTCGGCGAGCAACCATGCGCGATCACGCCGCAACTTGTGACGCAATTGTTGGTCGGATACTGGTGCGGAAATGTCGACCAATGTCACGCCGAGCCCCGAACACGCCGCAATGTCCGCCGCCATCAACCGACTCCATACCATCAGCCGAGCCCTCAAACCGAGTGCAGCAACAGCGCGTATGCCTTCTTGCTCCTCTGGCCCCATCGCAGGTATGCCGACCTCCATTTCTTGAATGCCAAGGGCATCGAGATCCCTTGCGATCGCCAGCTTTTCGGCAAGCGTGAATGCCACGCCAGCCGACTGCTCGCCATCGCGCAGGGTGGTGTCGTTGATGATGATGGCGCGACTTTTCATGCGTATGCTGGCGAAAATGCGTTCGTCGTCGGGCCCCGCTCGCTCCAATAGGGCGAAAGCGAGCGCAAGCGGGCAATGATTGGTGGAACGGCAGCGATGACCCGTTCGATCTCTGCGGCAGTCGTAAAGCGCGAGAGCGAAAAACGAATCGTGCCATGGGCAGCCGTATAGGGAATGCCCATGGCGCGCATCACATGCGAAGGCTCGAGCGATCCCGAAGTGCAAGCTGAGCCGCTCGAAGCGGCAATTCCAGCCTGATTTAGCATGAGCAAAATCGCCTCCCCCTCGACATATTCGAAGGCGATGTTGCTCGTGTTCGGCACACGGTTGCTCACGTCTCCTGTCACGAAACAACAGGGCACGGCAGCAAGGATGCCCGCCTCCAACCTGTCGCGTAAGCGTCCGACCTCGCTCTTGACGAATGCTAAGTGCTCGTGCGCAAGGGCGCAAGCAACCCCCAATCCAACGATCGAAGCGGTGTTTTCGGTGCCTGCACGGCGCCCACGTTCTTGCTGACCACCCCGCAAGAGAGGCCGGAAACGCGTGCCGCGGCGGAGATAGAGCACGCCGATGCCTTTTGGTGCATGGAGTTTGTGGCCCGAGAGCGAGAGCATATCGATCTTGGTTTTCTTCAGGTCAATGGCGATCTTGCCAACGACCTGTACCGCGTCGGTATGAAATTGCGCACCGACGGCATGCGCCATTTCGGCCATTGTTTCGACGGGAAAGAGGGTGCCCGTCTCGTTATTGGCCCACATCACCGAAACGATGGCCGTCCTTGGCCCAAGCGCAGCCTTGTACTCATCGAGATCCAGTCGTCCGCGTTTGTCTACCGACAAGCGCGTGACGACATAGCCTTCTTTTTCCAATTGGTCGCATAACGCCAAGATAGCGTGATGTTCGACTGCCGTCGTGATGATGTGATTCCGATCGGGCATCGCCTTGAGCGCCGAAAGTATCGCCGTGTTGTCCGATTCCGTGCCGCCAGAAGTAAATATGATTTCCGAATCGTACTCGGCGCCCAAGAGCTCCTGCACACGCACACGCGCCTCCTTGATGGCATGAGCCACCTTGCTGCCAAAGCTATGCATCGAGGAGGGATTGCCAAATTGGCTGGTGAAAAAGGGCAGCATCGCTTCCACTACCTCGGGGGCGCATGCCGTCGTGGCGTTATTGTCGAGATAGATCGGAGCCGTGTTCATCATGCCACCTTCCCTATTCTGCTTGCTGGCAGGAGGCGAACAAATTCCCCCAGCGCTTCGACGAGCTTGTTTTGGATACCATTCAGAGTTGCGCTTTCCATCATGCAGCCCGCGCATGCGCCTTTGAGATCGACGTATATGTTCTTGCCGTCGATCTCGACGAGCTCGATGTCGCCACGATCTTTCTGCAGCTGTGGGCGGATCGCCTCGATGGTCTCTTGGATCCTGCGCATGCGCTGGAGCTGGGTCATCGCTGGTCTAAGGCGGCCGTTATCCGGAGGTGAGGCTTTCGTTTCTGCATAGGGGGCCGTGCACATTTCTTTGGCGACTTTGGCGAGGATCTCCTCGATGGCCTCATGACATGAAGCACAGCCCCCTCCCGCCTTGGTGTAGTGCACGACTTGCTCAACCGTCGTGAGTCCATTGGCGCGAATGGTGTCCTCGATCAAGGCGGCATCCACCGCGAAACATTTGCAGACAAGCGCGCCCTCCTCGTGCTCATCTTTCCAAGACTCGCCTCGATAATGAGCGATCGCGGCTCGTAAAGCCTCCCGTCCCATGACCGAGCAATGCATTTTTTCGGGTGGGAGGCCGTCGAGATAATCGGCGATATCCTGATTGCTGAGCTTCAGAGCTTCTTGTATGGTCTTGCCCTTGATGATCTCGGTCAGCGCCGAGGATGAAGCGATCGCCGAGCCACAGCCAAAAGTCTGGAAACGTGCATCGAGTATCGTTTCGGTTTCCGGATCGATCTTCAGCATCAAGCGCAGCGCATCGCCACACTGGATTGAACCGACATCGCCAATCGCGTTGGCATCTTCGAGCACACCGCTATTGCGAGGATTGAAGAAATGGTCGCGCACTTTCTCCGAATAGTTCCACATGGATTTCCTCCTGTAGGGGTACAGCGTTTCTTATGCAAGCGGCGTGCCATTCCCAACCTATTGTTTTTTCATGTTGGTTTCAGGTATTTGTGGTAAATGCGACAAAGCTTGTCATCACCAAAACTCGGCAGGTGCTTGCAAACGAGCAAGAGGACGCCCCCCCAAGAGATGTTCGTCGAAAATTTCTTTCACATCTTGTTTGCTGACGTTGGCATAAAGCACGCCATCGGGATAGACAAGCACATTAGGTCCAATGCCGCAGGGACCTAGACAGCCGGCAGGGGTGACCATCACCTTATCAAAACACTGCCGAAACTGGAGCTCGAAGAGGAACTCATCTAGGATTTCTTGACACCCCTTTTGGGCGCATGCGCCGCGCGGATGGCCAGGAGGGCGGTTCTGCATGCAGACGAAAACGTGGCGCAAAGGTCGTGGCATAGCAACGCCTTAGCTGACGAAAGTGAAACATCCTTTTGGACAGGTGCGCCCACACGCGCCGCAACCGATGCAATCCATCGGATTTTTCACGGTCATCATGGCCTTTGCGTCTTCATCGTCCCAATCGTCATCGATCTCGTCATCGCCTCGATCGACGAGCGTAAGGACATCTCGAGGACAAACCTTGAAGCAGCGCCCGCAACCAATGCATCGTTTTGCGTCGATGGCCTCCACATAAGTCGGCGTCCATGGCGTGCCGCCGCGCGTGTAAGCGATCATAGAAGTAGATGTCATATCTTTCCTTTCACAACATCGTTGTCAAACCATTGATTTCAACTTGTCCTGGGCCTCTGCCCACGCCTTACATGCTTCATAAACAGACTGTGCGATGCTGGGCAATTCTTCATAAGCAGCAGGCAAGCGTTCCTCGACGAGGTCATGAAGAATCCCTGCCCTTTCCATAGCGACGCGTTTTAGTCGTTTGACTTCCTTTTCGAGCTCTTCTGTTGATGTCTTCATCATAATCCTGCCGCTTCTGGATATGCGCCGATGCGCTCAAGCGCGATGGACAGCAATTTGTCACCCTCCGTTTTCATCTGCGCGAGTGTCGAAAAACCGAAACGATGAACATCTCGTAACGTCTTGTCGAGCGCAACGAGTTTGCCGACGATAATCAGTGCGCGGCCAAATCCCTCATGCGATAAGCTGATGACCGGTGTGGCCATCAAGCCACATTCCTTTTCGATCAGCGTTGCAATCGCGTTGTAGAACGCCCTGAGGCGCGCAACAGCGTCTTCGTCAGGGTCTCCTACGAGAGGGATTTCGGCTTTGCGCTCCGGCGTCAAAATCATTTGAGCAAGCAGCTCCTCGTTTGATTTGCCGTCATAGACGCCATAGCTGTCCATTGCACGCAACTGACGCATCATTTCCTTGACGAAATCCGTTTGTAAAAGCGGGTCGGCAGTATTCATCGAGATTCTCCGCAAGAGTGAAAACGTAGTATTGAGGGCGCCTTCATGGCCCGTCGGCCCAAGATTCGCAGGCCGATCACGCCGAGACATAAACCAAAAAAGGCGCCGATCGCGGCGCAGGTATCGCCATAGCCGGCACATGACAGGGCGCCCAAAAGAGTCGTCGTCGCGGGTAGCAAGTACGCATAAAAGACGCCTCGCATCAAACTGTGCGCAGACAGTGCCAGAGTGACGCAATCCCCCACTCGCAGATGGGGCGGCGCATGCACTCTGATCGATGTGTCGCCTCCACAAAGACTGCGCGCGCCACAAGCATTACATGCGGGCTGTTTCTCGATTCTGATCACGGCAACGCCATCAACGATGGTCTCAACCCGCCCTTGGCGTTCAATCATTCTTCCCATTCCTCCAGCACCATGCGTGCATAGCGTTCGGTGTCGGGTCTTTCCCGCTTCATCGCCTTATCCAACCATGGAATGCCGCCTGTCTGCATGGCTATCAAGATCTGTCCCACGAGAGTTTCGATAGCCGTTGGCGCATCCAAGCGGATCGGTTGGATGCCGGCCGAAAGGAGCTGGCGGACTGCAGAGCCGCCGACAGCGAGGCAATAAACAGCCGCGCAGCCTTTGAGCGCCTCGATGCGAGGCGCTAATTTACTTTCCCCCCCGTCCATCTCGCCATGCGGGAATTCTGCGATCTCGACAAGTTTTGCGTGCTTTCCGTCGAGTTGGTAAATCGCGAATCCCAGGGCTGCACCAAAATGCTGATCGACGCGCACCCGGTCAGCAGTTGCGAAAGCAATCCTGAGTAACGTCGGCATAGACTCAGTGGCCGGCCATGCCAATCGCAGCCGCCGGCTCACCGGTGCGATAGAGCGAACGATAGGGAGGGATTTCATGATGTTGCTGTCTTACCAAATTGGCGATGTCGAACAAAGCCTGTCGAGCGCCACGATAGCCGACCCACTGACGCGCATAGCCGCCAACCCAGTCGAATTGGGGAAAGCCTGCGCGCAATAGCGGGATGCCGAGACGCTCGGCGCATTGCGCTGCATGGGAATTCGCAATCAAGAGTCGCGCCTCGGATTCTCGCGCTCGCTGCTCGAGATCTTCGAGATCGCCGATTTCCACGAGTGAGCAAGCTGCTTGCCTCAAGGCGTCCGTGTAAGCCGGCGAGATGGCCGTGACGATCTCACACCCTACGCCTTTCAGAAAATCGACAAACGCAAGCAGGTAATCACTCTCCAGCCCCAATGCCACGGGTAAAAGTCCAGTCATGAAATGGGTATCGACCATGGCGTCGAGAAGCTGCGCACGTTCGCGGTCGATACGTTGAGGCACGGGCTGGCCTGAGATTTCGGACAATGCCCGAGTAAAGGCATCGCTGGCATCGAGCCCCATCAGATGATCGAAGTGGTAAATGGGGGCCCCACTCTTTTCATGAAGCACTCGGGCCGCGCGTAATAAGGAACGGCCCACCACCAGGATCGCCAATGACTCATTCATGGCGGCGATTTCATGGCGCGGCGTTCCTCCCAGTGTGAGCGGCGTCGTCTCTGCAGCAATCATGTGCCCATCGAGCGAGTCACCGAGATCAGGCAGCACAATGGGGCGGAGACCAAACGCTTCGATCCATTCCTTGATCGCTTCGACATCGCCAGGAGTGTGCATCGAAGACAACAGAACATTGACTTGCTTGCGACGCCGTCGTTTTTTTTCCGTCTGTGAAACCAAGGTTTCAATGACCGCTTCCACGGCCAATGCAAATCCGCTTTCCATCGAGCCGATGTAGTCAGGGGTATGCACGGGTACGATGGCCACCTCGGCAAACCGTTCATGGGTCGCCCGAAAGGACCTGACGAGCCGACGAATGTCAGCGCCTTGTGTCTCCGTCAACCCTGTCGTCGCTAAGCCGATGATCTCAGGATTTGCTTTCTCGCACAGGGTTTTCAAAGCCTCCAGGACGTTGTCGTCTCCCCCCATGATCGTGCTGATTTGGTCCATCGCCGTGGTTTGTAAAGGAATGGGCTCGCGGAAATGGCGCACGAAAAACACCTTGGCAAAAGCAGTGCATCCTTGGGCGCCATGCATGAGCGGAATCGCATTTCTCAAACCGAGAAAGGCCAGTGCCGCCCCCAAAGGCTGGGACACCTTGAGCGGATTGACGGCGAGCGGTTTGACGCGCTTGACGACTTCCGCCATGTCATGCTCCGACGACGGTAACGGGCGAGCCAATTCGCTGCTGGGCGGCCCAGGGCGGCGGTCGGCGCACCTTTTCCCAAACGGGACTCTCGATCGACAACGTCAGCTGCCGCGCTAGCTCTAGCATGCCCATATATCCCGCATAGCCGAATTCCCTTTCCTGATTGATGTCGAGAAAAGGAATGCGCGCCTTCATCGCCGTATAAAGATTGCGTCCGCCCGCGATCAAAATATCGGCATGCAATTGATGGTAGGCGGCAAGGAGGGCTTTGGGGCTGCCGTCGTCGATCATGCGCGCATCAGGGCCCATGAGCTCTCGTATACGCGCCTTATCCTCTTCGGTGGATTTTTTCGTACCCGTCGCAACGACGGTCATGCCAAGATCTTGCAAGGCCGAAATGATCGACCAGGACTTCACGCCGCCGGTAAAAAGCAACGCGCGTTTCCCTGCGAGACGCCGGCGCCAGGGCTCGATCAACGCCTGTGCCTTTGCTTCCTCGCGCGCAATCAATGTTTCGGTGCGCTGCATCAGGTCGTCGTCGCCCAACAGCATCGCGAATTTCCGCAAGGCGTCCGAAGTGTCCTTGATGCCATAAAAGCTTCCCTCGAAAAAAGGGACGCCCCATCGTTCTTTGATTTTGCGCGCCACATTGAGCAGCGCCTTTGCGCACACGACCATCGAGGCTTCCGCCCGATGCATCGTTTGCACCTCGCGAAAGCGCGCATCCCCCGAGAGCATACCGATGACGCGCAGCCCCAATTCGTCAAAGAGCGGGAGGACGTGAAAAAACTCGCCCGCGATGTTGAATTCACCAATCAAAGAAATATCATGGACACGGATGCCGGGGCGCTGGATGAAAGCGGGCACGGGGTCGGGCTCACGCGTGCCAATTACATAGTCGACCATCGCCTCTCCGGCGAGCCGATTGCCCAAGTTTTTCGTACCATAAAAGCCTGCTGCGTCGATGGGGATCACCGGCAGGGAGAACAGGCGGCTAGCCGTCTTACAAATTGCTTCGAGATCGTCTCCGATGAGCGCTGTCACGCATGTGGAATACACAAAGACGGCAGCTGGGCGATAAGTTTCTATCGCCTGCTTGATCGCGTGAATGAGGCGCTTCTCGCTCCTGCCCATGATGATGTCTTGTTCCGAGAGATCCGTCGTCATACCGATGCGCCACAATGAAGGGCCTGTCGAACGTGAGCCGCGGTTGTCCCAGGAGCTACCGGCGCAGCCGATTGGCCCATGGACGATGTGAGCGACATCAGCGATGGGCAAAAGCGCAATTTGGGCGCCATCAAATGAGCATCCACCGGCCGTTGCGCCTGGCTTAGGCCGCGCGCATCCCGTTTTTCCTTTGTGGTGATGCTCGCAAGCGGGTTCTTGGAGCAGGGCGTTGAGCTGAGCAGCCGTTTTCATGATGATTTCCTTTTCCCGCTGCTCTGCAACACGTGTGCCAGCAGCAACCGCATGATTCCATTGAAAGTATCGGCACGACAATTTGTCGCATTTACGACAATGGGCCGACAATCGACATCATGACGACTCGCCAATCACGCTTTGCCTGCCTTGGCATGCTCTTTGCGTAGGGATTCCTGCCTTTCTTGTCGGAGCATGCCATGGCCTACTTTCGTTACTTTCGCATAGCCCTTTCATCCATCCTCGCCTGGATTACCATCGCACAGGCCGATGAAGTCCACGTCGCGGTCGGAGCAAATTTCGCTTCCCCGATGAAATTGATTGCCGCCGAGTTCGAGAAAGAGACCGGTCACAAAATCGTTTTGTCATACGGCACTGTCGGCAAGTTCTACG
The DNA here is from genome assembly GCA_026417115.1 of Rhodocyclaceae bacterium. GTDB lineage: Bacteria > Pseudomonadota > Gammaproteobacteria > Burkholderiales > Rhodocyclaceae > Sulfuricystis. Next base: position 26,340 of record JAOADW010000008.1, read on the forward strand.
CGCAAATCAAGAATGGTGCGCCTTTTGAAGTGCTCGTCTCCTCAGACCAAGAAACGCCCGACAAATTGGTTGCCGACGGTCTTGCCCTTGAGACGACTCGTCGCACCTACGCCATAGGCCGGCTCGTGCTGTGGTCGGCCAAACCTGGCTTCGTCGATCCAAACGGCGAAGTGCTCAAAAAAGGAGAATTTCGTCATTTGGCGATCGCCAATCCCAAATTGGCCGTCTATGGGGCGGCTGCGCAGGAAACCCTCAAACGCATGGGCCTATGGGAAACGCTCGCCCCGCGCATCGTGCAAGCGGAAAACATCACCCAAGCACATCAATTCGTCGCCAGTGGCAACGCCGAGCTCGGCTTTGTGGCGCTTTCGCAAGTGATCGATAGAGACGGGCGCATCAATACGGGCTCACACTGGCTGGTGCCTGCCGATCTTTACCCAAGACTGCGTCAGGATGTCATTGTCTTGGCTCGTGGCAGACACAATCCGGCAGCAGCGGCGCTTGTCGACTATTTGGTCGGCTCCAAGGCTCGCGCCATCATCAAATCCTATGGCTATGGACTCGAATAACGGCGCTCCCTGACCATGCTCTCAGCATCTGATTATGCCGCCATTTGGCTTACCCTGAAGCTTGCTGGCGTCACGACCATCATTCTGCTGCTGATCGGCACGCCGCTGGCATGGTGGCTGGCGCGTACGCGATCACGCTGGAAAGGCCTGATCGGTGCGGTCGTCGCACTTCCGCTCGTACTTCCGCCCACCGTAATCGGCTTTTATCTGCTCGTATTGATGGGGCCCGAAGGGTCTATCGGTCAATTCACTCAATGGGCAGGCTTAGGCTTGCTGCCTTTCACATTCGGCGGGCTAGTCGTCGCCTCGGTGATTTACTCTCTCCCCTTCGTCGTGCAACCCATCCAAAACGCCTTCGAAACACTCGGCGACCAGCCACTGGAAGCCGCTGCTACGCTCGGCGCACGGCCGTTGGATACCTTTTTCACGGTAGCCCTCCCGCTTGCCCGCCCAGGCGTGCTGACTGCAACCGTCCTGGGTTTTGCCCATACGGTCGGCGAATTCGGCGTCGTGCTGATGATAGGCGGGAACATCCCCGACAAAACACGCGTCGTTTCCGTACAACTCTACGATCACGTCGAAGCACTCGAATACGTGGAGGCGCATTGGCTCGCCGGCGGTCTCGTGCTGTTCTCCTTTCTCGTGCTCGCAGCGCTTTATACCCTCAACCCAGGCCAATCGTCGCGTCGATGAGCATCGAAGCACGCTTTCAGCTTGCATACCCGGGCTTTACGTTGGATGTGGACTTGTGCCTGCCCTCACGTGGCATAACGGCCATATTTGGACGTTCTGGGTCCGGCAAGACCACGCTCCTGAGAGCAATTGCCGGACTCGAGCGGGTTTTGCGCGGGCGTCTCGTCTTCGAGGGCGAAGTCTGGCAGGACGTTAATTTTTTCTTGCCCACGCATCGTCGCGCACTCGGCTATGTGTTTCAAGAAGCAAACTTGTTTCCTCATCTTTCGGTGCAAGCGAATCTCGCATATGGCAAGAAGCGACGTCGCAGCCAAAGCGATCTCGAACCCATCGTCGAATTACTGGGTATTTCCCATTTGCTTGGACGCATGCCGGAACGTTTGTCAGGGGGCGAGCGTCAGCGTGTCGCCATTGCACGCGCCCTGCTAGCCAATCCGCGGTTATTGCTGATGGACGAGCCTCTCGCGGCGCTCGATGCCGAGCGCCGCAACGAAATCCTTCCTTATCTTGAAAGCCTGCACGACGAATTGAAGATTCCGGTTCTTTACGTCAGCCATGCCGCAGACGAAGTGGCGCGCTTAGCCGACCATTTGGTCGTGCTGGAAGGCGGTCGTGTCGTCGCCGCGGGCCCTCTCGCCGCAACCCTCGCTAGCGCCGATCTACCGATCCGTTTTGGAGAAGACGCGGGCGTCGTGCTTGTCGCACGCGTAGCGGAACGCGATCCACGATGGCATCTTGCACGTCTCGTGCTTGCGGGCGGCACCGCCCTTTGGGTTCGGGACGATGGCCATCCGGTCGGCAAGACGTTGCGCGTGCGCGTGCTGGCCCGCGACGTCAGCCTTGCACACAAAGCAAATGAGCCAAGCGAGTCTTCCATTCTCAATCGCTTGCGAGTGACCGTGCGCGAGTTGCGACCGGATAGCCATCCTGCGTTGGCGCTTGCACTTTTAGAGGCAGACGGACAGCCGCTATTGGCGAGGCTGACACGCCGCTCTGCCGCAGAAATGAAATTAGAGCCCGGCATCATGGCATGGGCTCAAGTCAAGGCGGTCGCCGTGCTCGGATGATGGCAGAGCAAGTCATCATCGATTACGCCACCGCTGCGGATTTGCCCGCCATGGCGGACTTGCTGGAAGAGCTCTTCTCGCTCGAAGCTGATTTCGTACCCATGCGCGACCGGCACCTCTCGGGCTTGCGGCTGATCTTGGCCGATCCAGGGCGTGGCCGGCTGTTTGTCGCGCGCTCGGGTGCACAAGTAATCGGTATGGCCAATGTCTTGATCACGGTCAGCACTGCGCTCGGCGCGCACGTAGCGATTCTCGAGGACGTGATCGTCGCACCGGCGTTTCGTCGTCAAGGAATAGGACGGCGCTTGCTTGACACGGTGATCGATTGGGCGCGCAAACATGGGCTTGCTCGCATCACACTGCTCGCGGATGGCGACAATGGATGCGCGTTGGCCTTTTATGAGCGCATGGGATTTACTGCTTCCTCAATGGTCGTGCGGCGATTCATGCTCTCAGGCGAGTGAGGACGCTTCTGAGAATTTCCAGTCACGTCCGTTCCATCGCAACCGTAGGCAAAGGCTGCCGACCTCTCGGAACACGGCAAGTCCAGAGCAAGTGAGAACGGCAACAGTCGCAAAACTTCCATTCTGCAAGTAACCGATGGCAAGTTGGCCGGTTTTCGGCGCAACCTCGAAGTAGCCTTGGCAAGAAGGACATTCACAAGCGAGCACGCCGTCGGCGATTATCCCATCACATGCATTGAGAACGGCCATCGCATCCAAACGCGCGCCACAGAGCGGACAACGGGCAACGATTCTAGGCGCTTCAGAAACCATAACAGCGTCGTAGCCAATCGCGCACGATCTCGAGATCACGATCGGGCAGATAACCGAATCCATCGTCCATATCCTCGATCACCGCAATGGCCACCGTATGCGGAACGGTATGAATCGTTAGCATATGGAAAAACCAAGCCATCGGGTAACCCACCTGCCGGTCATAGCGCGCAATGGCATGCGCAAGCGGCAAGCCATGGACATGGGGGGCAGCAAAGCTTGGCTTGGCGCCATTGATCGCTGCCACCGGTGTGGCGCTTTTGACGGTCTGATGATAGCGATCGAGGTGTTCGCGCAAACTTAGAACCCAATGATTTTCGAATTCGCAGGCCAGGTTAGCGCTGCTGCGCGCCCAATCAGAAAAAAAACGGTGAATGGGCTGCGGCTCAGGTTTTTGTCGCCGCATGGCCTCGAGGAAAGCAGCGACGTCGGTGATGCGTCGCAGACGGTAGAAGGCAGCTCCTAGCACTTGGCGGCTTCCAGCAGCCGTTTCTCGACGATCAATAAACTCCTCTATGCTCGAAGGCATTCCCTCACAGGGAAACAAGCGGTGGCTAATGGTCTCTTGCAATTCCTCGATTTCGATTTGGAGAAATTCCTCGGGCTGCGTTCCGAGGCGTCCAACCCAGTAATGAGTCTTACCGACCCAGCGTGTGGCATACATCTGAGCTCGCGCCTGGTCAGCGATCATCGCGGAAAGGTCATTATCGTACCGGGCCACGAGATCACAAACCCAGCTTTCAAGATCATCGGTGACATGCCGTCCTTGCGCATCCACAACGCCACCTAAACGATACCATCCTCCTCGTGTAAGCACTGTGCGAAAGCTTATCCCTGGCGCTAGGCGCGACAGTACATTCGCAATGCCCGCAGGCCCTTGCGCAACCGAGATTGTTAGGCAGGCTTCTGACAAACCTTGAGAAAGCGCCGTAAGATCAGGCGTCGTCACTGTCATGGATCCGCTCCGACGCACGTAGAGTAACGACGATGCCAGCCGCTTGAGCGGTATCGTCCGTCAGCATCAGACAATGGCCCTCTACTGCTACGGCGTAGATCGCCGCGCATTCGTTCTCTGCTAGCGGGGAAAGCCATGCAGGAATGTCTTCTGCGCTGCAGACCGAAATGAGTCGCTCGGGCCAGGCTGCGCGTAGCCGCTGCCTCAAGGCCACGGACGGGGCCCCAGACCAAGCTGCCACCCTTTCCAAGACAGCGGCGAGAAAATCCCTTTCGATTCGGCACGTCATTCCATCATCCTGAGCGTGGCGCGAAAAGGGGCCAAGGAGGCTGCTTCAACGCCCATCGCCTTAGCAAGCCAGGGTGGTGGATGCAATAATGCTTTTTGCAGCTCGGCTAGCCAGGCTTCCATTTCGGTAGCCAGAGGCACCTTCAGCGGATGTACGCCAGCACGCACGACCTTGGCAGCTGCAGGGCCGCCAATCGATTGGAAGCAGGCGATCTGGCAATCATCGATCAATGCAGCGCGCGCCGCATTGCGATCTTCAGCCTCATCGGCTGGGGCTGCCGAGCGAGCGGCGATGAATTCGATGCGTTCAGGAGAAACGTCCCACACGACGAATGCTCTGCACGCACCGAAATGCCCATCGATATAGCGGCCGCTGTCGGTTGCACAGGCCACGCGGATAGGTCGCGCCATGATGTGCTCCACGATTTCAGCTAGGCATAGACAATGCATGTATCGCCAGCCGGACATGCCGCCACACAACGAGGCGAGTCCTGGTCTTCACACTCATTACAGGTGTCCTTATTGATCTTGTAGATGCCGCCTTTCTCTGTGATTGATTTCGTGGGACATACCGGCACGCAATCGCCGCAGGACGTGCATTCGGATTGAATGATCTTCATTGCCATGATGAATCTCCTGGTCTGTTCATTCCACGCCGTCGATCCTGCGCGCGCGTACCGAAAACGGTAAGCGCGTCGGCGCAGGCTGAGGTTCGATGTAATAGACGCCGCCGTTTTTGAGCCGTATCTCGCCGCCCCATTTCTCTGGCGAGTCGAATTCCAGAAAAACGATGGGATCTTCGATGTCGCGCTTGGGCATATAGAACACATAACCTTCACTGCCCTTGCGGATCATGATGTTGGCCATGGCTACCACCCTAGCGTATGAGGTCATAGTTGTAGTCAGTCGCAGCCATGTAGCGCGTTTCCTCATCGAGACGATCGAGCACCGCATTCACAAGCGTCGTTAGGATATACATCGCGCCTTCATAGCCCAACGTCGTCATGCGATGTAGATGATGTCGGTCGAAGATCGGGAAGCCGATGCGAATGAGCGGCACTTCGAATTCTTTCCCCTTGTGCAAAGTGTCGCGCTGGATGTATTTGCCATAGCTGTTGCCGATCAAGAAATCCGGCTTCTCAGTAAAGCACAAACTACGCAAATGCCAGAGATCGGCGCCCGGATAAATCTTGGCCTGCGCGCCATAAGGAGAAGATTCGAGCACCTTCTTCATCGCCTTTTCCCAGCGCTTGCTGCTGTTGTGGCAAACGATGTGCGTCGGCTCGACGCCGAGTTCGAGCAGAAATTTCGTCAGCCCGAGGGTGAAATCCGGATCCCCATAGAGCGCCATCTTTTTTCCGTGCAGCCAAGCATGGCTATCGGTCATCATGTCGAGCAGGCGACCGCGCTCCTTCGTCAGGGATTCAGGAATCGGCTTACCGGTGACCTCGGAAATCTTCATCAACCATTCATCGGTCCATTCCACGCCCATCGGAATGTTGAGCTTGGGCACCTCGTGGTTCCACGTGTTTTCGATGAATTTCTTTGTTTTGTCGAGGCCAAGGGGTTGGATCAAGAATGTCGTAATCGCATTGGGTGCATCTTTCACTTCTTCGATGGTGGTGCCGCCTGCATACATCCGGTAGGTGCCGTCTGCAGGCGTATCCAACACTTCTTCGGGGTCGGACAGCATCGTGAATTCGACCCCCATCTCGCGAAGCATGCGTTTGATCACGCGGTAATTGCCCAGGTAGGTCTCGAAACCCGGCACGATATTGATCTTGCCATTCTTGCCGGGAGTCTTGCCTTCCATCTCATTGAGCGTGAAATAACGTAAGATGCCCTCCTCCATGTTGTCCCAGCCCGTGACGTGGCTGCCGACGAATGACGGAGTGTGCGCGAACGGCACAGGGAAATCCTTGCCGATGTAGCCTTCCTTCTTCGCGTTATTGATGAATGCATTGAGATCATCGCCAATGACTTCGGCAATACAAGTCGTGCAGACGGCGATCATCTCTGCGCCGTAAAGCTTGGAGGCGTTCGCCAAGCCCTCATGGATGTTCTTTTGGCCTCCGAATACCGCCGCGTCTTCGGTCATCGAATCCGCGATGAACGCAATGGGCTCTTTGAAGTGGCGATTGAAATAAGTACGAAAATAGGCCACGCAACCTTGTGAGCCATGGATATAAACCATGGTTTTATGATAGCCAAGCCCACAAAGCGCAGCGCCGAGCGGCTGACAAGCCTTCGCTGGATTGATGGTGAGCGCCTCGCGCTTGAAGTTGAGGTCTTGATATTCCTTCGTGGTCGTCCAAAGGAAAACTTCATCGACCTTCGTCTTCTCAGGAGCTTCTTCGAACTTTTCGCGTTTCCTCGCGATCATTCCTTTGTAATCGTCGCTGCGGAAAAGCGGATAGCATGGCTTGATGTCTTCGACTACTTGCATGGCTTTCTCCTTCGCCCGCCTGCTCGTCTGCAGGTCTGGGCAGCGGTTGATGAATGTCCGTTTATGCCGCCTTCTTGAGCTCGCTGGCATCGGTTTGCCTGAGCCAGGGCGGTGTAAGCATCTTCCAACAGGGATTATTCAACGCCATGTCCATATCACGGGCGAAGATGGCGAAGCCATCGTAGCCGTGATACGGCCCGGAGTAATCCCAGCTGTGCATCTGACGGAATGGCACACCCATTTTGTGGAAGACATATTTTTCTTTGATGCCTGATCCAATCAAATCGGGTTTTAGCGCCTTCACGAATTCTTCGAGTTCATAGCCCGTCGCATCGTCATAGATCAGAGTCGCATCACCCATCTCCTTGATCGTGCGGTCATAGTCGTCGTTGTGCGCGAACTCATAGCCAGTGCCAATGACCTCCATGCCGAGATCTTCATAAGCGCCGACGACGTGACGCGGCCTCAAACCGCCGACGTACAGCATGACTTTTTTTCCTTGCAATCGCGGTTTGTATTTGGCGATCACGGCATTCATCACGGGCGTGTATTTTTCGATCACACGCTCGGCGCCTTCCTTGATGCGGTCGTCGAAGAAACTGGCAATTTTGCGGAGAGATTCGGCAATTTTGGTTGGTCCAAAGAAGTTGTATTCGATCCACGGAATGCCGTATTTCTCTTCCATATGACGCGCGATGTAATTCATCGAGCGATAACAATGCAAGAGATTGAGTTTGACATTCGGCGTGTTTTCGAGCTCGGCGAGTGTGCCGTCGCCCGACCACTGGGCAACGACCCTGAGCCCCATCTCCTCCAGCAAAATCCGTGACGCCCAGGCATCGCCACCGATGTTGTAGTCGCCCAGGATGGCGACATCATAGGGCGTCTTTTCGAAAGCCTGGCCATCGCGGTTGGAAATGATCCAGTCACGTATCGAGTCATTGGCGATGTGGTGCCCCAAGGATTGGGATACGCCGCGGAATCCTTCGCAACGCACTGGCACAACGGGTTTGCCGATTTGCGCCGACATTTTTTTCGCCACGGCTTCAATGTCATCACCGATGAGGCCAATCGGACATTCGGACTGAACTGTGATGCCTTTGTTCAACGGAAACAACATCTCGATTTCTTCGATCAGCTTCGCAAGCTTCTTATCACCGCCGAAGACGATGTCCTTTTCCTGAAAGTCCGAAGTGAAGTTCATCTCGCTGAACGTATCGACGCCCGTCGTGCCGACATAGTAGTTGCGCCGGCCTGCGCGTGAATACTGGCCGCAGCCGATTGGTCCATGGGAGATGGAGATCACGTCTTTGATCGGCCCCCAAACGACGCCTTTCGAACCCGCATAGGCACAGCCACGCATCGTCATGACGCCTGGCAACGACTTACGGTTCGAGGTTATGCACTTTTTCGACGATTCGAGCGTTTTGTCGTTAATCATGATATGTTTAGCGCGATCTTTCCTCGCCTTTTCCGGATAGACCTCGAGGACTTCTTGGATCAGCGCCTGGGTTTCTTCTCGTGTCAAAGCAGCCATATCAGCCTCCTTTAGGCGACCGCAGCGAGCGCAGCCTCTTGCGCTTTGCTCTTGCCGATGATTGATTCGTCTTCCTGCTCGATCACACCATATTCCATCAGCAGCTCTTCGAGCTCGTCCATTTCAAGCGGCTTGGGAATCACGAGCTTTTTGTTTTCGATGATTTTCCTGGCAAGTTCGCGATATTCGTCGGCCTGCTTGCAAGTTGGGTCGTACTCAATGACTGTCATGCGCCGAATCTCCGCATGCTGGACGACGTTGTCGCGTGGCACGAAATGGATCATTTGCGTGCCCAGGCGCTCAGCCAGCGCAGCGATGAGTTCCTGCTCGCGATCGACTTTTCGGCTGTTGCAAATTAGCCCAGCAAGCCGCACGCCGCCGGAATTCGCATACTTGACGATGCCTTTGGCGATATTGTTCGCGGCATACATCGCCATCATTTCTCCAGACACGACGATATAGATTTCTTGCGCCTTGTTTTCTCTGATGGGCATTGCAAATCCGCCGCATACCACGTCACCCAAGACGTCATAGAAGACGAAGTCGAGGTCGTCGTCGTAAGCGCCTTCTTCTTCGAGAAAATTAATGGCAGTGATCACGCCGCGTCCCGCACAGCCAACCCCAGGCTCCGGGCCGCCAGATTCGACACACTTGACGCCGCCATACCCTATGGCCATCACGTCCTCGAGTTCGAGATCTTCGACGGAGCCAGCCTCGGCCGCAAGATGCATGACTGTCGCTTGTGCCTTGCTGTGCAGAATCAACCGTGTCGAGTCGGCTTTGGGATCGCAGCCGACGATCATGACTTTCTTGCCCGCCTCAGCAAGCGCCGAGACCAGGTTTTGCGTCGTAGTGGATTTACCGATCCCGCCTTTGCCATAGATTGCGCATTGACGTAGTTTTCCCATAGTACAATCTCCTATCAGCTGTGTCTGTTTGCGTGCAAGGACGAATACATAGTCCCGAGATCGACATGGCAAAGAGCGTGCCATCCCTGTAGAACGTCAACAATCCATTGATTGGAAAGTTTTATTTCTTCACGCCCTTTGCGCACCCGTTTTCACCGTGTGTCGTACTTGCGACAAATCCGCATCACCTCCGACATTGCCGGCATATGCGCGCATGCCGATCAATCGCTGCAACCTGCCGGCCGTCATCCTGGGCGGCTTGACATACCAGGAGCATCCGACACCGCTTGTGCTCGACGGTGTCGAGGAGCTGCATCGCGCCTTGTTTGCTCATCTCGACGCCTGCAACGAGAGCGAGATGCGTGCGCGCATCTTCATCGCCGGCATGAACGCCCACTTTCGTCTCGACTCCCTTGAGGATGCCGGGCTGGCGAGTGCAACCGGCAAGCGGGCCAAGGCAGATTGGCGTCGCATCTTGCGTGGCTGGAGTTTCAATCCAGACAGCCGTGAAGGCGCTGTGCTCAAAGGTTGGGTCGAATCCCGTTTCGGGCTGTTGCCGCGCTTCCACGGCGAACCGCTACGAGACTGCGAGGGTGCTGCATGGCGACGTTATGAAGCGATGCGCGCGGCAGGTCTCTATGGCGCCAACGCCCTCGAAGCCCAGCTCGATCTGCTTTACACGTGGTGCCAATACGAATTCCGCCGCCGCCAGCCCAAGACGACCCATTTATTGCTTTATCGGGGCATCAGCCGCCTTGCCGACCATGAAATATTGGACGAACACCCGAACAGATTGATCGTGCTGCTCAACAATCTCGTTTCCTTTACGGCCTCACGCGATCGCGCCGGCGAGTTCGGCGACGTCGTCGTTGCCGCCAGGGTACCGATCGCGAAAATTTTTTTTCATTGCGACTTGATCCCTGGCGTGCTTCAGGGCGAAGGCGAGCACCTCGTCATCGGCGGCGTTTATGCCATGATGCGCGTCCCATGCTGAGGTGTTTCCTTGCCCCGGAAAAAATCCGCATGGGAAGACAGGAACTTACCTCGGGACCTCTGCGTCAGTGAGAGCATTGCGTAAGAAGACGACGGCCAAGCAATGCGCTAGGCGCCGTACACACTATAGCTGGCAAATAACGCAAGCCTTTCGTCGTTGCTTGCCGCCAATCCATTCTGCCAATCCACGCCAACCTCTCTGGTATGGCAAGCAAGTCTTGCGACCGCGCGGCCAAGCGGCCACTCAGACCAAAGAGCCTACGAGGGATGCCTTTCTTACGCGATTTTGTCGCAGAGTCGACAAATACCGCCGTCGTTTTTCGTAAGAAGCGTCCTAAAGCGCTTGGTACGTTTCTTGCGTTCTTTACCGCGCAAGGCGATGTGATTAGCATGTTCTCGAAATTTCCTCCTTCGCTCATTGAAGGCCTGAAGACAGGCCGAATCATTCCCTATCTAGGCCCAGGCGTGCTGGCCGATGTGCGCGCGCTGGCGGATGGCCGGCCTATGCCGGCCACAAACGAGGAGCTGATCTTGGCCCTGACAGGCGGCAAACCCTTATCGCCTAAACTGATGCATGAATTTTCGCGCGCCGCCATGCATATCGAATTCAAGCGTGGGCGCACGGCCTTGACGAGATTTCTGGATGCTACCTATGGCTCCACGGCTTGGACTCGAGCTGCGATTCACGATTGGCTGCAACAGATTTGCCCGCCTTACGTGATCGACATCAACCGTGATGCGCAATTGCTAGAGAGCTACGCCACACGCCCGCATCTGCTCATCCAGGGCTGCGCCCGTCTAAGCGGGACGGATTATCGTTTCCGCCTGTTTGGCTATGATGGTCAGAAATATGTCCCACTATCTTCCAACGATGTGCCTGGAGATGTGCCAATACTCTTCAAGCCCATGGGATCGCCGCTTCCACAGCCAAGTTATATTGCATCGGATGCAGACTATGTGGATTACATCACTGAATTAATGGGCGGATTCGCGATTCCCTCCTTCGTCAAAAGGTTGCGGCGCGGAAAACAATATCTGTTTTTGGGGATGCGCTTTCTACGGGATACCGAGCGCATGATCGCGAGGGAGCTCATTTTTGATTCTGCCCAGCCTGCCGGCTGGGCGCTAATCGATGCACCCAGCGAAAAGGAAAAGCGTTTTCTCGCTACGCTCGGCATTGAAATCATTCTCATGGACTCCGCGGCGTTGATTGATCAGTGCTCGCCTGCAGCGATTCCATGAGCTATGAGCGCATACGCTTGTCTTTTACACGCCTCACGAATCGTTGGGTCGAGCCTTTCCAGCCATCGTGGCGGAATGGACGCAAGACCATACAATGCCCCAGCCAGCATGCCGGCAATGGCTCCCGTCGTGTCAGCATCGCCGCCTCGATTGACGACATCGACGAGGCACTCCTCGAAACCATCGGTATCGAATATGGCTTGGAGGACGGCGCGCATCGTCTCGACCACCCAGCCGCTTGGATTTTCTAGCCGTTTGATCCGATAGGAAAAAACAGGTTGGGCCGCGACTAAAGGCAAGACGCGCTGGCGGTAGATCTGCGGCAGCGTCATGCCGAGAATGGCGTCCTGCACGAACAGCGCAAGAAATATCGAGGCTGCATCGGAAACCGGATTGTTATGGGTGATGTGCGCCTGCGCAATCACAGTTTTTGCCACCGCATCCTCGTCTTGTCCTAGAGTGGCCAACGCAACCGGCAACACGCGCATTGCCGCACCATTGCCTGCGTCATGTTCTGAAGGCGGCGCGCAGGGCACACCGCTCTGGCGATAGCGCAGGAGATTACGCCGCACGGTGTTGCCGATGTCGATCGGCTTTGCGCGCATCCAGGCATCGAAAGCCCGTGCGCAAGTCATGGCATCGACTCGCCCTTGATTCGCGATGATCGCTTCGCCCAACGCCAGCGCCATCGTCGTATCGTCAGTAACCTGGCCTGGCTTGAGTCTCAGCCAGCCGCCTCCCTTGATGTCACGATGGACTACATACTGCGCGCGGATCTCCTGTGCGGTCATGAACTCGACGGTAGCGCCAAGCGCATCGCCGATGGCCAAACCCAGATAGGCGGCCGCGGCGCGACGCATGATCTCATCGGCTTGGATACTCGACGAGGATGTCTTCATCGCGTACCACCATCTGGCAGGCCAACCGCCATTCATTGGGCGCGATGTCATCGAGCATCATGCGTTCGATCTCTGCTTGAGTGATCTTTCCCATTTCTTTCAACACCTTGATCTCGCGCTCGGTAAGCGGATTGGCCAAGGGCTTTTTTCTGGGATCGATGCGTTTGACTTTGACGAGACAGGTGCCACATTCGCCATCACCGCAAGAAAAATCTATGGGGATATGATGCTCCCGCGCTATCTGCAGGATGCTCTGTTTATGGCTGCCCGCGGGGGCATAAACGGTCTTGTCTTTATGCAAAGGGCTGGAAAACGTGATCAAAGGCATGAAAATCTCCCTCTCAAGCAAAAATCAAGCGGGCCGAACAACGATCTCGCCACCGAGCACCTGAGCCTGACAGGCAAGACGATGGTGTCTTGGTGCGAAATTTTCTTTCAGGACTTGATCTTCCAGCACCGAGGGCGGCGCCAGATGTTCATGGCCGGAGACGACTTTCGTCATGCAGCTGCCACATTCGCCTTCGCGGCAGCCATAGACGATGCCGGCGCCGACTTTTTCCGAGATTTCGATCAAACGAGTGCCAGCTGGCACCGTGACCGTGACGCCGACATCCTCGAAGGTGACTTTGGCTTTGGGCATGGTTTTTCTTTCTAACGGAAGGGGGTTTCACGCTGCGCGGCAGTCCAGCGCGCCGGCGGTATGCCAGTCAGCGATCCAGGCGGATTAAGCGGCTCGTTCAATTCATTGACAATCGCCCCCTCGATCGGGCAAATCGAAGCGCATTGTGGATCAGCGTAATCGCCTAGGCATTCGGTGCATCGGCCGGCATCGATGAGGAAATGCGGATCGGCCTCATAGATGGCCTTTTGGGGGCATAGCGGCACACAAGCCCAACATTTGATGCATGCCTCGACGATTTCGAGCGCCATTACGCCACCTTTTGCGCCGGCACCTGCGAGGCGAGTTTCCCTGCAGCGTGCATTTCGTGCCAAACGGCCATGCAAGCGGATTCGACGGATTCCCAGGGGTGCTCGCCATTCGGCAGGATGCCTGCTGCCTCCAGTCGTTTCCAGGGCTCGTAACCGATTTTTGCGCAAAGCACCACTTCGCAGCCAGCAAGCGCCTGTATCGTTTTCTCAAGCGTATCTTCGTTTTCTCCGCATGCCGCGCTGCCCACGCAATAAAGATCCGTCTTGCGATGGCCAACAAGCTTTGCCCCGCTTGCGCTGACCTCATAGACAAGAAACTCGCGTGCATGGCCGAAGTGCTCGGCTACCAAACCATTTTTCGCTGCCACTGCCATAAGCACGGTACGGCCAGAAACGTTGTCCGATTTGCTGGGCGAATGATTGACAGGAGCGTGGCCAGAGACCTCTAACTCTGTCGCGCCGGCGTGCAAAAAAGCCGGACGCGGCTGTCGGTGCAGCGTAATCACGGCCTGCTGGTGCCGGCGGGCGCTGTCATTTTCCTCGGTCGCCTTGCGCTCTGCAGCGATTTTTTCACGCCACGCCATGCGTCGCTGGCGCGCTGCGGCCAAGAAATCGTCTGTGATCGTCATCGTCTCGATTTTGTCCAGCGTGAATTCCGATGCGCGATCTTCTCCCAGTAGTCCGATTGCATCGGCGCGACATTGTCGACAATGTCGCATCATGGCCATGTTTCCTTCACAGGCATCCTGTAACGCCTTGAGTTCTTCGGGCGTGGGGCTGCGTTGCCCCATTACGCCGTAATATGTGCCATGTTCTGGCGCTGAAATGAGTGGCATGATATTGTGAAGAAGCGCGCCTTTTTCCTTGATGCATGCGGAAACCGTCTTCAGATGCTCATCATTGACGCCGGGAATCAACACTGAGTTGACCTTCACGAGGATGCCGCGCGCAATCAGCATTTCCAATCCCTTCTGCTGCTGTTCGATGAGAATTTCCGCTGCTGCGCGGCCGCGGATGCGTTTATGTTTCCAGAATATCCAAGGATAAATCTCCGCCCCGATGTCCGCATCGAGACAATTGATCGTAATCGTCACATGGTCAATATGAAGACGCGCGAGTTCGTCGACATAATGTGGCAAGGCAAGGCCATTGGTCGATAGGCACAATTTGAGGTCTGGCACCCTTTCCGCAAGCATGCGAAATGTCGCAAAAGTGCGCTCAGGATTGGCCAGAGGATCGCCTGGCCCTGCAATCCCGACGACGGCGAGCTGAGGCATGGCGGCGGCCACGACGACGGCTTTCTTTACGGCTTGCTCTGGCGTCAAAAGTTCTGACACAACGCCAGGCCGAGATTCGTTTGCACAGTCATATTTACGGTTGCAGTAGTGACACTGAATGTTGCATGCCGGCGCGACGGCCACGTGCATACGCGCAAAATGATGATGTGCTTTTTCGGAATAACAAGGATGATCCTCGATGCGTCGGCGAGTTTCATCAGACAAAACCTCACCGCGCGCCGCGGAGGTGCCGCACCCAGAAGCCTGGCAGCCATGAAAGGACACAAGTTGAGCGTGCGCAAAAAAAGCCACGATATTCTCCATAGGCGAGACCCATTTCGTCTTCCTTTCCTTGCGTATTCCTCATTTCTTCAGAGGACGCCGCACACAGTCAAGGCTGACGAGCATTCAGGGACTTATCTGCAATGCGCATGCCAAGACAACAACTCATTGATTTACTTGAAGAGGCTAGAGCCGTTGTCGTAAATGCGACAGCGCTTCTGTCAAAATTGTTTCACTTCGATGCCGAGGATCTGGATGCGATAGGCGATCTGGCGCGGCGTCATACCCAAAAGGCGCGCGGCCTTTGCCTGCACCCAGCCGGCTTTTTCAAGGGCGGCGATGATGCGCTCGCGTTCGCTCCCCTCGCCCGTAGGAACCTGAGTCGCCATTCGAACGCTTCGCTCGGCGATCTTGGTAGATGCGGCCTCCCATCGTGGCCGCCCAATTTCAATGAGGTCTGCTCCGATGACGCCATTCTCGGACAACACCGCCGCGCGCTCCAAACAGTTTTCTAGTTCTCGCACATTGCCAGGCCAATGGTAATGCATGAGTCGTCGCATTGCGGCATCCTCGAGCGTCAGAGTACGACCTTGCTGCGCCGCTATGCGTGTAAGCAGATGGCGGGCAAGATCGGGCACGTCTTCCATGCGCTCCCGCAGCGGGGGCAACTCTATCGTCATAACATTGAGCCGATAATAAAGGTCTTCCCGAAATCGGCCCTCGGCGACAGCCGTTTCGAGGTCACGATGAGTCGCCGCGATGAGGCGCACGTCCACTTTCAGCGTGCGCATGCCGCCGACGCGTTCGAATTCTCCTTCTTGCAACACACGTAAAAGCTTGGCCTGGAAAGCTGCGGAAATCTCGCCGATTTCATCTAAGAACAAAGTGCCACCGTCAGCAGCTTCAAAACGGCCTTTGCGCGTGGCGATGGCGCCAGTGAAAGCGCCTTTTTCATGCCCAAAAAGCTCAGACTCGAGAAGATTCTCGGGCAAAGTAGCGCAATTCAAACGCACGTAAGGGCCTCGCGCGCGCGGCGAGTTGTAATGTATGGCATTGGCCACGAGTTCTTTGCCCGTACCTGTCTCGCCGCGAATCAGGACCGTCGTATTCCATTTCGCCACCATGCGGATCTGATCGAATACCCTGCGCATGCGGGCCGAACGGCCCACGATGTTGTCGAAGCCATACCTGCCGCGGATGGTGCGCCGTAGTGAGTCGCGTTCGTCCGTAAGCGAGCGCTTCTCTTCCTCCACCTCGAGCGCCAGGCGCACGCTTTGGCCAATTAAGTTGGCGACCATCGTCACGAAACGCGCGATCTCCGCAAGACTGCCTTTCTCACTGCCTTCGGGTTGGACGGCGAGCACACCCACCCGGCGGTTTGCCGCTGAGATCGGCGCAGCGATGAAGGGCAACGCCGGATCATAAATGCCCAAGCGGTTCAGAAAGCGCGGGTCGTTGCCGAGACGCTCGACGACGATAGTTTCGCCTGCCTCGAATGCGACGCCGAGCACGCCTTCTCCCGCCTGATAACGCACTGAAGCGAATGCGGCGTCGTCAAAACCGTGCACGGCTGTGATGGCGAGATCACCCTGGTCCGGCTCGACGACGCAGATGAGGCCTCGCACAAAGCCGGCAGCGGCCAGCGCATCGAGCACGTCACGCAGCGTCTGCCGATAATCGAGAGAGCGTGAAAGCACCTCGCTGACACGGTATAGGACATCGATCGTGATCGGGCAAAGGGACATATCACGCCCCTCTATGGCTTGCTACGCGCGGCAAGACGACGCGAGCACGACACCCACCCTCGGGAACGCTCTCGAGGAACAACGTACCCCCATGGTCGGCAACGATCTGCTGCGCCATGGCTAGCCCGGTACCCGCGTGACGCGGCTTGGTCGAAAAAAATGGCTCGAACACTCTGAGTTGACAATCGGCCGGTACCCCCGGGCCACGATCTTCGACGATGGCTTCGATGCTGTCCTCGAGTACGCCCGTGGCAACGGTGAGCTCGCGTTTAGCCCACCCTTTGACATTCATCGCTTCGATGGCGTTGTCGATGAGCGCCTTGAACAACGTCCGCAATCGCACAGGCTGCCCGACGATGGTGGGCAGCACGGCATGGGGTTTCCAGCTCACGGTAATCCCTGCGACGAGCAGTCGTTGCGTGGACAAATCGAGCACATCACGCAAAACCTCGTTGAGGTTGAGCGTAGAAGGCGCTTCCATGGTAGGTGCGGGCACCGCACGCCGCATGAGCTCGATGGTCATTTTGCCCACGGCATGGGCTTCCGCCAGCGCCGCCGTGGCTGGATTCGATTCGCCGCGTCTTTGCTGCATCGCGAGCACAGAGGCAAGCACGTTGAGCGGCCCTTCGATTTGAAAAATGGCTGCCAACAGGCTTTCACGCAGAGCGCCGATGCGGTTTTCCTCCGCCATTTGCGCCTGCAGGGCCGCAATGCGGGCTTTTTCCTGCTGGGCGCGTTGATGGGTAATGTCTCGCACGAGGAGCAACAAAAAAAGGCTATCGCAACTGCTGAAGAAGGCTTCGGTGCCTTCATCGACGCTTTTGACCCATGCTCCCGTACAGGCAAACCAGCGGACTGGGCGGTTGCCAGGCGGATCGACGCGAATTTCGCGTTCGACGAATGCAAGCGCACCATCGCGCGCAGGGCCTAGGCCATGCCCTAGATCCGCACGCACTGCATCGAGAATCAAGGCGGCTGGCTCGACCATCCCTAGATCGCTCATCAGTTTCTTGTACTCGTGATTGTCGAGCACCACGCAGTCTTCGCCATCGAGAAGCGCAATCGCCAAGGGGGCTGCATCGATCACCGATTCGATGAGCGCTTTTTGATTGCTGACCTGGCGCTGAAGGCGGTATTCGAGCGTAATGTCGCGATGGATGCCAAGGTAATAGCCGATCAGCCCTTTTTCATTTAAGACGGGAGTGATCAATAAGTCGGCCAGGTATTCGACACCGTCCTTGCGCCGATTGACAAGCTGGCCGCGCCAGGGTATGCCAGCCGTGATCTTTGCCCACATTTCCGCATAAAGCGCTTTGGGAGTGGCTTTCGCGGAAAGCATCGACTGATTCCTGCCTATCGCCTCGGCGGCGGCATATCCCGTGACCCGCTCGAATGCCGGATTCACATACAGGATGTTGGCTTCGGTGTCCGTGATCGAGATGGCGATGTCCGCTTGTGTCAGCGCTTCGCGGAAAACAGGCGCGAGGACTTCGAGTTCGGCAACGTTGTTCATCGTTTGCAGGGAAATTCATTGCGACGCGTCAGACCCTGCACGAACCATGCCACCGGCTGGCTGCTCGCGAGGCGCTTTCTTCCCCCCGCGATTGTCGCGTTTGATGCAGTTTTGTCGCATTTACGACAAACGAAAACAAAGGCTCCGTCGGGAACCTCTCCGGCATTTCGCGTAAGGTCGCTCCTATTTTTGCTGCGTAAAGCCTTTGCGCCATTCACGGGCAGAGGCACGTCATTCATGCACTTTTTCAGTGCAAGCAAGGGCATGGCATGAAACATGCACGCAGGCCCCTGAGGTTTCGAAATGAGCGAATATGCAATCCTTCTCGTCACCACGGCGTTGGTCAATAACGTCGTGCTGGTCAAGTTTCTTGGGCTATGCCCGTTCATGGGCGTATCCAAGAGTCTCGAGGGGGCTCTCGGCATGGGGCTGGCAACCACCTTCGTGATCACGCTGGCCTCGGCCGCGACGTGGATGCTCGAACATTGGTTATTGGCGCCATTCGACCTCCACTTTCTACGCCTCCTGACCTTCATTCTCGTCATCGCCGCCACGGTGCAGTTCGTCGAGATGGTCGTGAAAAAAAGTGCGCCCGCGCTCTACCAAACGCTTGGGATTTACTTGCCACTCATCACCACGAATTGCGCGGTGCTCGGCGTTGCCCTGCTCAACGTCATGGAAAAAGCGACCTTCACTAAAAGCCTCGTCGCGGGTTTCGGCTCGGCGCTGGGTTTTACCCTCGTCCTCCTCATGTTCGCCGGCATGCGTGAGCGTCTCGCGCTTGCCCAGATACCCGCTGCTTTCGCCGGAGCGCCGATCGGTTTTGTATTAGCGAGCCTACTGTCTTTGGCTTTCATGGGGTTTTCTGGGCTGAACTTCCGATGATCGTCGCCATTGTCTCCCTCACGTTGCTGGGTCTTGCGCTGGGTTTTGCTCTCGGTTTTGCGGCAAAGCGATTCGCCGTCGCCCAAGACGCCGGACTCGCAGCAATCGAAGCGCTGATGCCCGGCACCAACTGTGGTCAATGCGGCTATGCCGGCTGTGCAGGCGCAGCAGCGGCCATTGCACGCGCGGAAGCGCCGCCCACTATCTGCCCCCCAGGTGGAAAGGCTCTCGTAGAGGCGCTCGCCAAACGGCTCGGGTTCTCCGTCGATGTCGCATCGCTGACCGAGCCGGATCCGAAAATCGCCAGCGTCGACGAAGAGATCTGTATCGGTTGCTGCCGCTGTCTGAAGGTCTGCCCCACCGATGCGATCATCGGCGCGCCCAAGCAGATTCACAATGTCTTGCGAGAAGCCTGCACAGGCTGCGCCCAATGTCTGGACCGCTGTCCAACCGAAGCCATCAAGATGACGCCGATCCCCCTCACGCTTCAGCACTGGGTTTGGCCCAAACCGGTACTGAACGGAACCCTCGGAGTAATGTCATGAGGGCGCGTGCCTTTTTCGCACGCGACAAGGTCCCCTGGGGCGTGCACCCCCACGATCACAAACGCCCGGCCGCCGATGTGGCCACGCGCACTCTCCCCTTGCCCGAGCGACTCTACGTGCCCCTCCAGCAACACATTGGCGCGCCTGCCCGGCCGGTGGTCATGGCCGGCAAGAAGGTCTACAAGGGACAGCTGATCGCCGAAGCTCAGGGCCCGACATCAGCCGCCGTGCATGCCCCAACCTCGGGTAGAGTGCATGCGATCGGGGAAATCACCGCGCCCCATCCTTCTGGCCTTGCGATGACCGCCATCATCATCGAAAGCGATGGCGAGGACGAATGGATCGACTCTTCCCCGTGTCGGGATCCCTTCGCACTGCCTCCAGAAGAAATCGCCACGCGCATTGCTGCCGCCGGCATCGTCGGGCTGGGCGGCGCCACTTTTCCGGCGGCCTTGAAGCTGGCAAGCGCCCACAAAGCCAAAATCCATACGCTGATCCTCAATGGGTGCGAGTGCGAGCCTTATCTTTCTTGCGATGATCGGCTCATGCGCGATGCGGCAGACGAGATCGTGGCGGGCATCCGTCTGATGATGCGCGCGACAGGCGCCCAACAAGCCCTGATTGGTATCGAGGAAAACAAGCCCGAAGCCATTGCAGCCATGCGTGCAGCCACACACCATTCACCCGCAGTGGAAGTGCGCGTGGTGCCCGCTCGGTACCCAATGGGTTCCGAAAAGCATCTATTTTCTATGTTGATGGGCAGGGAAATCCCCGCCGATTGCCGCACCACCGATCTGGGCGCGCTCGTTCACAACGTGGGCACCGCCCATGCGGTTTATCAAGCCATTTGCGCCGGACACCCGCTCGTCGAACGATTGCTCACCGTCCATGGAGCCGCCGTTGCCCATCCCGGCAATCTCTGGGTCCCCATTGGCGCTTTGGTGTCGGACGTTTTCGCATTCGCCGGCTTGCTTGGCGAGCCAGCTCGCCTTGTGATGGGGGGGCCGATGATGGGAGTTCAGCTCCCGCACATGCAGGTGCCAGTGATCAAGGGGACGAGTGGTCTTCTTGCGCTATCTGCCGAAGAAATCGGCTCAACCTCGCCTTCCTCCTGCATTCGATGTGCATCATGCGTGCGTGCCTGTCCTGTGGGGCTTCTTCCTCTCGAAATGGCCGCGCGCATCAAGGCAGGGAAACTCACGGCGGCCGTCGACTTCGGTCTCAAGGATTGTCTTGCGTGCGGCTGCTGTACTTTCGTCTGTCCTGCCCACATCCCGCTCGTGCATTACTTCTTGCACGCCAAAAACGAACTCGCTGCCCGCGCGCGCACCGAACTCCGGCTCGAGGCAACGAAACGCCTCGCGGCAGCCCGAAAGGAACGATTGGAGCGTGAAGCGAAAGAAAAAGCAGAAGCTGCGGCGAGGCGGAAGGCTGAGCGGATGGCGCAAAAAGCCGCCCTCCATCGAAGCAGTGAAGAGGCAACAGTATGAGCACTGACTGGCTAGCCTCCACCCCGATTGCCTCCCCCCATGTCCATGCCGGCTCCAGCGTTTCTGCCGTCATGATCAAAGTCATGTTGGCATTGACGCCCGCCACCGTGCATGCTTTTTGGCTGTATGGTTGGCCAGCCATCTTCCTTTGGTTCGCCACGGTATTCGCCGCCATTGCTGGAGAGGCATTCTGCTTGCGCATGATGCGACGACGCGCATTGCCGGTCCTAAAGGATGGCTCAGCGATGCTGACAGGGTGGTTATTGGCTCTCTCGCTGCCACCGTGGGCGCCGCTTTGGCTTGGCCTCGTGGGGGGGCTCTTTGCCACCATCGTTGCCAAACAGGTCTTTGGCGGAATTGGGCAAAATCTCTTCAACCCGGCGATGGCGGCCAGGGTTGCCTTGTTGATTTCATTTCCTGTGCCGATGACCCAATGGCTCGATCCTCTGCCAATGGGATCACCCGTCGCACCTGATTTGGTGCGAAGCATCCAAATCGCGCTAGGGAGCAATAACGAGCTCGATGCCATCGCCAGCGCCTCCTTGCTCGGCCATGCGAAAACCGAGCTTGCCCGGGGTATCGATCTCACGCAGATACGGCTGCCAGCATTCGGCCCTCGCGGGGAGCATGCAGGCAGCCTTGGCGAAGCATCGATTGGGCTTCTTGCCGCCGGTGGCCTTGCTTTGCTCCTAATGCGCGTCATTTCATGGCACATTCCCGTCGCAATGTTACTGGGCGCCATTCTCCCTGCCGCAATCGGCCACGCGCTGGATCCCAGCCGTCATCTGCCCCCCATCGTGCATCTGCTGTCCGGCGGATTGATCCTCGGCGCCTTTTTCATCGCCACGGACTATGTCACATCTCCCTCGACACGGCTCGGTCAATTCATTTTCGGCTTGGGATGTGGTGTGTTGACTTGGTTGATTCGTACCTATGGGGGCTATCCCGAAGGCGTCGCCTTCGCCGTCTTGTTGATGAATGCCCTCACGCCAGCGATCGATCGGTGGGTACGTCCGCGCATTTACGGACGCGATCGTCGCGGCCATCCGCTCGAGTTAGGAAAATGATGACGCTCAACTTGGAAATCTGGCGTGACAAGCTCATTTATCAGGGGCTCTCGCTGGGACTGGTAGCGATGCTCTGCGGTTCCGCCTTGGTCATGGGTAATCAACTGACTCGCGAAGCCATCCGCCAGGCGGAAGCAGAAGATCTTGCTGCTTCGTTGGCGCAAGTTCTTCCTGCAGGATTTGCCGAGAACGACCTTCTGGCGGATAGCGTGCATATCTCGGCCAACCACTCCCCCCCCGTTACTGTCTATCGCGCACGAAAGGCTGGCCTCGTCACCGCTGCTGTTTTTCAGACGAGCGCCCGAGGCTATGCAGGCGAGATCCTCGTGTTGATCGGCGTCGACCGGGAGGGTCGGCTCACCGGCGCGCGCGTGCTCAAACATACCGAAACGCCGGGTCTGGGCGACAAGATCGAGATCGGCAAGTCAAAGTGGATTCTTTCGTTTACGGGCAAGTCTCTCGTCAATCCACCAGCGGCACGCTGGGCGGTGAAAAAAGACGGTGGCGATTTCGATCAATTCGCGGGCGCGACGATCACGCCACGCGCCGTCGTAGCCGCCGTCAAAAATGGGCTCGAATTCTTCGCCACCCATCGCGAGGAGATCCTGCGATGAGGGTACGAGAAACGCTCAGAAATGGCCTCTGGGACAACAACGTCGTCTTCGGCCAGCTCCTTGCCTTATGTCCGGTGCTCGCCGTCACCACCTCGGGCACCAATGGACTTGGCATGGGGCTCGCCTCGACGGCCGTGCTCATCGCCTCGAATACGCTGATTGCCCTGCTGCGGCGTTTCATCAGCCCCACCGTGCGCATTCCGGTTTTCGTCATCGTCATCGCGACTCTCGTGACTCTTGTCGATCTCACGCTCAACGCGTGGCTCCATGAACTGCATAAGGTTCTCGGCCTTTTCATCGCCTTGATCGTGGTGAACTGCGCGATTCTTGGGCGCGCAGAAGCATTCGCCTCGAAAGCAACGGTTGGTCAGGCCGCGCTCGATGGGCTCGCAATGGGCATCGGCTTCACGATGGCGCTCACCCTCATCGGCCTCGTGCGCGAATTTTTCGGTGCAGGTACTTTGTTTGCCCAGGCAAGCATACTGCTGGGGCCACACTTTGCCTTTCTTGAAATGCGATTGAGCGAGGCTTTTGAGGGGGTATTGATGATGATTTTGCCGCCCGGAGGATTTTTGGCGCTCGGCTTGCTCCTCGCTGCTAAACAGGCCTATCAAGAAAGACATGCGCGAGCAAGGCCGGAGCCTCTGCATCCTGTCGTCAAGGAGGCCTGATGCTCGTCAGCGTTGCCTATTCCGAGCCTGCTGGCCAAATCTGGCTTCACCTGGAGGTGCCCGAAGGAGCAGTGGTTCGCGACGCCATCGAGCGTTCCGGCATCCTGCAGCAATTTCCCTGGATCGATCTCGCTACCCAAAAAGTCGGCATTTTCGGCCGACTGGTCA
Source organism: Rhodocyclaceae bacterium (assembly GCA_026417115.1). Taxonomy (GTDB): domain Bacteria; phylum Pseudomonadota; class Gammaproteobacteria; order Burkholderiales; family Rhodocyclaceae; genus Sulfuricystis. The sequence continues at coordinate 49,900 of JAOADW010000008.1, forward strand.
AATTGGACACCCCCTTACGGCCCGGCGATCGGGTCGAAATCTATCGCCCGATCCGCTGCGATCCGCAAACCGTGCCCCGACGCGAGGGTTCTCTTGCCGAACACGAGGCGCCCTAAGCGTTCCCTCCCTCCTCAAAATATGGTAAATTGGCATTAGGCCATCAGGCTGGGTGGGAGCGATACCGCATAGACGGCGGCTGTTCCTCCCGGCCACCGCGACCGCGCTTGAGCAATGCGAGGCCCGACGACACCGTCGGGCTTTTTCATTTCTCGCTTCGGTAAATAACGCTTCGACACGCCGCCTGCTCCATCGGGTGCGTGTGTGAGAGGTTATGGCTTCTTTTCGACTCTTTCGCCCTTGGTGATGTCCTTGCTCGTTCTCCCCCCCCTGCCCAAAGCGGGCCAGCGTCTCGACCTTTCTCCTTTGCCGCCTTCTGCCGATGCTCTGGCGATCAGCGAGTTGGCGCGGCGGCACAAGCCCGTGGTCGTGATCACCGCCACGACGCTCGACGCGCAGCGGCTGGTCGAAGAAACCGCGTGGTTTGCTCCTGAGCTCTCGGTGCACTGGTTCCCCGATTGGGAAACCTTGCCTTATGACCATTTTTCGCCGCACCAGGACCTCGTGTCCGAGCGCCTCGCAACGCTTTATGCGTTGCTCCAAGGCCGTTGTGACCTCCTGATCACAGCGGCTACCACCGCTGCAATGCAGATTGCGCCGCAGGCTTATCTCGCCGGCCATACGTTTTTCATGAAACGAGGCGAGCGTCTCGATCTTGCCGCCCTGCGAGAACAGCTCACCATCGCCGGCTATCAGTATGTGACGCAAGTCGTCGCCGCTGGGGAATATGCGATACGAGGGGGCCTGATCGACCTCTTTCCGATGGGTTCACCGCTGCCTTACCGCATTGAGCTCTTCGACCAAGAGATCGAATCGCTGCGCAGTTTCGATCCGGATACGCAACGTACGCTCTACCCCGTCGAAGAAATCCGCCTTTTGCCCGCCCGCGAGTTTCCCACACATGAAGGCGGCCGCACGACCTTTCGCCGACGTTTTCGCGAGGCGTTTGAAGGCGATGCATCGCGCATCCCTCTTTATCGCGACGTTTCCAATGGCGTGATGCCGGGCGGCATCGAATACTACCTTCCGCTCTTTTTCGACAGTACCGCTACCCTATTCGATTATCTGCCGCCCCATGCAGTCTTGTTCTTGCAGGGAGAAATCGCCGAAGCCTTGTCGTCTTTTTGGCGGGAACTCAAGGAGCGCCATCGCCTGCTCGCCGGCGATCGGATGCGGCCACTCTTGCCGCCTGACGCCCTCTATCTGAGTGAAGAGAACTTTTTCCTGCGTTGCCGCGCATTTGCCCAGATTCGGCACACCACACGCCCATCCGTGAGCTCCTCTTATTCCTTGCCCCCCGTCGCCGTCGATCGCAAGGCGCCATCGCCGCTGTCGGCACTGCAAGCCTTCCTCGGCCAATTTCCCGGACGAGTACTCATCGTCGCGGAATCGCCAGGACGTCGTGCGACCCTGAGCGAATATTTTGCCGAGCATGGGCTGATCGCGCCCAGCGTGCCTGACTTCGGCGCCTTTCTTTCCGAGCACATGCCGCTTGCGCTCACGCATGGGCCCATTTCCGGTGGCTTCATGCTTGCGGAACTTGCGCTCGTCACCGAAAACGAGCTTTTTGTCGCCACCGCGCGGCCTCGCCACCGGCGCGCCGCGACGCGCGCCAATCTCGACAATTGGATTCGCGATCTTTCCGAATTGAAGATCGGCGATCCTGTCGTGCACGAAACGCATGGCATCGGACGCTATCTCGGCTTGGCGCGCATGGATCTCGGCGGCGGCGAAACCGAGTTTCTCACGCTTGAATATGCCGACGAGGCGAAACTCTATGTGCCTGTCGCCCAATTGTCGGCGATCTCACGCTACGCCGCCGTCGATCAGGAGGCCGTAGAGCTCTCCCGATTGGGAAGCGGCCAGTGGGAAAAGGCGCGCCAGAAAGCTGCCCTGCAGGCGCGCGACGTGGCCGCGGAGTTGCTCGACCTCTACGCCAAGCGCGCCGCACGTCAAGGCCATCGCTTCACTCTCAAACTCCATGATCTCGAGGCCTTCGCCGCTGGCTTTGGTTTCGAAGAAACGCCTGATCAGCTCGCCGCCATCAAGGCAGTGATCGATGACATGACCTCGGGCAAACCCATGGATCGGCTCGTTTGTGGCGACGTCGGCTTTGGCAAGACCGAGGTCGCCTTGCGCGCCGCTTTCGTCGCTGTCGCAGACGGCCGCCAAGTCGCCCTCTTGTGTCCGACGACTTTGCTCGCCGAACAGCATTTCCAAACCTTTTCCGACCGTTTTGCCGACTGGCCCGTCAGGGTCGCGGAGCTTTCCCGCTTCAAATCGAAAAAAGAACAAGCGGCATTGTTGCAACAACTGGCCGAAGGCAAAGTCGACATCGTGATCGGCACCCACCGCCTCTTGCAATCCGATGTTAAATTCAAGAATCTTGGCCTCGTGATCATCGACGAGGAACATCGTTTTGGCGTGCGCCAGAAAGAAGCGTTGAAGGCCTTGCGCGCCGAGGTCGATGTGCTGACGCTGACGGCCACGCCGATCCCGCGCACCTTATCGCTCTCCCTCGAAGGCTTACGCGACATCTCAGTGATCGCTACCCCGCCGGAAAAACGGCTCGCGATCAAGACGTTCGTGCATCCGTGGTCGAACGCCCTCGTGCGCGAAGCCTGCTTGCGCGAGTTCAAACGAGGCGGTCAAGTCTATTTTCTCTACAACGATGTCGCCACCATCGAAAACATGCGGGCGCGGCTGGAAAAGCTTCTGCCCGAAGCGAAAATCGTCGTCGGCCACGGCCAATTGCCGGAACGCGAGCTCGAACGCGTGATGCGAGAATTCACGCAGCAGAAACACAACCTTTTACTGTGTTCGACGATCATCGAAACCGGCATCGACAATCCTCATGCCAATACCATCATCATTCATCGCGCCGACAAATTCGGGCTGGCGCAGCTGCATCAACTGCGGGGGCGCGTAGGGCGCTCGCATCACCAGGCCTATGCTTATCTCTTCACGGACGAAGACGCGAAGCCATCGCCGCAAGCCCAACGTCGGCTCGAAGCCATCCAAGCGATGGAGGAGCTCGGCGCAGGCTTCTACCTCGCGATGCACGACCTCGAAATCCGCGGCGCAGGCGAAGTGCTCGGAGAAAAACAGTCCGGCGACATTCACGAAGTGGGTTTCGCACTCTATACCCGCATGCTGGATGCTGCAATTCGCGCCATCAAGGAAGGCAAGACGCCGCCCGATGGCCGTCATCCCTTGGCGGTGATCACCGAAATCGACCTGGGTTTCCCCGCGCTGTTGCCAGACGCCTACTGCCCTGACGTCAACGAGCGGCTGACCCTCTACAAGCGCCTCTCAGATGCAGAAAACGAAGATGCGTTGCGACTCTTGCAAGAGGAACTGATCGATCGTTTCGGCGCGTTGCCCTCCCAAGCCGAGGCATTGATGCAGACCCACCGCCTGCGCCTGCGCGTGCAGCCGCTCGGCGTGAAGAAGCTGTCGGCCAATGCCGAGTCGATCCAACTCGTGTTCGCCCAGGACACTGCGGTCGATCCCACGCAGGTGATCGCCTTGCTGCAAAAAGATCGCCATCTCAAATTGGCCGGGGCCGACAAGCTCGTCTGGAAAAAAAGGACGGCGACGCTGCCCGAGCGCGTGATGGCCATTTGCACGTTGCTCGATCAACTGGGAAGCAAAAATCGCCTATGATCTCGTTAAACACCTTACCGTAGCGATGCCGATGCAACAGACAGAAAACCTCAATATCGAAGCGTTCGACGACATGCCGACGCCCGAGGAGATCCACGCGCGCGTCCCCATGACCGAAGCCGCGGAAAGAACCGTACTTTCCGGTCGGCGCGCCATCGAAGCGATCCTCGATCGACGCGATCCCCGGCTCTTCGTGATCGTCGGCCCCTGCTCGATCCATGATCCTGTCGCGGGCCTCGATTATGCCCAGCGTTTGAAAGCCCTGGCCGATGAAGTGGCCGATACGCTCCTCATCGTCATGCGGGTCTATTTTGAAAAGCCACGCACCTCAACGGGCTGGAAGGGTTTCATCAACGACCCCTATATGGACGATTCCTTCCACATCGAGGAAGGCATGCAAAAGGCGCGCGAGTTCCTACGCTCGGTCAATGAGCTCGGACTCCCCGCGGCAACCGAAGCGCTCGATCCGATCGCCCCTCAATACCTGGGTGATCTCATCAGCTGGACCGCAATCGGCGCACGCACTTCGGAATCACAAACCCATCGCGAGATGGCTTCCGGGCTCTCCACGCCGGTCGGCTTCAAGAATGGCACCGACGGCTCCGTCGATACCGCGATCAACGCCATCCTTTCGGCCTCTCGTCCGCACAGCTTTCTGGGCATCAACATGCAAGGCAAAAGCTCGATCGTGCGCACGCGTGGCAACCGCTATGGCCACCTCGTGCTCAGAGGCGGCGGCGGTCGTCCAAACTATGACACCGTTTCTGTGACCATCGCCGAGGAGGCGCTTTCCAAAGCGGGGCTGGCTCAAAACATTGTCATCGATTGTTCGCATGCCAACAGCTATAAAAAGCCAGAATTACAGCCGCTCGTGATGCATGATGTCGTCAATCAGATTCGACTTGGCAACCGTTCGATCGTGGGTCTCATGATCGAAAGCTTTATCGAAGGCGGCAACCAGCCCATCCCCGACGATCCCGCTCAGCTCAAGTATGGTTGCTCGGTCACCGACCCCTGCGTCGACTGGCCCACGACCGTGCGCATGATGCACGAGGCTTATGAAATCCTGCGCGGCCCCTTGGCAGGAAGGAAGGTGTTATGACGCTGATCAAGCCTTTCCGCGGGCTCAGGCCAGCGCCCGGACGCGCTGCCGACGTGATTGCGCCCCCTTACGACGTGGTCTCCTATGCGGAAGCCAAGAGCCGTGCTGCAGGCCGCCCTTGGTCTTTCTTACATGTCTCGCGGCCGGAAATCGATCTCCCCGAAGGAGTCGATCCCTACGCTCCAGACGTCTATGCAAAGGCCGCCGAAAACCTTGGACGCATGATTGCGCATGGCGTTTTACGCCGAGACGAGGCGCCGAGCTATTACGCCTACCGCCTGACGATGGGAGATCATACGCAAACGGGTCTCGTCGTCACCGCCTCCCTGGCCGCGTATGAGACGGGCCGCATCAAGCGGCATGAGTTTACGCGGCCCGACAAGGAAGACGACCGTGTTCGTCAGATCGAGGCGACCAATGCGCAAACGGGGCCGGTGTTACTCGCCTATCCACGGGACGCCGAAGCCGACAATCTCATTGCCGCGCTCGCCACGGGAAAAGCAGATGCCGACGTCACTGCCGAGGATGGTGTCCGACACGAACTCTGGCATTGTCATGACCCCACCCTCATCTCTGCGATCACACGCCGTTTCGAGGACATCCCAGCGCTTTACATCGCCGATGGGCACCATCGCTCGGCAGCAGCCGCGCGCGTCGGAGCCAAACGCCGTCGTCCTGGCTGCGAACAATCCTCCGACTATTTTCTCGCCGTCGTCTTTCCTCACCATGCATTGCGGATCATGGATTACAACCGGGTCGTCAAAGACCTCAATGGTCTTTCCACCCAGGAATTCCTGTCCCGCTTGCAGGAAAAGTTCAGCGTCGAGGCCAGCGCATCCCCCGTCAAGCCAGGCGCCCACGGCGAATTTGGCCTTTATCTCGCTGGCCAATGGTATCGGCTGCGCCTTGCTCCGCGTTATTTCAGCACGGATCCGGTCGCCGGACTCGACGTTTCCCTGCTCTCCCAGCACATCCTGGAACCCATCCTAGGGATCATCGATCTGCGCCGCGACCAACGCATCGATTTCGTCGGCGGCATTCGGGGCCTTATGGAGCTCGAACGCCGGGTAGACAGCGGTGAAATGGCCGCCGCATTCGCACTCTATCCGACGAGCATGGAAGAGTTGATGCGGGTAGCCGACTCCGGCCGCGTGATGCCCCCCAAATCGACCTGGTTCGAGCCGAAGCTAGCGGATGGCTTGGTTTCGCACGTGCTCGACTGAGCCCATGATACGCGGGTGAGGCAGGCTGTCTCGGAGACTTTTACGCGGCGCTCGTTCGCTTTCTTGCCGAAACCCGAGTAATGCCTTGGTTGCGGCCGCGCGCATTCCACGCCGCGCGCGGCATTTCGCAGGTACCAGCAAGGCGAAAACCCAATCAAGCCAGCGCTTTCAGCGCAGCCTCATAATCGGGCTCGTCGGCGATCTCGGGCACCATTTGCGTATGACGCACGATGTCGTTCTCATCGAGGACGACGACGGCGCGCGCCGTCAGCCCCGCCAGTGGTCCATCGGCAATCTTCACGCCCCAAGCCGACATGAATTCAGGATGACGGAAAGTGGAAAGATGGGTGACGTTGTTCAGCCCCTCGGTTGCGCAAAAACGCCCAGCCGCGAAGGGAAGATCTGCGGAGATGACGAGAACGACGGTATTGGCGAGTTTCGCCGCATATTCGTTGAACTTACGCGTCGAGGTCGCACAGGTAGGCGTATCGAGGCTTGGCACGATATTGAGGACTTTTCGTTTGCCAGCGAAATCGGCGAGCGTGACATCGGCCAGTTGCCCATTCGTGAGCACGAAAGCCGGCGCCTTTGCGCCGACACTGGGAAAAATGCCTTCGACGCGACAAGGATTGCCACGCAGAGTAATGGTGATCATGTCTGGTTTCTCCTAAGAAAAGGGATTGATAAATGTGGCAAGCCGCGGCAGCACCGACAACGCGTTTGCAGAAGTAGCGGCGCAGAAATCGGTGAGCGGTTCGCCCCGTAATTTTGCCAAGGTTTCCGCAATGGGCAAGAGATCGGCTGGCTCGGTGCGTTTATGCGTCCTCCACGCAGGGGGGATATCGGGAGCATCCGTCTCGAGAACGATCGCATCCCGGGGCAGCGCTTTGGCGAGCGCGCGCAGTTTCTGCGCCCGCTCGTGGGTCACAGCGCCGCCCAACCCCAGTTTGAAGCCCAAGCGAGTGAATTCCCGTGCTTGCTCGAGGCTGCCGTTGAACGCATGCGCAATGCCCCCGGGCGGCTGGATGCGACGCAGCTCATGCAGAATGGGATCAATCGCCCGCCGCACATGGAGCAAAACGGGCAAAGACAGCTCGCGCGCTATAGACAGTTGGGCGCGAAAGTAATAAAGCTGGCGCTCGTCATCTCGCGGCGACACATGGCGGTCGAGCCCGATTTCCCCGACGGCGACAGCAGGCTCGCGCATGAGCGTTGCGCGCAAGACGTCGAGATCTTCGGGCAGGGCCTGATCGACATACATCGGGTGGATGCCATAGGCAGGTGCACAACCCGCATAGTCGCGGCAAATGCTCGCCACGGCGCCAAAATTGGCGCGCTCGATCGCGGGCACAACGATCGCGACTATGCCGGCAGATTCCGCGCAGCGCATGAGATCGTCTCGATCCGCATCGAATTCGCGCGCGTCGAGATGACAATGGGTATCGATCAGCATACGCCCCCCGCCTCTTCAAGGCCGAATCCAGCCTTCGCGCTCTCGCCGCAGCGGAGAAGAAACGCCGCGATCAGCCGACTTCGTCGATCCAGGCCTGCTGGATGGCCTCGAGCTTTTTCTCGCCACAACGCTTTTCGTCTTCTTCGAAGCCAGGCAAAGCCATCACCCAGCGCATCAAATCGACGAAATTGACGGTGCGGGGATCGACATCGGGATAGCGCTCGGCCAACTGGATGGCGATTTCGAGCGAATCGGTCCATTTCATTTGCGCGTCCCCCCTTCTTTGACCATGTTGATCGTGTATTTGGGAATCTCGATCGTCAGCGGCATATCCGCGACGATTGCCTGACATGACAAGCGTGAAACGGGGGTCAGCCCCCATGCCTTGTCGAGCATGTCTTCTTCCACCTCGTCCGGAGGTTCGAGGGATTCATAGCCCTCTCGCACGATCACATGACAGGTCGTACAAGCACAGGACATTTCACAGGCATGCTCGATTTCGATGCCATTCTCCAGAAGCGCCTCACAAATGGATTTGCCCGGCTCGGCCTCGATGACAGCACCGTGGGGACAAAGTTCTTGATGAGGCAACACGATGATGCGGGTCATGTCGTGATCTCTGCAATGTTCTTGCCCGCAAGCGCGCGCTGAATGCTTTGATTCATGCGCCGCGCAGCGAAGTCAACCGTAGCGTCGGAAAGCGCCTTCATGGCCTTGTCGATGGCGGCGCGGTCATCGCCCAGCATCACGGCCTGCAATTTCGCGATGCATGCTTCGATCTTTTCCCGTTCCTCTGCGGATAGCAAATGCGCATCCTCCTTGAGGGCGGAATTGACAGCCTCCACGAGCCGCTGCGCTTCCACCTGAGCTTCCCGCAAGGCGCGACGGAAGGCATCTTCGGTCGCATGGAGGAAGCTATCCTTGAGCATCGCCGCGATTTCGTCATCGCTCAGGCCATACGAGGGCTTCACCTCGATTTTTGCTTCCCGTCCGGTCGTCTGCTCGCGCGCGCTCACCGTCAATAGACCATCGGCATCGACTTGGAACGTCACGCGGATGCGTGCAGCACCCGCGACCATCGGCGGGATGCCGCGCAGCTCGAAACGCGCGAGGCTGCGACAATCGGAGACGAGCTCGCGCTCTCCCTGGACGACATGAATCGCCATCGCCGTTTGACCATCTTTGAAGGTCGTGAAATCCTGTGCGCGAGCAATGGGAATCGTCGAGTTGCGCGGAATGATCTTTTCCACCAATCCCCCCATCGTCTCAATGCCTAAGGAGAGAGGAATCACGTCGAGCAACAGCCAATCATCGCCGGCCGCGCGGTTGCCCGCCAGCAGATTGGCCTGGATCGCGGCGCCCAAAGCAACGACCTTGTCGGGATCCAGATTATTGAGCGGCTCTTGACCAAAGAACTGCGCCACCGCCTGCTGGATTTGGGGCATGCGCGTCGCCCCTCCGACCATCACCACGCCCTTGATTTCGCTGGGCGACAAGCCAGCGTCACGCAATGCCCTGCGCGTGGGCGTCAAAGTTCTCTGTACGAGATTGCGTGTGATCTCGGTAAACGTGGCCGAAGTGAGTTTCAGATCGACGAATTCACCCGTCGAAAGTCTCGCCGTGATGGGCGCCTCCGGATTGAAGGTGAGAAACTCTTTGGCCTCCTTGGCGCGCATCAGGAGAAGCTGAGCATCTTCGTCGGAAAGCGGTGATAGGCGCGCCTGTTCCAATACCCAGCAAAAGATGCGCCGATCGAAATCATCCCCCCCCAACGCGGAATCGCCGCCGGTCGCCAACACCTGAAATACGCCTTTGGTCAATTTCAGGATCGAAATATCGAAGGTTCCCCCGCCGAGGTCGAAGACGGCATAGACGCCCTCCGCGGCGTTATCGAGGCCGTAGGCAATCGCAGCCGCCGTAGGCTCGTTCAAGAGGCGCAGCACATGCAAACCTGCAAGTCTCGCCGCGTCCTTGGTCGCCTGTCGCTGAGCATCATCGAAATAGGCAGGCACGGTGATGACGGCGCCCGTCAGGCTGCCCCCCAAGGCTGCTTCGGCGCGATCGCGCAGCGTTTTCAGAATCTCGGCAGAGACTTCGACGGGGCTCTTGACACCCTGACGCGTGCGGATCTTGACCATGCCCGGCGCATCCTCGAAGTCATAAGGCAGCGCCTCGAGATGGGCGATGTCCTTCAAGCCGCGGCCCATGAAACGTTTGACCGAGACGATCGTGTTTTTCGCATCGTGCGCCTGATGAGCGAGCGCCGGATATCCCACTTCAATCGCGCCATCGGGGCAATATCGCACGACTGACGGCAGCAAAGGTCGCCCTTGCTCGTCGTTGAGCACGACCGCCATCCCGCTGCGAACGGTCGCCACGAGTGAATTGGTCGTGCCTAGGTCGATGCCTACCGCGAGCCGGTGCTGATGCGGGGCCGTAGATTGTCCTGGTTCGGCGATTTGCAAAAGCGCCATGATGAATTCCCTCTTCTATCCCTCGATCTCGGCAATCGCCGCATCGATTTCGTGCTTCAGTTTTTCTTCGAACATCAACCGGCGTATCAGCTGGGCCGCCGTCTCGTAGCGTCCGTCGTCGATGGCTTGGACAAGCTCCCCGTGATGCCGCCCGATCTCGCCACGCACGCTGCGGTATAAGTCTTCCAAGCGGGTCAGGTCGCCTTTAGCGCGCGCCTCTTCGACCGCTTCGCGCGCCTCCATCTGCGCCGCCAGGAATTCCATTGGCATTGCGGTATGAGTGTCCAAGCGCGCATCATGGCCCGCGAGATGCAAGAGATAAATGGCGCGCCTAAGCGGATCCTTGAGCGTTGCATAGGCCTCATTGACGCGCGCAGCCCACTCCATGGCGCGGCGTTGGGCCTCAGCCGTAAGGTGAGCATGTTTGTCGGGATGGGCGCGCGCAATCAAGGCTTCATAGCGCCGCGCAAGCTCGGCGCCATCGAGCGCCTGCTGGCGCGGCAGTCCAAAAAGCGAGAAATGATCGCCCGTGGCGCTGAAAAGATCGTTATCCGTCATCAAACCGTGAAGGATTCGCCGCAACCGCAGGTCTCTCGCACATTGGGATTGTTGAATTTGAACCCTTCGTTGAGGCCTTCGCGCGTATAGTCGAGTTCCGTCCCATCGAGATAAGGCAGGCTTTTCGGATCGATGACGATCTTGATGCCATGGCTTTCGAAAACCACGTCATCGGGCTCATAAGCATCGGCAAACTCGAGCTTATAGGCCATGCCGGAACAGCCCGACGTCTTGACGCCGAGGCGAATGCCGATGCCTTTGCCACGTTTGGCGAGAAACGCGGCCACATGACGCGCCGCGGCCTCCGACAGCGTAATGCCTCTCATAGCAGCCCCTTCTTCTTTTTGTAATCCGCCACCGCCGCCTTGATCGCATCCTCGGCGAGGATCGAACAGTGGATTTTCACTGGCGGCAGCGCCAACTCCTCGGCGATCTGCGTGTTCTTGATCTGCAAAGCCTCCTCGAGCGTCTTGCCCTTGACCCATTCCGTCACCAACGAGGACGACGCGATCGCCGAACCACAGCCATAGGTCTTGAATTTGGCGTCTTCGATGACGCCTTCTTTGTTGACCTTGATCTGTAGCTTCATGACGTCGCCACAGGCAGGGGCGCCGACCATGCCGGTACCCACGTCCTCCTCGTCTTTCGCGAAGGAACCGACGTTGCGAGGGTTCTCGTAATGATCGATGACTTTGGCGCTATAGGACATGATGACCTCCAATCAGTGAGCCGCCCATTGGACGGTGGACAAATCGATGCCTTCTTTGTACATCTCCCAGAGCGGGGAAAGATCGCGTAACCTCGCGATCTTTTCCTTGAGCAGTTTGACCGTATAGTCGATTTCCTCCTCGGTCGTGAAACGGCCGAGCGTGAAGCGGATCGAGCTATGGGCGAGTTCGTCGGAACGCCCTAGCGCGCGCAGGACATAGGAAGGTTCGAGGGATGCCGAAGTGCAAGCCGAACCCGACGATACTGCGATGTCCTTCAACGCCATGATCAACGACTCGCCCTCGACATAGGCAAAACTGACGTTGAGATTGTGTGGCACTCGCTGTTCGAGGTCTCCATTGATATAGGTTTCCTCGATTTCCCGCACGCCTGCGAGCAAGCGGTCGCGCAACATGCGAATGCGCTCGTTTTCAGTCGCCATTTCCTCCCGCGCGATGCGGAAGGCTTCGCCCATGCCGACGATCTGGTGCGTCGGTAAAGTCCCGGAACGCAGGCCGCGCTCGTGTCCCCCGCCATGCATCTGAGGCTCCAGCCGCACCCTCGGCTTGCGGCGCACGAAGAGCGCGCCAATGCCTTTTGGCCCATAGGTTTTGTGCGCGGAAAAAGACATCAAATCGACCTTGAGTTCCGCGAGATCGATGGGCATCTTACCCGTCGCCTGTGCGGCGTCTACGTGAAAGATCGTGCCATTGGCGCGGCAGATTTCTCCCAGTTCGGCAATCGGCTGGATCACGCCAATCTCGTTATTGACCGCCATCACGGAGGCCACGACCGTATCCTTACGCAACGCGCGCTTGAATGTCTCGATATTGATGAGACCATTCTCCTCTGGCATCAGATAGGTGGCCTCAAAGCCTTGGCGCTCGAGCTCCTTGACGGTGTCGAGCACCGCCTTGTGCTCGGTGGCGACCGTCAAGATGTGCTTGCCTTTCGTAGCCGCATAGAAATGCGCAGCGCCCTTGATCGCCAGATTATTGGATTCGGTGGCGCCAGAGGTCCAGATGATTTCCTTCGGATCGCAATGGACGAGCAAGGCCACCTGTTCGCGCGCCTCCTCGACGGCTTTCTCGGCCTCCCAGCCGAAAACATGCGAACGTGAAGCGGGATTGCCAAATTTCTCGGTGAGATAAGGCAGCATCTTCTCGACCACCCGAGGATCGACAGGGGTCGTCGCCGAATAGTCGAGGTAGATGGGCAATTTCAACATGGAATTTCTCCTGATCATGCAGCCATGGCCGTCATGGCGCGCAAATGAGAAAGGGTTTCTGCGAGCGCCTGCAAAAATTCGGCGATGTCGGCCTCCGCCTGGTGCGCGCCCAGACTCACTCGCACGGCGCCGCGCGCCAGCGCCGGCGCCACCCCCATCGCCAACAACACATGCGATGCCTGGGTCTGAGCCGAAGAACACGCTGCACCGCTTCCCAGAGCAAACCCTCGACGCGCGAGCCTTTCCACGAGCGTCTCGCCATCGATGCCGGCAAACGTGAAAAAACTTGTATTCGGCAAGCGCAACGCCTGTTGCGCAAAGATCGTCGCACCCAGCGCGGCAAGCCCCGCTTCAAGCTGTTCGCGCAAGCGGGCAAGGCGCTGCGCCGTCTCCTTGAGTCGGACGCTCGCCAATTCACAAGCAGCGCCGAAGCCAACCAAGGCAGGCACATTTTCGGTTCCCGAGCGTAGGCCGCGCTCCTGCCCCCCGCCATCGATGAGCGGCAACAACTCGACGCATTTATCGACGATCAGCGCACCTGCGCCTTTCGGGCCGCCGATTTTGTGCGCGGAAAGGCTCATCGCATGGACGCCCGCAGCATTGAGCCGGCGAAAATCGAGAGGCAGCTTACCCAACGCCTGCACGGCATCGGTGTGAAACCAGGCGCCGCTTTCATGCGCGAGAAGCGCGAGCGTTTCGACTTCTTGGATCGTGCCCGTCTCGTTGTTGGCAGCCATCAGGGAAATCAAGGTGGGCTGCTCGCCGAGCATCGCAAGAAAGTCTTCTTTGAGCACCCGCCCTTCGCCATCGACAGAGATTTGCCGCACCCGCCAACCTTGCCGGCCCAAGGCAGCCGCAGCCCGCCAAACGGAAGGATGCTCAATGGCGCTATGGGCGATCAATCCTGGCCTCGTTGCGCTGGCCGCTCCTTTCAAGAACAGATTGTTGGCTTCCGAACCGCCGCTCGTGAAAATCACTTCCGTCGGATGGGCGCCGACCGCCGCGGCCACCTGTTCGCGCGCCTTATCCAAGGCCCGGCGCGCTTGCCGTCCCCACGCGTGCCGGCTCGAAGGATTGCCATAACGGTCCGTCAAAAAGGGCATCATCGCCTCTAATACTGTCGGCTCCAGCGGCGTCGTCGCATTGTGGTCGAGATAAACGGCGGCCATGGCGACCATCAGGCAGTGGCATGCACCGAGAGGCGCTTGTTCTTGCGGCTCTCGGGCAATGCTTGCAACGCAACCTCGGCACAGCGCGTGTCTTGCTGCTCGCGCACGAGATCCGCGAGCGTCACAGAATTCAAATATTCATACATGCGCTGATTGAGCGTCATCCACAGGTTATGGGTCATGCAGGGACGCTCCTCTTGGCAATTGCCGCGCCCCCCACAATTCGTAGCGTCGAGCGGCTCATCGACGGCGCGAATGATGTCGGCCACCGAAACCTCTTCAAGCGCCTTGGCGACCGTATAGCCTCCCCCTGGGCCACGGGTGCTCGCCACCAACTTGTTGCGCCGGAGTTTGCCGAAAAGCTGCTCGAGATAGGAAAGGGAAATTTTCTGCCGCTCGGCTATCCCCGCCAGGGTCACCGGGCCTGCATGCTGACGCAGCGCCACATCGATCATCGCGGTTACTGCGAATCGTCCTTTGGTCGTCAATCTCATCGCTCACCTCGTTTGCGCGTCTTTTGATCGCCGTGTTTATCGGCTTGCTCACAAGATAGTATTCCTTACCTTTTTAGTCAACTATCTTCGACAAATAATTGGGATCGAATTTGTCCGCCATCGCCAGATCATCTTCCAGCTTCACGCCACAGCGCTCGATCGTCTTCAGCAACGCAGCGATGCGTCGATCGGTTTCCACGGCATGGTCCAGCAATCCATGGATCGCCATCGCGATGGGGTCCGACGCATCCCGCGTCACCGCATACGCGGAAAAACCCAGCGTTTCCGCCTTTTCTTGCCGTTCCTGCTCACGCCCGGGCTCGATGATGCGCGCTGGGACACCCACGGCCGTTGCGCCTGGCGGCACATCGCGCACGACGACGGCGTTGGAACCGATCTTGGCGCCTTGCCCAATCGTGATGGGCCCCAGAATTTTGGCGCCAGCGCCGATGACCACCCCCCGCTCGACCGTCGGATGTCGCTTTCCCTTGTTCCAGGAAGTGCCACCTAACGTCACGCCATGGTAGAGCGTGCAATCGTCGCCGATTTCGGCGGTTTCCCCGATGACCACGCCCATGCCATGGTCGATGAACACCCGGCGTCCGATCCTCGCCCCCGGGTGGATCTCGATGCCGGTGAGCCAGCGGGAAAAATGCGAAAGGCTACGCGCCAGCCAGCGTAGGCCAACGCCCCAAAGCGCGTGAGCGCATCGATGCAGCCAAAGCGCATGAACGCCTGGATAGCAGGTCACGACCTCCCATGTGCTGCGTGCGGCGGGATCGCGCTCGAATACGCAGCGAATATCTTCTCGCAGACGTGCCAACATCACATTAGCCTTATATCGTTTGTGGGTATTGTATGATTCCCGATCAGAATGGTCAAATAAAGCCACCCCCACGAGAATCAAGTCGAATGATCGAAATCGCCCCGGGATGTCCGCGCGAGCGTAGCTATCAGGCCACGCAAGATGTTGACCTCGTTTTTTTCGAGACGAGCGCGTGCGAACAGGCGCCGCAGACGCAACATCAGGCGGCCTGGCCGCTGCGGATCCAAAAAACCACAGGTGATCGCGGCAGACTCGATCTCTGCGAGCAATCCTTCGATTTCATCGTGGCGAGCCGGAATATCGGCTGCGCATGACTGCGGCGCGGCGGGCAGTTCGCTGAGCGCAAGCCGCATTTCGTAACACATCACTTGCACGGCAGCAGCGAGATTCAGTGAAGAATAGGCCGGATTGGCTGGAATCATCGCCCAGCGACCACATATCGCGAGCTCTTCGTTGCTCAATCCTGTCGTTTCGTTACCGAAGACCAGCGCCACGTCGCCATGGCGACAGAGCTGCGCCATTTCCGCCGCTGCTTCGCGCGCCCACAGCGGCGGCGTGGCGAGCTCTCGGCTGCGCGCGGTCAACGCCAAGGCGCCATAGCAGCCGCGCAAGGCATCGGCCAGGGTCGCCACTCTGACCGCCGCCTCGAGGATGTCGCCCGCATTGGAGGCCATGGCTTCGGCTTGGGGATCGGGCAAGGGCGGGCCTTGCACCAGGATCAGGCGCGTAAACCCCATCGTTTTCATTGCGCGCGCTGTTGCGCCGATATTGCCAGGATGGGAGGGACGACACAGCACGACGCGCACGGCGGAAAGGCGGGAAGATCCGAGGCTCGGTTTAGAATCTCGGCTTTCGATTTCTTGGGCTGCTCGCCTCATCATCGCCATGCATCCAATGCTTAACATCGCCGTCAAGGCCGCGCGGCGCGCCGGTCAGATCATCGCACGCGCAAGCCTCGACCTCGATCAAATCAAAGTCGGCGTCAAGCAAAAAAGCGACTTCGTCACCGGCGTCGACGAGGCAGCGGAAGCCGCCATCCTCGACCTCGTGCGCGAAGTCTATCCGACCCACGCCATCCTCGCCGAGGAAACTGGCGCCAACACCGTGACGGGCGCCGAATATCAATGGATCATTGATCCGCTCGATGGTACAACCAATTTCATCCATGGTTTTCCGCAATATGCGGTCTCGATCGCCATCGCCCACAAAGGCGTCCTCACCCACGCAGTGGTCTTCGATCCGAATCGTAATGAACTCTTTACAGCCACCCGGGGCGCGGGGGCTTACCTCAATGATAAGCGCATACGCGTCAGCAAACGCGCCAAGCTGGAAGAAGCGTTGATCGGAACGGGTTTCCCCTACCGGTCGTTCGATCACGCCGATGCTTATCTCGCGATTTTCAAAGAAATCACGCGCCGCACCGCGGGCGTACGTCGCCCGGGCGCCGCTTCGCTCGACCTCGCGTGGCTAGCCTGTGGCCGGATCGACGGATTTTGGGAGTTTGGCCTCTCGCCGTGGGACATGGCGGCAGGCGCGCTTTTGATCCAAGAGGCTGGCGGCCTGGTCAGTGATCTCGCTGGAGAAGGCGACTATCTGGCGTCTGGCAACATCGTCGCAGGCGCGCCCAAAATCTTCGCTCAGCTGCTTCAAATCATCCAGCCGCACTGCACGCCCTCCCTTGCGCGTTGAGCGCCATCCGCGAAAAGGCAGCGTTGACAGAATCGGATTCCTTGCTAGAATGCAAGCTTTCGCTGCGGGAGTAGCTCAGTTGGTAGAGCGCAACCTTGCCAAGGTTGAGGTCGCGAGTTCGAGACTCGTCTCCCGCTCCAGTTTTTGTGGGGAAAGCGCGCCGCTTTCCCCTTTTTGCTGAATCCCCGCGTCCTTCTCACGCGTGGCGCGATGGCAGAGTGGTTATGCAGCGGCCTGCAAAGCCGTGGACGTCGGTTCGATTCCGGCTCGCGCCTCCACCCCATCACGTTTCATGCTTCGCCAAAGTCTCCATGACCAAGGCAAGCCAATAGCGAATGCCGCTCTCAATGATCTCGTCATTGAAATCATAGTGCGGGCTATGCAGCAAACAGCCGCCGGCGCCCGGCCCATTGCCCAGCCAGACATAGCATCCCGGAACTTCGCGCGCTAGATAGGCGAAATCCTCCGCCCCCATACTCGGCTTTACGCCCGTAACGAGTCGATCATCGCCCAAAGCCTGGCGCACGGCATTTCTGGCGAGAGCTGCCGCCCCCCGATCATTGACAGTCGGCGGATAACCGCGCTGATAAGACCATTCGATGCTGACACGATAGGCCTCAGCGAGGCCGGCTAAGATGCGCCCCATTGCCGCCTCGAAAGCATCTTGGTGCTCCGGGCGAAACGTTCGCACCGTTCCCCCCAAAACCGCCATCTCGGGCAAGACGTTGTCGGCATGGCCGGCAGAAAACCGGGTCACGCTGATCACCGCAGCATCCAAAGGATCGATCTCTCGGCTTCGGATGTTATGGAGCGCTTGTATGAGCGCTGCGCCAGCCAAAATGGTATCCGTTCCCTGATGCGGCATCGCCGCATGGGCGCCACGCCCACGGAGCACGATTTCGAAGCGATCGGCGCCAGCCATCACGGGCCCCTCGATCACGGCGATCGATCCCGCAGACAATCCTGGCCAATTGTGCAGGCCAAAAACGTATTGCATCGGAAAACGTGCGAAAAGACCCTCTTCGACCATCTTTTTGCCACCGCCTTCGTGCTCTTCGGCAGGCTGAAAAATCAAATAAACCGTGCCGTCGAAAGCGTTCTGGCGCGCAAGGTGCACGAGGGCTTCGGCTGCGCCGACGAGCATCGCCGTGTGGCCATCATGACCGCAGGCATGCATGCGTCCGGGCACTTGCGAACGATGGGGGAAATCATTGAGTTCCATGAGCGGCAAAGCGTCCATGTCGGCGCGTAAGCCGATCGCCCGACTGCTCGTGCCGGCGCGCACGACGCCGACGACACCAGTTTTGGCCATACCCGTATGCGTCTCGATGCCGAGCGCACGTAAACGCTCAGCGACGATCGCCGAGGTACGCCGCTCTTCGAAAGCAAGCTCGGGATGGGCATGAAGATCGCGGCGCAGCTGGCGCGTACGCGCAACGATGTCGGGCAAAATGGCGGCGAATTCCATGGTTGCTTTCGTTCCCTCACGTGACGAACTCGAACTTTAACATCGCCTGCCGAATAAAATCGAGACATGGCCGAACCCATCCTACTCCTCGAACGGCTACGCGCCCTCGAAAGCCAATACGCCCATCTGTCTCCCCCGCTGATGGAGCGGGCCGGAGAAGCCGCCGCCCAACAAGTCGAACGATTGGTCGGAGCTACGAAACGCATGATCCTTGTTCTGGCTGGGCCAGGAAACAACGGTGGCGATGCTTTTGTCATGGCACGCCACCTTCTTGCAAAAAACTACACTCCGTATGTGATGTTCGTTGGCGAGCCAGATCGTCTTCCTCCCGACGCGCGCAGAGCCTACTCCGCATGGAGAGAACTCGGCGGCGAATGCCATGCCCGCTGGCCAGACTGTGAACCAGCGCTCATCGTCGACGGGCTTTTCGGCATTGGACTTTCCCGCCCGATCGTCGGGATTTATGCAGAATGGATTGAAAACGCCAATGCGAGCCGAAGTCCAATGCTTGCTCTCGACGTACCCAGTGGACTCGACGCCGAACGGGGGCGCACGACTGGGCCGGCGATCGTGGCCCGTCATACCCTGACCTTCATCGCGCACAAACCCGGGCTTCTCACCGGCGATGGTCCCGACCACTGCGGAGAGATCACGCTGGCATCTTTGGGCGTCCCTGTCGATCACGCCGATGGCGCCCTTGTCGAACCCTCTCTGTTTTCCCCCCATCTGCGCCCTCGTCGGCGCAACACCCACAAAGGCGATTTTGGCAGCGCCGCCATCATCGGCGGGGCAACTGGCATGACCGGCGCAGCGCTACTCGCCGGGCGTGCCGCTCTCATGCTCGGCGCTGGCCGAGTCTATGTTGGCCTCCTGGAACGACAAGCCGTAGATTCCCTGCAGCCGGAGCTGATGCTGCGACAGCCCTTCGATGCGCTCGAGCATGCAACGGTCATCGCCATTGGCCCAGGCCTCGGTCGCACCCTATCCGCGCATGAGCCGCTGCTCGCAGCCATCGACGCGCCGAAGCCGCTGATCTTGGACGCCGACGCCTTGTTTCTTGTGGCCGAAAGCCCATTGCTCGCGCGCAGGCTCCATGCCCGCGCCGCGCCAACCATACTGACGCCGCATCCCGGTGAAGCAGCGCGGCTTTTAGACACCACGAGCGCCCTGATACAAGACAACCGTCTTTCGGCCGCCCTCGAACTCGCGCGACGCTTTCGCGCCACCGTCATCCTCAAAGGATGCGGCAGCATCATCGCCGTCCCAGAGGGACATTGGTATATCAACGCCAGCGGTCACCCTGGACTCGCCACGGCTGGCACGGGCGACGTGCTCACGGGCATGATTTCGGCATTGCTCGCACAAGGATGGCCGCCGCTTGCCGCCTCTCTCGCAGCCACCCATCTCCATGGTCTGGCAGCAGAAAGGCTCGCCCACGAAGGCATCGGCCCCATCGGGCTCACGGCGCAAGAGTTGATCCCCATGGCGCGGCAAATCTTCAACGGTTGGATCGATCGCTTTGGCTGTTGAAACACGCCCCCTGCGCGGCATCCTGATGATGCTCGCCGCCGTCCTTTGCTTCGCGCTTCTCGATGCGACTGCCAAGCATTTGTCACAAAAATTTCCCGTCCCGATGCTCGTGTGGGCGCGCTATACCTTTCACCTCTTGCTGATGTTGCTTTTTCTGGCGCCCACCCTGCGATGGAAACTCATCGCCACGCAGCGCCCTTTCCTCCAAATCGTGCGAGCAACCATGTTGGTGTGCGTCACTGGCTTCGCGATGGCGGCTTTTCGCCTTCTGCCGCTTGCTGAGACGACAGCCTTGCTGTTCATCACCCCCTTGATCGTCGCTCTCCTCGCTGGCCCCTTTCTCGGTGAGCAGGTCACGCGACGGCAGTGGCTCGCGTCCCTCACGGGATTTGCCGGTGCATTACTCATCGCCCGCCCAAGCGGCGCCCTCAATCTCACCGGCATCATCTTCGTCCTTGCGGCCGCTCTCTGCTACAGCATCTATCAAATCCAGACGCGGCAATTGACCCCCACCGAGAACACCTTCACCATGCTTTTCTATACGGCCCTCGTGGGGGCCTTTGTGATGACTGTTGGCGCTCCTCTTTACTGGTCTGGCCCCTGGCCGAATTTGCCAGAAGCCCTCCTCATCGCTTCCCTCGGGATCTTTGGCGGTACGGGCCATTTCCTCCTGATTTCGGCTTTTCGACATGCGCCGGCGACCACGCTCTCCCCGCTCCTCTATGTTCAGCTCATCTGGGCGACCCTCCTCGGCTGGTTGCTTTTCGGAGACTGGCCGGATCCCATCAGCCTGGTCGGCATGCTCTTGATTGCTGCAGCCAGCGCAAGCATCGCCACAAACCGTCGCACGGCTTAGAATCGCGCCATGGATGATTTCCCCCTTCCCCTTGCGCGAGAAATCGAATGCAATGTGCTCGCCGCCCTGGCAGAAGACATCGGCAGCGGCGATCTGACGGCCTTGCTTGCCCCAGGAGGACGCACCTCGACCGGCATCGTCACCTGCCGCGAGCAAGCCATCCTCTGTGGCACCGCATGGTTCAACGCTTGCTTCAAACGCCTGGATCCGGCTGCCAACATCCACTGGCTGAAAAAAGATGGAGATCTCGTGAAAGCCAACGAGATCATCTGCGAAATCGCCGCCGACACCCGGGCCTTGCTTACCGCAGAACGTAGTGCATTGAATTTTTTGCAGCTTCTCTCCGGCGTGGCGACAACGACGCGCCGCTATGTCGAAGCCATTGCTGGCACGCACGCCAAAATCGTAGACACGCGCAAAACTCTGCCTGGGCTTCGCCTCGCACAGAAATACGCCGTGAGATGCGGAGGTGGCATCAATCATCGTTTGGGTCTTTACGATGGCATTCTGATCAAGGAAAACCACATCCTCGCGTGCGGCGGCATCAAGCAAGCACTCGCGCGTGCGCGCGCGATCGCGCGAGCGGGCGTATTCATCGAGATCGAAGTGGAAACGCTTGCAGAACTCGAAGAGGCACTGGCTGCAGGGGCCACGATGATCTTGCTCGACAACATGAGTCTTCACGAAATGCAAGAAGCCGTTCGCCTGAACGCTCGCCGCGCCGAGCTCGAAGCCTCCGGCGGCGTAAGCCTGACTACCGTGCGTGCGATCGCAGAAACCGGCATCGACCGCATCTCGATCGGCGCTTTGACGAAAGACGTGCGCGCCATCGACCTATCGCTACGGCACAGCGAAGAATAAAAAGCCGCACTCTGTTAGAATCTCTGCTGGCGAGACATCGCACCGGGAGCCAAGAAGGAGACCCCAGCGTGTTCGCTGCGCTTCAATTTCAGCGGAAGAGCCAGGTGGGTGGTCTAAGCCGCACGCCTGGACAACGCGCTTCTCACGAAGCGCGTTGCGGCGAAGGCTAACGTGAGCGACAGCGAACGTTATGCCGAAGCCAAAGCGTGTTCGCTGCGCTTCAATTTCAGCGGAAGAGCCAGGTGAGTGGTCTAAGCCGCACGCCTGGACAACGCGCTTCTCACGAAGCGCGTTGCGGCGAAGGCTAACGTGAGCGACAGCGAACGTTATGCCGAAGCCAAAGCGTGTTCGCTGCGCTTCAATTTCAGCGGAGAGGTGGGTGAGTGGTCTAAGCCGCACGCCTGGAAAGCGTGTTCAGGGTAACCCCCTGACGCGGGTTCGAATCCCGCCCTCTCCGCCAGCTTCATTTCTTCTCGATGCGGACTCGGTGCATCGGTCAAACGAGCGTTTATCTGACCAGCGCCCAGTCGCCGTTCTTGATCTCGAGCATGCGGAAAGCGGAGAGATCGAGCCCCATGTGGTCGGTTGGCGACATATTGACGACGCCGCCCGTTCCGATATAGCCACGCGTCGCTTCGATCGCATCGCGCACTTTCGCTTTGTCCGTCGTGCCTGCTCGTTTGATGGCATCGACAGCGATCATGAGGCCGTCATAGGCATGCCCCCCGAAGGTAGAAACATCGGTTTTCCAACGCTCATTGAAGGCCTTCTTATACGCCATCGCCACGGCTTTCTGCGGATCTTTGTCATCGAGCTTGTCCGCCACCAATAAGGCTGCGGCTGGCAGACGCACGCCCTCCGCCGCCGGACCAGCAAGCTTGATGAATTCTTCCGACGCTACGCCATGAGCATGATAGATCGGCAGCGTAATACCCAACTGCTTGGCGTTTTTTGTCGCAATCGCCGGCCCTTGACCAAGGCCAAAGATGAAGATTGCCTGCACCCCTTCCGTGTTTTTGATCTTGGTTAGCTGTGGCGTCATATCAGTATCCTTGGGGCCATAGGTTTCGTTGGCGACGAGCGTAATGCCATACTTGGGGGCGACGGCTTCTGTTTCCTTCTTGCCCGATTGGCCAAAGCCACTGGTTTCGGAAAGCAGCGCCACCTTGCTGATTCCGCGTTTCTTCATGTCTTCGAAAACCTTCTCTGCAGCCATGCGATCGGTATGCGGTGTCTTGAACACCCATTTCTTGACCGGCTCGATGATCACCACCGCCCCCGCCAATGAGATGAAAGGCACGCCCGCTTTTTCTACCAGCGGCACCATCGCCATGGTCGAGCCTGTCGTCGTTCCTCCGACGATCAGATCGACCTTGTCATCCTCGATCAAACGCTTTGCAAAAGCGTTGGCTTTGCTTGCATCCGAGCCATCGTCATAATGGATGAGCTGCAATGGACGACCCAGCACCCCTCCTTTTTTGTTGATTTCCTCGATATACATCTCGAGGGTCTTCAGCTCTGGGTCACCGAGAAACGCGGCTGGTCCTGTCACCGATAGCACGGAGCCAATCTTGATCGGCTCTGCCGCAAATACCAAACTCGCATAAAAAGCGGCTATCAATCCGCCCCACAGTCGCTTCAAAATGTTTTTCATGCTCTCTCTCCTCCTTGGGTGTAAAAATCAGACTCGTTCGACGATGAGGGCAATCCCCTGGCCTACGCCAATACACATCGTGCACAAAGCAAAGCGCCCTTGACGTCGTCGTAATTCATAAATGGCTGTCGTCGCCAGCCGCGCCCCGCTCATGCCAAGTGGATGTCCAAGCGCGATGGCTCCTCCATTAGGATTGACATGCTCTGCGTCATCCGGCAAGCCGAGTTGCCTCAAAACCGCCAACGCCTGCGCGGCAAAAGCTTCATTGAGCTCGATGACATCCATCTCGCCAAGTGAAAGGCCGAGCCGCGCAAGCAGTTTTTGTGTGGCAGGCACAGGGCCAATGCCCATGATGCGCGGAGCTACACCCGCTACTGCGCAACCGACGATGCGAGCAAGCGGGTTCAAGCAATGCCGTCGCACTGCCTCTTCCGACGCGAGCAGCAACGCACAGGCGCCATCATTGACGCCAGACGCGTTGCCCGCGGTGACCGTGCCATCGGGACGAACGACGCCTTTAAGCTTAGCCAAGGCTTCTAAGGTCGTTTCCGGCCGTGGGTGTTCGTCTGCCTGCACAAGGCGCGTCTCGCCTTTTTTTTGGGCTACGGCAACGCTGATGCGTTCTTCAGCGAAGCGCCCGGCAGCCTCTGCAGCCGCATAACGCTGCTGGCTCCGCCAGGCGAAGGCATCCTGGTCTGCACGGGCGATACCGAATTCGGCCGCGACGTTTTCCGCCGTCTCCGGCATGGAATCGGCACCATAAAGGGCTAGCATGCGCGGGTTGATGAAACGCCAACCAATCGTCGTGTCGAAAATTTGTGCCTCGCGTGAAAAGGCCGTTTCCGCCTTGGCGAGCACGAAAGGCGCACGCGACATGCTTTCCACCCCGCCGGCGATGACGAGATCCGCCTCTCCTGCGCCTATGCTTCTGGACGCCATGGCCACTGCATCAAGGCCAGAACCGCAAAGCCGATTGATCGTCGTGCCAGGCACCGTCGTAGGCAATCCAGCCAGCAAAGCAGCCATGCGCGCGACATTGCGGTTGTCCTCGCCGGCTTGATTGGCGCAGCCAAAGATGACGTCGTCGATGGCTTGCCTATCGAGATCCGGGTAACGTTCGATCAGCGCGGCGATCGACAGCGCAGCAAGATCGTCCGGACGCACCGTAGACAGCGCCCCACCATACCGGCCGATCGGCGTGCGTAAGGCGCCACAAACATAAACTGGACGCATCATCGCTCCTTCGGTCGCTCATCGATCACGCGCTTGGCCTTGCCCACGAGCGTGC
Source organism: Rhodocyclaceae bacterium (assembly GCA_026417115.1). Classification (GTDB taxonomy): domain Bacteria; phylum Pseudomonadota; class Gammaproteobacteria; order Burkholderiales; family Rhodocyclaceae; genus Sulfuricystis. The sequence continues at coordinate 74,264 of JAOADW010000008.1, forward strand.
GTGGCAAGGTGTCGAAATCCATGATCGTGACCTGTGTAGTGACCCCGACCATGCTCTTGATTCTCTGTTGCAGCTCCTCAGCCGCCTGACGGCGTAGCTCAGGAGAAAAATTGCCGGTCAATTCTGGCCGAAGTTCGCAGCGGACTTCGAGGGTATCGAGATGACCTTCCCGTCGAACGACCAGCTGGTAATTCCCGCAAAAGCGCGCATCCCGTAGGATCTGCTCTTCGATTTGCGTCGGGAAAACATTGACGCCCCGGATGATCAGCATATCGTCGGTGCGGCCGGTAATCTTGGCCATACGCCGGAAAGAGCGCGCAGTCGGCGGCAAAAGTCGAGTCAAATCACGCGTGCGGTAGCGGATGACGGGCATCGCTTCCTTGGTGAGCGAGGTAAAGACCAGCTCCCCTTCCTCGCCATCGGGCAAAACCTCGCCAGTCTCCGGATCGATGATTTCTGGGTAAAAATGATCTTCCCAAATCACGGGCCCATCTTTACTCTCGATACACTCGCAGGCCACGCCCGGGCCGATCACTTCGGATAAGCCATAAATATCGATGGCATCGATGGCGAGTTTGCTTTCGATCTCTGCACGCATTCCCTCGCCCCAGGGCTCTGCGCCAAAAATGCCGATCTTGAGCGAGGTTTTGCGAGGATCGATGCCCTGTTTTTCGAATTCTTCGGCGATCACCAACATGTACGAGGGGGTCACCATGATGATGTCGGGCTCGAAATCACGAATGAGCTGCACCTGCTTTTCGGTTTGCCCGCCAGACATCGGCACCACTAAGCAGCCTAGACGCTCGGCGCCATAATGAGCGCCAAGCCCCCCTGTAAATAGCCCATAGCCATAAGCGACATGCACCGTATCGCCAGGCCTTCCGCCCGCTGCACGTATCGAGCGGGCAACAACGTCGGCCCAGGTATCGATGTCTTTCTTCGTATACCCGACCACTGTGGGCTTGCCCGTAGTGCCAGAAGAAGCATGGACCCGCGCAAGTTTTTGACGTGGGTAAGCAAACATGCCGAATGGATAATTCTCGCGCAGATCCTGTTTGGTCGTGAAAGGGAATTTCGAGAGATCGGATAGCGTCTTCAGATCGTCAGGATGGACGCCCGTGGCATCGAATTTCTTGCGATAGTGCGGTACGTTTTCATAAGCATGACGCAATGTCCATTTCAGGCGCTCGAGCTGCAATGCAGCGATTTCGTCGCGGCTTGCTTTTTCGATGGGCTCGAGCTCATGGGGTGCAGGGCGTTTAGCGGTCATCGTCAGTCTCCTCTCTCTTCCGATCCTTGGGCGGCGGTGATGTCTGCGATCACCTCGCCGCTGATGCGATACGATTTGCCTCTAAACAGCGCGATGATCTTGCCGTTTCGGTTTCGCACGGTGACGTCATAGACGCCGGTACGCCCGGATAACGAGCGTTCCACGGCCTCTGCCTCCAAGATGTCGCCGATTTTTGCGGGCGCCAAGAAGTCGATATGACATGCCGAAGCCACCGTGTTTTTGTTGTAACTATTGCATGCATAAGCAAATGCCGAATCCGCCAAAGTGAAAATCAAACCCCCGTGACATACATGATGGCCATTGACCATGTCTGCACGCACGGTCATCACCAAGCGGGCATAACCTGGACGCACTGCAACGATGCGGATGCCAAGCAGCTGGCTAGCCGCATCCTTGGGCCACATCGCACGCGCCACTTCTTCGGCGAGCCGTTCGGCTTCATGGCTTGCATGGAGAGTTTTCTCACTCATGACATTTTTTCCTTGCCTCACACCGCTGCAATAGCCAGGGCGAGATCCGATATCTTTCTTCGCCATACACTTCGGCGAGATGGCGCAAGGCCATGACTACCCTGTCTAAGCCGAGCGCATCTGCCCAAGCCAGTGGGCCAAGCGGATAATTGAGACCAAGTTTCATCGCATGATCGAGGTCGGCAGCACTGCATACCCCTTGATTGACTGCATCTGCCGCCTCATTGATCAACATCGCCACCGTCCGTAAAACGATCAAAGCAGGAACGTCGGCTATGCGTACGACACGATAGCCCGCTGCTTGCAACAAACCGATTGCCTCCTTTGCGGCGGCTTCGGAGCATCGTTCGGCGCATGCGATGGCAAGCGTGCCGGCCTCTGCGTAATCGAGCGCAAGATCGACCACGATGGCATTGCCACACTCCATTTCTGCCGCACGGCGGGTGGCAGTACGGCCATCCGAAAGGTAGAGCGCAGCGTCCCCGACGGTCGCGAGACGGCCATCGGGATGCGCACTTGCGCAGCACACGCGCAAGCGCGTCGAAATCGCCTGAGCCGCCTTGCTTTCCCCATGGATGGTGAAGTTTTCCGGCTTAGGTTCGGGCGGTGCCCAATTCGGCGTCATGGGTAAGGCGCCCGCACGGTAGTCGTAAAAGCCTCGTCCACTCTTGCGGCCCAAGAAGCCTGCCGCGACGAGCTCTGCCTGTACTGGAGAAGGTCGATAACGCGCATCATGGAAAAACGCTTGCCAAATCGATCGCGTCACCGCGAAATTGACGTCCTGGCCGATCAAATCCATCAATTCGCAAGGGCCCATGCGAAAGCCGCCTGCCTCCCTGATCACTGCGTCGAGTGTGGCAGGGGTGCAGGCCTTCTCGCTCAGGAGTCGCAACGCTTCTCCATAAAAAGGCCGCGCCGCGCGATTGACGATGAAACCTGGACTAGAAGCAGCATGGACGGGTTTCTTTCCCCACGCTTTGGCAGTCTCGTAGAGTGTTTGCGCAGTCGCGGAGGAAGTCGCCAAGCCACTGACGATTTCGACCAAGGCCATCACCGGCGCCGGGTTGAAGAAATGCATGCCCGCAAGCCGTTCTGGACGTTCGAGCGCGGCGCCGATCGCGGTCACCGAGAAAGACGACGTATTGGTCGCAAGCAAGCAGCTGGGCTGTATCAGTCGCTCCAGCTCGCGCAATAACGCTTGTTTGGCTTCTAGGTCCTCGACGATTGCTTCGATGACGAGATCGGCCGCAGCCAAGTCAGCCAGCGATTGGACGACGTTGATCCGCTGCATCACCTCGTGCGCCTGCGCGGACGAGAGTTTGCCTTTTTCCACCAAGCGCCCCAGTTGTTCGCGGATCAAGTTCACCGCTTTCAGGGCGGCCTCCCCAGACTGGTCATATAACCATACGGGGTGGCCGGCCACAGCTGCGACTTGAGCGATGCCAGCTCCCATGGTTCCCGCCCCGACGACGGCCACTCGAGCGGATGGGCTAAGCGCCGCCATCGGTCATGCTCCACGAAAAAGCGGCGGCCGCTTGGCCAAGAATGCACTCACCCCCTCGGCATAATCGGCGCTAGCGCCGAGCTCACGCATGAAAGTAGCTTCCATTGACAGCTGCTGCTCGAGGGTGTGGGTCGCTGCGTTGTGCATGGCTTGGCGCATGCGGCGGTAGGCCAACGTCGGTCCTGCCGCCAATTGCTGCGCGACCGCTTCGACTCGCCATGGAAATTCATCGTCCTCCACGCATTGCCAGATCATCCCCCACTCCGCTGCCTTTTCGGCCGATAGCTTCTCCGCCAACAAAGCAAGCCCCATGGCGCGCGCTAGACCAATGCGCTGCGGCAAAAACCAAGTGGCGCCGGTATCGGGAATCAGGCCAACCTTCGCAAACGCAAGCAAGAAATAAGCTGACTTGGCAGCGATCGCGATGTCGCAGGCGAGCGCAAGGCTCACACCGGCTCCGGCAGCCACGCCATTGACGGCGGCTATGGTAGGCACTCGTAAATTGGCAAGCCGCATGACCAAAGGTTTGTAGTCGTTTTCGACGGTATCGCCGAGATTGGGAGCCTGGCCCTGCGCCAATTGCACGCCGCGGTCAGCGAGATCCTGCCCTGCGCAGAAGGCCCGCCCCGCTCCGGTAATGACCAGGACACGCACCGATTCATCGGCTTGTACCCCGTCGAGTGCAGCGCGTAATTCGGCATGCATCGTCGCCGTGAAACTGTTGAGTTTTTCAGGCCGAGCGAGCGTGATGAAGGCCATTCCGCCCCGATTTTCAAACCGTATTTCTCGGTAATCCATCATCAACCCCCCGGAGCAATGTGGTAACGCCGCTGTACGACTCGAAAACGGTTCGCGACGAAGGCCGCGTCGCAGTAGGCTGCATTGGCAGCCGGATTGCCGCCCGTGCCATGGAAATCGGAAAAAGCCGCGGATTGATTGACATAGACGCCATTGGTGAGATTGATCGAGAGCGCGACTTTGGCGCGGAAGCTCGCTTCGATCATTGCGTCAATCACCGTCTCACGCGTCGAATAGAGGCTAGCGGTGAGTGCGCCACGTGTGGCGACGATGTGTTCAGCACGCTTGATCGCGGCATCCGTATCGGAAACACGAATGATGAAGCTGATCGGCCCGAAGCGCTCTTCCATATAGGCCATTTCGTCTTCGGCTTCGCAGGCCACAATCACGGGTGTGCGTACTTCCGCCTGAGGATACGCAGGATTTTCCAATTTGCGCGGCGAAAGCACGACGCGCCCTAAGCGGCCCGAGGCGGCTTCCTCGATGCGCGCAAGCGTCGCTGGCGATTGGATCGCCCCTAAAACCGCGTGCGCGACTTCGGGCTTCTCCAGCAACTTATCGACGGCCGCCGCGAGATCGGTGCACACTTCCTCGTATCGCTTCATACCGAGATTGGTCTGGATGCCGCCTGCAGGCACAAGAATCGCTTGCGAAGTGGTGCACATCTGTCCCGAATACAACGCGAGCGTAAAAGCCAAGTTTCGCAGCATGCCGTCATAATCATCGGTCGAATCTATGACGATCACATTGACGCCGGCAAGTTCGGCATAAACCTGCGCTTGCCGGCAATGCTCGATGAGCCAATTTCCGAATGCAGGTCCGCCCGTGAAGTCGATCGACTTCACCGCCTCATGGGTGACCAGGCGCTGTGTCGTTTCAGGACGATCCACGACGCACAAGGAGACGAGATTGGGATCCAAACCGTTTTCCAACAGCACTTCGCGCATCGTTTTGACCGTGATGGCCACCGGCAAAATGGCGTTTTCATGAGGTTTGAGGATCACGGGATTACCCGTCGCCAGCGCAGCGAACAGGCCTGGGTAAGTGTTCCAGGTGGGGAAGGTGGAGCAGCCAAGCACGACTGCGACGCCACGGCCGACGATTTCGAAATGTTTCTTCATCAAAAGGGGAGGATTTTTGCCTTGTGGCTTTTCCCATGTGGCAACAGCCGGAATAGCGCTCATCTCGCGATACGCCCAGGCCACCGCTTCCAGCCCGCGATCCTGGGCATGAGGTCCCCCCGCTTGAAACGCCATCATCCAGCCTTGCCCCGTCGTCATCATGACGGCATGGGCGATTTCGAAGCTCTGGCGATTCAGTCGAGAGAGCATCTCGAGGCAGATTCCGACACGGCCGGCTGGGCCAATCGTCTGCCAGCTGCGCATTGCTCGTTCCGCAGCGACGATCAAAGAATCGACCTCACAACAGGGATACTCCGTGCCAAGGGGAACACCGTAAGGGGATCGCTCGTTGCCGACCCAGCCGACCACGCCAGGCTGATCGAGCTCGAAACGTCGGCCCAAGTGGGCCTCATAGGCGCGTTTGCCCTCTTCTGCGGCGCTTTCACCGTAGAACTTAGGGCTTGGCATCTCAGGGTATGGCGTCCAATAACCCCGCGTATGGATGGCCGCAAGCGCCGCGTCCAGGGTCTGCCGGTGTTTTTCGAACAATGGGTGTGACATGAAGAAGCTCCTCAGGCAAGGCTTGATCTAAACATTACACACAATAAAAACTGGTGTCAATATTCGGTATCACTTTATTATGCACATAGTCGACTCACCATATAGCTCATAACATGTTACGCAATAAATAATCATTTATAAACAAAGCGATATTTATCGATCTTGAGGTGATTTTTCAAATTTTCTAACGAGAGTGCCGCACCTGTCTTACCGTTTAGATACTAGTTTTGTTGACTTTCAAATTTTTTTGTATCATGATTACCCTATACCGAGCTAGATCACCCACCACAAGGAGGAGCCTACGATGTCACAGACCAAGGAACGTCTCGCAGACAAGATGGAATTTCCGCCCGAAACCCAGCAGCCCAATGTCTTTCCACTCTCCTGGCACACCCAGACGCGCAAGCTGCAAGAGGTCTGGGAGGCCGCTTTACGTGAAAACTGGGATCCCGAAAAACTACCCTGGGACACCCTCGATGTCGAAAGCTATTCCTGGGAAGAGCGCGAAGCCATCGGGTATTGGTGGACGCTCTTGTCCGTCTTCGATGCTTCCGCCCCCCCTGTGTTCGCGCAGGCCCTCATCAAAACCTATGAGGTACACGAGGAAGACCCTGCTCGCAAGTGCTTCTTCTCGGTCACGCGAGATGAGCAAAACCATGAAATCATGTGCGGGCTTGCGATCAGAAAGATGCTCGGGCATCCCGATCCCTTGACTTATCAGCCCAAGACAGACCTGGGCCGGCGCCTGCAAAAAAATGCCAAATGGCTATACTACAATGGGGGTCGTTATTGGAACGGCTACAAACAGGCAGTTCCCAAGTATTCGCTAGCGGTTTTGTTCAGCTCCTTTTTGATGGGGGAAATCGCCGCGGCGACGATCTTCAAGCAGATGTACGAAAACACGCGCGAGGCCGTATTCAAAGAAGGCTTCCGCCACATCGGACGTGATGAAGGCCGTCACATGGCGATCTGCATGGCCGTGATGGAGCGCGATTACCCGAAACTCGCCACGGAAGACAAGGCGCTCGTCACCAAGCAGATCCGCGCTGGCTATCTTTTCCTCTCTGCCGTCTTGTTCGAGCCACCGATGGATTTCTGGGATCTTCCGGCCGATTTCATTCCCAATCAGCGCGAAGCCGAGGAAGTCGCGCGTGGCGCCGGTTTTGGCATCCCGACCTATGAAGCGAAATTGCAAAACTGGCGGCAGGCGATGCTGAACATGAAGGGCGTGCTCGACCGCTATGGCATAGCTTTCCCGGCGATTCCTGAAGTCGGCATTACCGGCGAAGAAATCACCGAGGTCGACATGGCCGACATTATTCCCGTTTTTTGAGCGCAGCCATCATGTCCAGAATCATCTTGCATCCATCGGGCAAAGCCGTCGAGTGCGGGGCAGGCGACACCGTGCTGATGGCCTTGGAGAAAGCGGGGTATGCCTTGCCCAACAATTGTCGCGCAGGAGCTTGCGGCGAATGCAAGGTCAAAGTGCTTGCCGGCCAGTTCGATCAGGGCATGGTTCTGGACATGGCGCTTTCGACCGAGGAAAGACGACAAGGCTATGGGCTGATGTGTATGGCGAAGCCCCTGTCCGAGGAACTGACGATCGAATGGGGGACCGAAGACGCACGGCCCAAACTGTTTCCACCCCACGAGAACATGCTCTTTGTCGTCATCGACAAGCGCGCTGTGGCTGCGCGTGTCGTCGAATTACGCTTACGCCCCGTTGGCCCGCCGATGCGTTATTGGCCTGGACAATATGTGATGTTTGGCAATGCCGAAGCCGGCGCGCCGCTCCGCGCCTATTCGATTGCCAATGCGCCTCGTCCGGACGGCGAGATCGTGCTGCATGTCGCTCGCGTCGAGAATGGTCAAACCAGCGTGTGGATTCACGATCACCTCGAGATCGGCGCCACCGTGAAAATTTCCGGCCCTTACGGAACCTTCATCGGCGACCCGACGGTCGAGACGCCCGTGCTGTGTTTGGCAGCCGGAACGGGTTTGGCGCCAATCCTTGCCCTTGCCGAAGCGGCGTTGCGCCGAGGTTTCCGTAAGCCGGTCATGATCTTGATCTCCGCGCGTACGCGCGCCGATGTCTATGGCGTAGGCATGCTTTCCTGGTGGCGCACCAAACACCGTCTATTCGACTACCGCATCACTCTCACACGCGAGCAGGCCGAAGGATATCTTTTCGGACGCATCGATGCGGTGTTGCCACCATTGATGCCAGACCTCTCACGGCATTCAGTCTTCGTGGCGGGCAGTCCTGCATTCGTCGAAACCTGCGTCGACCTCGTCAAAAGATTGGGAGCCGTAGAGCAGGCGATCCATACCGAAAGCTTTTATGCCCAACAAAAACCGGTGATCGCCGATCCCTCTCACCTACTCGCGTGCTAACTTTTCCGATTAAGGGGTATGATGCGCGCCTCTTCACAACCCAGCTTCCTCTGCCCGTGTTTGCCCTGCTTTCGCGTCGCATCGACGATTTCCGCCGGCAGACGCGGATTCGCACCACATCCCTGATCGTCACGCTCTTTGGCGATGTGGTCGTTCCGCATGGTGGGCGCATCTGGCTGGGCAGCCTGATCACGCTCCTGGCCCCTTTAGGCATTTCCGAACGCCTCGTGAGAACATCCGTGTTCCGCCTGACCCAGGAGGGGTGGCTTTCCGCGCAACCGCACGGCCGACGCGCCAACTATGAACTGACATCGGCCGGCCGGCGCCGATTCGATGAAGCATCACGCCATATTTATGCTTCCCATGCGCCGCAGTGGGACCGCCGTTGGCGCCTTTTGCTCGTCGTCGGCGAGCTCACGGTACAAGAGCGCGATGCGCTCCGACACGCCCTGTTCTGGCAGGGCTTCGGCCGCCTCGATGCCGCCACTTTCATTCATCCGAGCGCAGATCTCTCGGCCGCTTTCGACGCCCTTGTCGCCGAAGGACTCGCTGCGCTGCCTGGCAAACTAGCTCCGCTCATCGCGGCGGAATCGCATTTCGAATTTTCCGCTGGAAGCCGTGAGCTCGTCCGCCGCGCCTGGGATCTCAGCACACTTGCCACGGACTATACGGCCTTCGTCGCAGCCTACCTGCCGATCCTCGCAGAGCTCCGGCGACATCGCGGACACGAACTCGCACCGCAAGAGGCATTCTTGTTGCGCTTATTGCTCATCCACGACTATCGACGGCTCTTGCTGCGTGACCCGGAGCTGCCGGATGTGTTGCTTCCGCAGGACTGGCCGGGCCAGCAAGCCCGCTTGCTGACGCGTGAGCTCTATCGTCGACTCTTTCCCACTTCTGAGCGTCATCTTGCAGAGCACTTGCGCCTAGCCGACGGTAGCTTCCCGCCGTTGGTTCCTGATTTGCCGCCCCGTTTTCCTGAAGATGACCCTTTGGCGATGATTTCGCTCTGAATCGACACTAGAATGCAACGATGAACGAGGAGACCGACGGCAAACACGGGGTCCAATCGCTCGAAATTGGCATCGCGCTGCTGCGCGCAATGGTCCAACAAGGGCAACGCGCGATGATGCTCAAGGACATCGCTGCTGCAGCAGGCATGTCAGCGCCGAAAGCTCATCGCTATCTCGTCAGCCTCGTACGCACGGGCCTCGTCGAGCAAGATCCGGTCACCTCCCGCTACGATCTCGGCCCCTTCGCGCTTACCTTAGGCCTCGTAGCAATCGATCGTTTGGATCGCATACGGCACGGGCTTTCTGCGATCGCGGCTCTGCGTGACGAAATCAACGAAACCACGGCACTCGCCGTATGGAGCGAAAATGGCCCGGTAATCGTACGCTGGGAGCGGCCCCGGCGCCCCATCACCGTCAATGTCGTAACCGGCACCGCGCTCGATTTGCTCACCTCTGCTTCGGGGCAAGTCTTTGCTGCTTGGCTTCCCCGTGAAGTCACTGCTGCACGCATCGACCAAGAATTGGCGAGCATGCGCCACCCCACTCTCAAAAATCGAGAAGATGTAGAGCGACTGCTCGAGACAGTGCGGCAGGCAGGTTACGCACACGTCTCCGACTACCACTTGGTGCCTGGTGTCGAAGCCGTCGCCGCCCCGGTATTCAATTTCAAGCACGAAATCACGCTGGCCATGCTCGTCGTCGGCGTCAAGGGAATGTTCGACACCCGTCCCGATGGCCCCGTCGTCATCGCTTTGAAACGCGCCGCTACGAGGCTTTCCGAGCGCCTCGGCCACTGCCAAGCCTGATTTCCACAACCTTCTGGACCCGCTTTGCGGGGCCAGCGTCACGCTTATCCCCTCACGCAGCACGGGTAACCCGCACCCCAGGACTTATGCGCCTGCACTCATTCCCTTTTTTCCTCGATCTCTATTTATTACATGCACTCAGAACAATAAAAAAAATTTGTATCACTTTTCTTGACAGCGTTTGTTACGCATTACAGAATCAATTCTGTCTTTGTAAATCCGATCATCAGGCCACATGTCTATACGCGCTGAAACATGGCCTCCCTCCGGGACGGGAATTCGCCCCAGGCGCTTTCTTGCTGCGGCTCCTATGCCGCTGCGCGTCTGCGAGCGTATCCCGCAACTCCAGTCTCGTGTTCAGGACCTCCCTACCCTGGGGCAGCGCCAGATCCGGCGATCGTGGCGCTGGCGCTCGACCCCGATTCCTAACCCACAAACCAAAGCATTCGCTTTCCGGCCGATCCTCCAAGGTCGCAGGGAACGCTCACGCGGAGTCTGGTGATGCTTGCGCAATTTCTGCAATTTCTTTTTTCTGGGATCACGGTGGGAGCCACATATGCTCTCGCCGCGCTGGGATTCACGCTGATCTACAACGCAAGTCAAGTGATCAACTTCGCCCAGGGAGAATTCATCATGCTGGGCGGTATGCTGACGGTCTTTTTCCTCGCTTCCGGCCTTCCTCTGCCATTTGCAGTGATTTTGGCGATCGTGCTGCCCGCGATAGTTGGCCTGCTCATCGAAAAATTTGCCATCGAACCCGCCAAAGGCGCCGAGACGGTGAGCTTGATCATCATCACCATCGGCGCTGCGCTCGTCATTCGCGGCCTCATCCAAGTCTGGCTGGGCAAAGGCACGCATGCATTACCGCCTTTTTCTGGCAACGAGCCCATCCATGTCCTGGGCGCCACGCTTCTCCCTCAAAGTTTATGGGTGCTCGGCGTCTCAGCCCTCGTCATGGTCGCTTTGTGGTTCTTCTTCAACCGCACTCTCTTCGGCAAAGCCATGCTGGCCACTTCCTACAACCGCCTGGCAGCCGATTTGGTCGGCATCGATACGAAACACGTGCTCACCGTGAGCTTTGCGCTCTCCGGCGCACTCGGCGCCTTGGGCGGCATACTGATCGCGCCGATCACATTTACTTCCTATGACGTCGGTATCATGCTAGGCCTCAAAGGGTTCGTTGCCGCAGTAGTCGGCGGACTAGGCAATGGGTTGGGCGCGGTCGTCGGGGGGCTTCTTGTGGGCATCATCGAGGCGCTCGCAGCCGGCTACCTCTCCTCGGCTTACAAAGATGCCGTGCCTTTTCTCCTGATCTTGTTGATCCTTTTCTTCATGCCGCGCGGCTTGTTCGGCGCAAAAGTCACGGAGCGGGTTTGAGATGATTGCGTTCTTTCGACGCCGCCATGGCGGTCTCGTGATCGTAGCCCTCATACTGGCCTTGCTGCCGCTTTTTTTCCAAAACGCTTATCACTATGACCTCGCGATTCGCATCGCCATCAATGCCGTGATCGTCCTTGGACTCAATCTCCTCATTGGTTTTGCAGGCCAAATCAGTCTTGGGCACGCCGGTTTCCTAGGCATCGGCGCCTATGCCTCGGCAATCTTGCCTAGCCATTATGGCTGGCCTCCCTTGCTTGCGATGATGGCCGGCGCGACTTGTGCAGCGCTTTTGGCGGCGCTCGTCGCGCGACCGATCTTCCGCCTCAAAGGCCACTATTTGGCGATGGCCACACTTGGTCTTGGCGTCATTCTCGCCATCGCTTTCAAAAACGAAGCCTCACTCACCGGCGGTCCGGATGGGATGGCCGTGGTCCCGCTTTCCCTGTTCGGATACGAACTCAGCGGCGAGAAGAAATGGTATGCGCTGATGGCGGTCTTACTCTTGTTCAGCCTCTGGGCATCGACGAATTTGATCGATTCGCCATTCGGGCGAGCGCTGCGGGCGCTCCATGGATCAGAAGTCGCTGCACAAGTGGCCGGTGTGCACATCGTGCGCTATAAGGTGGCAATCTTCGTTCTCTCCGCAGTCTTCGCCAGTCTGATGGGCAGTTTGACGGCCCATTACGTGGGTTTCGTCACGCCCAACGTCGCCGATTTCCTACACTCGATCGAGCTCGTGACGATGGTCGTCGTGGGCGGAATGGCATCGGTCTATGGTTCCTTGGTCGGGGCCGCTCTATTGACCGCCCTCCCGCAGGCGCTCGCTCGCTTCGAGGGTTGGGAAACTGTCGCTTTCGGCGCCATCCTCATGCTCTTCATGATCTTCCTGCCGCGCGGCATCGTGCCCACCCTCGCCGCCCGCTTCGAAAAGGGGAAAGAGTAATGGCCGCCTTACTCGAGGTCGATGCCCTCTCGATCCAATTTGGCGGCGTGAAAGCCGTACAAGACGTCAGTTTTTCGGTGCCTGCCGGCGCCATCTATGCCGTGATCGGTCCCAACGGCGCCGGTAAAACCACCTTGTTCAACTTGATCACCGGCCTTTATACGCCGACAAGTGGAGAAATTCGCCTCGAGGGGCAAGCGATCCAGGGTAAGCCTCCCCACGAGCTCGCACGGCTAGGCATGGCCAGGACGTTTCAAAATTTACAAATCTGCCTCAACATGACGGCGCTTGAAAACGTCATGGTCGGCGCTCACCTCCGATTGGACCGCAATCTCATCAAGGCGGCTCTCCGTTGGCCCGCTCTTTCACGGCGTGAGCGCGAACTCAGGCAAGAAGCCGCCGAATGCATGGCCTATGCAGGGCTCGAGGACTTTCTCGAGGCTCGAGCTGACGCCATGCCGTATGGCGCGCTCAAGCGATTGGAAATCGCGCGAGCGCTCGCCGCAAAACCTCGCCTCTTGTTTCTCGATGAACCGGCTGCCGGCCTAAATCCCAAAGAGACCCAAGAAGTCGCAGAACTCGTACGCAAAATTGCCACGCATGGCGTTACCGTCGTTTTGATCGAGCATGACATGAAGATGGTCATGTCATTGGCAGACCGCATTCTCGTGCTCGACTATGGAAAGAAGCTTGCTGAGGGCTCCGCCGCCGAAGTGCGCGCCAATCCTGACGTAATTGCCGCCTATCTCGGCGCTCACGCTTGAGGACACCATCATGATGGAAGCTCTTGACGTCATTTCCTCGGAGCATCGCAACTTGTGGCGCATCGCCACGGCTCTCGACCAGGCAGCCAATCAAATCGTGGTGGGCGAAGAAATCGACGAAGCTTTTTTCGAAGCCGTATTCGATTACCTCGAGCACTTCATCGACCGATTTCATCATCCGAAGGAAGATGATTATCTGTTTGCTCGCTTGCGTATGCGCCACCACGACATCTCCCCCATTCTCGACCGGCTGCAGAGTGAGCACCGAGCCGGCCCCAACGATCTACGGCGACTGCGGAGCTTGTCCCATGCCTGGCGTGAGCGGCGCATCGATGGTTCTGAATTTGCAACCGCGCTGAAAAATCATGCCCAGCAGCTACGCCTTCACATCCGCTGTGAGGAGAAAGACGTCCTTCCGGCAGCGCGCGGCGCTTTGCGTCCGGAAGATTGGCACGCCATCGACAAGGCCTTTCTCGATCATGAGGATCCTCTGTTCGGCCGCGCCGCGCAAGAGAGATTCCGAGCGCTGTTCCACCGCTTGGCGCACCTCGCTCCCGAATCGATCGGACTGGGTGCGCATGAAGCGTCCCTTTCTTCCCAGACCGACCAAGCATTCATGCCAGCGCTTCTGCAAGTACGCGCCCTGCAAAATCGTTACGGACGCTTACTGGCGCTCAAAGGCATCGATCTAGAGCTCTACAGCGGCGAACTCGTGGCCTTGATCGGCGCCAATGGGGCTGGCAAAACGACCTTTCTGCGTGCGCTCTCGGGAGTGATTCCTGCGGAAGGATCAATCGTCTTCGATGGCGAAGAGATTTCCCGCTTACCTGCTGCCGCACGCGTGATGCGAGGAATCTGCCATGTACCGGAAGGCCGACAAGTTTTCGCGCCGCTCTCGGTCCAAGACAACCTGCTTCTCGGCGCTTACCGACAGCCCCGCCAGCGCGCCGCGGGAGACCTCGAGCGAGTCTATGCACTTTTCCCGATCCTGGCGGAAAAACGCCACCAGGCTGCCGGCTCTCTCTCAGGCGGGCAGCAGCAAATGCTTGCAATCGGTCGCGCGCTCATGGGACGCCCTCGGCTCCTCCTGCTCGATGAACCCTCGATGGGGTTGGCTCCCTTGCTCGTCGAGGAAGTCTTCAACGTGATCCAAACGCTCAAGACGCAAGGCATCACGATTCTGCTCGTCGAGCAAAATGCTCACGCCGCACTGGCCCTTGCAGATCGCGGCTACGTGCTGACTACGGGCCGCATTGCGCTTACCGGCAGCGGCCAAGCGTTGCTGAAGAACGAAGAAGTACGCGCCGCCTATCTCGGCATGTAATCAAGAAAGGACGACGTTCATGGCTTCGACGAATCATACCGCTGCAAAACCCTTTGCATCGACCGCCGACCAGGAAGAAAAAAACATCTCATTTACCCAGCTTTCCGAGCATTGTTGGGCCTATACCGCCGAAGGCGATCCCAATACCGGCGTGATCATCACCGATCATGCCGTGCTCATCTGCGATACGCTCGCCACGCCTGTGATGGCCCAGAGGCTGATCGCAGAGATCCGTAAGATCACGACGGCGCCGATCAAGTACGCCGTGCTCTCCCATTACCATGCGGTTCGCGTGCTCGGCGCCTCCGCCTATCGACACGAAGGACTGCAGGAAATCATCGCCAGCCGCGGCACTTATGAATTGATCCACGAGCGCGGCGCCGCAGATATGCAGTCGGAATACGAACGCTTCCCGCGTCTGTTTCGCAATTTCGAATCCATACCAGGTCTGACCTGGCCTACGCTCGTCTTCGACGGTGCCGTCACTTTGTTCATGGATGATCTCGAAGTGCAAATCTTTCACCCTGGCGCCGGACACACCAAAGGAGACACAGTCGTCTGGGTTCCCCGTGAAAAAGTGCTGTTCTCAGGCGACCTCGTCGAATACGGCGCGGCTTGTTATGCCGGTGATGCCCATCTTGCCGCATGGCCTGCCACTCTCGACAAGCTTGGCCAGCTCGGCGCAGAAAAAATGGTGCCTGGTAGAGGAGCAGCCCTGACATCGGCAGCCGACGTCGCTGCCGCGCTTGCCTATACGCGCGATTTCGTGACGACCTTGTTCCAATGTGCAAAAGAGGCGGTCGCAGAAGGTATGACGCTGAAACAAGCCATGCTCCATACGCGTCGCGCAATGGATCCGAAATTCGCACATGTCTTCATCTATGAGCACTGTTTGCCATTCGATGTCACGCGCGCCTATGAAGAAGCATCTGGCATCGAGCATCCTCGCATCTGGACCGCGGCCCGTGACAAAGAAATGTGGCAAGCGCTACAAGACTGAAGGAGGAGAAATGCTTTCGACTTATCGCTATCCCAAATACGACTACCTACCCCCTCCTGAACTCACCTCCAAGAGCCAACGGCGATATCCTCTCGTCGTCGTCGGCGCAGGCCCTGTCGGGCTTTGCGCCGCCATCGACCTCGCCTTGCAGGGCTTGCCCGTGCTCTTGCTCGATGAAGACGACACGGTCTCGGTCGGCTCGCGCGGGGTATGTTATGCGAAACGCACTTTGGAAATCCTCGACCGCCTGGGCGTGGGCGATGCCGTGGTGAGCAAGGGCGTTTCCTGGAACATCGGGCGCACCTTTTATCGCAACGAAGAGGTCTACCACTTCAACCTCTTGCCGCAGCCCGACCACAAACGGCCAGGAATGATCAATCTCCAGCAGTATTACCTTGAGGAGTACCTGATTGCGCGCGCACGCCAATTCACGCACCTCGACATCCGCTTCAAGAATCGTGTCGTCTTTATCGATCCTCGCCCCGACGGCGTCTTGCTACACGTCGAAACGCCCGACGGCGCCTATAGCCTCGAAGCGGATTGGGTAATCGCCGCCGATGGAGCAAAAAGCAGCATTCGCAAGATGATGAACCTCGACGTGGAAGGCAAGGTCTTTCTCGATCGCTTTTTGATCGCCGACGTGGTCATGAAGGCTGATTTCCCCGCCGAGCGCTGGTTTTGGTTCGACCCTCCCTTTCACCCCGGCCAATCGGTGCTCTTGCATCGTCAAGCCGATAATGTCTGGCGCATCGACTTCCAGCTCGGCTGGCAAGCCGATCCCGAAGAAGAAAAGAAGCCCGAGAAAGTGATCCCACGCATTCGCGCGATGCTAGGCGACGAACGGGAATTCGAACTCGAATGGGTGAGCGTCTACACCTTCCAATGCCGTCGTATGTCGAAGTTTCGACATGGACGTGTCCTTTTCGTTGGCGATGCCGCCCACCAGGTGTCGCCCTTTGGCGCACGCGGCGCGAATTCCGGCATCCAGGACACTGACAATCTCTGCTGGAAACTCAAACTCGTAATCGATGGCAAGGCGCCGGATCGGTTGCTCGACAGCTATTCGGATGAGCGCATCTTCGCCGCCGATGAAAACATCATGAATTCGACGCGATCGACGGACTTCATTACGCCCAAGAGCCGCACTTCCCTGACTTTTCGCAATGCGGTGCTGACGCTGGCGCGTCATCATCCATTTGCGCGCGCGCTGGTGAACTCCGGCCGCTTATCGGTGCCTGCTTTTCTCGTCGCCTCGACGTTGAATACGCCCGACCAAGAATCATTCGCAGGCGAGATGATTCCAGGCGCGCCCATGGACGATGCTCCCCTGAAAGTCGATGGCAAGCCCGCCTGGCTCCTCGACCAGGTTGGCAACCGTTTTGTCGTCTTGCATTACGCCGCCGATCCACAACAAATCGATGCAACCATGCGGCATGAAATCCAGCAACTCGCTCTGGATGCCATACCCATCGAAGTCCTGCTCGTCACACCGGCTGCCAGCGGGACCGCCCACGGCCTGCGCGTGCTCGAAGACTATAGCGGACGTTATGCCGAGCGCTATGACGCTCGTCCAGGTACGACCTATCTCATCCGTCCCGACCAGCACGTCGCCGCCCGCTGGCGTGCATTTGATGCCGCAAGCATACGCGCGGCGACAATGCGCGCAACCGCAAATCTTTCCTAGGAGGATGCTTCCATGTCTTTGATTCTGTCGCCTAATTTTCACGAGCCAGGCAGGCATTTTTTTCGAGCTTATGGTCCTGGCGACGAGTTTTATGAGGCGCTGATCGAAATGCACCGCGATCTATCCGATGAGCAAAGCGCCCTCGTCAATGCCCGTTTGATTCTTTTACTGGCCAACCACATCGGCGATTTGTCTGTGCTGCGCGACGCCCTGCGAATCGCCCGCGAAGGAGTTTTCTGATGTTGATCCAAAAGATTCACCACGTCGCTTATCGCTGCAGGGATGCCAAGGAAACTGTCGAATGGTATGAAAAGCACCTCGGTATGCGCCTCATTCTCGCAATCGCCGAAGATGCCGTCCCTTCGACCAAGGAACCCGATCCCTATATGCACGTATTTCTCGACGCCGGCAGCGGCAATGTCCTTGCATTCTTCGAGCTGCCGACCAAGCCGCCAATGGGACGCGATCCCAATACACCCGCATGGACCCAGCACATTGCCTTCGAGGTAGCCTCTCTGGATGTCTTGCGCGCCACCAAAGCAAACCTCGAAGCAGCAGGGATCGAGGTGCTAGGGCCCGTAGACCATACGCTCTTTCAGTCGATCTATTTCTTCGACCCCAATGGCCATCGCATCGAACTCGCCGCCAACACGGCCACCCCCGAGATGTATGAAAAACTCGACGCCGTCAAATATGCGATGATTGAAGAATGGTCGCAGACGAAGCGCGCGCCACGCCATGCAGCGTGGTTGCATGAGAAAGAATTCACGAAAGCATGAAGCTCGCCACGCTCAAAGAAGGCGGCCGAGACGGGACACTCGTCGTCGTCAGCCGCGATCTTTCTTGCTGCCAAGCTGTCCCGCAGATCGCTCGCACGCTCCAAGCTGCGCTCGACGATTGGGACGCCGTGGCGCCCAGGCTCGCGGAAGTCTATGAAGCGCTGAACCAAGGAGCAGCCCCACACGCTCGCCCATTCGATGAGCGTCAGTGCCATTCCCCTCTACCGCGGGCCTACCAATGGGCCGATGGCTCGTCATACGTCAATCATGTCGAGCTCGTCAGGCGCGCCCGCGGCGCGGAGCTGCCGCCCGACTTTTGGACGGATCCGTTGATGTACCAAGGAGGCTCCGACAGCTTTGTCGGCCCTCATGACCCCATATGGGCTGCCTCGGAAGAGTGGGGCATCGACTTCGAGGCCGAAGTGGCGGTGGTTACCGGCGATTTACCGATTGGCGCCTCGCTTGAGCAATGTGCGGCGGCGATCCGCCTGATCATGCTCGCGAATGACGTTTCGTTGCGCAACCTGATCCCCAAGGAACTCGCCAAGGGGTTTGGCTTTTTTCAGTCCAAGCCTGCCTCGGCCTTTTCACCCCTTGCCCTCACGCCTGACGAACTAGGCGATGACTGGCGCGACGGCAAGGTCCATCGCCCGCTGACGATCCATTTGAACGGCCGTCTTTTCGGCCGTCCCCAGGCGGGCGTCGATATGGTTTTCAATTTTCCTCGCCTCATCCAGCACATCACCCTCACGCGTGAAATCGAAGCCGGCTCCATCATCGGCTCCGGCACCGTCTCGAACAAGCAAGGCGGGCTGTATGGGTCCACCATCGAGCATGGCGGCGTGGGTTATGCGTGCATTGCCGAGCGCCGGATGTACGAAACAATCGAGACCGGCGCTGCCCAAACGCCTTTTCTGCGTTTCGGCGACACGGTGCGTATCGAGATGTTCGACCGGCAGGGGAAAACCTTGTTCGGGGCCATCGAGCAGCGTGTCGAAAGGGTCGGTTCATGAAGCTCTATACCTATTTCCGCAGCTCGGCCGCCTACCGCGTCCGCATCGCGTTGAATCTCAAAGGATTGCCTTATGAAGCCGTCCCCATCCATTTGAAGCGAAGCGAGGAAAATACCCCGTCCTACCGCGCCATTAGTCCGCTCGGCACCGTTCCCGCCTTGATCACCGATCAAGGCCACACGATCACCCAGTCGTTGGCGATCCTCGAATATCTCGAAGAAATCTATCCCCATCCGCCACTTTTGCCCATTACGCCGCACGAACGGGCTCGCGTGCGGGCCATTGCCCTCACCATCGCATGTGACATTCACCCCCTCAACAACTTGAGGGTGCTCGACTACTTGCAAAAAAACCTGGGCGCGAGCGAAGAAGAAAAGCTGACATGGTATCGTCATTGGGTAACGGAAGGGCTCACGGCCGTGGAAGCCCTGCTTGCCGGCCATCCAGACACAGGCCCTTTCTGTCATGGAACGACGCCGACGCTTGCCGACTGTTGCCTCGTGCCTCAGGTATTCAATGCTCGCCGCTTTGGCTGCCCGCTTGACGACATGCCGACGATTCGCGCCATCGTAGAATATTGCCAAAACCTCCCTGCGTTCATCTTGGCCGCACCCGAGAACCAACCCGACGCCGAATGACCATGCCAGACCTCTTCACCCCTCTAAAAATCGGACGCTTGACCTTGCCTAACCGCATCGTCATGGCGCCCATGACGCGCAATCGCGCCCCCGAAACCATCGCCAACGCCCTGATGGCCGAATACTACGCACAACGGGCGAGCGCAGGCCTGATCATTTCGGAAGGCAGCCAGATTTCTCCGACGGCCGTGGGTTACCCCGCCACACCGGGCATCCATTCGCCTGAACAAATCGCTGGCTGGCGACTCGTGACCGATGCCGTGCATGCAAAAGGGGGGCGGATCTTCCTGCAGCTCTGGCATTGTGGCCGCATTTCACACCCTGATTTGATTGCTGGCGCACAGCCCGTTTCCTCTTCGGCGGTCAAACCGCAGACCAAAGTCATTACCTGGCAAGGCCCAAAGGATGCGGTGACTCCCCATGCTCTGAGCCGGGAGGAAATCGCCACGATCGTCGCAGACTATGCCCAGGCAGCCAAAAATGCGCTCGCCGCCGGCTTCGATGGCGTGGAAATCCATGCAGCGAATGGTTATTTGATCGACCAATTCCTCCGCGATGGCGTCAATCGGCGCAACGATGAATATGGCGGCTCCGTGGCCAATCGCTGTCGCTTTCTCTTGCAGGTTACCCAGGCCGTCGTCGATGCCGTTGGCGCCGATCGAGTCGGCGTCCGGCTCTCTCCGTGGCAACCATTCAACGACATGGCCGATTCCAATCCCCAGGCGCTTTTCTGCCATGCCGTCGAGGCGCTCAACCCATTTGGTCTTGCTTACCTGCACATCACCGAGATGGGCCGGGAAAACCCGGGCGCTGCAGGCCCAGATTTCGATCCGATGGAGTTCCGCCGGCGCTGGAAGGGCCTATTGATCACCAACGCGGGTTACGCCAAAGCGCGCGCCCAGGCTGCCTTGGCGTCAGGCCTTGCGGATGCCATCGCCTTCGGCGTCCCCTTCATCGCCAACCCCGATCTCGTCGAGCGTTTCCGGGGCAATCACCCTCTCAATGCAGCCGATCCCCGTACCTTCTATACCGGTGGGGCACGAGGTTACCTCGACTATCCCACCTTGAATCACGGCGAAGATCGGGCCGATCGTTAGCGTAAGCTTCAAGCGCGGCACTGGCTAAAACAAAAAGCGACGCAGGCTTTGCGCGACAAGGCCGAGCCATTCATGCGCCGTCAGCGCCGCCCAAAAAGCGGCCGAAGCGCTCGGTAACCAATCATGCAGGGCGCTCTCGGCGCCACCGCGGCTGAAGTAGCCCGTCGGCGCTGGCATCACCTCGAAGCCGACAGCCTCAAACTCATTGACGGCGCGGCGCATATGGACGGCATGGGTCACCAAGACGATGCGGCGAATACCCAGCGGCATGAGGATGGCGGCGCTATTTTTTGCGTTATCCCTCGTGTCTAGCGCCTGATCCTCGATCCACTGGGGCCTGAGGCCAAAATCTTCCTGCAACGCTGCCGCCATCGTTTGCGCCTCTGCCGCTCCCCCTGTCGGCGCGCCTCCTGTGACGAGCACAGGCAAGCCGCTTTGCTTCGCAAGGCGAGCGCCATAGCGCAGACGCTCGAGCCCCACACCAGTCGGCGCTGGCCCTTGATATTCTGGCAACCAACGCCTCTGGCCTGCGCCCAAGATCACGATTGCTTCAGCATGAGCCAGGGATTGCTGGTTCAGGGGAGGAATCTCCTCCAAAGGGTGCGCCAGCCAGTCTACGGCAACACGCACTGAAAAGAACCAGCCTGCTGCAGCGCCGATGAGGATCAGCGCCCACGCCACGCGGCGGCTACGCTGCCAGAGTGCGAGTCCCCCTAAAACAAGAAACCAGGGAAGAAATGGCGGCAATACAAGCGCCGAGACGAGTTTTTTGAACCCAAAAAGAAGCAATTCTTCTTTCACACCAACACTTCCTCTACCGGCGGATGACTCAAAAAAGCCTGAGGGCTCGCACTCGCGCCATAAGCACCGGATTGGAAGACGACCACCAGGTCCCCTACCTCCGCACGGGGCAATTCCATTCTGTCGGCCAAAAGATCAAGTGGCGTGCAGAGAGGTCCGACAATGGAAACGATTTCCTTTTCTTCAACCCCAACCTTGTTGCCAATGGTCACTGGATAGTTCTTGCGAATCACTTGACCAAAATTGCCAGAAGCCGCCAGATGATGATTGAGGCCGCCATCGCAGACGAGGAAAACGTGCCCTCGCGATACCTTGCGATCGATGATGCGCGTGACGAAAATGCCGGCCTCGCCGACCAGATAGCGCCCAAGCTCGAGCACCAGGGTTGCCGTGGGGAAATCCATCCGAGCTTTCTGCCACAGCCGTGCCAGGTTCTCACCGATGGGGCTCACGTCCAGGCGCGCCTCCCCCGGGAAATAAGGGATGCCGAAGCCTCCGCCGAGATTGAGCACCTTCACGGGCGCCGGCGCATGGGAA
>JAOADW010000013.1 GCA_026417115.1 Rhodocyclaceae bacterium
AAATCCATCCGAGCTTTCTGCCACAGCCGTGCCAGGTTCTCACCGATGGGGCTCACGTCCAGGCGCGCCTCCCCCGGGAAATAAGGGATGCCGAAGCCTCCGCCGAGATTGAGCACCTTCACGGGCGCCGGCGCATGGGAAGCCAATTCCTTTGCCAAGGCATAGGACTTCTGCTGCGCCTCGATGAGAGTCGCCGCCTTGAGGCTTTGGGAGCCCGAGAAGAGGTGGAACCCTTCGAAAGCCAGGCCATGGTGGCCGATCAACGCCAAAGCCTTGGGTGCCTCCTCACTATCGATGCCAAACTGTTTGGCGCCGCCTCCCATCTTCATGCCAGAGGCCTTGAGTTCGAAATTGGGGTTGATACGTAGGGCGATGCGTGCAGGCAAGCCCAAGCCACGGCTCAAAGCCGCCAGGATCTCGATTTCGCGCAGGGATTCGACATTGATCAAAACGCCAGACGCCACCGCCTGGCGCAGCTCGTCGGGCCGCTTGCCGGGGCCCGCAAAGCTGATCTCGACAGGTGAGACGCCCGCATCGAGCGCAATTTTGAGTTCGCCGCCAGAAGCGACATCAAGACCATCGACCCGTCTGGCCATGTGGCAGACCAGGGCCGGCATCGGATTGGCTTTCACTGCGTAATGCAGCCGCACCCCGGCCGGAAGCAAGGCGCGCAGTTCTTCGATGCGGCGATCGATCACGCCGCGGTCGTAGGCATAAAACGGCGTACGCCCAACGCGTGCGGCCAAGCGCGACAGGGGCAAGCCCCCGACAAGGAGCTCACCCTCGCGCACCGGAAACTGCGACATGGGCGCATGTCGTCGCGAATTCTCCTCAACCTTCATGTTGTCCGCTCCATTCGAGCTTCAGCAGCTGGCGATCGATCTTGCCATTGGGATTACGAGGCAAAGGCCCCGGTCGTACGCTGATCCCATGAGGCACCATATACGCAGGCATATGGGTACGGCAGTGCATCAGTAATTTTTCTATATCGACCGTCTCGGCCCCCAAAGGCGGGGTCACCACGACCTGAATCGCCTGGCCCAAGGTGGCGTGCTCGACACCAAATGCGGCGCATTCGCCAACGAGTTGGGTGGCATAGATCACCTCTTCGACCTCGGTCGGACTGACCCGATAACCCGACGTCTTGATCATTTCATCGCGGCGGCCAATGAAGTAAAGAAAGCCCTCCTCGTCCATCCGCACGGTATCGCCTGAAAAGACTGCGATCTCGGGAAGCGTAAGCCCCGCTTCCCGTCCCAAGGCTTGGGGCGGCAAAGGCTTATATCGCTCGGCCGTCTTTTCCGGATCGTTCCAATACCCCATGCCCACCAAGGCCCCGCGATGCACGAGCTCGCCTGGCTCATTGGGCGCGCAGGGGCTGCCATCTTCGCGTAGCACGAGGATTTCGGCATTGGGGATCGCCTTGCCAATCGAATCCGGCCTGCGATCGACCTCCTCGGGCGGTAAGTAGGTGGAACGGAAAGCTTCGGTCAGGCCATACATCAAATAGGGTTTGCTCTTGGGCAGACGAGCGCGTAACGCCTGCAGCGTTTCACGGGGCATGCGTCCGCCGGTGTTGGCGAAATATCGTAGATGTTCTCCAATGACCGGCGGCCAATCGAGCTGGGCAAGCTGGATATACAGGGGAGGCACCGCCGTGAGTCCGGTGATGCGTTCCTTCTCCAAGGCCTTGAGCACGTCGCGCGGCATAAGATAATTGAGCAACACGACGCGCGCCCCGACATGAAAAGCCGTAGTCAATTGAGAAAAACCCGCGTCGAAGGACAACGGCAGCGCGGCGAGCAAAGCATCGCCCGCATGGTTTTCGAGATAGCTCGCCACGCTCTTGGCGCCCATGACCATATTACGATGGGAAAGCACGACGCCTTTGGGCCGCCCCGTACTCCCCGAGGTATACAAAATCGCCGTCATGTCGGCATCGATCACGCGATGCCCAGGCCGCAGCGCCGCTGCAGTAAGCTCCTCCCAGCTCAGAACCTGCGGAATTTCTGCGACAGTCTCTTTTTCCCCCGTCAGGACGACATGGCGCAAATCATGGCATGCGCGCAAGGCCTCGCGCAGCAGACGATAACGCTCGGGCGAAGTCACGAGCACGCGCACGTTGCAATCCCGCAGGATATAGGCCACCTGCTCGGGCTTGAGCAAAGGGTTGACCGGCACGAAAACCCCCCCCGCGGAAGAAGCCGCAAAGCAAGCGATCACGGTTTCGAAGCGCTTTTCGAGGTAGATCGCCACGCGCTCGGCGCGCGCAAGGCCTAATGCGAGCAAGCCCGCGGCGCAGCGCTCGATCGCTTGCTGCAACGCTTCGTAAGCCAACGTCCGTTCGCCCAGAGTCAGTGCGGGCGCAAGCGGCGTGCGTTCGGCAGAAAAGAGCGGCAGCTCATGCAATAGAAGGGCTTCTTTCATAGCATTGCTGCGCATGATGCTATATGACTAGTGCAATGCGGCCCCTACATAGGGTTCTATATAATCCGCCATACAACGACAGTGGAGAAGCCCGTGGACCTGGAGCGCGAAATCCTTGCTTTGCTCGATGAAACGCTGGGCCTTGTTGGCCGCGGCTTTGCATTCACTCGCGCCACTCCCCTGCTTGGCGCGCTTCCTGAGCTCGATTCGATGGCCGTCGTGGCCCTGCTCACTGGCATCGAAGAGCGCTTCGGCTTCACCATCGAAGACGACGAAATCGATGGCGCAACGTTCTCCACGGTCGGCTCTCTCGTCGACTTTGTGGCGAGCAAGCTTGCGCATCCCGCGTAACTGCGTAAGCAGCGAAAAAGCCGCGCCAATAGGGTCAAAGCCGCCAGAGGCGGAAGCCGGCAGCGCATACGGCTTTCGCATCGAAGGCCGATTTGACGTCGATGAAAACGCCGCCAGGCCGCAAGCAACGCGTGATTTCTGCTAGCGGCATGCCCAGATAATGCTTATGGGCTACGGCAGCGACGAGGGCGTCGGCTCGCTCCGGCAGCTTCTCCCAGGGCGTCAAGGCAATCCCATATTCATGCTCGGCTTCGGTCGCCTCGGCAATCGGGTCATGCACGGTCACTTCGCAGCCAAAGTCCTGCAATTCGCGCACGAGATCGGCGACTTTCGAATTGCGCAAATCGGGGCAGTTTTCCTTGAAAGTAAGCCCCAGCACGATGATGCGCGCCCCCTTGACACAGCTGCCGTTATGGATCAGTTGCTTGACCGTCTGCTGCGCAACCCAAGCCGCCATACCGTCATTGATGCGGCGTCCGGCCAGGATCACCTCAGGGTGATAGCCGAGCATTTGCGCCTTGTGCGTGAGATAGTAAGGATCGACACCAATGCAATGACCGCCGACGAGACCAGGGCGGAACGGCAAGAAATTCCATTTCGTCCCTGCTGCTTCGAGCACTTCAAGCGTATCGATGCCGATTTTGTCGAAGATGATCGCCAGCTCATTCATGAGGGCGATGTTGAGATCTCGTTGGGTATTCTCGATCACCTTGGCCGCTTCCGCCACCTTGATGCTGCTGGCCTTATGGATGCCGGCCGTGATGATCGACCCATACAAGGCTGCGACTGCCTCCAAGGTCAGTGCATCATCGCCTGAGACCACTTTGACGATTTTCGGCAAGGTATGCTCCTTGTCGCCAGGATTTACCCGCTCGGGCGAATAGCCGACGTGAAAGTCGCGCCGCCATTTCAAGCCCGAATGTCGCTCCAGGAGCGGAATGCAAACTTCTTCGGTAGCGCCGGGATAAACCGTCGACTCGTAAATGACCGTGGCGCCGCGCTTCATGTGTTTGGCTACCGTGGTCGATGCGCCGATGAGGGGGGAAAAATCCGGGATATGGGCAACATCGACAGGTGTGGGCACGGCCACGACGATGAAATCCGCCTCTTTGAGCACGCTAGGGTCGGTTGTGACGCTGAGCTTGGCCGCTGTGCGTAAATCTTCCTCCGAGACTTCTCCCGTCGGATCATGGAAATTCCGATAGTGGGCGACTTTCGTTTCTGAAAGGTCATAGCCGAGCGTCCGATATTTCTTGCCGAATTCGACCGCAAGCGGCAGGCCGACGTAGCCAAGACCGACCACGGCTACGCAAATATCATCGGGTAGGCGCGTCATGGTATGCATGGATTCGTCTCCAAAGTCAGGATGCTGGATAGCCATCGGGGTTCTGTGACTGCCAGCGCCAAAGATCGGCGCACATTTCGGGAAGGCCGCGCTGGGCGCGCCAACCCAGGCGCGTGGCGGCGTAGCTGGGATCAGCGTAACAGCAGGCGACATCGCCGGGCCGGCGCGGCGCAATGCGATAGGGTATCGGCCGGCCAGAAGCCTTCTCGAAGGCACGCACCATTTCGAGCACCGAATATCCACGACCAGTGCCCAAATTGACAGTGAGGAGCCCG
>JAOADW010000005.1 GCA_026417115.1 Rhodocyclaceae bacterium
GCGCCCGCGCGCCTTGGCCTCGTAGGCGCCTCGATCGGCCTCACGAATCAGGCTATCGACATCGGGCGTGGCCTGGCTGCGGCTGGCAATGCCGACGCTGATG
This sequence comes from Rhodocyclaceae bacterium, assembly GCA_026417115.1. Taxonomy (GTDB): domain Bacteria; phylum Pseudomonadota; class Gammaproteobacteria; order Burkholderiales; family Rhodocyclaceae; genus Sulfuricystis. The sequence goes on from JAOADW010000005.1 coordinate 104, forward strand.
CTGCAGGTGATCACCTTACCTTCGCGCTCCCAAGACAAATCCGCGATGGCGCGTCGGATGCGTTCGGCGCAGCGGACGGCTTCGGAGAGCGAGGTTTCCGGCGAGATGACGAGAAACTCATCGCCGGCATAGCGGCAGAGAATGTCGCGTGCGCGCAGATTCTTGCGCATCGTTTGCGCAATGTCACGCAAGACCAAATCGCCCACCTCGTGACCCCACGTGTCGTTGATGGTCTTGAAATAATCGAGGTCGATGAGCATGCACGACAACGCGGCGCCGGTACGGCTGGCTGCACGCCATTCTTGTTCGAAGCGCTGCAAGGCGTAGCGCCGGTTGGGGAGACCCGTGAGGACATCGGTCATGGCCGCCTGCTGCAGTCGTCGATTGGCGACCGCCAACTCGGCAGCGAAGCGGCGAATCTCTTCTCGATCACGCTCTACTTCGCGCTGCAGAAGAATCAGGCGCTTGGCTGCGCGCAGGCGGGCCTGGAACACACGGGACGAAATTTCCTTGGGCAGGGCCTCATCAACGCCGCTTTCATAAAAACGCACGAGCGAAGCTTCTTCGAGGGCATCGGCAAGCAAAAGAATGTATAGGCCGCGCCCGATGCGCGTTTGCCGCAGGGAGGGCAAAAAACCACAGCAATCGGTCGCGGGCAGCGCAGCGTCGAGGATGAGAAGCTCGACCTGCCCATCCAGCGCCAACGCCAGGGCCTGCTCACCGGAGCTTGCCCGTTGTAGGACAAAGCCGGCTTCTCGCAGCCAGGCTCCCAGCGTGTCCGCCCAGCGATCTTCCGCCGTGAGCATCAGCGCGCGAAAGGGCGGCTCCGCGACTTGTTCCGGAAGCACCGGTTCATCGGCTGCGCGGGGTTTCGACGACTCGGAAAGCTCCGCAAAAGGCGGCACCTGCTGGCTGTCGACCGACAAAAGCGCCGCCCAAGCCTGCCACTCGCGCACGACCTGATCGCAGAGCGCCTCAAGCGCCTGGCCCGTAAGCGAAAACTGGGCGGCAGCCAGACGCAAAGGCGCCATAGACTGCGCCCGATCGCTTGCCGCCGCCACACAGACGTCGGCTATGTGACGCGCCAGGGCGAGCGTCCATAACGTGCCGAATAGGCGTGTGCCCGGCTCCGCGCCCGCCTCCTCCGGCCGCTCGTGATAAAAGACACTGGCGACGAAGAGCTCGGGCAGCCCCCATTCCGACAGCATCGCCGCGGACAGTTCGCGATGATTCAAGGCAAATGCTTCGCTCTCGAGCTCGACCAGGAGCTTGCCGCTCTCTTTGGCCGCGCGCAATACGTCGGCATAGCGGTCAGGGTGAACGGTCGCCAGCGCGAGTTCCCCGATGCGCGCAAGCAGCCCCAGAGAGAACATCTCTTCGGCCGGCGCACAACGCGTCTCGTTGGCGAAAACGCGCGCCGCCACGCCGAAAGCCAACGAGTGAGACCAATAGCGAGCGTAATCGAACGCCGTGCAGCCACCATGGCGATGTTCGGAAATCAGCGAAAAACCCAAGGCCAAATAGCGCACGGTGCGCATGCCGAGCACCACGAGCGCATCGGGAACGGCCGCCACCGGCCGATGCGCTCCCATCTGTGCAGAGTTGGCGACCTTGATCAACCGCCCGACCAGAGCCGGATCGGTTTGGATCACGCGCGCCATCTCGGCCACGGTCACATCGTCTTTCTGCGCCAAGCGCAAAAGCGCAAGCGCCGCCCCCTTCGGGGACGGCAACCCGGTCATGCTCTCCAAGCGCCGAAAGACTTCCGGCCTGAGAAAGGAAATTGCCTGCTTCAACGTCATTGTTGTCCTTTTCATTTCTTTTTATACACGTTTTTCTCTTTGCATGGAGGATGCAGCCGCCGGCTAGAATCTCGCTATGGATCCGCCCATCAATTTCTGCAGCGTTTGCGCAAGCCCCGTCGAAGTCAAGATCCCGCCACTCGATCATTTGCCGCGTCATGTTTGCCCACGCTGCGGCGCGATCCATTACCGCAACCCGCGTTTGGTCGTCGGCGCCCTCCCTGTGTGGCAAGATCGCATTTTGTTGTGCCGCCGCGCGATCACGCCACGGCGTGGCCTATGGACCTTGCCTGCTGGCTTCATGGAAAACGGCGAAAGCCTTGGTGAGGCCGCGATCCGCGAGACCCGCGAAGAGGCAGGCGCAGAAATCGAGCTCGGACCGCTGCTTCTCGTCGTCTCGCTGCCTCGCATCGATCAGGTGCATGTTTTTCATCATGCGCGTCTTCTCTCGACGTCATTTTGCCCAGGACCTGAAAGCCTGGAAGTTGCGTTGTTTTCCGAACACGACCTGCCTTGGGAGCAAATCGCTTTCCCCAGCGTTGCGCTCGCCCTGCGCCGCTTTTTTTCCGACCGGGCGCGCGGTTGCTTTTCCGTCTATAACGAAACGCTCGTGAGCGCCGAACTCATGACCGAGTAAGCGGCGTGCTCATTCCTAAAGCCCCCTCGCGCTTTGGACGCTTGGATCGAGCTGGCGAGCCCGGCGAAGTCGTGCAACAATGTGAAATCATGGTGAAAATCGCGCCCTTTCGCGGCCTTCTTTGCCGCCTTGGCGCGAACTTTTCCCGCCCAAAATGCTCTCACGGGTTAGGCGCCGTCGAATGGATCATCGTATGAGTCATCCGCTGATTTTGACGCTCGATGCGCATGGCGTGCCGCACCGCTGGGTGACGTGGCAGCATGCCTGCTTTTACTACGCCAAAGATCTGGTCGCTTGGGCTGCGGGAGAACATTGCATCACGATCCGGGGCGGCATCAACCGCAGCACCGGCCGTCGTTCGGAAATCTGCGCCAACAGCATCATCGCCATCAAAGGCCGCGCGCTCAGCGGAAAAGAGCAGCAGCGCATACCGCCGCTGTCGAATCGCGAGCTTTTCCGGCGTGATCGCCACATCTGCGCCTACTGTGGCGAACAGTTGCCGGGAGCCAGGCTCACGCGCGACCATATCGTGCCCGTTTCTCAAGGCGGTCTTGACTCATGGATGAACGTCGTCACCGCATGTCGTCATTGCAATCAACGGAAAAGCGGCCGCACGCCGGAACAAGCGGGGATGGAACTCCTCTATGCCCCCTATGTGCCGAACAAGGCTGAATATCTGATTCTTTCCAATCGCAACATCTTGGCCGATCAAATGGACTTTCTCGCGCGCCACGTGCCCGAGAAAAGCCGCCTCTGGCCTCTCTGAGCCTTTGTCATGCGTGAGTTCAAGCCCCTCACGGGCTACCGCCCCTATTGGGCCAAACGCTTCGGCGTCGCGCCCTTTTTGCCGATGAGCCGCGAGGAAATGGCCGCGCTCGGCTGGGATGCCTGCGACGTGATCTTGATCACGGGCGATGCTTACGTCGATCACCCGAGTTTCGGTATGGCTTTGATTGGCCGATTGCTGGAAGACCATGGTTTTCGCGTCGGCATCATCAGCCAGCCCGATTGGCGCAGCCTCGAGGATTTCTGCAAACTTGGCCGGCCCCATTTGTTCTTTGGCGTCACCGCCGGCAACATGGACTCGATGGTCAATCGCTATACGGCCGACCGCAAGATTCGCTCCGATGACGCCTATACGCCTGGCGGCATCGCTGGAAAACGCCCGGACCGCGCCGTCATCGTCTATGCACATCGCGCCCGAGAAGCTTATCCGGGCGTGCCGATCGTCATCGGCGGCATCGAAGCGTCCTTGCGCCGGATCGCCCATTACGATTATTGGTCCAACACAGTGCGCCGCTCCATCTTGCTCGACGCCAAGGCAGACCTCTTGCTCTATGGCAACGCCGAGCGCGCAATCGTCGAGCTTGCGCACCGTCTCGCGCGCAAAGAGCCCATTGCCGCAGTGCGCGACCTCAGAGGCTCGGCGTTTGCCGTGCCGTTCGGCTGGCGGCCCGGCGACGATTGGAGTGAGCTCGACGAAACAAAACCTTCGCCCGAGGACGGGCTTGCGCGCGTCGCGCCTGGCCGTCTTTCGCGCGAAAAAACCGTCGTGCGCCTACCGAGCTACGAGGCAGTAAAAGCCGACGCCACTGTCTATGCTCATGCCTCACGCATATTCCATTACGAATCCAATCCTGGCAACGCGCGCGCCCTCGTGCAGCAGCATGGCGATCGTGACGTCTGGCTCAATCCGCCGCCGATTCCTTTGAGCACCCCGGAACTCGATTACGTCTATGAGTTACCTTATGCGCGCGCGCCCCATCCTGCCTATCGGGGCGCCAAGATTCCGGCTTGGGAAATGATCAAATTTTCGGTGGCGATCATGCGAGGCTGCTTTGGCGGCTGCACCTTCTGTTCGATCACCGAGCATGAAGGGCGCATCATCCAGAGTCGTTCGGAAGCGTCTATCCTGCGCGAAATCGAGGCCGTCCGCGACAAAACGCAGGGGTTTACCGGCGTCATCTCCGATTTGGGCGGGCCGACCGCCAACATGTATCGCATGGCCTGCAAGGACAAGAAGATCGAAGCGGCCTGTCGGCGGCTTTCCTGCGTCTATCCTTCGATTTGTGAAAATCTCGACACCGACCATGCGCCGCTCATTCATCTCTATCGCCAAGCACGACGAATCCCAGGCGTCAAGAAAGTGCTGATCGGCTCGGGGCTTCGCTACGATCTTGCCGTGCGTTCGCCAGAATACGTCAAGGAACTCGCCACCCATCACGTCGGCGGCTATCTCAAAATCGCCCCCGAACACACCGAAGAGGGCCCGCTTTCCAAAATGATGAAGCCGGGCATTGGCGCCTACGAACGTTTCAAGCGCCTATTCGATGCTGCATCGAAGGCCGCCGGCAAGGAACAATACCTCATCCCTTACTTCATCGCCGCCCATCCCGGCACGACGGACGAAGACATGCTCGAGCTCGCCCTCTGGCTCAAGCGCAACGGCTTGCGTGTCGACCAAGTGCAAACCTTTTTACCTGCTCCGCTTGCGCTCGCCACCGCCATGTGGCATAGCGGCAAAAATCCGCTCAAACGACTGACAGGCGGCGGCGAAGAAGTCAGCGTCGTGCGCGGCGAGAAGCAACGCCGCCTCCACAAAGCGTTTCTTCGTTACCATGACCCCAAGAACTGGCCGCTCTTGCGCGCCGCGCTCCGCCGCATGGGCCGCGCCGATTTGATCGGCAATGGGAAACGCCATCTCGTTCCCGCCTGGCAGCCCAGCGCCAGCAGCGGTAAAGGCGCCGAGGCAGACTGACCGTCCGCGACGCCACCACGAACGATCTAGACACAGCCGGTAGGCTTGGGCATGCCCGCATAGCGCGCTGCCTGCTTTGCCGGGCCATAGGGGAAGAGCTCGAAGAGGAACTTCTTGTCGCCGAACTCGTCTCCCAAATCGCTGCCGATCAGCTTGGTCATCACGCGTAGATTCGGCGCCGTGCCATTTTCTTCATAGTAGGCGCGGATCCAGTGGATGACCTGCCAATGCTTCTCGGTCAATTTAAGATCGTCTTGCGTGGCCAGAAATTCGGCCACCTCTTCGCTCCAATCGGATAGATTCGCCAAATATCCTTCGGCATCGGTTTCAATCGCACGGCCATTGACTTCGATCATATATTCACCTTTCTCTCGGAAGGGGTGGGGATGCGGAGGGGATTCCCCTCTTATCTTGACTAATTTTGTCGGGAATTTAGCGGCATGATTTCATTGAGGCAAATAGAATTTGTCAATCGATGATCTTGGCTTTTCCTATGAATCCTGCGCCGCTCCTACCGCTTTCCGGCATCCGAGTCGTTGAATTCGCTGCTCTCGGGCCTGCGCCGCTGGCCGGACAAATTCTGCGCCAGATGGGCGCCGAGGTCGTCCTCATCGACCGACCGCATCCCGATGCATTTTCGGCGCGCCTTGGCCCTCGAGATAACCCATTGCATGCCGGCAAGCAGCGCATCGTGCTGGATCTGAAAAGCCCGCACGATCGCGCGCGTGCGCATGCGCTCGTCTGCGCAAGCGATGTCCTGCTCGAAGGCTATCGGCCGGGAGTCATGGAGCGCCTTGGCCTGGGTCCCGCGGCCTTCGCTGCGCAGCGGCCACAACTCGTCTATGCGCGCATGACCGGCTGGGGCCAGAGCGGCCCTTTGGCGCCCCGTGCAGGCCATGACCTCAATTACGTCGCTTTGAGTGGGCTCCTCTCGCTTGCGCCGGATTGCGGCACGATCCCACCCGTGCCGCCCACGGCCCTAGGCGATGCGCCAGGCGCCCTGGGGCTTGCATTTGGCATCGTCTGTGCGCTGTTCCAGCGTCAACAGAGCGGACGAGGTTGCCTCGTCGATGGCGCCATCGTCGATGTCTTGGCCATGCTTTCTGGCATTCTGCATTGGCTCGCGGGAACGCCCGCACTCGGCGCACGCACCGCGTGCGGTCAAGGTCCGAGCCTCTTTCACGATGCGCCGTTTTATGCGCTCTACACCTGCGCGGACGGCAAAAAGATCAGTGTTGCCGCATTGGAGCCGGCTTTCTATCGGCGTTTGCTCGCCAAACTCGAGCTTGACGATGTCGATCCCGAGCGGCAATACGAAAGCCAGGACTGGCCGTCTTTGCGCAAGCGTTTTGCCGAGGTTTTCGCGCGCCGGCCCCGCGACGAATGGGCCGCCTTGTTCGCAAACGAGGATGCCTGTGTGGCGCCCGTGCTCAGCTTCGAAGAAGCCCCGCATCACCCCCACCAGCTGGCGCGCGAAAACTTCCGCCTCGCGCCGGGCAGCCAAGCGTCCATTTCAGCCGCGCCGCGTCTCTACCCGTTGGCAGGGGAAGGTTGATGACGCAAGCCAAGGCCTCACGGCGTGGCGGAGAGGGTGGGATTCGAACCCACGGTAGGCTTGCACCTACGCCTGATTTCGAGTCAGGTACCTTAAACCACTCGGCCACCTCTCCATGGCCCGACATTATAGCCGCTGCGCCGTCGTCACGCCAAATGCGGCCAGCCGCCCTCCTGGCCGGACTCTTCCTCCTCTGCGCCGTCTTTCTCTCCGCTTGTGCGCGACTCCCCCCGCCGGGCAAAGACCAACCGCTCGTGATCGCCATGCTCGCCGATCCCTTGTTTGCCGACGAAGCACCCGCAAGCGACGGCATGTATGGATTCGGCCACGAGGTTGCACGCTTTTTCGCCGAACGCCTCGGCGCGACCACGCGCTTTCTGCTGCTCGAAGACATGCAAGCGCTCGAAGAGGCTCTCGAGAAACGCAAGGCGCATCTCATCGCTCGTTTCTTGCCGATTCCATCGTCATCAACTTATCTGACCAGCCCTCCCCTCCTCACGACACGTCAGATCGTTGCGCGACGCGTCGATAGCGTTCCATTGACGCATCAAACCGATCTCGCCGGACGTGAAATCGCCGTTCTCGCTGGCTCGGCGCAGTTTTCCACTTTGCAAGGCCTTGGACTCAAACCGCCGCCTCTCCTCATCACGCCGGCAGTCACGAATGCAAGCGAGCTCTTGGCGGGCCTCGCACAAGGCCGCTACGCGCTCGCCGCAGTCGATGAGCTGAGCCTTGCGATGGCCGCGCGACAATATCCCGATCTCGTCGAAGCGATCGATCTTCCCGGCGCGCTCGCCTACGTCTGGCAATTCCATCCTGCCGACGAAACACTCGCCAAAGCGGCGGCCGAACTGATCCAGTCCCTCGCCGATAGCGGTGTCTTGAAACAACTGGCGGAGCGCTATTTCGCCCACATTCGCCGCGCCGACGCCCAAGAAATGCGTGAATTCCTGCAAAAGATCCGCCTACGTCTTCCTGCGCTGCGTCCTCATTTCGAGTTGGCGCAAGAGATCACAGGGCTCGACTGGCGGCTCATCGCTGCGCTCGCCTATCAGGAATCGCACTGGGATCCGCTTGCGACCTCGCCCACCGGCGTGCGCGGCATCATGATGCTGACCGAGGAGACCGCCGATCGCCTGGGCGTGAAAAACCGGCTCGACGCAAAAGAGAGCATTCTTGCCGGCGCCAAGTATTTGGCCATGCTCTATGAGGAATTGCCGCCTTCGATCAAAGATCCAGATCGCCTCTGGTTCGCGCTCGCCGCCTACAACCTCGGGCGCGGCCACCTCAATGGGGCGCGCGCCTTTGCGCCCACGCTCAAGCGCGACCCGGATCTCTGGAGCGACATGAAAGAAGTCCTCCCCTTGATGAGCCGTCCGGAATACTACTCTCGTCTCAAGAGCGGGCGCGCGCGCGGCGGCGAAGCCGTGATCATGGTCGAAAACGTGCGCAACTATTATGACGTTCTCACGCGCATCGAGCCGCGTCATACGCCCTTGAGGGGAGAGACGCGCACCCGCAACGCAGGCAAGAAGCCTCTCACCGGGGGACGATGACTTCCATGCCGCCTAAATAGGGCCTCAAGACGGCAGGGATCTCGATGCTGCCATCCGCACGCTGGTAGTTTTCGAGCACCGCGACGAGCGTGCGTCCCACGGCGAGGCCAGAACCATTCAGGGTATGCACGGGGCGCGGCTTGCCGCCTTTCTCGCGATAACGGGCTTGCATGCGGCGTGCTTGAAAGGCCTCGAAATTCGAACACGAAGAGATCTCACGATAGGTGTTCTGTCCCGGCAGCCAGACCTCGAGGTCATATGTCTTGGCGGAGGCGAAGCCCAAGTCGCCTGCACAGAGAAGCACCTTGCGATAGGGTAGCGCAAGCTCGCGCAGGATCGCTTCGGCATGCGCCGTGAGTTCTTCGAGCGCCGCCCAGGAATCCTCGGGCTTCACGATTTGCACGAGCTCGACCTTGTCGAATTGGTGCTGACGAATCATGCCTCTCGTATCACGCCCCGCGGCTCCGGCCTCGGCGCGAAAGCACGGTGTATGACATACAAATTTCAGCGGCAGCGCATCCGCTTCGAGGATTTCGCCGCGTACGAGGTTGGTGACGGGCACTTCGGCGGTCGGAATCAGATAGAAGGGAGCGCCATCGGAACGCTCGATGCGGAACAAATCGTCCTCGAATTTGGGCAGCTGGCCCGTGCCAAACATGCTGTCGGGGTTGACGAGATAGGGCGCGTAGATCTCTTGATAGCCATGCACGCGCGTGTGGACGTCCAGCATGAATTGCGTCAATGCGCGGTGCAGCTTCGCGAACGCACCGCGCATCACGACAAAGCGGCTGCCGGCGATCTTGGCCGCCGCCGTGAAATCGAGGCCAGCGTGCAAGGCGCCCAGCTCGACATGATCCTTGGGTGGGAATGGGAAGGCGGGCGGCTCCCCCCAACGTTCGACCACGACGTTGTCTTGATCGTTCTTGCCGTCCGGAACGGATTCATGCGGCATATTGGGTAGGCGCGCGACGAAGGCGTCGATTTCCGCCAATAAGACGGAAAGCTTCTGCTCCAGCCCTGCCAGCTCGGCATTGACGCCACCCACTTCCTCCATGAGCAAGGACGCGTCCTCACCCTTGGCCTTGGCGAGGCCGACGGCCTTGGACAGTTGGTTGCGCTTGGCCTGCAGATCCTGCGTTCGTTTTTGGATCGTCTTGCGCTCGGCCTCGAGAGCGAGAAAAGGCGTAAGGTCGATGGCTGCGCCGCGACGCGCAAGTTGCGTCAAGACGAACTCGGGTTGATTGCGCAAAAGCGTAAGATCGAGCATGGGAGAAGGCCTGGTTTTTTCGATGCCCCGGAATGTTACCGCAAGGCAATGGCGGGCGCCGCAATCAACCTCGCCGTTTCTTCCAGGCAGCATCGAGCTCGGCGAGATGCTTGAGCTTTTCGGCGATTTTCGCCTCCAACCCGCGCGGCGTCGGACGGTACCACTCGACTTTCGGCATCTCGGCGGGAAAATAATTTTCTCCGGCTGCATAGGCCTCGGGTTCGTCATGGGGATACCGATAATCGTACCCATAGCCGAGCTCACGCATGAGCCGAGTGGGGGCATTGCGCAGATGAAGCGGCACTGGACGGCTCTGATCGCGTTTGACGAAAGCGCGCGCAGCCTCATAGGCCAGATAGGCGGCGTTCGACTTCGGCGCCACGGCGAGATAAAGCACGGCGTTGGCCAGCGCCTGCTCGCCTTCGGGCGACCCCAACCGCTCATAGGTTTCGACCGCATTCAAGGCCACCGTGAGAGCGCGCGGATCGGCAAGCCCAATGTCTTCGATGGCCATGCGAATGATGCGGCGGCCCAGGTAGAGCGGATCCGCGCCGCCATCGAGCATCCGGCACAACCAATAGAGCGCCGCATCGGGCGCGGAGCCGCGCAGCGATTTGTGCAACGCGGAAATCTGGTCGTAAAACGCCTCGCCCCCTTTGTCGAAACGGCGTAGATCGGCCGCGAGCGCCGTTTCGAGGAAGCCGACGTCGATTTCTCGCAGATTCGCGGCCTTGGCCGCCGTATGCAAGGCCTCCAGCGCATTCAAAAGCCGACGCGCATCGCCATCGGCGTGATTGACCAGCCGTTCGACGGCATCCGCCGTAAATGTCAGCTCGGGAAAGGCTAAACGGCGCGCACGCTCGAAGAGAACCGTAAGCTCCTCCAGGGTCAAGGGCACGAGGACATAGACGGTTGCCCGGGAGAGAAGCGCGGAATTGACCTCGAACGATGGGTTTTCGGTCGTAGCGCCGATGAAGGTGATGAGTCCTTGCTCGACATAGGGCAAAAAAGCGTCCTGCTGGGCCTTATTGAAGCGATGCACTTCATCGACGAAAAGGATCGTGCGCCGTCCTTGCGCGGCGCACAGCTGAGCGCGCTCGATTGCCGAACGGATTTCTTTGACTCCGGAAAAGACCGCGGAAAGCGCAATGAACTCGGCCTCGAAGGCCGCGGCCATGAGCCGAGCAAGCGTCGTCTTGCCCACGCCCGGCGGCCCCCAAAGGATCATCGAATGTGGCGTCTTCGATTCGAAAGCCAGGCGCAAAGGTTTGCCCGGCCCGATCAGATGCGCCTGTCCCACGACGTCGTCGAGCGTCTGCGGACGCAATCGCTCGGCCAGAGGAACATAAGGGACAGAAGGGACAAAAAGATCTTCATGCATGTCTCCATGATAGCCGGCATGCGCCGGCGCGGCATCAACGTCTGCGCAAAACGAAGCAGACGAGCGCGAGCAAGAGCGTGAGCGTCGGGCCAAATGGCTGGTCGAAGGAAAGCGCGGCCGCAAACGCCAGCCCATAGACGAAAAGGCCGAGACCCACAGCAAGCACGATGGCGGAAAAGCCATTGCGGGCGATACGGTAAGCCGCCCAAGGCGGCAAAAAAAGCAAGGCGAAACTGCCCATCAAGCCCAGCGCGCCGATCGCTGCGGCGAGCAGGAAGGCCGTCAGCACGTCGAAACCCAGGCGCCAAGATCCGCCAGGCAGCCGGTTGGCCTTTTCGTGTTCGGGAAAGAAGCGCGCGACGACGAGCCGGTGCGCCCAGCGCGGCAAAAACACAGCGGCAGCGCTCGCGGCCAGCCAAGCAAAAGCCAGTTCGCGCCCCCCTGCGAAATACAGCTGACCATCGCTGATCGCCTTGGCCCAAGCCTCGCCGTGGGGCGCATTGGCGATCATCAACGTCGATGCCGCCCAGCCCAGCAGGATCATCCCGGCATGAAAGGAATTGCCGCTCGCGGCGAAGATTTGCTTGCCGAGCACGGCCAGTAAGGCCAAAAGGCAGGCGCCCACCACGGCCGGCGCTTCCAAGGCTGCGGCAAGCACCGCCCCGAGACCCGCCCATTGGGACACTGCCAGCGCCGCCAACCATTCGTCTCGCAGGCGCAGATAATGGCCAAGCCAAGGCAGGGCGAAAGCCAATGGCAGGCCCACGAGAAAAGGCAACAAAAACAGCATGCTCATGGTGAAAGCGCGATCACCTCGTGGGCAACCGTCGCAAGAAAGTCGTGGTCGTGACTGACGATCAGTATCGCTCGCTCCTTTTGCACGTTTTGGACTTCCTCGATCGCCAATCCGATGTGCTCGTGATCGAGATGATTGGTCGGTTCGTCGAGCAGCACGAGCTCTGCTCCCTGCGTGAGCACTGCCCACAGCATGAGGAGCTGGAATTCTCCACCAGAAATCCTATCGAGGCGGCGCGGAAGCACCTGGGCAAGCCGTTGCGGCGGCGCATGTCTTTGGCATGCATAGGCGGCGAGAAGCTCTTCGCCGCTATAAGGCGTTTCCTCGGGCCGCGCGGCATGCTGCGCAAGCCAAGCGATGCGCCAAGTCGGCGGCCGCAGCAGGACGCCGGAAAAAATCTGCGCCTCGCCTGCGATCGCCGCCAAGAGCGTCGATTTACCCACGCCGTTCGGCCCCTGGATGCCGACCGTCTTACCGCGCTCGAGCGTGAAGCTAAGCGGCGGGGTGAGCGGCCGTCGCCAGCCGACGACCACAGCGTCTGCGATCAATTTCATCGTGTTTGCGCCAAGACCTCGACCCACCGGTCGATCAAAGCGAAATACTCGGCGGCCGTGCTGCCGGCGGGCGGCTCGATGGGCAAACGCGCCACCCTCAGGCCCGTGAGGGCAGCAAGCTTCTCTGCGCCAGCAGACGGCTGATAAGGCGTATGGATGATCACGCCCTCCTTGCCTTTGAGCGTGGTGGCGAGACTTTCGAGGTGGCTTGCGCTGGGCGCAATCCCCGGCAGCGGCTCGAGTGTGCCCAGATGGGGCCGCTGCAAAAAAGCAAGGAGATACACGGCATCTTTGTGATAGGTGACGGCGCCCGCTGCGCTGGCCGCCTTTTGTCGCCAAAGTGGAGTTCTTCGCGCGACTTCCTGCGCAAAGGCCTCGGCGTTTTGGCGATAGCTCGCCGCATGGAAAGCATCGAGCCTGGCCATACGCTCGGCCAAGGCTTGCGCGACCGTCGCCATGCGGCCAGGATCGAGATGGAAATGGGGATTGCCCGCGGGATGCACATCGCCCTGCGAACGATCCGCCGCGGCGCCTGCTTCCAACAACGCCACATGCGCCGCCGCTTCGAAATAGCCCGGACGGCCGGGCATCACGCGTGCGTTGGCCGCGCCAGAGAGCGCGGCAGGCAGCCAACCGACCTCGAGGTCGGCGCCGACGGCGACGACGAGGTCGGCATCGCGCAACGCGCGCATCATCGAAGGCTTGACCTGCAGGTGGTGGGCATCTCGATCCGGCGGCGCGAGCTCCACGACCCTCACCGCGGCGCCGCCGACGACGCGCGCCAGCATGCCCATGCTCGCCGTCGTGGCGACGACTTCGAGCGCCGCGGCCCAGGGGGTCCAAGCCAACAACAGCAAAAGAATCAGGCGCCTCATTGTCTCCCCCTCAAAACGCATGCGCGCCATGCGCGCCTAAGCTGAGCTGGTATTGCAGGAAAAGCTGATTGGCTTTTTCGCGCACGCCATCGACCCAGAGATGCGCGCGTGACAATTGCAGGCGCAGCCGCGAAAAATGATCGATCTCACGCGTCAGCGCCCACGTCCAGCGATCCGAACGCCGCCATTCCTGCAATCGCCCACTAGGCCCGCGGACTTCGTTCTTCGTCAGCCCCAGGGCGTCATAGCGCAGGCCGATGCGCCAATAGGGCAACACGCCATAGGTCGCCTGAATGACCGCGCCATCCTGGACAAAGTCGCGTGGCTGACCGAGAAGCGCGCCGTCCTCATGGAAAGCGATGCGCAGGTCTTTACTGACGCGCAGGTATTCGGCGACGAACTTGAGGTTGCCCTGGCCGCCGTAACCATCGGCGTCGTAGCGATACACTGCGTCGAGCCCCCAGGCCCTCGCCTTGCCTTCGAGGGCGTGTACGAGCGATGCGGGATCCTCGGCCGTGTGATCATGAACCTCTTGATGCTGGCGGGCGCGTGCAAGCCAACCGCCCCATTGCAAGGCGTGACGCGTCCCGAGATCGGGCGCGAATTTCGCATAGAGAGTCCACAGACGCGGACCACCTTTCTGCGCGGAAAGCTGCCCGGCGGCAGTCGGCGCAAGAGGCTGGCCATCGGCGCGCGCGTTGGGAGTTGTAAGCCCGCTCGTGGCAAATGCCTGCTCCTGACCTTGCAACCATTCGACGCCAAACTGCGTATACCAACTGCCCGTCTTGGGCGTCCAGACCACTCGCAAACCCGTATCGGTGAGGCCATGCTCTCCCAAGAGCGTCTGATAGGGCAGATTCTGGTCTACGAAATCCCACTGATGGGGATGCTGGGCGTTGAGATAGCCGATGCCGGAAAGAAATTTGCCGGCGCGCAATTTGAAGCCAGCAGGCAGGCTGCGTGTCTCGAAATAAGCTTCCTCGAGCGTCACTTCGCCTTTGCGCTCGATGCCAAGCTTGGCGGCGGCGTCGAAATGGGGGCTCACGGCGGCGGACAAGACGAGCTCCGTCGTGCGCAGATCGAAGCCACGCTCGAGAGCGCGCGCATGCTCGTCATGCGCATGATGCGCGCCATCGATGCTTGCGTAGAGTGAAGCGCTTCTCCCTCCTCGGTTGTCGTGGAAATATACGCCATCGAGGATCAATGAAACGTTTGGATTGAAGGCGCTGGCGGCGGCCGGCGACGCGGGCTCCGGCGCCTTTCTCGCCATGCCTTTCTCCTCCGCGGCCCGCAGGCGCGCCTCCAGCATCGCAATGCGTTCTTCATAGGCCTTGCGCAGCTGCGCGATTTCTTCCCGCAGCGCGCGCATGTCCTCTTGGGCAAACGCAGGGTATGCAAAACAGGCGAATGCAAGCCCTGCCGCCAATGGGTTGCGCATAGCAATCCTCCTTGCTCGAAAAGGGAAAATGGGGCGAAAAAACTCTTCAGAGGCAAGGAAGCGCGGGTGGCGCACGCCCGTGGTAGGGCAGGCGCAGCGGCGCCGCGACGCCAAGCTGCGCTTTCCCCGCGGGGCGCATGCGCGGAAACAAAGGCTCGGGCAGCCTTGGGGAAGACGCTGGCGGCGCATTCCAGCCAGGCGCCGCGAGGCATTCGATGCAAGGGGTATCGGCAGAAGCCATCGCATGAGCGACGCCATGCTCGGCCAGCGCCCACTGCGCGCCCAGCAAGGCTATGACGAACGCGATCAGGCGCCAGATTTCCCCTTGGCTGCGCATTGGGCGCACGTTCCTTTGACGTCGAACTCCGCCGCTTCGAGTCGAAAACCTTTGGGCAAGCGCGGCGGCTTTGGCGGCGGCGCGGTCAAACAAAACACGCCGCCGCATCCGAGGCAATGGAAATGGACATGCCGCTCATGCCGCCTGTGCGTATCGCGCGCGGAAAACCGGGCCACACCGCGTCGATCGACAGCCTTCGTCGCCAGCCCTGCCGCCGTCAGCGCCTCGAGCACGCGATAGAGCGTCACGCGGTCCGGCGGGGCATCCGCCTCTTTCCTTGCTAGCGCCTCGATCTCCGCATGCGAAAGGGGCTTGGTGGTTTCCGCCAGCAAGCGCAAGACGAAAAGGCGCGCCGGCGTCGCCTTGAGCCCGGCATTTCGCAGTATGGATGCAATCGACTCCATGGCGCGAATCTAACGCAACTTGTTTGCAAATGCAACATGATTGCATTTGCAAACATTTCATGCTTTAATGCCTTGGCCATGCTCGGCCTTCCTCTTTATTTCCAAATCGCGCTAGCTTGCCTGGCAGGCGGCGTGCTCTCGCTCTTCGCCGCCGCACTCGTGATGTTCGGGCTTTCGCGGCGTTGGCTGGCATACGCAGTGAGTTTTTCGATCGGCGTCTTGCTCGCGACGGCGCTTTTGCATCTATTGCCCGAGGCGCTGGAATCGGGACTCTCTCCGCATGAGGCATTTCCGACGCTACTTTGTGGCATCCTTGGTTTTTTTGCCCTGGAAAAGTTCGCCATCTGGCGCCACGCGCATGGCAATACGGACACGCATGTCGGCGCCCCCTCGTGTGAGGATCACACCCACGAGCATCATCACGCTCAAGGCGGCGAGGCGCTCGTGATCGTCGTTGGCGATGGTTTCCACAACTTTGTCGATGGCCTGATGATCGCCGCCGCCTTTCTCGCCGATCCCCATCTTGGCTGGCTCGCCACAGCCGCGGTGGTCGCGCACGAAGTGCCGCAAGAAGCAGGCGACTTCGCCATCTTACTGGCTGCAGGCCTCTCACGCGCGCGTGCATTCGTCTGGAATGGGCTATCGAGCCTCGCTTCGCTCGGAGGTGGCGTCATCGGCTATATCGCGTTCGAAGAAGCCCAGCGCGCGATCCCCTATCTCGTCACCCTCGCGGCAGCAAGTTTCGTCTATATCGCGATCGCCGACCTGATGCCGCGGCTGAAACGCGAACAACGCGGCATCCTCGGCCATGCCGCATTGCTCGCGCTGGGCATCGTCACGGTTCTCCTGCTCAATGGTCATCGCCACTGAAACAGACGCCATGAAGCCATTTCCCCTTTTCGCCATGCTTGCCCTTGCCGCCTGTCCAGTCCTCGCGCCACGCGCGCATACACATGGCGAAGGCCGGCTTGTCGCCCTGCTCGAAGGCGCATCCCTCACGCTCGAAATCGCCGTGCCCCTCGAGGCAGCCGCGGGCTTCGAGCGGCCGCCCAGAAATGACAAAGAAAAGGACCTGCTCGCCAAGGCGCGGCAAACGCTCGGCGAGGCAAGCCACTGGCGTATCAATGCGGAGGCTCGATGCCAACTCGAACACAGGCAGGTGAGCGTTCCTTTCCTCGATTCTTTCGAGCAAAGCCAGGGGCCAGCACCCACCGGTGACGCCTCTCACGCCGACATCGAAGCGCGCTTCGTCTATCGCTGCGCCCATCCCGAGGCGTTGAAAAGCCTCGAGACGACGCTGTTTCGCTTATTGCCCCGTCTTTATCGCTTCGAAGCGATCCGCATTGGACCGCGTGGCCAAGGCAAAGCGCGTCTGACGCCCAAGACGCCGACGCTTTCATGGTGAGCGCCGCATGATCGAGCTTGCCGAGGTTGTCTTTCGTTGGCCGGGACAACGAAAGCCTTGTCTTGCGATCGAGCGTTTTCATCTCGCGCCGGCAGAACGCGTGTTTCTCCATGGCCCCTCGGGCTCTGGCAAGAGCACGCTTTTGAACTTGATCGGCGGCGTCATGCGGCCCGCACAAGGGCGCATCGTGGTGCTCGGCCAAGATCTGGCGGCGCTGCGAGCCCGCCGGCGTGATCGATTCCGCGCCGACCACATCGGCTTCATCTTCCAGCAATTCAATCTGTTGCCGTGGTTGTCGGTCCTCGACAATGTCTTGCTGGCTTGTCGTTTCTCTTCTCGACGCCGAGAACGCGCCGGAAATGCGCGTGCAGCGGCCGAGCGGCTACTCGCAAGCCTAGACATGGCGCCCTCGCTCTGGCGCCGGCCGGCAGCCGAGCTGTCCGTAGGACAGCAGCAACGCGTTGCCGCCGCGCGCGCGCTGATCGGACGACCTGAAATCCTGATCGCCGATGAGCCCACCTCTGCGCTTGACGCAGAGCGCCAGCTTGCTTTCATCGACCTCTTGCTCAGCGAGGCCAGGGCGACGGAAGCCGCCCTGCTGTTCGTCAGCCACGATCTCAGACTCGCACGCCATTTCGACCGCATCGTCGAGATGCAGGCGATCAATCGCATGGCCGGGGAGGCAGATCGATGAAAGCCCTCTTTGCATTGGCCTTCAAAAGCGCTTGGGCGCGTCGCTTTCTGCTGACCATCACGCTCGTCGCCATCGCCCTCGCCACCAGTTTGCTGCTCGCCATCGAGCGCGTGCGGCTCGATGCGCGCACGAGCTTCACGCAAGCCGTCTCAGGCGTCGATCTCGTCGTCGGCGCACGAGGCGGCGCCCTCGAGCTCATGCTCAACGCCGTGTTCCATGCTGGCGGTAGCTCCCACACCATTCGTTGGGACAGTTTCGAAGCGTGGCGGCGCCATCCGGCAGTCGCCTGGGCCGTGCCCGTCTCGCTCGGCGATGCCTATCGCGGATTTCCCGTCGTGGGCACCACGCCGGATTATTTCCGTCATCTCCATCATGGCGATAAGAAACCCTTGACGTTTGCGGCAGGCCGTTCCTTCGCCGGCGACCTCGACAGCGTGTTCGAAGCCGTCGTCGGCCATACGGTGGCCTCTCAGCTTGGCTTGCGCACCGGCGAGCGCATCACGCTCTCGCACGGCATGACCGAGCTCTCGCCATTGCACGCCGACAAGCCTTTCACGATCGTCGGCATCCTCGCGCCCACGGGCACGCCCATGGATCGCGCGGTCTTCGTTTCCCTCGAGGCGATCTCTGCGATCCATCTCGATTGGGTCGCGGGCGCTCCCACCCCCGGGCTTTCGATTCCTGCCGAACTCGTCCGCAAATTCGACCTTGCGCCGAAAACGATCACGGCTTTCTACCTCGGCCTTCATCAGCGCGCCGATGTCTTTCGCCTCCAGAGAGCCATCCATTCTTACGTGCAAGAACCCTTGCTCGCCGTACTGCCGGGGGTTGCGCTCGATGAACTCTGGTCGCTGCTCACGCAAGTCGAAACCACATTGCTGACGCTTTCCGCGCTGGTCGTCGTCGTAGGGCTTGCTGGCCTTTCGGCGACGATGCTCGCGAGCCTCGAATCCCGGCGCCGCGAGCTGGCCATCCTGCGCAGCTTAGGCGCGGGCGCGCCTGAGATTCTCCTCTTGTTGGCCACGGAAGGAATGATCGTCACGGCCGCCGGCATCCTGGCTGGCCTCGTCTTGCTGGCGCTCGCGCTCATTCCCCTTGCTCCCCTCGCCCACGGCTATGGTATTCATCTTTCATGGCGGCCTCCCGCTGCCTCGGAATGGATGATTCTCGGCGCCATCTTTCTCAGCGGTATTCTCTCGAGCCTCGTGCCAGGCTTGAGAGCCCTGCGCATGACGCTCGTCGATGGCCTCACCCCCCGCAGCTAGCGATGATCCGACAACTACTTTTTCTTTGCCTGTTTTGCGCCGCCCCACTCGCGGCGCAAACGTTCCCTGAAATCAAATGGGAAGAACTGGTGCCGAAAAGCTGGAACCCAGCCGCCCTATTCAAGGATCTGGATCTTTCCAAACTCTCGGACGCCGACCCCCGCGCGATGGAAGCGATGGAACGCCTGAAGCGCGAATGGGATGCCGCACCCATCGAGCCTGCGCTCAGCGGTCGGCGCGGGCGCATCGCCGGCTTCGCGATCCCGCTCGAGCGTGCCGGTGAAAAAGTAAGCGAGTTCCTCTTGGTACCCTACTTCGGAGCCTGTATCCACACGCCTCCACCGCCCGCCAACCAGATCATCCATGCCCGAGCCAGCAAACCCTTGGCCGACGTGCGCATGATGGCACCGATCTGGGTCTTTGGCACGCTCGAAATCAAGCGTCGCGAAACGCAATGGGGAGTCGCCGGCTATGCGATGCGCGTCGAGCGTATCGAGCCGTATCAGGGCGCGCCCGCGCCGCGCTGAATCAAGCGACCTCGAGCAAAAGCCCCTTGAGGTATTCTCCTTCTGGAAAGGACAACGCCACCGGATGATCCGCCGCGGCGCCGAGCCTTCTGACGATGCGCGCTTCTCGGCCGCTTTCCAACGCCGCCGCGGCCACCATGCGCTGAAAAGCCTCTACAGAGACGGCGCCCGAGCAAGAAAACGTCATCAAAAATCCCCCTTGCGCCAGGAGGCGAAAGGCGAGCAAATTGATGTCCCGATAAGCGCGCAGCGCACGTGAAAGATGCGCTGCGCTCGGCGCAAACTTGGGGGGATCGAGAATGATGAAATCGAAAGATGCCCCGGCCTGCACAAGCCTTCTGAGCTCCTCGAAGACGTTGGCGCAGCGCCACTGCGCGCGCTCCAGAGGAAGCCCTGGATTGAGCTCGCCATTCGCCTGCGCGCGCGCAAGGGCCGGCTGCGAACTATCGACGGAAAGCACCGAACGCGCGCCGCCCCGCAAAGCCTGCAGCGAAAAGCCGCCGGTATAGCAGAAGCAATTGAGCACACGCCTATCCGCGGAAAACTCGGCGACGAGGCGTCGATTCTCGCGTTGATCGAGATAAAAACCGGTCTTGTGGCCGCCGATGATGTCGATGGCGAGCTTCACGCCATGCTCTTCGATGACGATCTCATCGCAAGCCACGCCATGACGCCAAGCGATGACGGGTTCGAGTCCTTCGAGCGCGCGTGTCTCGGCGTCCGATTTCTCGTAAAGACGGCGGCAGCCGCTTTCCTTGATCAGCGCTGCGACGATCGCCTCACGCCATTTTTCCGCACCCGCCGAATTCAATTGCAGCACCACGGTATCGTCATAGCGGTCGGCGATCACGCCCGGCAACCCATCCGACTCGCCATGAATGAGACGCAGGCCCTGTTGCGAGGAGAGTTCTGGCAAACGGAACCGACGTTGCAAGGCCGCGGCGACGCGACGCTTGAAGAAAGCATGATCGACGGGCTCATGCAAATCGAAAGTCCAGACACGGGCACGAATCTTCGAGGCAGGCGAATATGCGGCGTAAGCCAGCGCTTCGCCACGCGCGGATCTCACGACGACCGTCTCGCCGGCGCGCAGCCGCCCTTTCGTCTCGGCGATCGAAGTATCGTAGAGCCAAGGATGGCGTAAAAGCAGCGAGCGCTCCTTGCCCGGCTTGAGGGTCAATTCCTTCATGTCTTTCTTTTGTACGTCTACAGCGCTGAGAGCACACGCGCCGCTATTTCCGTGGCTCTGTCGCAAAAGCGCCCTTCTCGCCAGTCGGGTAGCGCACCATAGGACAAAACCCCACGCCCGCATGGCGGCAAAGCAGCGCTGACGAGCGCATTGTCTCTTACGGGCTCTTTGTTTGCATGGGCTCCCAGGCCATGCGAGAGTCTACTTCAGGCGCTTCTTTGCCACAATTGCGCCTTCAGCGTCGCCGGCGCCAGGGATAGGGTTCGACTTCAGCACTCGCAATGCGATAGCCTGCCATGCCTTCTGACGTATGCGTCTGCGCGATGCGCAACACGCCTTTGACATAGACGGGGAAAATCGCCGTCTCGAACGCCAACGGCTCCTTCGGCAGCACATGAATGATTTGATTGGCGGGAGGCGGCGGCATATGGATGCACGCGCCATAATAAGGCACGAGCAAAAATTCGGTGACGCCTTTGTCATTGCGTTCGAGCGTCACCACGAACCCTGCGATGCGCACCCGTTTGCCTTCCCACTCTTTGGCCACGGGCGCGCGTTCAAATTCATCCCGCAAACTTTGCAGGAGCGCCTTCGCGCGTGGGTCATTGTCCGAGAGCGCGGAAAGATCCACGCCCGCAAGCGCTTTCGCAGGCTGCCAGCCGGCTGGCGTCAACGCCGACCAATCGATTTCCAGGGCGCCGTCGGACGTAAGGCGGCTCTGCGGCGCTGGCAAACTCTCGCCGATGCGAAACTCTGCTTGCGCAGGCGCCACGGTCGCCAGCAAGGCCCACGCCGCGAACCAGCCGAGCCGCCGCAAGCGGCGTGCTTGCCTCTCAGCGCGGCAGCTCCTCGAAGACATTGGTCCACACGTTCAGCACTTGTGAGCCGCCCGCCGCATCGCCCGTCTTGATTTCCTTGACATAGGCCAAGGTCGTCATGTCGATCTTATGGAGATTGCCATCGCCGGCGTTCGAGAGATAGCCGAAACGCCCATCGGGCGTAAACGCGATATGCCCCATGCGGCCCTTGCCGATCGCCAGATCCTTGACCACTTTGAAGTCCTGGCTGTTGTCGATGATCGATACCCAGTTGTTGCCATAGTTTGTGACGACTGCATAGCGGCCGTCGGGCGAGTTATAGGTATGGCCTATGCCCGTGGAGACGGTTTCGGTCCGCTTGACGAACTTCTTCGTCTGCGCGTCGAACACGGCCACCTCAGTACCCGCCAGTTGGCTGCCGGGGCCACGGTTGAGGATGAAAAAGTATTTGCCATCCTGCGTGAAATTACCGTGGTGTCCTTCGATCACCCCCTGTCCAATGAGCGGCATCCTGATCTGCGCGATCTGTTCGAAACTGCCGATCGCATAGACGAGCGCGCCGGGGTAGTTGCTGTCGCGATCCTTCCCTTCGACGACGAGCCAGACTTCCTTGCCATCGGGGCTGGGCACCGGATAATGCGGCTTCGAAGGCGTCTTGATTTTCCTCACCGACCAGTCCCGCGTATCGATGACGACGAAATGGTCATCGACGCGATCGACGGTAAAGGCATAGCGCGAATCGTAGCTCCAGGCATTGTGCATCGAGGTGACGCCCGAGGCTTGCCCTTTGACCTCGAGATCGATGGTCTTCGCCACCGTGTCGCTCGCCGTGTCGATGAAAGAGACGCGCAGTTTGCCTTCATCCAGTCCCCAGTGATTGACCATGACCCATTTGCCATCGGGGCTCGCCAAGGGATGCTTGGGACGATTGCCGGTCTTGATCTTGCCGACGACAGCCCTCTTATCGAGATCGATCACCGTCACCGTCGTGCCGCCCTCGGCTTCTGCGCCGACATAGACCTTGCGTCCATCGGGTGTGGTGGTGCCCAAGGCGCCGCCTTTCTCGGTATCGAGCGCAGCCACGACCGTATCGCTCGCCGGATCGACGAGATAAGCCTTGCCATTGCCGGCATGCAAATGCACGATCAAGTGGGGCCATTTGACCTCTGCTCGCTTGGTTGCCGTCGTCGTTGCACAGCCGGACAATCCCACGCCCACGGCAACGCCCGCGAGCGCGAAGAGCTTCGCAAGCCTCATGATTGATGCCTCCTCCGAAAATTTTCTTGGCCATGGGGCGCCCCCGCGCCCACCCGCCGTTTGGCGGGCCAATCTATCTTACCTTTGTTTTCCGTATTCGGAAAAGCGCGCCAACACACGTTGCATCTCTGCGCTCGACAAGAGCTTGGGCGCCCCGAGCTGCAACACGCGCCAATACTGTTCGCAGAGGGCCTCGAACTCGATCGCAAGCTGTAAAGCCTCATCGAGGTCACCGCCGAAGACGACCATGCCATGATGCGCCATCAGGCAAGCGCGACGATCAAAAAGCGCCGCGATGACCGCATCCGAAAGCTCTTGCGTGCCGAACGTCGCATAGCGCGCGCAGCGCACCGTCTCGCCGCCAAAACGCGCGATCATGTAATGGAAAGGCGGAATTTCCAATTCCTGGCACGCCAACGCAGTCGCGAACGGCGCGTGCGCATGCAGCACCGCCCCAGCCTCCGGACGCGCGAGATAGAGGTCACGATGGAAACGCCATTCCGAGGAAGGCTTGCGCAAAGGCGCCGTCGCGCTGTCTGCCACCCTGCGCGTTGCGCCATCGAACCCGACCCAAACCATGTCCTCCGGACGCGAGCGCTCATAACGCATGCCCGTGGGAGTGATGATGAAGCCATCGCCATGACGCGCGCTGACATTGCCCGCTGCGCCTCGATTGAGGTGCGCCTCGTTCATCGCCCGTGCGGTGGCGAGCACTTGCGCGGCGAGCTCGATCATCGGGGGATCTCGGCCAGGCGATCAGGGGGAAAAACGCCCTGCTCGGTGATGAAACCCGTGATCAGACGTGCAGGCGTGACATCGAAAGCGGGATTGAGCACCGGCGTTTGCATATTGCCGAACTCTTCGGCGCCACGCTCCTCGATGGGGATCGCGCGTCCATGCGCGCAGGAGAAATCGATCGTCGAAGTCGGCGCCGCAACATAAAAAGGCACGCCGTGGGCTGCCGCGGCCAGCGCCTTCAAATACGTGCCGATCTTGTTGGCGACATCGCCATTGGCGGCGATGCGGTCGGCGCCCACGAGCACGAGATCGACCCGCCCTTGCATCATCAACAGGCCCGCAGCATTGTCCGCGATCAACGTATGCGGCACCTGGCTTTGCGCAAGTTCCCATGCCGTCAGCAAGCCCTGACAACGTGGGCGCGTTTCGGACACCCACACATGCACCTGCACGCCTTTAGCATGGGCGGCGTAGATCGGCGCAAGCGCCGTGCCATGGGCGACGGTGGCAAGCCACCCGGCGTTGCAATGGGTCATGATGGAAAGAGGTCGGCCAAGCCCACGCGCCTGGCGCAAAAGGATTTCCAGCCCATGGCGAGCGATCACCGCATTGGCGCGCCGATCCTCCTCGGCAATGGCGCGCGCTTGCGCCCATGCTGCAGCGCGCGCAGCCTCTGGCGCCAAGCCGGATACGGCGTTTTCCATGCGCGTAAGCGCCCAGTGCAGATTCACCGCCGTCGGCCGCGTGGCCGCCAAGGTGCGCAGGCATTCGGCCAGCGGCTTTCCTTCCGCAAGGCCCAAGGCGACGCCAAAAGCCGCCGTCGCGCCGATCAGGGGGGCGCCGCGCACCTCCATGCGCCGGATCGCCTCGGCAGCGTCCTGCAGCGTCCTAAGCCGCCGAAACGCCATCTCTCGCGGCAATTTCGTCTGGTCGAGGATGACGATCGCGCCATCCTCCTCACGGATCGGCGCATACTGCATGCGTCAGCTCAGCTTGCCATGACAATGCTTGAATTTCTTGCCCGACCCGCACGGACAGGGATCGTTCCGCCCGACTTTCGGAAATGCGCGTTGCTGAGGCTGAGCTTTTTTGGCTCCCTCCTTTTGCGCCGCCGGCCCCAGCACTTCGTCATAATCGGCGTGATGGTATTGCACGTTTTCGACGGTCGCAGCGGGCTTCACCTCCTCGATGGCCTCTGGCGCGCGAATCTCGACCGTCATCAATAGGCGCGTTACCTCGTTGCGGATGGCAGTCAGCATCATTTCGAATAACTCGAAGGCTTCGCGCTTGTATTCTTGCTTCGGGTTCTTCTGGGCGTAGCCGCGCAGATGGATGCCCTGACGCAAGTGGTCGAGCGCAGCGAGATGCTCGCGCCAATGCGTATCGAGGCTTTGCAGCATGACGCTGCGCTCGAATTGGCGCCACGCGGAAAGGTCCACCTTGGCGATTTTCTCGGCATATGCGGCTTCGGCAGCCTCGTGGATGCGCTTTTCCAAATCCTCGTCGGAAAGCCTGGGATCGTCCTTGATCCATTGCGCGATCGGCAATTTCAAGGCGAGTTCTGCCGCTAGCGCGGATTCAAGGCCATGCAGGTTCCATTGTTCTTCGACGGCGTCCTCGGGCACATATTCGCGGAACAGATCATGAATCACGCCCTGCCTCATGGCGGCGATGGTGTCGGAGACGTCGACGGCGTCGAGCAGTTCGTTTCTCTGCTGATAGATCACCTTGCGCTGATCGTTCGCGACATCGTCATATTCGAGCAGTTGCTTGCGGATGTCGAAGTTGCGCTGCTCGACCTTGCGCTGAGCGGATTCGATCGAACGCGTCACGAGCGGATGCTCGATCGCCTCGCCCTCGGGCATCTTGAGCCTGACCATGATGGCGTTCAGACGCTCGCCGCCGAAGATTTTGAGCAAGGGATCTTCGAGCGAGAGATAAAAGCGCGACGATCCTGGATCACCCTGACGGCCGGCACGGCCACGCAATTGGTTGTCGATGCGCCGCGATTCGTGCCGCTCGGTGCCGATGATGTGCAAGCCGCCGGCTGCGATCACCTGATCGTGCAACGCCTGCCATTCCGCGCGCACGGCGGCGATGCGCTTTTCCTTCTCCTCGGCCGTGAGCGTCTGCTCGCCGCGAATCGCTTCGATCCGTTTTTCGACGTTGCCGCCCAAGACGATATCCGTGCCGCGTCCCGCCATGTTCGTGGCGATCGTAATCATGCCTGGGCGCCCAGCTTGTGCGACGATCTCCGCCTCGCGCGCGTGTTGCTTCGCGTTCAGCACTTGATGCGGCAATTTCTCCTTTTCGAGGAGCCGTGAGAGCAACTCGGAATTCTCGATCGAGGTCGTGCCGACGAGCACCGGCTGTCCGCGGCGATGGCAATCCTTGATGTCATTGATGACGGCGGCGTATTTTTCCTTTGCCGTGCGATAGATTTGGTCGTTGTGATCGATCCGAATCATCGGCTTGTTAGTGGGAATCACCACCGTCTCGAGGCCGTAGATCTGCTGGAACTCATAGGCCTCGGTGTCGGCCGTGCCCGTCATGCCTGCCAGCTTTTGATAGAGGCGGAAATAATTTTGGAAGGTGATCGACGCGAGCGTCTGGTTTTCCGCCTGGATCGGCACTCCTTCTTTCGCTTCGATCGCCTGATGAAGTCCATCCGACCACCGCCGGCCATGCATGAGCCGTCCCGTGAATTCATCGACGATGATCACCTCGCCGTCATGGACGACATAGTGCTGATCGCGATGGAAGAGATTATGCGCGCGCAGCGCCGCATAGAGGTGATGGATCAGGAGAATATTCGCCGGATCATAGAGACTCGACCCTGCCGGCAAAAGCCCCATCTCGACGAGGATGCGCTCGGCTTTTTCGTGGCCCTGCTCGGTCAACAAGACAGAATGGTTTTTGAGATCGACGATGAAATCGCCGGTATCCGTCTCATCCGGGCTTTTCGCCGCCTCACCCTTTTCCAGAAGCGGCGCGACGGCGTTCATTTTGACGTAGAGGTCGGTATGTTGTTCGGCCTGGCCGGAAATGATCAGCGGCGTCCTCGCCTCGTCGATCAAGATCGAATCGACCTCATCGACGATCGCATAGTGTAGCCCTCGTTGGACGCGATCGCCCGCCGCATAGACCATGTTGTCGCGCAGATAATCGAAGCCGAACTCGTTGTTCGTGCCATAGGTGATATCCGCCGCATAGGCCGCTTGTTTTGCCGCATGCTCCATCTGCGGCAGATTGCACCCCACCGACAGACCGAGGAAGCGATAGATCTTGCCCATCCACTCCGCATCACGGCTCGCCAGATAATCATTGACGGTGACGACATGCACGCCTTTGCCCGTGAGCGCGTTGAGGTAGGCGGGAAGGGTTGCGACCAGCGTCTTGCCCTCGCCCGTCTTCATCTCGGCGATTTTGTTGTCGTTGAGCACCATGCCGCCGATGAGCTGCACGTCGAAATGACGCAGGCCCAGGACGCGGCGGGAGGCTTCGCGTACGGTGGCAAACGCCTCCGGCAGCAAGCTTTCCAAGGGCTCGCCATTGGCCAGCCGTTGTTTGAATTCTGCCGTCTTGCCGGCAAGCTCTACGTCGGACAGCGCCAAAAAATTCGGCTCTAGCGCATTGATGCGCGCGACGATCGCGGAATAATGGCGCAGCAGCCGGTCATTACGGCTGCCAAAAATTTTTTTCAGTAAGCCTGAAATCATCGCAATGGACAAGCGAAGCAGAAGCGCCGAGCGTAAAAGCGAAGCGGGGACTCAAACCCCGCTTGTATCCAGCGCATTCTATCACGCCTGTCCGCAAGCCGTCCGCTCGTCTATAGGCCTCAGCGGCGAGCCAGTTCGAGCCCGCCGGAGCGCCCCAGGTAGCGGGCTGGGTTCTGCGCCACGCCGTCTTTTCGGATTTCGAAGTGCAAATGTGGCCCGGTCGTACGTCCGCTGCTGCCCACCGTCGCGATTTGCTGCCCGCGGCGGACGATCTCGCCGACTTTGACAAGCACGCTCTGGGCGTGCGCATAGCGTGTCGTCAACCCCTGGCCATGGTCGAGCTCGACGTAATTGCCATACTCCGGATGCTTTTCCACGCTCACGACGATGCCTGCCGCGGCAGCGAGGATTGGCGTGCCCACTTCGGCAGCGAAATCGATGCCCTCGTGCATCACGAGCTTCCCCGTGAAAGGATCAACCCTCGTGCCAAAACCGGACATCAATGCGCCTTCAACCACAGGCGCCGCGCTCGGCACCAGTTGGGCGCGAATGCGGCTTTCCATCAAGCGATCTTCGATCGTCGACAGCAGCTGACCGCGCATTTCCAACGCACGCGCAAGCTGAGCCGCGGCGTCTTCGATTTCCTGCGTCGTCGGCGCATCCCCACGGTTTTGCGCAGTCCGTCCCAGTTCAGCCCACCATGTCTTGGGCGACCAGTCCAACTCCTTGGGCTTTACGCCCGCCATGGCCGCAAGCCGCTCGCCGAGATTGTCGAGCTGCATCAATTGCGCCTGCATTTGACCAAGACGCGTAGCCAACTCGCTGAGATTATCCCGAACGAGCGCGCGCGTCTTGCTCGATTCCTCGAGCGTGATTTCTCGGATCACGTCTTGCAAGAACGGCAAGCGCAGTTGCGCCGCATGCCGGACGGTGAAATACGACATCGCGGAAGAAAGTCCCACGACGAGCAAAACAAAGGCGGTGGCCAGCGCCGCCAGATGCGTCTGCGTCATCGTGATGGTGCGGGTTGGCCGGCGATCGGAGATCAGAATAATATGCAGTCCCATGTGCGCTCTCTCCTTCTCCATCCTCACCTTCACCCATCGGCTTTCCTTGCCCCTGTGCGAGGCGACCGAAAGCCCGATGCGCCCTGAAAGGCGCCATGCGCGCTGACCGGGTGATCGATCATCTCGGCATGGCGCCGGCGTTTTCCCGGTGCAAGGACCGGGTCGAGCGTTTGCACCTTCTCCAAACGCTATTAGAGGCAACACTGCCGGCCGAGCTGCTTCCCGGCACGCGCGTGGCGGGAATCCAACAAGGAAGGCTCGTGATTCACGCCAGCAGTGGCGCCGTCGCGGTCAAGCTTCGCCAGCTTGCGCCAAGACTTGCCGCGACGGTGCAACGACAGTCCCCGGAGATTAGCGAAATCGTCGTGCGCGTGCAACCCAGCGCCGGAAATTTTTTCCGGAGTCCCCCCAAGAAGCCTGTCGTTCTTAGCCCCAGAGCGAAGCGTGCGCTTACATCTTTGGCTGCGGGCCTGCCCGAGGCATCCTCACTGCGGCAGGCATTGCTTCGCCTCCTCGGCCGCGCCTGACGAATCCCCTCCGTGGCTTTCCGCGTCGTTCCTCGCTTGAGCGGGCTGACGCGCAATGAGCGCCAAGCCTCCTCTTGCTTCGGCCTATGCCGAGACTCACAGCGCGCCGATCAATATCCGCTCGGCGGCAAGCAACGCGAAAATGAACAAAGCCGCCAGCAATGCATATTTGGCGAGCTGCCCGGCAAAGGTGAGATAGCGCCGTTGGCCCGTGAACATCCAGGCCAGGATCGCCGCCCCGATCACGGCGGCCAGCACGAGACCCAGAATGCGCAGAAGGAACATCAGGCGAAGCTCGCCTCGGGATAAAGCCGTGCAATGCGGCTCGGCAAAGAAGAGGCTTCCGCGAAACTCGCCCATTCCCAAGCCTCCTGGTTGCTGAGCAACGCGCGTAACAGGCGGTTGTTGAGCGCATGTCCCGACTTGTGCGCGACGAATGCGGCGAGCATCGGCGCGCCGGCCAGATACAGATCGCCCACGGCGTCGAGCACTTTGTGCCGGACGAATTCAGCCGGCGCACGCAGCCCTTCCTCGTTGAGCACGCGATACTCGTCCATGACGATGGCGTTATGAAGGCTCCCCCCTTGGGCAAGGCCCTGGGCGCGCAAGGCTTCGACTTCATGCACGAAACCAAACGTCCGCGCGGGGGCGATCTCACGCACATACGATTGGTCGGCAAAATCGACCGTGATGCGGGCGCCGCTTTTATCGATCGCAGGGTGGTTGAAACGGATGGAAAAATCGAGCCGGAATCCTTCATAGGGCTCGAGTCTTGCCCATTTGTCCCCTTCTTCCACACACACGGTGCGCGCAACGCGAATGAATCGTTTCAAAGCCGGCTGCTCTTCGATGCCCGCCGCCTGCATCAAGAACACGAAAGGCATCGCCGATCCATCGAGAATGGGGATTTCTTCGCCATCGACATCGACGTTGAGGTTGTCGATGCCCAGACCCGCCGCGGCCGACATCAGATGCTCGACCGTCGAGATTTTGACGTCGCCGCGCACGAGACACGACGCCAGACGAGTATCGCCGACGGCATAGGCATCGGCGCGCACGGTCACGACGGGCGTAAGATCGACGCGATGGAAAAGAATGCCGCTATGGGGCGGCGCTGGACGCAAAACGAGCCTCACCCGCCTGCCGGAATGCAGGCCGATGCCGGTGGTGGCAATGGCCGAGCGAAGGGTGCGTTGTTTGAGCATCGGCATATTTTACTCTCGCCGCCGTTTCTGTGCCCCAACACCCAGCAAGGGCGCAAAAAAGCCCCCGCCATGACGACACGGTCATGACGGAGATAGGCGCAAAGGTTTGTGCGAGGCGACTATTGCTTGTCGCGCGCGCAGGTATTGACGCCGATGAGCGGATAAAGCGGACAAAAGCCGATGAGCCCGGTCGCAAGCGGCACGATGCCGATCCACGCCCATACGGGCCCACCCATCAACGCCCAAATGACAAGGGCCGCCCCCACGACGATGCGCAGCATGCGATCGATTCCACCCACATTGGTTTTCATGCTCGTCTCTCCTCTCTACTCTCCGGAGCCACGATTAGACCATCGAACCGGAGTTTCCTTCAGTAACCAAGGTCACAGATCGGCGATGCGCCGCAAACCTGCCGGATCGAGGATCTCGATCTCGTTGCGCGCCAAGCGCACGAACCCTTGGTCGGCAAACCCTTTGAGCAGCCGGCTCACCATTTCGCGCACGGTGCCGAGTTCGTCCGCCAACTGCTGATGCGTCAGATGCACGTGTCGTCCTCGTCCGAGCAAGCGCGCCGCCAGTCGAGCGTCGAGCTTGCGAAAGGCGATTTCTTCGACGAGTTGCATGAGCTCTGCCAAACGCTCGCTGAACGTGGCAAAGACGAAGCGGCGAAACGGGGCGTGCGCGAGCAGTCGCTCGAACGTCTCGAGCGGCAGCAGGCCGATCGTCGTGGCGCCGACGGCATAGCCTCGTGCCTGGTAAGACGCCTTGCCCAAGAGGCAGCCCACGCTGATGATGCAGCTCTCGCCGGGCAAGACGTCATAGAGCGGCAATTCGCGTCCATTGGGGGCAGGTTTGACGACGCGGATGGCGCCCTCGAAAAGAAATGGAAACCCGCGACAAGGATCCCGCTCATCGAACACGATGGCGCCGTTTGCCACCTTCCATGAATGCAAGGCGCCGGCAAGCCGATCGCGCTCCTTTTGCGGCAATTCATCGAGCGCTGGATAAAGCTCGCTTAGCGTCATCGCTCGTCAAGCTCGACGATCACGGGCGCATGATCGGAGGGGCGTTCCTTGGCGCGCAACCGCTTGTCGATGCGCGCCGCCCGACAACGCGTTGCAAGCTCGTTCGACAGCAGCACATGGTCGATGCGTAGGCCGTGATTGCGGCGGAAAGCGAGCATGCGATAGTCCCACCAGGTATAACTCTTTTCCGGCTGTTCGAAAAGGCGGAATGCATCGACGAACCCCGCCGCCAAGAGCGCGCGAAAAGCAGCCCTTTCCTCGCTTGAACAAAGGACTTGCTCGCGCCATCCCTCGGGGTCATAGACATCCCGATCTTCGGGAGCGATATTGAAGTCGCCGGCCACCACGAGACGAGGATGACGCCTTTTTTCCTCGTCGAGCCACGCCTGGAGATGGGCAAGCCACGCAAGCTTATAGGCGAACTTTTGCGATCCCACGGCCTGCCCATTGGGAACATAGACGCAAACCACGCGCACATCCTCCACGGTCGCGGCGAGCAAACGCTTTTGCCCATCGTCCATACCCGGCAGATCATAATGCGGCGAAAAGAGCGCTCGCCGCGAGAGGATGGCCACGCCGTTATAGGTTTTCTGGCCGCTGTGCAGCGCGTGGTAGCCGATGTCGGCCATTGCCGCATAGGGGAATCCCGCATCCTCGGTCTTCGTCTCCTGCAGGCAGACGACGTCGGGCGCCTCCTCATTGAGCCACTCGAGAAGCTGGCCCCCTCTCGCTTTCAATGAATTGACGTTCCAGGTGGCAAGCTTCATGGCGTCACGACGCTTGCATCATGCCTACGGTTCATCCCCCCGCCTGCATCTTCCACCAGTCCTGCATGGCGCAACAACGCCTCGAGGGAAGGCCTGCGGCCCCGGAAAGCCAGGAAGGACTCCAGCGCCGGACGCGAGCCGCCGACGGCAAGGATTTCTCGCCAGAAACGCTCGCCCAGCGTGGCGTCGAGCACGGATCCGGTCAGTGTCTGCCGCTCTTCGAATGCTGCATAGGCGTCGGCCGAGAGCACCTCCGCCCATTTGTAGCTATAGTAGCCCGCCGCATAACCGCCGGCGAAAATATGGGAGAAGCTCTGAGGAAAGCGATTCCACGCCGGCGGGCGAAACACCGCCACTTCCTCACGGACCTCTTCGAGCACAGTCAGAAAATCGCGACGGTTTTCCCAGTGCAAGCGTAAATCGAACAGCGCAAACTCGATCTGGCGCAGCATCAAGAGGCCGCTCTGGAAATTCCGCGCCGCCCACATCTTGTCGAAAAGCGCTCGCGGCAAGGGTTCGCCCGTTTCCACATGCGCGCTCATCGCCTGCAGCACGTCCCAGTCCCAGCAAAAATTTTCCATGAACTGGGACGGCAGCTCGACGGCGTCCCACTCCACGCCATCGATGCCCGAGACGCCATATTCATCGACTTCGGTGAGCAGATGATGCAACGCATGCCCCGTCTCATGGAAAAGGGTTTGCACGTCGTCATGGGTGAAGAGGGCGGGCCTTCCGCCGACGGGCGGAGAAAAATTGCAGCAGAGATAAGCAACCGGCGTCTGCACCGTTTCCCCCTTGCGCCGCCGGCAAATGGCGTCGGCCATCCACGCGCCGCCGCGTTTGCTTTCCCGCGCATAAAGATCGAGGTAGAAGCGGCCGACCAAGCGGCCTTCGCGCAGGATGCGGAAGAAGCGCACGTCGGGATGCCAGGCCGGCGCACGGTCGGGCTCGATCTCGACCTTGAATAAGGCGCCAATGCAGCGAAAAAGCCCTTCGAGCACTTTGGGTTCTGGAAAATACTGCTTGACCTCGTCATCGGAAAAACCGTGGCGCGACTGTTTGAGTTTTTCCGACGCCCAGGTGAGATCCCAACTCTCGAGCGTGGCAAGACCGAGTTCCTCTCGCGCGAAAGCCGTGAGTTCCGCTAGCTCGCGCTCGGCGAAAGGACGCGCGCGGCGCGCGAGCTCACGCAGGAAATCAGCAACCTCGGCAGGCGTGGCGGCCATCTTGGGTTCGAGAGAAAGCTCGGCATAGTTGGCAAAGCCCAGAAGCTTGGCTTCCTCTTCTCGCAGCGTGAGGATCCTCTCGATCAGAGGGCCGTTGTCGCGCGTCGCAGGGCCAAATTCCGAGGCACGCGTGGCATAGGCGCGATACATCCTTTCCCGCAGGGCGCGATCATCGGCATATTGCATCACGGGCAAATAAGACGGCGCATGCAGCGTAAATTTCCAGCCGGTCTTTCCCTCGCGCTCGGCAGCTTCCGCGGCAGCCTGCTTGACATCCTCAGGAAGACCGGCAAGGCGCGCTTCGTCGACGACCCATTCGGTATAGGCGTTGGTGGCGTCGAGGAGATTCTCGGAGAATTTGGCGGCCAGCTGCGAAAGCTCTTCCTGGATGGCCATGAAGCGAGGCTTCTCTGCTTCGCTCAATTCGGCGCCCGACAGGCGGAAATCCCGTAGGGCTTGCTCGATGACGCGGCGACGTGCAGATGAGAAAGCCGAGAAAGCAGGGCTTTCCGCCAACGCTTTGTAATGCCGATACAGCCCAAGATTTTGCCCGAGTTCCGTATAGTAGCGCGTCACCTCCGGCAAAAGGGCGTTATAAGCCGCACGCCAGGCAACGACGTCATTGACGCTATGCATGTGGCTCACCACGCCCCAAGCGCGCGCCAAGCGCTCCGCGGCATCCATCAAGGGGGCGACGAAATCATCCCAGGTCGCGGGCGTGTTCTGGCTCGCAAGGCGTGCGATCAAGGCCCTGTTTTCTTCCAATAGGGACTGGATCGCAGGCGCCACATGCTCAGGCTGGATCGCATCGAAACGGGGCAGATCGGAAAAGTCGAGCAAAGGGTTCATCGGCGTCAATCGGTTGGCAAAAATATACGGTATGGGCAGTCGACGGCGAAAACCCACACAAGCCGGGCACCGTCCGGGCTAAATGCCCACAAGGCGCGCCAAGGCTTCGCGATACTTCGCAGCCGTCTTCTCGATCACCTCTGCCGGCAGATGTGGAGCCGGCGGCTTTTTGTTCCAGGCGAGCGCCTCCAGGTAGTCTCGCACGAACTGCTTGTCGAATGAGGGCGGATTTTCTCCTGGACGATACGCATCGGCAGGCCAAAAGCGCGAGGAGTCTGGGGTCAAGACTTCGTCGATCAGATGCAAGCGGCCCGCCTCATCGAGGCCGAATTCGAATTTGGTGTCGGCGATGAGGATGCCGCGCGACTCGGCATAGGCAGCCGCTTCACGATACAGGTTCAGGGCGGTGCTGCGCACGGCCTCTGCCATCTCTACGCCGATCATTTTTTCCACCGTTGCATAATCGATGTTTTCGTCATGTGCGCCAACGGCTGCCTTGGTCGAGGGCGTAAAGAGGGGTTGCGGCAATTTCTCGGCGAGCGCAAGGCCCACCGGTAACGGGATGCCACAGACCTTGCCGGTCTGCTGATATTCCTTCCAGCCTGAGCCCAGCAGATAGCCGCGTACCACCGCCTCGATCGGCAGAGGCGCAAGCCGTTTGACCACCAATGCGCGATGTCGCACCACGCAGGCTTCCTCCGCCGCGACGACCCGTGTGGGATCGATGTCCGTGAGCTGGTTGGGCACGATGTGCGCGAGTTTGCGCAGCCAGAATTCCGTCATGCGCGTGAGCACTTCGCCCTTACCCGGAATGGGATCGGGCAAAACGACATCGAAGGCGGAGAGCCGGTCGGTGGCGATGACCAGCAGCTTGTCTTCGCCCACGGCATAGATGTCACGCACCTTGCCACGTGAGACGAACGGCAGACTTTTGAGATGGGATTCGAACAGGGGCGAGATCATGTCATTCGCGCACATAGGGTTTTTCCGGCGAGCTCGTGGCGATGTCTTGCTCGTAAGGAAAGCGCACGTGGCCGTAACGAATGATGAGCACCCCCAGCGTGAGCAAAAAAATCGCCAACGCGACGGCAAGCATGCGCCATTCCGACATGTCCTTGATGTCGAGAATCAGATAACGCGCCAAGGCCACCATCGCGATATACATGGGAAAACGCACCGGCATGTGGCCTGCCTTCAGATACTGGCCAATCATGGCCAGCACTTCGAGGTAGAGAAACATCAAAAGCAGATCGGCGAGTTGCACGCGCTGTGCGTCGAGCATGAGCCGCACCTCTTCGATCATGGCGAGTGCGGTAGCGATGCCGATGGCCATCAAGCCGAAAAACTCGACGGCGTCGAGGCCATGCCCTGCCCAGCGGCGCAAGCGTGCAACGGTATGGGAATGGACATCCATGGCGGCTTTATAAACCAAAACGGCCTTCGCTGGCGAAGGCCGTCGGGATTCTGGTGCTGCCGGCGTGACTCGAACACGCGACCTACTGATTACGAATCAGTTGCTCTACCAACTGAGCTACGGCAGCGCATCGCGCGCATTATACCGCGCTTGCCGTCAGCGCGTGAGCTCGCGCCACTGCAGACGACGAATCTGCCGTGCTGCGGCGGAGGGAGGATTGCCATAGGTCGGATACTTGGCGTCCGAGGTCGTCACGATGGTCACTACCTTGCCTGAAGGAAGTTTGACGATGTTGATACCGACGATCAGCGAATTACCCGTATTGATGGTCTGCTCGGGCGTCGAAACCTTGTTTGCCTTGGGCCAGGGATCGACGAAATAGAGCCAGCTCGAACCGCCGATGTTACAGACGTTGGGTTCAGGGATGTTCGCCGGCACAACCCACCATCCGAGTTGATATTTCGCATCGACATCGACGCGCTCGCCGAGCTTGACGTCGAAATCCATATACCAGGCGACGCTGTTGTCGGCCATCGCCGTATAGGTGATGGTGCGCAAACCGGTGTTGCCCGAGAGATTTTGCATCACCGTCTGCGGGTGCGCACGGATGAGGCCATAGGTGGTGGAAAGATCGTCTTTGATGCCGTAAAGCGACATCATGTCGGTGGAGGCCACATCCGATTGCCCAAGATACTTGCCCGTCGCAACCAGGATCACGCGCCTGGACACGCCGTTGATCTTGATTTCGGCAAGCTCGGGGCGCGTGGTCACCGGCTGGGTGCCTGCCCCTGCAGTCTTACCAAGCGTCGCCAGTTTGGTGGCCGTACCGGCGATGATGTCGAACCGCCAGACATTGCCATCGAGGTCACCGGCATAGACATGCTGGGTCGAATTGTCGAGTTTGGCGTTCTCGACCCAGTTGGCGATCTTGGCGATCCCTGATTTCGCTGGATCGGTGACCGTCATGTCGGTGACGATCTCGAGGAGCTTGGCGCCCGTGGCGGCATTGAGCACGTAAAGCCGCCCGCGGCCATCGCCGGGCGAGGCGTTGTTGTAGCCCGAGGCGACAATCACCACCCATTGGCCGTTGCGCTTGGTGATCAGCGCATTGCCGAAGGTATAGCCGAGATTCGCATCCGAAAACTCCCAGAGAAGCTGTGGGCTCGCGGGATCCGTGATGTCGAGGGCATAATAGGCGCGTCCGCCCTTGCCCAGACCGCCGACGAGGATGGTCTTCCACTGGTTGGCGTTACAGCTCGTCGTCGGACAGATGTCGCCCACCGTGATGGGGCCATCGACGAAGTAGCGATGATTGGTGGCGTAATTGAAATCGGCGAGTTTATAGAGCTGCGGGATCACGGCGGAGGGCACGAAGGCCCAAAGCTCGACGCCCGTATCGGCGTTGAAGGCGTGCAGCATGCCGTCATTGGCAGCAGCATAGACCACGCCCTGCCGCGTGGCCTTGTTGCTGGCGAAGGTCGCGTAATTGTCGTCACTATAGTTGAAGATCGGTTTTTTCACATAGACCGGCGCGCCATGCACGATGTCACCCAGCACATGCTTGCGGTCGCGAAAGAGGCGCCAGGTGTTGCCATCCTGATCTTCATGCTGATACTGGCCGCGCAAATAATTGATCATCGCATTTTGCGTCGCTTGCGCCTGTTCGGCGGGCGAGAGCGTCGCCCAGTGTGAAAGCGCGCCGTTAGGATTATCCGTCCCGGGGCTGAAGTTCTTGGCCGAGACATACGCCGAGAGATTGGCCGGCGTAAATGGTTTCAACGTGCCGCCGGAAGCAAAATAGATCGTGCGCGCATCGCTCGAGGCCGAGACTTGGGTATCGAGCCGCTCTTTGGCCGACCAGATCTTCTCCGAAGAAACGGCGCCCGTGACGAGATCGATGCTGCGCGCCTCGATGTCGCCATCCCAATCGACGGTCGTATACATCGCGACATAGGCATAGTTGTCCCCTGCCACCGGCTCGAGGTTCGAAGTCGCCGCCGCGGCGGCCGAGGCCAGGCGCGCCGAGACGCCTGCCAAGGCCTTCGAGAGGCCACTGGCCATCGACTCCGGATTCTTGGCGGAGAAATACTTGCCGCGCCCATTGACGGCGGCATGCCAGAGGTCATCGACGCGATGCAAGTCTTCTGTATCCATCGGGTCTGGCCATTTTTTCGTGCCGTTCTTCAAGGCCTCGAAATCCGGACAGGCGCCTGCCGTGTCGTAATTCTCGCAATACTTGAGCGAACCATCGATGCCCAAGCCCAGCGTGAAAGTGGTCATATGCTGATGGGTTGCCTTGTCCTCGCCCGCGCCCGGCACGTTGTTCTCACAGACATCCAGGCCGAGGCTGCCCGTGCAATTACCGAGAGCAGGCGTGCGCAAATCGGTTTGATAGTAGTACATCGCGACGTCGGCGAGGGAATTGGCGGTACCCAAGCCGGTGGTCGTCGTCGACGAGATCAGCACCGCATTCGTGGGATTTGGATTCGGAATCAAGCTATTCCAGTTCGATACGCAGGTTGCGACTGTTTCTTGCGAGCCGTAATTGCTCCAGGCGCTGGTCACGGCGCTACCGGGTGGATCCAACGGCGTGGTCACCGTTTGCCGTTCCTCTTGCCGGCGCACGGTACGCCTCCCACTGGAACATCCGCTGCTCGTGGTCGTGTAGTTATAGCGTTGATAGGTATCGACGCGAATGACGGAGGTGCCATCCCACATCGGTGGCGGCGCCGAGCCGTCCTGATTGCCGATCTCGGAGGTCCCATCGAGCTTGTAGCCCGCCTCGGAGTTCCAAAAGCCGTCAGTCGTCAGAATGGCGAAATTCTGCTGACAGGAATACTGCACGGGATCATCGCCGATCTTGCCTGCATAGATGCGGCCCACCTTGGAAAGCGCCGCGCGCAGTGGCGTGCCGCCGGAGGCGCTCGCCTTGTAGATCTTCTCGAAAATCTTGCTGCGTTGCGTGCAGCCGGGCAAGGCTGCGCAAAAGGCATCGATCTTTTGGAACTCGTCATGATTGGTGTCCGTGCCGGTATAGCTGTGGGTGGTGAAGCCAATCCGGTAATTGCCGGGATTCACGATGCCTGAGAGGGCCTCTCCGAGCGCCGCCTTGGCCATGTAAAGCCGCGTGCGGTAGTAGCTATACCAGTTGGCGAAATTTTGCCTTTCCGCCGCCGCCACCGTCACCTTCGTGAAACGGGAAGGAAATTCGCCGTTGCACTCCTGGTAAAACGTGGTCGAGGTATCGACGTTGCCATCGGCCAGATAGGCATAGGACATCGCCGGCTGGGTGCCGGAATAGGTGTAGTAATACGCGGCCTGCGGCGTATCGTCGCCGCCATTATAGCTCGTGGTGTTGTCATAGGCCTTGAAAGACGTCGAAAGATTGACCTTCGTCGAAGACGCGTTGTAGCCATCATAGGGGGCATTGAAAAAATCGACATTGGGGTATCGGGTCCCATCCGCCTTGAGCGGCGGTAAGTAGGTGACGTTCGGGTTGTAATAGACGCCATTGCACTGCGCGGATTTGTAGCCCACCGTGGTGCGCAAACCGCGCACGTGATCTGGCAGATGGGTCCAGCCCATCGAGCCGGAATCGTCGAGGATGATCATCACGTTGGGCTTGACCTCCCCGCTGGTGCCTGAAGCAAGTGGCTTGTCGGCGAGATCGACATTGCCTGCACTTGCAGGAAGAGAAACCCCGCCAAGAAGACTCATCGCGACGATCAAAAACACGCGTTTCATGGTCGATCTCCTCAAAACGCGACTATGCCTTGCACAAAGCTTTCGGTGTTGCGCGGCCCGACGATGCGCGCAGTGATGCGATAGTATTGCTGTGCCTCATTGCTCAAAGCCCAATAGCCATAGTCGCTGCCGCCTTTCGTGCTCGGCGAAACGGTGCCACCTCCCCCCTGATAGGCCGAACAGACGACGCCCGCATCGTTGGGAAGCCCTGGCTGACTGCACATGCGATTGATGACGAAGGAAGCGGTATATCCCTGCGGCAGACGGTCGGCGCCGACGGCCATCGCCACCATCTGACAATTGGCTCGGGCAGCACCGCCCGGCTGCCATTGCACGTCATCGTCCGCAATACTGGCCGTCGCCGCGCCCGTGAGATCACAGCCGTCCCGCCAGCTCGAGTAGTAGCCAGCCGCTGGCTGATCGCCAGCCAACGCATTCTGATTCTGCGCCGCAAGCCATTCGATCGCCTGCTCGAGCGCCGCATCGCCCGCAGCGATCGTCGCTTGCTTGAAGGCGAGATTGCCGGCGATCACAAGACCGGTATCGACGGCGCGCATCAAGGCGATGCCCGCCAAGGTGATCCCCACCAATGCGATCAGGGCCACGAGCAGCACCACTCCACGCTGGTTTCGCTTCATGGCGCCATCCCCCAAATCACGTTGCGCAAGGGCACGATGGTGGAATAGACCTTGTAGCGATAATGGCGCTCGTCGGCCGTGAGGTTGAAGACGGGCGGAGGATCGCCGGCACCCTCGTTTGCCCAGAGCATGAGCGCGGCAGGACTGACTTCCTCCCGCTCGTATTGCGTGCTGCGCGCGACGACGGCGATGCGCACGGCGCGGATGCGCGGGATGTCGTTCGCCGTGGGGTTGCTCCAGTTCCCACACGCCGAATCGGCACGTGCATTGCACCATTGCACCACTTGCGTGCTACCCGCATTGGCGAGGCCATACTGCGCCTGCAGCGTCACGATCTGGTCGACGAGTGGGGTATTTGCTCCCGTGATCGGATTCGTTTCCTGCAGGCGTTGATTCACGATCTGATAGCGGCGGGAGACGAAGCTACCCAAGTTGATGACGATGTCGCCGATCGTATAGGCCGGCGCCGTGGCGAAAGCTTGGGAGGGGTTGGGGGGATTGTAGAGGAAGCCTGCGCCTGAATTGTGCTGGAGATTCCATCCATTGCCCGTCAGTTGCGGATCCTGTGACATCTGCATCAATGTACAGACCTTGTCGGCGTCCTTGCCGGCGACGATGAATACCTGCCCTTCGCGCAATCCTCCCGGATTATCGGCGGTGACGATCGAAGAAGGCGTGGGCATATTCTTGACGACGATCGTCGGCACGGCGCCGAAAGAGGTACTCGCATAGACAAGCTCGATGGCGTCGGCGCCATCGCCGCCGTCGATGATGCGCACAGGCAAGACATTGCCGCCATTGGAAATCGTCGCGCCGCTGTAATAGATATTGACGCCCAAGGGACAAAGCAACCTATTGTTCGCGAATAGGCCAAAGCCCGCCTGCCGGATGTCGCGCTCGAGCGTCATCAGCGCAATCGCCCCATTGACCTGCGCATCGGCGCCCGCAGAGCTCGTACGCTTGACGCCTTCGAAGAGGGCCATCACCTGCTGGATCACGAGAGCGGCAACGAGGCCGATGAGCAAGGCCACCATCAGCTCGACCAAGGTGACGCCGCTTTCTCTCCGCTTCATCTCGCACCTCTAGTCGTTTGTGCCAATGACGCCGACGACGGTGAATTCATGCTCGTCTTCCGTACCAGGAATCCGCCAGGCGATCGTTACCGTCACACGGCGGCCCTCGACGCTGACGGTGCGCTTGCCCTGCGGCAGGTCGGCAATCGGTGTCTGGGTCTCCACGAGAGCCGAGAGATTGGCGGGATTGCCCCAGGCTCTTGCCAGGACTTGATTGGCAAGGAAGCTCGCGTCAGCGCGGTATTTGGCGTCGGTCACCGTACGGATGGCCACCCCCTGCA
Source organism: Rhodocyclaceae bacterium (assembly GCA_026417115.1). Classification (GTDB taxonomy): domain Bacteria; phylum Pseudomonadota; class Gammaproteobacteria; order Burkholderiales; family Rhodocyclaceae; genus Sulfuricystis. The sequence goes on from JAOADW010000005.1 coordinate 40,892, forward strand.
TGCCCAGCACCGCCAGGATGCCAAAGGAAAAGATCAGCACTGCGATCAAGGCTTCGAGCAACGTTGCGCCCCCTTCTCGCTTCATGGGCACCTCCGCACATCGTCGGCCGCAGTGACATTCGGATCGCAAAAGACGATCTGGCCGCCCATGCCGACCACGAGCCGGAGATTTCGCGTGCGCTCGGGCGGCAGCACGGCGGCAGGCAGATCGAGATCGATGCGGTCGATGGAAGGACTCCCGTCGAGGTTCGCCACGCGCCGTCCGAGGCCATCGAAGCTCACGATGCTCGTGCCATTGGGTGTAGTCGTCGCCACCACGTCGGCGCTGCCCTCCGCCGCCGCCCGCTGCTGGATCACTTCTCCAGCCTGCGTGCGCACGACAAAGCCCGTTCCTGGCCCCAACGCGAATTCGACGATGGCGTTGCGCCGCACGGCTTCCATGCGCGCCAGCTGCAAACCCGCGAGCAGGCTTTCGCCGGCCGTGCGGATGCGGCTGTTGGCGAGCCAATCGCCGATCGCCGGCGCAGCGAGCACGAGCAGGATCGCCACGAGCGCCACCACGATCAAGCCCTCGATCAACGACACGCCCCGTGGTCGGGTTTCGTTCAGCATTGCCCCCCCGCGCGTATCACCCAGCAGGTGGCATTGTTGCCCCAGGGCGTGTTCGAAGAGCGAGTGTTGGCCTCATTGATCGAATAGCTAAACCCGTTCATCACGCCTTGGCCTGTGGCCGTGATCGTGAAGGTGTTGGCCGTCGTCGTGCAGGCGAAGGTGAAACGCGGCGTGTTCGCTGGGCAGGGGGCGCCCACATAGGTGCGGTTGTCTTGGAACCATTGTTCCATCGCGATGCGCCCCTGGCCAAGCGCCGCCGTCGCTTCCGGCACATAGCCCCGCCGCACGTAATCGCGATAAGTCGGATAAGCGATCGAGGCGAGAATCGCCACGACGACCACGGCGATCATTAGTTCGATGAGTGTAAACCCGCGCTGAGTGTTTCGCATCACAGTCCTCCTCTTCGCAGGATAGGCATCCCATCGCTGCATGCAAGCCCATGCCGACGAGCGGCGCCTTTCGCCCGACGAACGGCGCCTCAATCGAAGCGCGGCATGGGAAAAGCGACGTTTTCTTCCACGCCGGAAAGCGTCTCGATCGTCTGCGCGCCGAGCTTGCGCAGCATGGCGGCGACCTCTTCCACCAAGGATTCCGGCGCGGAAGCGCCCGCCGTGACACCTACCGTTTGACAACCCGCCAACCAGGCGGGGTCGATGTCATGTGCGCCATCGATCAGGTAAGCGCGCGTGCCCATGCGCTCCGCGGTTTCCCGCAGACGATTGGAATTGGAGCTTGCGCGCGAGCCGACGACTAGAATCACTTCGCAAAGCCGCGCGAGCTTTTTCACGGCGTCTTGGCGGTTTTGCGTCGCATAACAAATGTCGTCCTTTTTGGGCCCCTGAATCGCGGGATAGCGGCGCTTCAAGGCCGCGACGATCTCGGCCGCATCATCGACCGAAAGCGTCGTCTGCGTCACATAGGCAAGCGGTGTCGCCGCGTCGAAAGGGAGTCTTTCCACGTCGGCCAAGGTTTCGATGAGATGCGCATGTCCTGGAATCTGGCCCATGGTGCCTTCGACTTCGGGATGCCCCCGATGGCCGATCATGATCACCTCGCGTCCGTTGCGCACGTGCCGCTCGACCTCGATATGCACCTTGGTCACGAGCGGGCAGGTGGCGTCGAAGACGCGCAATTTTCGCCGCGCTGCTTCCGCGACCACCGCCTTGGGCACGCCATGGGCGGAAAAGATCACGGTTGCGCCGTCCGGCACGGCGTCGAGCGTCTCGACGAATACCGCTCCTTGGGCCCTGAGGCTATCGACGACGAAGCGGTTATGGACGACCTCATGGCGCACATAGATGGGCGCACCTAGCTTTCGAAGCGCGGTCTCGACGATTGCGATGGCACGTTCGACGCCGGCGCAAAACCCCCGCGGTTTGGCGAGCAAGACCTTCATGAAAGGACTCCAATGACTTCGACCTCGAAGCGGATCGCGCAACCGGCAAGGGGGTGATTGAAATCGACGAGCGCGCACTCTGCGTCGAGCGCGCGGATCAGCCCCATGTATTTTTCGCCATTTGGCGCCGCAAATTCGACGAAAGCATGAAGACTTGCCTCCGCAGGCAGTTCGCGCCTGGCGATGCGCTGCGTCAGTGCGGGATTTCTCACGCCGAAGGCCTGCTCGGGTTCGAGGAGGAAAACGAAACGCTCGCCAACCGGCAAATCGATGAGGCAGGCCTCCAAGGTGGGCGCAAGCTCGCCGGCCCCCAGCTGCAACGTTGCCGGCGCCGCGTCGAAAGTCGACAGGAACTCGACGCCCTCGGTGGTAGCGATCCGATAATGCAGCGTGATCAGGCTATGGGGGCGCACGCGTTCGCTCATGAGGAAGGCCCGCGGCGGGCGTTGAGAAACGCATGCAAGAAGAGCAAGGCGACGCCGAGGGTGATCGCGGCATCGGCCATGTTGAAAGCCGGCCAGTGCCAGCCCGCGTAGTGGAAATCGAAAAAATCGACGACGGCGCCAAAGCGCAGCCGATCGATGAGGTTGCCCACCGCACCGCCCAGGATCAGGGCAAAGGCCGCCGGTTGGAGGCGCTCCTCTGCATGTCGGCGAATCAAGAGGCCAAGCCAGAGAGACACGCCGATGGCGAGCGCGCTGAAAAACCATCTTTGCCAGCCGCCTGCATCGGCGAGCAGGGAAAACGACGCGCCCGGATTCATGACCAGTACGAGGTTGAAGAAAGGAGTCAGCGTCAGCGTTTCGCCGTCATGGAAACGCGCGAGCACCCAAGCCTTGCTTGCCTGATCGAGGCAAACGACCGCCCCTGCCAGGCCATACCAACGCAAACTTGCCCGCTTATGCATAATGGCGCTGTTCGCCTTCGCCGAAGAGATTTTCCGCGCAACGCGCGCAAAGCTCGGGATGTTCCCCGGCATGCACATGACGGCCAACGTCCGCGCGCCAATGCCAGCAGCGCGCGCATTTGCGATGGGCGCTCGGTGCGACCTGGATCGTCAGTCCCCCGGCCTCCTCGACGACTTTGGCCTGCGAGGTGATGAATACGAATTTGAGATCCTCGCCCAGGCGAGAAAGGATCGCGTAGGCATCGCCATACGCCCTGATCTCGACCTCGGCCTGCAGCGAAGAACCGATGCGTCCCTCCGCACGCACCGTTTCGATCGCCTTCATGACTTCGTCGCGAACGATGCGAATCGTACGCCAGCGGGCCTTGAGGTCTTCCGCCTCCTCGATCTCGGGCAGTGCATGCCAGGTTTCGAGCATCACGCTCTCGCGCCCGAGAACCTGCCAGACCTCCTCAGCGGTAAAAGCGAGGATCGGCGCCATGAGCTTGACGAGGGACTGCACCAGATGCCACAGCGCCGATTGCGCCGAGCGCCGCGGTTTTCCCTTCGCTGGCGTGGTATAGAGCCGATCTTTGAGGACGTCGAGCCAGAAAGCCGAGAGATCTTCGCTACAGAAATTGACGAGCCGCTGCACGACCTTGTGGAATTCATACCGCTCGTAGTCGGCTAGGCATGCCTGTTGTAGCTCGTGCGCGAGCGCCAATACATAGCGATCGATCTCGAGCCATTCGGAAACCGGCAGCATGTCGTGCTCGGCATCGAAATCGGCGGTATTGGCGAGCATGAATTTCAAGGTATTGCGCAGCCGACGATAGGCTTCCACGACACGATCGAGGATTTCCTTCGAGATCGAGAGTTCGCCCGCATAGTCGGTCGCCGCCACCCAAAGGCGCAGGATCTCAGCGCCGAGCTTGTCGGCCACTTCCTGCGGCGCGATCACGTTGCCCTTCGATTTCGACATCTTCTGGCCCTTCCCATCGACGACGAAACCATGGGTGAGCAAGCCCCGATAAGGGGCACGGCCATCGAGCGCGCAGCCGGTCAAAAGGCTCGAATGAAACCAGCCGCGATGCTGGTCGGAGCCTTCGAGGTAGAGATCCGCCGGATACGCACAGTCGTCTCGATGGGAGCCGCGCATCACGGTGCGATGGGTGGTGCCCGAATCGAACCAAACGTCGAGCGTGTCATGCATTTTTTCGTAACGCTCGGCCTCCTCGCCGAGGAGTTCGCGCGCATCGAGCGCGAACCACGCCTCGATGCCCTCACGCTCGACCCGACGTGCGACCTCTTCGATGAGCTCCAAGGTGCGCGGATGCGGTTCGCCCGTCGTCTTGTCGAGGAAGAAAGGTATCGGCACACCCCAATTGCGCTGACGCGAAACGCACCAGTCCGGACGATTGGCGATCATCGCGGCAAGCCGCGCCTTCCCCCATGCGGGATAGAAACGCGTCGCCTCCACCGCCGCGAGCGCGAGATCGCGCAGACTCTTGCCGTCCGCCGCCGGCCTATCCATGCTGATGAACCATTGCGTGGTCGCGCGCAACACGACCGGCGTCTTGTGCCGCCAACAATGCATATAGCTGTGCTGGATCTCGCTGGATGCCAAAAGGCGTCCCTCTAACGCCAGCCTTTCGATGATGGCGGCGTTGGCCTCCCAGACATTCATGCCGCCGAAATATTCGAGCTGCGGTGAAAAACGTCCATCGCCTTCGACCAGGACGAGAATTTCGTCGTTGCGACGGCCGGCGCGGCGCCAGCACTCATAGTCTTCGACGCCATGCGCAGGCGCGGAATGGACGATGCCCGTGCCTGCGTCGAGCGTCACGTAATCGCCGAGATAGACGGGAGAAATCCGCTCATAAAGCGGATGGCGGAATTCCAGGCGATCGAGTGCGAGCCCGCGGCAGGCGCCGAGCACACGGCCTGCGAGGCCATAGCGCGACAGCGCCGTCTCGCGCAGTTCCGCCGCGAGGAGCAAGACGCCTTTTTCCGTTTCCACCAGCTCATAGACGAAATCAGGATGAACGTTGAGCGCTTGATTGCCTGGGATGGTCCACGGCGTGGTGGTCCAGATCACGGCGAAAACGGGCTTTTTCGGTGGCGCCGCAAGCTCGAAGGCCGCGGCAAGCCGCGCGCTTTCCTCCTCCCTGAGCGGAAACGCGACGTCGATCGCCGGGCTCTTCTTGTCAGCGTATTCGACCTCCGCTTCGGCAAGCGCCGAGCCGCACTCAAAACACCAATTGACGGGTTTGAGCCCCTTGAACAAGAAACCGCGGCGGTAAAGCTCTGCCAGTGCGCGAATCTCGTCGGCTTCGACCTTGAACGCCATCGTCTTGTAGGGATGCTCCCAGTCGCCCAGCACGCCAAGACGGATGAAGTCCCGCATCTGCCGCTGGATCTGCTCCTCGGCATAGGCGCGACAAAGCCGACGCGCTTCGGAAGCCGGCAAGTGTTTGCCATGGATCTTCTCGATTTGATGCTCGATCGGCAAACCATGGCAGTCCCATCCCGGCACATAGGGCGCATCGAACCCAGCCAGGGTCTTCATGCGCACGATGATGTCCTTGAGGATCTTATTGACCGCATGACCGATATGGATGTCGCCATTGGCATAAGGCGGACCATCATGCAGGACGAACCGTGGTCTGCCGCGGCAGACCTCGCGGATGCGCGCATAGAGTTTTTTCTCTTGCCAAGCACGCACCCAACCGGGCTCGCGGCGAGCGAGGTCGCCGCGCATCGGAAAAGGCGTATCGGGCATGTTGAGCGTGTGTCTGTAATCAGCCATGATGCATTTGCGCCTGCGAAAAATAATGCCTGACGGCGTCGATGTCACGCGCGATCTGCACAGCAAGCGCCTCCAGCGAAGCGAACTTCATCTCGTCGCGCAGTTTGTGCAAGAAATGCACGGTAACATGAGCGCCATAAATGTCGCGATCGAAATCGAAAAGATGCACTTCCAAGATGGGCGCGAGCCCCTCTCCCAAGGTCGGGCGCACGCCCAGGCTCGCAGCGCCCGGCAAATGGCGCTTGTCGAGGCCAGAAACGGTAACGGCAAAGACGCCTGAGAGCGCTAGCCGCTTTCTTTTGAGCTGGATGTTGGCCGTCGGCCAGCCTAGCCTGCGGCCGAGCTTCTCGCCGTGAATCACGCGCCCAGAAATGCCATACGGGCGGCCCAGCAAGCGCGCCGCATGCGCCAGATCTCCCGCCGCCAAGGCTTCCCGCACGGCCGAGCTCGAAACGCGCTCGCCATCGATTTCGATCGTCGACATGGATTCGACGGCAAACCCGTAACGCCGTCCGGCCTCGACGAGCATCGCGAAATCGCCGCGCCGTCCCTGGCCGAAACGAAAGTCGTCGCCGACGATCAGGTAACGGACTGCCAGCCCCTTTACGAGCACGCGCTCGATGAAGGCCTCGGCCGAAAGCGAGGCCAACCTGCGCGAAAAATGCAGAAGGAAGACCTCATCGACGCCACATGCGTCGAAAAGGCCCAGCTTTTCCCGCAGGCTCGTCAGGCGCGCCGGCGCTGCCTCGGGATTGATGAGTTCGCGCGGATGCGGCTCGAAGGTCATCACTGCTGCGGGCAGCGTGAGTTCACGTGCTTTCGCCGCCAGTCGCGCAAGCAAAGACTGATGTCCCAGATGCACGCCATCGAAATTGCCGATGGCAAGCACACGGGACGAGTGGGCGACAGAAGGGATCGTGCGATGCAGCAACATGGGAGCGCCGAAGGGGAAATGCGGATTCTATCCCCTTACAAGCGCGCAAGCTTGCTCCTCGCCAATTGGGGATTGTCTGCGAGATAGCGGCGCATGCCGGCAAGCAAGGCTTCCGCCATGCGTTCCTGGTACCCTTCGTCTATGAGCCGCCTTTCCTCTTCTGGGTTGGAAATGAAGGCCGTCTCGACGAGGATCGAAGGAATGTCGGGCGCCTTGAGCACGGCAAATCCTGCTTGCTCGACGTAGTTCTTGTGCAAGGTGTTGATGGCGCCGATTTCTTCGAGCACCGCGCGCGCGAGCTTCAAGCTATCGTTGATCGTGGCCGTCTGCGAAAGGTCGAACAAGGTCTTCGCCAAATGCGCATCTTTGCTCGCGAGATTGACGCCGCCGATGAGATCCGCCGCGTTTTCGCGATTGGCGAGCCAACGCGCGGCCGACGAAGAGGCCCCCGTCTCGGACAAGACGAACACCGAAGAACCCCGCGCGCTCGGCTTGAACCAGGCATCGGCATGGATCGAGACAAAGAGATCGGCTTTCACGCGCCGAGCCTTCGCCACGCGCTCCGCGAGCGGCACGAAATAATCGCCATCGCGCGTAAGATACGCGCGCATGTTGGGCAGTGCGTCGATGCGCGCCTTCAAACGCTTGGCGATCGCGAGCGTCACGTCCTTTTCACGGCTGCCGGCGGCGCCGATCGCGCCGGGGTCTTCGCCTCCGTGGCCAGGATCCAAAGCGACGAGAAAAGTCGGCGTCGCCGCAGGCGCACCGGCGGAGCCGAGCTTGCCCTCCTTCTCGAGAAACGCCATCAAGGGATCGATCGGTTCGCTCGGGTAAAGATCCATCACCAGGCGGTGGCCATATTGGCCCGCCGGCGGCGCCACGAAAAGCTGCGGCTTCACCTCGCCTTTGAGCTCGATCACCAAACGCGCGACCCCTGGTTTGAAGCGGCCGGCACGGATACGCTTGATATAGGGATCGCTCGCGGAAATCTTCTCCGGCAACGAAGCCAACACCGAATCGAATTCCACCTCGGCGAGATCGACGACGAGACGGTCTGGATCACGCAGGGTGAGGAACGAGTAACTCACGGGACGATCGTATTCGAGCGTCACGCGCGTGTATTCGGCAGCGGGCCACACGCGCACGGCAAGCAACGCCGGAGCTCTTTCCAACATGCGCGCGCCCACAGGGCGCAGCGCAATCAGCAAGCTCACGCCGAGCAATCTCGCCAGCCAAGCGCGTCGAGCCGCGCCTTCAGCGCCGAAAGCCATGTCCATCCCCGCTCGCTGACGGCCTCGATGCGCGCTCGACGCCCGCCGCCCTCATACGCAAGGCGCACCACGAGATCAGCGCCCGGCAAATAAGGGCGCGCTTTCTCGGGCCATTCGACGAGACAAACCCCCGCGCCGCTGAAACAGTCGTCAAGCCCCGCATCGAGAAACTCTTCTGGTTTGCTGAACCGATAAAAATCAAGGTGATAAAAGTGTAATCCAGAAATTACGTGAACTTCAAGCAGTGTATAGGTCGGGCTCTTGACGGGCTCGCTCGCGTTGATTTTGCGCAACAATCCAGTCACGAGCGTGGTCTTGCCAGCGCCCAGATCGCCTTCGAGATAGATCACGGCCGGCGGCGCCGGCTGCGGAGGCAAGACCGACGCCAGGGCGGCGCCCAAGGCGACGGTGGCCTCTACATCGGCAAGCACACAGGCAAGGGCGTTATCATCGGTTGAATGAGAGACTGGCATGCGCTCAAAGAAAACATTCGCGCCTGGGGCTACGAGCTCGGCTTTACCGCCATTGGCTTCGCCGGCCTCGAGTTGGGCGAAGCCGAGGCAAGGCTCATGGCATGGCTAGCCGCCGGCCGCCATGGCGAAATGGATTATATGGCCGCGCATGGCGCGCTGCGTGCGCACCCACGAGAATTCGCGCCGTTCGCGAAGTCGGCGATCATATGCCGTTTGGATTACAATGGAAAACCAATCGACTCTGACGACAGCAAGTGCAAAGAACTGGCCGTGATCGCACGCTACGCGCAGGGCCGCGATTATCACAATGTCATGCGCAAACGTCTCGCCAGACTGGCTAAGCGCATCGAAACCGAAGTCGGGCCTTGCGATCATCGCGCTTGTGTCGATTCCGCACCGGTCATGGAAGTCGAGCTCGCTCGCCTGGCAGGCCTCGGCTGGCGGGGCAAGCATACCCTGCTGGTATCGCGCACGGGCTCCTGGTTCTTTCTGGGCGAATTGCTCGTCTCCTTACCCTTGCCGCCCGATGAGCCCATAGCGGATCACTGTGGCCGCTGCGCCCGCTGTCTGATCGCCTGTCCGACGCAAGCCTTCGTCGCCCCCTTTCAGCTCGATGCGCGCCGCTGCATCGCCTACCTCACGATCGAGCACAAGGGGCCAATCCCGCTCGAACTGCGGCCGCGAATGGGGCTACATGTCTTTGGTTGCGACATCTGCCAAGAGGTCTGCCCCTGGAATCGCTTCGCCCCTCTCGGCGCACCCGAATTCTCTCCGCGCGCCGGCCTCAACGCCGCACGGCTCGTCGAGCTCTTTGCCTGGAGCGAAGAAGAATTCGCCACGCGTTTCACCGGCAGCCCCATCCGACGCATCGGTTACGAGCGCTGGCTGCGCAACCTCGCCGTCGCGCTTGGCAACGCAGCGCCCTCTCAGCGCATCAAGGCCGCTCTCGCTAGCCGCCTCGACCACCCCTCTGCCCTCGTGCGCGAACACGTGCGTTGGGCGCTTTCCCGCCATGCATGAAACCCTCCGCACGCAACTTAGCTGAAAAAGGGCATGGCGGAATCCCCTTCCTCGCGGATGCAGGCGCAATGCACTGAGAGGAAGCGCATTGGATCGAATCGGCGAAGGCCATTACTTGACATAACTACTGTCGCCTTTTCCCAAGGGCGCAGACCATCGACTATCATGCCTGCATCGAAATGACCAAACGCGATCATGCAAACCGAATCTCGCGCAAAACAAATCGTTCGCATGCTCGATAACTGGCCTCTTGCCGATACCGCGACGCCAATGCAGCCTCAGCGTTTCGGCAGAAGGGCCCGGCAGGTGCTGATCATGCGCTATCTTCACGACATGACACTTGAACAGGTCGGACAGGCGCTTGGCATCACCCGAGAGCGGGTCAGACAGATCGAGGGGAAAGCGCTGCGGATGATTCGCAGCAAACCGGAACTGATGCGAAAGATTCGCGACATGCTCAATGAGATCGACGCCCAGTAGCACGCCGCACAGAAACTCATTTATCATTTCTATACGCCATGTTCCGATCGGCATAGCCCGTGACAAGGAAGGTTCATGTCGGATGCGATCACCGAAGAGGGCGCGGGCACCCAGCTCACCGGTCAGATGGCAAGCAGGCTTCGAGCCAGTCGTCGACGAAACTGCACTGCCGCCAAGTTTCCCGCTTGCCGCATTGCCCCCACTGCCGGTGCCTGGCTCGCCCACACCCCTGATGTTCAATGGCTAGGCCAGATTGGATCAGCCAGCCTTCCCGACGCATGCACTGCGGCCAAAGAGTTGGCGGAGTGACGCGTCTATAGCCATCGTGATCGAACTCAGCGCTGGCCAGAACATTCCGACGGGGCGGATGTGCAACAAAGCGCTGGGGAGAAGGCCCGCCTGCTCCGGATCAGCCCTCGGGAGCCGAAGATTACGAGCGGCGCTTCCGGCTTGGGCATTGCCCTTTCGCGCTCGAGAAGCACTGGACGTCCTTGCCGATGCACTGTATAATAAGATCGGATCCGGGTACGTGTAGAGAGGAGAGTTATGCCCAGCTTCCCGGAGTCTGTCACACGGCCACCGCCTTCGATATCTGCAACGACTTGCTGCAGGCAGCGATCGACCCCTCCACCGCACACGAGATCAGAGTGGCACCGTGCTCAAACTCGAACAGATCGAGAAGAATGCGGCTATCTCGGGCCTGGAGCCCGGGCAGGTGGTGCGCATCGTCACGACCGAGCCGGTCGGTGACAATGCCCTGACCGTCTACTACAAGACCGCCGACGGCAAGCTGCTGGAGCGGATGCTGTTCCGCACCGACGAAGCCAAGCTGTCGTTGGCCGAGGCAGGACGCCCCTGGGCATTCGATGCACCCGGCGAAGACTTCAAGCTGGCCGTAGAGGCCTTGCGCATCGATCTGGCATACCTGTTCGACCCCATGATGGCGGTGCACACGTCGAACGTGGAGCCGCTGCCGCACCAGATCACCGCAGTCTACGAGTCGATGCTGCCGCGCCAGCCGCTGCGCTTTGTGCTGGCCGACGACCCTGGCGCCGGGAAGACCATCATGGCCGGCCTGTTCATCCGCGAGCTCTTGATGCGCGCCGATGCCCAGCGCGTGCTGATCGTTGCGCCCGGCAGCCTGGTGGAACAGTGGCAGGACGAAATGTTTGAAAAGTTCGGCCTGTCGTTCGCGCTTTTTTCGCGCGAACAGGTCGAACAATCCCGCAGCGGCAATCCTTTCGACGACATCGACTTGCTGATCGCCCGGCTGGACCAACTGGCCCGCGCCGAAGACCTGCAAGAGAAGCTGCTTCTCACACACTGGGACCTGGTGGTCGTCGACGAAGCGCACAAGCTCTCGGCCAACTACTTCGGCAACAAGGTCAACAAGACCAAACGCTTCCAGCTCGGCGAGCTGCTGGGGCGAATCACGCGGCACTTCCTGCTGATGACCGCTACGCCACACAACGGCAAGGAGGAGGACTTCCAGCTGTTCCTGTCGCTGTTGGATGCCGACCGCTTCTATGGCAAATTCCGCGATGGTGCGCACAAGGTCGACGTCACCGATCTGATGCGCCGCATGGTCAAGGAAGATTTGCTCAAGTTCGACGGTACCCCCCTGTTCCCCGAGCGCCGGGCCTACACCGTCAACTACAAATTGTCCGACCTGGAGGCTGCGCTCTACGCTGCCGTTACTGAATACGTCAAAGAGCAGTTCGACAAGGCCGATCAACTCGACGATGGCGGCCGCAAGGGCACCGTCGGTTTCGCGCTGGCCGCGCTGCAGCGCCGCCTCGCCTCCAGCCCCGAGGCCATCTACCAGTCGCTCAAACGCCGGCGCATCAAGCTCAAACGCCGCCTCGAGGAAGAAAAACTGGGAGCGCGGGCGTCTCGCCCGCATCCCGATGAAATCGCGGCCAACATGGCCACGATCCCGGACATTTGGGAGTCGGCCGACGCGCTGTCGCCCGACGAATACGAGGACTTCGAGGAAGCCGTCGTCGACCAGGCCACCGCCGCGCAGACCATCCAGGAGCTCGAGGACGAGATCATCCTCCTCGAAGCCTTGGAGGAGCAGGCGCGCCAGGTCGTCCACTCCGGCCAGGACCGCAAGTGGGAAGAGCTCTCACGCCTCTTGCAGGACACGCCCGAGATGCACGACGAGGCGGGCCGCCAGCGCAAGCTGATCATCTTCACCGAGCACCGCGACACGCTCAACTACCTGGCCGCCAAGATACGCGGGCTCACCGGCAGCGAGGAGGCCGTGGTGACCCTACATGGCGGTGTCAGGCGCGAGGAACGCCGCAAGGTGCAAGAGCTGTTTCGCAACGACCACGCGGTGCGCGTGCTGGTCGCCACCGATGCCGCTGGCGAAGGCGTGAACCTGCAAAACGCCAACCTGATGGTCAACTACGACCTGCCCTGGAACCCGAATCGCATCGAGCAGCGCTTCGGGCGAATCCACCGCATCGGCCAGACCGAGGTCTGCCACCTGTGGAACATGGTGGCCGTCGAGACGCGCGAGGGCGATGTCTTCC
>JAOADW010000026.1 GCA_026417115.1 Rhodocyclaceae bacterium
ATGTTGTTTGTTGACTTCCTGTTGGCCCCAAACTTTTTTAGAGAGTTTTCCCGTGTCCCAGCGATCCAGCCGAAGCTGCACCAGGCTTTTGCAGAACGCTTTATCTAGCCAGGCGTTGCCGAACAACAGGCCCTCCTCGCATCGCATGTCGGCGACCTTGACCTGAAAGCCATGGTCGGCTGCATAGGCCACCCGCCACCATTGTCGCAATTGCGCCTTGATGGGCGGGGTGCGCCAGCGGCCGTTCTGGTGGGAGTCGCCTAAGAAGGCGGGGGTGAGAAAGGTCAATGCGAAGATTCTGCTTTCCATCGTCGGGCATCCTTCCGGTATGGAAATTTTGTTCGAATATTGCGAAATATGACAGAGGCCGCAAGCTTGCGAAATGATCGATTTTCATTGGCGTGCGGAAGCCTTCCCGCATATTCCTCGAGAGCGCGCCATTTTGGCATATGTCATGAGCGAAAGAAAGCCTGCGACCCTGGCTTCGGCTGGCAGGTTGAGAGAGTGGGATCTTGGCGCGACGTCGATTCGCTGCGCCCACGTGTGGGGCGCCCGCGCCAGGCGCGCCGCACGCATCGTAGCATCGGCAGGGGCCAAGGCCTGTTCGAGAGCGCCGCAATGGTTTTTGCTGGGCGGATGCAGGCAGGGGATGACGGCAGAGGTCAGCAACCCTCTGAATATCCTGCTGCGCGGCCGGATGGCGGGGATGCGCGATGTCTTGGCGCCGGCCGCTGGCCAGACCGCTCGGCGTCCGCTGCGCTCTGCGCGCCGTGTTTTTCAGCCGCTCGCCACGGTTTTTCAGGGTTTCCTGGAATGTGGGGCTTTGCGTAAGCCCCGCTCGGTTGCGACGTGGCTGCGAGGTCAATGGCCTGGCAGAAGCAGGCAGACGCCAAAGCGCCCGTATAGGCCGAGGTCTTTCGTGGCAAGGCCGACTCGCCACGAAAAGCCTTGACTTCCCACGGGGGCGACGGCGATCATGCCCGAATCATCGCCGCTCATGAGGCCCCGCAAGTTTGCGAGGCCTGCCCAAGGAAGGATCAGCCTTGTGCGGCGATTTCCTCGCGCACTTTGTCCATGTCGAGAGCCAAGACCTGTTCGATGAGGGAATCGAAAGCCGAGGCGGGGAGGGCGCCTGCCTCGGCATAGAGGATGATTTGGTCGCGAAACACCATCAACGTCGGAATCGAGCGGATGTTGAAGCCAGCGGCGAGCTCGCGTTCTTCTTCGGTGTTGACCTTTGCGAAGACGATCTGCGGGTATTTTTCCGCAGCGGCTTCGAAAGTCGGGGCGAACGAGCGGCAAGGGGCGCACCATTCGGCCCAGAAATCGATGATTACGATGGGGTTGTTGTCGATGATGTCTTTGAAGTTGGCGGCGGTCATTGCGACGGTGGCCATGTTAGTCTCTCCTGGGTGTCGTCGGATGCATGATGCTACCCGCTTTCCATTCTTTTCGCCATGCCCATGAACACGCCTACTGCTTGTGGTCGTTTCGCGCCCTCGCCGACGGGGCCATTGCATTTTGGCTCGATCATCGCCGCGCTGGGTTCTTTCCTCGAAGCGAAAGCGCGCGGCGGACGCTGGCTCGTGCGCATCGAAGATCTGGATCGTGAGCGCTGTCGCCCGCACTATGCAGAAACGATTCTGCGCCAGCTCGAAGCCCATGGTTTCGCGTGGGATGATGACGTGGTCTATCAGAGCCAGCGCACCGCGCGTTACGAGGAAGCACTGGAGAGACTCAAGGCGCTTGGCATGATCTACCCTTGTGGCTGCACGCGGCGCGAGCTCGCAGGCGCCCGCCTGGGCGCCGATGGCGCGCCTGTTTATCCAGGCACGTGCCGTCGGGGACTTGCGCCCGGCAAACAGGCGCGCGCCTTACGTGTGCGCATGGAAGGCGTCGTCGAGTTCGTGGATCTCATCCAGGGAGCACAGCGCCAGGACCTCGCGCAGGAGGCTGGCGATTGCGTGGTGCGGCGCGCCGATGGTCATTTCGCCTATCAGCTCGCGGTCGTGGTCGATGACGCCGATGCGGGCGTCGATCATGTCGTGCGCGGCGCCGACCTCATCGCCTCGACGGCGCGGCAGATCTATTTGTATGGGCTTCTTGAGCGGTCTATTCCGCAGTATGCCCACTTGCCCGTCGCCGTGGATGCACAGGGGCACAAGCTTTCCAAACAAACGCGCGCGCAGCCGGTCGATGCACGCGATCCCACGGCGACCCTTTTCGCCGCTGCGCAATTTTTGGGACTTGCGCCTCCGCGCGAACTGCGTCGAGCGCCGCCGCAGGAATTTCTCGCATGGGCTAAGATGCACTGGTCATTGTCGCGCGTGCCGCCGTGCGTGCGCCTGCCGGCGCCCGTGGTTCATTCGCGGTAATCCTCGCCGCCGTAGCGCGTAATGCCCAGCAGCACCCGCACCAGGCCATAAGCTGCCCAACGTAAGGCGCGCTTCCACCATGGGCTCGCAGCGAGCGCGCTGTGCGTGATTTCCACGGCGTCGTTGGCGATTGCGCGCAACAGGCTGCTTTTGAGTCGGCGCGCGAAATGCTGATTGCAAACGATGACATTGGCTTCGCGTGCGAGCAACAGGCTGAAAGGATCGATGTTGGAAGAGCCGACGGTGGCCCAAAGCTCGTCGACGACGGCCACTTTGGCATGTAGAAAGCCGCTTTGGTATTCCCAGATGCGTACGCCGCCGGCGAGCAAATGACGATAGAGGCCTTGCGTCGCGTAATGCAGGAGCGCATATTCCACACGCCCCTGCAGCAAGACATTGACGGCGACGCCGCGCTGGGCGGCGTGAATGAGGGCGTGGCGGAAGCGCAGACCCGGCAGGAAATACGCATTGGCGATCCAGACCTCCTTCTTCGCCGCCGCGAGCGCAGCAAGATAGGCTTCTTCGATGTCGCGCCGGTGGCGCAGGTTGTCGCGCACGACGAAAGTCGCGGCCATCGTGCCGAGAGCCGCCGGCTGTTTGAGGGCGGTGCGCGGCAGCGGCTGGCGCCGACGCAGGCTCACCCAGCCCACCAAGCGCCAGAGTTTTTGCACATGGCGGTGAATGGCGACGACCAAAGGGCCACGCACCTTGACGGCATAGTCATAGCGGGGACCAAGGCCGGGCGTGTCGAGGTCGTCGATGATGTTGATGCCGCCGACGAAAGCGATCTCGCCATCGATGACAGCCAGCTTGCGATGCAGCCGTCGCAGGCGATTGCGTCGCAAGGCCAAGCGAGCGACCTCGGGTCGATAGACGGCGATTTCTCCGCCGGCGGCGACGATTTCCTCCCCATGGCGACGGGGGAATTCGCGCGCGCCAAAGCCATCGACGAGCACGCGCACCTTGACGCCGCGGCGCACGGCGCGCACCAGCGCATCGGTGACCGCACGTGCGGTCGCGTCGGCGGCGTAGATATAGGTTTCGAGATGCACCTCGCGCCGCGCCCTGTCGATTGCCGCAATCAACGCCGGGAAATATTCGGCGCCCGACTCGAGCAGCTCGATGTCGTTGCCGGGCAGCAATGCAAGGCCTGCGCAATGATCGAGAGAGCGGTCAAGGCTCATGATGTCAGCATGCCTATGCGCGCCGAGAGCGCCGCGTGGTCAGAGAGCGCGGCCCACGCCGGCCCGCTATGCACCGTGCATGATAAGGGCGCAAGGCCGCGCACATAGATGCGATCGAGCCTCAACATGGGCAAAGCGGCCGGGAAACTCTTGGTCGGTTTGGCCATCTGGTGAGCGAATACCTCGACGAGTCCTAAATGCGGCGCGAATGCCCGTTGCGCGACGCCTCCCCAGTCGTTGAAATCGCCAGCGACGACGAGTGGGCTTTCGGGATCGACGTTTTCGGCGATGAAGCGCGCAAGCATTTCATATTGCCGCCGACGAGAGCGCCCAAAGAGCGAAAGGTGGGCGCAGATGCAAGCAAGGGGACGAGAAATTCCCGGCACGTCGATTTCGCAAAACAGCAGGCCGCGCTTTTCGAAGCGCAGACGCGTGATGTCATGACGGCGGCTCTGGAGAATCGGAAAGCGAGAAAGAATCGCGTTGCCATGATGGCCCAGATCATGCGCGACGTTGCGGCCATAGGCATGATTGGGCCATACCCCCTCGGCGAGGAATTCGTGCTGGGGGACTTGCGGCCAGTTTTCGTGGCGCGCGGCATGGCCTGCATGCGCGCCTTGCACTTCCTGCAAAAAGACGATGTCCGCGTCGATCTGGCGCAGCCGCTCGCGCAACTCATGGACGGTCAGGCGCCGGTTGAACTGGGACAAGCCCTTGTGGATATTCCACGTCGCGATGGTCAGCATGGCGAAAGTGTAACGTGAGCGGCGCGTGTTCCGGCAAAATGCGCACTTATGCTGATCCATCCCCAGTTCGATCCCGTCGCCGTCTCATTCGGCCCGTTGGCCATCCGTTGGTATGGTCTCATGTATCTCTTGGCGTTCATCGCCTTTCTCGTGTTCGGCAAGCGCCGCCTACGTAAGCAGCCTTGGCATGGGCTTTCCGACAAGGACGTCGATGATCTCCTCTTTTATGGCGTCTTGGGAGTGATCATTGGCGGGCGCTTGGGCCAGGTGCTGTTTTACGAGCCGGCTTACTATTTTTCTCAGCCGTGGGAAATCCTTGCGATCTGGAAAGGCGGCATGAGCTTTCACGGTGGCTTTCTGGGCGTGCTCGTGGCCGTGGCCTGGTTTGCGCATCGTCGCGGCCTCTCTTTCTGGCAGGTCACCGATTTCGGCGCGCCGCTGGTGCCCATCGGGTTGGGGCTGGGGCGCATCGGCAACTTCATCAATGGCGAACTCTGGGGGCGTATCGCCAGCCCGGATCTTCCTTGGGCGATGATCTTTCCGCACGTCGATGGGCTTCCACGCCATCCCTCGCAGCTCTACCAGGCGTTCGCCGAAGGGCTTCTCCTGTGGGCGCTGCTTGTCTGGTTTTCCGCCAAACCTCGGCCACGCGGGCAGGTCTCGGCCTTGTTCTTGATCGGCTATGGTCTTGCGCGCTGGTGTGGCGAATATTTCCGCGAGCCCGATCAGGGCATTTTCGGTCATTCGTATGTCGTCAGCATGGGGCAGTGGCTGTCTCTGCCGATGCTCGTCGTCGGTCTTTATCTATTCGTCAGAGGGAGGAAAACATGACTACGCGCCCATTTCGCATTCTCGGCATTCAGCAGATCGCCCTTGGCGGCGTCAGCAAAGAGCGCCTCAGGAAGCTTTGGGTCGACCTGCTCGGCCTTTCGGTGACGGGAAGCTTCGTTTCGGAACGAGAAAACGTCGATGAGGACATCTGTACGCTGGGCGTCGGCCCCCACCGCGTGGAAATCGATTTGATGCAACCGCTGGATGCCGAGAAGAAGCCCGCCGTGCATTTGACGCCGCTCAATCATGTGGGTTTGTGGGTCGATGATCTGCCGCGCGCCGTGGAATGGCTGACCGCGCAGGGCGTGCGCTTCGCGCCGGGAGGCATCCGCAAAGGCGCGGCAGGATACGACATCTGCTTCATCCATCCGAAGCCCAGCGATGAATTCCCGCTCGCCGGCGAGGGAGTGCTGATCGAGCTCGTACAAGCGCCGCCAGAGGTCATCGCCGCGCTTGGCGGCTGAAGCGCGTAAGACGCAGAGCCTCTTTCGACGAGCGCTGGCCGGCGCTCGAGGTCCTCCAGGCGCTAAGCGACAGGTTTGCTCGATGCAGCGGAGGGATGGATATTCGCTGTGGTCATAGCGCGCATTCGGCCGATCGGAGCGCCTCTGCTTGTCGTCAGCCAGCTTGTCGATCCGGAAGCGCCTCGCCCTGGTGCGCGTGGGCGCGCCTTTCCGTTGCGCCAAAGTAGGCTGACGCGGCTTCTCGAATTCTGGCGCAGCCATTCCGGTAGGATGCGTGTTCAGCGCATCGACGTTGTCCCCGCGGGCAGCCCCTTCACCAGATTACTGCGGCCAAGGCAAGGCAAAGGCGCACCAGCATGGCGACGACGAGCGCTACGGCGAGGGAGAGGAGCGCTGCAAACAGGGCTTCGCGTCGGCCTAGCAGCTTGAGCAACATCGCCAACGTCGAGACACAGGGCATGTAGAAGGTGAGGAAGGCAAGGAAAACAGCGATCTCTGCCGGCGAGAGAACGTCCGCAAGCTCTTGCGTGCCGAGCGCCTGAAAGATCATCAACAAAGACAACTCCTTGCGCAAGACGCCGAAGAGCAGGGGTACGCCCAGGGCGCTGGGCAGTCCTAACCAGCCGCTGGTGATGGGGGAAAGGAGCGCGTTGATCCCTCGTTCGAGGCCAAAATGTGCGAGCAAAGCCAAAACGACGCTGCCCACGACGAGCAAGGGCAAGACGATGGTGACGATGTCGCGGCTGCGTTCCCAGGTGTTCCTGAGCAGCGTTTGCACCGAAGGCAAGCCATAAGGCGGAATCTCCAAGATCATGCCGGGGGTGGTTTCGGGATAGCGATGCTTGAGCAGTTTGCCGACCACGCTGAGAACGACGGGGGCGAGCAAAAACAGCAAGAAAACGCCCACGCCACCCAAGTATTTTCCGCCCAAGGCCAAAAGGATAGCCGAACGCGCCGAGCAGGGCAGGAAAGTGATCAAAAGCGAGGCGATCACGCGGTCGCGGCCTTGGCTCGTCGCTGCCGTTGCGGCAAGCGCGGGCACATTACAGCCCAGCCCCATCAGAAAAGGGAGCGCGACGCCGCCATGGAGCCCCAAACGATGGAATCCTCGATCGACGACGAAGGCTACGCGATGCATGATGCCCGACTCCTCGAGAAAGACCAAGAGCATCACCAGAGGCAGCATATAGGGAATGGCGATGCCCAGAAGTCCCACCAGACCATCGACGACGGCCCGGGCGAGGACGCCCGAGAGGTTCGTGGGGCGCCAGGGCTCAAGCATGGAAATGAGCGGCGCGACGGTTGCAGCATCGATCCATTTCGCGACTTCGAAGACGAAAAAGAGCACCCATGCGAAGACGGTGAGCGAACCGAAAAAGCCCCAACGGGGGTGCAGGAACATTTCGTCGAGCAGCCTTTGCCAGGTCGGAATCCTTTCTCCCCGCCCTGGGCGGGTGACCGCTTCGAAAAGCAAGGCGGCGCGGTGGTGGCGGTCGGCGTGGATTTCCTCGGCCAAAGGTCGGGGCAGAAACGCGGCGGCGGCTGTGCGGCGCTCACGGAGCTCGGATGCCGCGGCAGGGAAATGTGCGTTCAGTTCCTGGAAGAAGTAGGCATCGTTTTCTGCGAATTGCTCGGCCAGGAAGGTGGCGGGCATGGCAAAGGCATTGGCGATCTCGGGGCGGCGGGCGATTTCGGCGATCGGCGCCAACGCCTGGGCAAGATAGGGGCTCGGCGGTTGCGGCGTGGGCGCACGTTTATCGCGCGCGGCGCGTGCAACGGCCGTAAAGAGATCGGCAAGCCCCAAGCCCATATGCGCCACGGTCGGCACCACGGCGGCGCCTAGCTTTTCGGAAAGCAGCCTGACGTTGATGAACAAGCGTTTTGCCCGCGCCTCGTCCATGCGATTGAGCGCAATGACGAGGGGGCGACCGAGCGCAGCCATCTCGAGCGCGAGCTCGAGATCGCGCGCGAGCGCCGTGGCGTCCATGACCAGGAGCAGGACATCGGGCGCGGCGAAAGGCGCCTGGGGCAGACGCGCTTCGTGACGCGCGATGGCCGGCCAGTGATCGCCCCAGAGCAGGTACTTGAGGATGATCGCCGATTCGTCGCTGAGGTCGTGTAATGAATCGACGGCGGGCAGATCGACCAAAGAGATGCGCTCCAGGCCGATTTCGACAAGGCATTCTTCATAGGCGGGGCCGATGCCCGCGAGTCGTTCGTGTTGCACGGCTACACTGGCGGCAGCCCGAAAAATGCGGCTTTTGCCGACGCCTGCGCGCCCGACCAAAGCAACACGCGGGGGGGCGCCGCCGCGCAGGAACGGGCCATGCAAAGGAAAAACTGTCGCCGTAGCGCTCATTGCCGAATACTCATATGAGAATGGTTCTCATTATGAGAGTAGTTCGGCAAAGCTGTCAATGGCAGGATAGGGCGTGGTGTCGTTCGCGGGACGCCGGGTATCGGGGGTGCGCACGGCGAGGAGATGACGGATGCCAAAGTCGCGCGCGGCATTGAGCACGGGGAGGCTATCGTCGATGAGCGCCGTGCGCTCTGGATCGAAGGGCTCGATTTCGCGCAGTCGATGCCAAAAGCACTGGGTTTCCTTCGGGCAGCCGAGGGCGTGGGAGGAAACGATGGCGTCGAAATGCAGCGCCAAGCCCGTGCGCCCCATTTTCAACGTGATGCTCTTGTGGTGGGCGTTGGTGGCGAGCACGAGTCTTTTGCCGCGCGCGCGCATGGTGGCGAGAAAATCGCCGACGGCAGGATGCACCTGGATCAAATGCGCGATTTCTTCCTTGAGTTGCATGATGTCGAGAGCAAGCTCGTCTTGCCAGAAATCGACCGAATACCATTCGAGCGTGCCGGCACGCGCCCGATAACGCGCCATCAATTCCGCGCGCGCCTCGTCCTCGGCTATGCCCTTGGCCTCGGCGTAACGCCGAGGCACATGCGCCTGCCAGAAATGATTGTCGAAGTGAAGGTCGAGCAAGGTCCCATCCATGTCCAACAGGATGGTGTCGACCTGAGCAAAGTCGATGAGAAGACGCTTAGGGTTTGAGATAGACATATCCCTCCTGCGCTTGCAGCCTGCCAATCTCGGCGACCCCTGAGGGGACGATGCTCGCTTGTGGGATGACCTTGTTTCTTTCGATATTACGCGCCTGAAGGGTATTGTTGCAGACTTTGAATTCGACGCCGCGAGCGGCCAGTTCCTCGACGACGACCTCGTAGGGATTGCCATTCTTGTCGCGCGCGCCCTCGAGCAAGAAATCGACGCCGCGCCCGTGCGTGACGACGACGATCTTCACGTTCGGTTCGGCGCTCAGGTGGTTGCGGATATTGCGCAGGCCGTCGCTGGCTTGTTCGAGGCCCTGGTTGACATGATAGACGACCTTGACGCCGCCCTGTCCGCTAGCAAGGGCCGGTGGAAGTCCGCCGAGGGTGAGAACCGTCAAGCCCATGGCGAAAATATATGCTTTTATCATTGTCTCCTCCTTGGGGTCGATAAAAGGGAACTGCTCAGGGACGTAGATAGACCCAGCCCTGCTGCTGCCGCTTCATGATTTCGACATAGCCGGCTGGGGCGATGGCGACGCCATCGATGAGCTCGCTCTTGTCGATCTTCATCGCCTTCATCGTATTGCCACAGGCGAGAAATTCCACGCCGCTCGCGAGGGCGTCCCTGACCTCGTTCGCGACCAGCGATTCAGCCGTCAGCATCTCGAGGCCAGGCCCGATGGCGACGAGAGCGATCGCGACGTTTTTGACGCCGAGCTCGGCCTGGATGTTGCGGATGTTCGCGAGCACCGTGCCCCATTTCTTGACGCCGTCTTCATTGACTTGAATGACGATGCGGTTTTTGGGCAGCGGTTGCGCCGCGTGCGCGGGCAGCGTCAATATCGCCACCGCTAGCCCTAGGAAACTCACGAGAACGCGCAGCACCGGATGTTCCTCCTTGTCGAAAGCGAAAGCGGTCGATGGGCTCTTTAGCGGCCGCGGAAACGCGGCGTCCGTTTTTCCAGGAAGGCTTGCATGCCTTCCCGGTAGTCTTCGCTGGCGAGGAAGGCAAACGCTGCGCGCTTGTCCTCCTCTGTCAATAAGACGCGGTTGGACAGCCGCGTAATCCATTGTTTGTGTGCGCGCGCGACGAGCGGGGCGCCTTGGGCGATGCGCTGCGCCGTGGCCATGATCTCGCTGTGCCAATCTTGCATGACGAGGCGCGTCAAAAGCCCTTTTTGGTAGGCCTCTTGGGCGGAAAGGAGGCGGCCTTCGAGCAAGAGCTCGCGCACGACGGCCGTGCCCGCGACCGCCATCAGGCGCGCGAGTTCTCCGGGATAGAGGGAAAAACCCAGCCGATTGATCGGTATGCCCAAGCGCGCCGTGGCGTCGGCTATGCGCAGATCGCAGGCGCAGGCGATGGCAAGCCCTCCACCGGCGCAGACGCCGCGAATCGCGGCGATCGTCGGATGGGGACAGTCGGCGATCGCGTCGAGCGCGGCGCCGACGGTTTCATGATAATCGAGGGCCGCCTCTAAGCTCGTGCGTCGCTGCGCCATTTCGACGAGATCGCCGCCGGCAGCGAAGTCTTCGCCTTCGCCGCGGATGATCACGCACCGCAGCGTCTCGTCGGCGGACAATGCCGCGAAGGTTTCGGCAAGCTGGCGCCACATCGCCAAATCCAGCGCGTTCTTGCGCGGGCGATGGGCGAGGATGACATGCGCGAGCGTTCCGTCTCGCTGGTAAAGCACTTGGCCCGTCATGGCGTCTTCAGTTGCGCGACGGCCGCGCGGCCGGAAAGGATGTGCGCCTGCATACGCTGGTTTGCAAGCGCAGGGTCGTGCGCAGCGATCGCAGCGAGGATGCCAGCGTGTTCGGAGGCGGATGCCTGGATGCGGCCGGCAAGCCGCAAGGAATCGCGCCGCGTCAGCTTCAGAAACTTGCGAGAATCATCGATCAGGTGCGCCAGCCAGCGATTGCCTGCGAGCTCCTTGAGCGTATCGTGGAAGACTTGATTGATCTCGAAGAAGCGGTCGGCGCTCGTTGGGGTTGCGTGCGTCTCGAGTTCGGTTTGGATTGCGGCGAGGCGGGCGAGGTCGGCGGCGGTGGCGCGCCGCGTCGCCTCTTCGGCGGCGCGTCCTTCGAGCATGGCCAGCACGGAAAAGATTTCGTCGATGTCTCGTTCAGAAAGTTCGGCGACATAACAGCCACGGCGGGGTTTCAAAACGACCAAGCCCTCGGCGGCCAAGACTTTCAGCGCCTCACGCAAGGGCGTGCGAGAAATGCCGAATTCTTCGGCAAGCGCCTGTTCGTCGATCCAAGCCCCGGGCGCGAGCTCGTGCGCATAAATGCGCGCGCGCAGTTTTTCGGCGACCCGCTCGAACAACGCCGGCAAAGCCAAGGAATCGGAAAACCCGTCGGGCGCTCTTGCATTCATAATTATGGATACAGTATTATCAACCGCCCGCCTTGTCAAGCCGGCAACACGGAGTGGAGCGATGAATCGAGATCCCGAACTCAAGATTCCGAGCCTCGAGACCTGGGAGAAAGCGGCGGCCAAATCGGCGCCGGGAGGTGACTTGCACAAGCTTTCCTGGGTCACCCCCGAAGGGCTCGTTGTCAAACCCCTTTATACGCGTGCGGACATCGAGGGCTTGCCCTATGCGGACACCTTGCCGGGGTTCGAGCCTTTCGTGCGCGGCCCGCAGGCGACCATGTATACGGTGAAGCCGTGGACGATCCGGCAGTATGCGGGATTCTCCACGGCCGAGGAGTCCAATGCCTTTTATCGCAAAGCGCTCGCGGCGGGCGCCCAGGGTGTCTCGGTGGCCTTCGACTTGGCCACGCACCGCGGCTATGACTCCGATCACCCGCGCGTGGTCGGCGATGTCGGCAAGGCGGGGGTGGCCATCGACACGGTCGAAGACATGAAAATCCTTTTCGACGGCATTCCGCTCGACAAGGTGTCCGTTTCGATGACCATGAACGGCGCCGTGTTGCCAGTGCTGGCCGGTTACATCGTCGCTGCCGAAGAACAGGGGGTCGCGCAAGAGGCGCTTTCTGGCACCATCCAGAACGACATCCTGAAAGAATTCATGGTGCGCAACACCTATATCTATCCGCCGGCGCCTTCGATGCGCATCGTCGCCGACATCATTGCCTATACGGCAGAAAAGATGCCGAAATTCAACTCGATATCGATTTCCGGCTACCACATCCAGGAGGCGGGAGCGACCCAGGCGCTCGAGCTCGCCTTTACTCTGGCCGACGGCATGGAATATGTGCGCGCGGCGATTTCGCGCGGGCTCGACATCGATGCCTTCGCCGGACGCCTGTCGTTCTTTTTCGGCATCGGCATGAATTTCTATCTCGAAATCGCCAAGCTGCGCGCGGCGCGGCTGTTGTGGTGGCGCATCATGAAACGATTCGGGGCCAAGCAGCCGCGCTCGATGATGCTGCGCACGCATTGCCAGACGTCGGGCTGGAGTCTGACCGAACAGGATCCCTACAATAACATCGTGCGCACCACGATCGAAGCCATGGCGGCGGTCTTTGGCGGCACGCAGTCCCTGCATACGAATGCATTCGACGAAGCGATCGCTTTGCCGACCGAATTCTCGGCGCGTATTGCGCGCAACACGCAAATCATCTTGCAGGAAGAAACGCATATCACGAACGTGATCGACCCTTGGGGTGGGAGCTACCTGATGGAGCGCCTCACGCACGAGATGGCGGAAAAGGCCTGGAGCGTGATCGAAGAGGTGGAAGCCATGGGCGGGATGACGCAGGCCGTTGAAACAGGCTGGGCCAAGATGCAAATCGAAAAATGCGCGGCGGAAAAACAAGCGCGCATCGACTCCGGCCAAGACGTGATCGTGGGCGTCAACAAATATAGGCTGGAAAAAGAAGAGCCTGTCGACATCCTGGAAATCGACAACCACGCTGTGCGCGAAGCGCAGATCGCGCGTCTTGCGCATGTGCGCGCGCAGCGCAACGAGACGGCGGTGCGAGAGGCGCTGGCCGCCCTCACGGAATGCGCGCGCAGCGGCCAAGGCAATTTGCTTGCGCTTTCAATCGCCGCCATGCGCGTGCGCGCGACGGTGGGCGAGGTGTCGGAAGCGCTGGAAAAAGTCTGGGGGCGACATCGCGCCGCGCACCACGTGGTTTCAGGCGTTTATTCCTCCGCCTACGGCGCGGCTGGCCTCGACGAAGTCAGGGAACTCGTCGATGAATTCGCCGCCGCCGAAGGACGCCGGCCACGCATCATGATCGCAAAGCTTGGGCAGGATGGCCATGACCGGGGCGCCAAGGTGGTGGCCACGGCGTTCGCCGATCTCGGCTTCGACGTCGACATCGGCCCCTTGTTTCAGACCCCCGAAGAGGCCGCGCGACAGGCGATCGAAAACGACGTCCATGCCATCGGGGTGTCGACTCTGGCCGCCGGGCACAAGACCCTGGTGCCCCAGTTGATCGAAGCGCTCAAGCGCGAAGGCGCCCACGACATCGCCGTGTTCGTCGGCGGCGTCGTACCCGTGCAGGATTACGAAGCGCTCTATGCTGCCGGTGTCAAAGGCATCTTCGGGCCGGGCACGCCGATACCGCAATGCGCCCATCAAGTGTTGCGCGCCATCCGCGCACTGCGCCTCCCCGATGCGTGAGGATGGCGGATAGGACGGTGGCGGCGAACGAAATGGCCGCAAGCAATTCGCCTGACTCGTTGTCGCCGGCGGATCGGCAACTCGTCGACGGCGTTCTAGCGGGGCGCCGGCGTGCGCTTGCCAAGGCGATCACTTTGATCGAATCCGTGCGCAGCGAAGACCAGGGACGCGCGGAAAAATTGCTCGACGCCCTTCTACCGCATACGGGTAAAAGCTTTCGCATCGGCATCTCGGGCGCGCCTGGAGCAGGCAAGTCGACCTTCATCGAAGCCTTTGGCATGCACCTCGTCGCGCTGGGCAAGAAAGTCGCGGTGCTGGCGATAGACCCCTCCTCACAACGGAGCAAAGGCTCGATCCTCGGCGACAAGACGCGCATGGAGCGGCTGGCGCAATCGGAATCGGCTTTCATCCGCCCCTCGCCGGCGGCTGGCGCGTTGGGCGGGGTAGCCGCCAGGACGCGCGAGACGATCCTGCTGTGCGAAGCCGCTGGTTATGACGTCATCGTGATCGAGACCGTCGGCGTGGGACAGAGCGAGACGGCGGCCGCCAGCATGACCGACGCTTTCGTGCTGTTGCAGCTGCCCAACGCCGGGGACGAGCTGCAAGGCATCAAGCGTGGCATCATGGAGCTTGCCGACCTCATCGTCATCAACAAAGCGGACATCGACAAGGCGGCTGCCCAGCGCGCGGCGCAACAATTGGAATCGGCGCTGCATTTCTTGGCGCCGCAAAACCCGCACTGGCGTCCGCCGGTGCTCATGGCGAGCGCACAGCAGGGGGAAGGCATCGACGAGGTGTGGCGATGCCTGTCTGAATATCGTCGGCTCATGGAAAGCTCGGGCGAGTGGCAGTCGCGCCGCCGCCGGCAGGCCGTCGCCTGGCTCTGGCAAGCGATCGAAGAAGGCCTCATGCGCCGATTTCGCGAGCATCCGGCCGTGGCGGCGGAACTCCCCAGCGCCCTCGAGGCCGTGGAACAGGGGGTCACCACGCCCCGCTATGCTGCGCGCCGCCTGCTCATGCTCATCAATCGCTATTTCTGAAGGAGCGCTTCATGCACGACATCATCGCCGAACTCGAGAAAAAGCGCGCGTTGGCGCGTCTGGGTGGCGGCCAACGACGCATCGACACCCAGCATGCAAAAGGCAAGCTCACCGCACGCGAACGCATCGAGCTCTTACTCGATCCTGGTAGTTTCGAAGAGTGGGATATGTTCAAGGAGCACCGTTGCCATGATTTTGGCATGGATGCGCAAAAAGTGCCCTCGGATGGCGTCGTCACGGGCTATGGCACGATCCATGGCCGCATGGTCTTCGTTTTCTCTCAAGATTTCACGGTCTTTGGCGGCGCTCTGTCCGAGGCCCATGCGGAGAAGATCTGCAAGATCATGGACAAGGCGATGCAAGTGGGCGCGCCTGTGATCGGGCTCAACGACTCGGGGGGCGCGCGCATCCAAGAAGGCGTGGCGGCGCTCGGCGGCTATGCGGAAGTGTTCCAAAGAAACGTTCTCGCCTCGGGCGTCATTCCCCAAATTTCCTTGATCATGGGGCCTTGCGCGGGTGGCGCGGTCTATAGCCCGGCCATGACCGATTTCATTTTCATGGTCAAGGACACTTCCTACATGTTCGTGACCGGCCCGGACGTCGTGAAAACCGTGACCCATGAAGAAGTGAGCGCGGAAGAGCTCGGCGGCGCGCTCACTCACACCACCAAGTCGGGAGTGGCCGATCTCGCCTTCGAAAACGACGTCGAGGCCCTGCTCAAATTGCGCGAATTCTTCGACTATCTGCCGCTCAATAACCGCGAGCCGCCGCCCGTGCGCGAAAATTCCGATCCCGCCGATCGGCTCGACTACTCGCTCGATTCGCTCGTGCCCGACAACCCCAACCAGCCTTATGACATCAAGGAGCTGATCCACAAAGTCGTCGACGAAGGCGAATTTTTCGAACTCGCGCCCGATCATGCCAAGAACATCGTCATCGGCTTCGGACGCATGGAGGGCTCGACAGTGGGCTTCGTCGCCAACCAACCCATGGTGTTGGCGGGCTGCCTCGACATCAAAAGCTCTATCAAGGCGGCGCGTTTCGTCAGATTCTGCGACGCTTTCAATATTCCGATCGTCACCTTCGTAGAT
Organism: Rhodocyclaceae bacterium; assembly: GCA_026417115.1. GTDB lineage: Bacteria > Pseudomonadota > Gammaproteobacteria > Burkholderiales > Rhodocyclaceae > Sulfuricystis. Next base: position 15,387 of record JAOADW010000026.1, read on the forward strand.
GTGCCTGGATTCCTACCTGGCACGGCGCAAGAATATGGCGGAATCATCAAGCATGGCGCCAAGCTTTTGTATGCTTATGCCGAATGCACGGTGCCGAAGGTGACCGTGATCACGCGCAAGGCCTATGGCGGCGCCTATGACGTCATGGCTTCCAAGCACTTGCGCGGCGACGTCAATTTCGCCTGGCCTTCGGCCGAAATCGCGGTGATGGGACCCAAAGGGGCCGTGGAAATCATCTTTCGCGAGGAAAAAAACGATCCTGCGAAAGTGGCCTTGCGCGAAGCCGAATACAAGGCTAAGTTCGCCAATCCTTTCGTGGCGGGCGCGCGCGGTTTCATCGATGACGTCATCCAACCCCACGAGACGCGCAAGCGCATTTGCCGTTCGCTGATCATGTTGCGCAACAAGAAACTCGAAAACCCCTGGCGCAAGCACGGAAATATTCCGCTGTGACGCGTCGAGGACTGCGAGGGGAGCATGCCATGTTCAAGAAGATTTTGATCGCCAACCGCGGTGAGATCGCCTGTCGGGTGATCAAGACCTGCCGTAAGCTGGGTATCGCGACGGTAGCCGTCTATTCGGAGGCTGATCGCGAAGCGCTTTTCGTAGAAATGGCCGATGAGGCGGTCGCCATTGGAGCAGCGCCCGCGCGCGAAAGTTACCTCGTCATGGACAAGATCATTGCCGCCTGCAAAGCGACGGGCGCCGAGGCCGTCCATCCGGGGTATGGTTTTCTTTCGGAGAACGAAGCCTTTGCGCAGCGCTTGGAGGCGGAAGGCATCGTCTTCATTGGCCCGAAAGCGTCGTCGATCGCGGCGATGGGCGATAAGATCGCTTCCAAAAGGATCGCCCGAGAGGCTGGCGTATCGACCATTCCCGGCCACAATGAAGCGATCGGCAGCAAAGAGGAAGCCGTCGAGATCGCGCGGCGCATCGGTTATCCCGTCATGATCAAGGCGTCTGCCGGCGGCGGCGGCAAGGGTCTGCGCGTGGCGTGGAACGACCAAGAAGCGGCGGAATGCTTCGTCTCCTGCCAGACCGAGGCAAGAAACGCATTTGGCGACGATCGCGTGTTCATCGAGAAATTCATCGAAGAGCCTCGCCATATCGAAATCCAAGTCTTGGGCGACGCCTATGGAAACATCATTTATCTGAATGAACGAGAGTGTTCGATCCAGCGCCGACACCAAAAGGTGATCGAGGAAGCGCCTTCTCCGTTTCTCGATGCCGCCACGCGGCGCGCGATGGGCGAGCAGGCGGTAAAGCTCGCACACGCTGTCGGCTACCAGTCGGCAGGGACCGTGGAATTCGTCGTCGGCCGCGACAAGTCTTTCTATTTTCTGGAGATGAATACGCGCTTACAGGTCGAGCATCCGGTGACCGAATTCATCACTGGCCTTGACCTCGTCGAGTGGATGATCCGCATTGCTGCGGGCGAGCGCTTGCCTTTTCGTCAGGAGGACGTTCGCCTCGAGGGGTGGGCGATCGAATGCCGTATCAACGCCGAGGATCCTTTCCGCGGCTTTCTTCCGTCGGTCGGCCGGCTCGTCAAGTTCATTCCGCCTCCCGAAGAAGGCGGCGTCCGCGTCGATACGGGCGTTTATGAGGGCGCCGAGATCAGCATGCATTACGACTCGATGATCGCCAAGCTGATTACGCACGGGGCGACGCGCGCGGCGGCGATCGAAAAGATGCGCGAGGCCTTGAACGCGTTCGTGATCCGCGGTGTGGCCTCGAACATTGCTTTTCAAGCGGCGCTGATGCAGCACCCGCGCTTCGTTGCCGGACATTTCGACACGGGCTTCATCGCGACGCACTATCCCAAGGGGTTCGATGCGAGCGATGTGCCTCACGATGATCCTGCCTTCTTGTTGTCGGTTGCTGCCGTCTTGCAGTATCGTTGGCAAGCGCGTGCGGCGACGATCTCGGGTCAGATGCCGGGTCATCGCTATGAGCCAGAGAACGAATTCGTCCTCTGCAGCGAGGGCGAACAAATGCGCAAGGCCAAGGTGGCGCCCCAGGGCCAAACATGTTTCACAGTGAGTTTCGCCGCGGAGGGCGAGACTCATGAGCTCGTGCTTGACTGGCGGTTCGGAGAAATTCTTTGCCGTGGCCGCTATGATGGACGACCCTTTTGCTTGCAGGTGGAACGACGGGGATTGGGGTGGCGCCTGTTGCATTGGGGTAAGGAGATCGCAGTCTCGGCGCTCTCGCCGCGCGCGGCGGAGTTGCTGCGCTGGATGCCGAAAAAAGCGCCTCCTGACTCCTCGCGCTTCCTTCTTTCCCCGATGCCAGGGTTGCTGACCCAAATCACGGTTGCGCCCGGCCAAGAAGTCAAGGCGGGAGAAGTGCTCGCCAAGATCGAAGCGATGAAGATGGAGAACATCTTGCGCGCCGAGCGGGACGGCGTCGTAGACCAGTGGCTTGCCAAGCCCGGCGAAAGCCTCGCCGTCGATCAACCGATCCTGAGTTTCAGATAACTGCCCATTTTGCATGCTTTTTTTCGCGCTCACGAGGGCAATCTGCCTCTAGACTGCGTTACAGCATGCGAGTGGGCCTCCCATGAGATTCGGTCGTCATCCTGGCCAAAGCGGTGCCAAGGATTGCACAGCGGTCGTATTCGAAGACGGCCGACTGATCGTCGTGCGCGTGGCGCAGCAGAAAAATGCTGCGCCACGCCTCATCGCCCATGAGCGCTTCGCGCAGGAGGGAACGGAAAGTGAAGCGCTCAAGCGCCTCAAGCCCTTGAAAAAACTCTGGGGGCAAATGGTGACGACACTGGTGGGGCCTGGCCAATATCGGCTGCAAGCGTTCGACTACCCTGCCGAGTTGCGCTCCTTGAATGACGCAGAGCGGCGCGAAGCGATGCGATGGCGCGCCAAGGAGATGGTCGATTTCCCCATCGAGGATGCAGGCATCGACGTCTTCGAGATGCCGGCGAGCGGCGGCCGCCCCGCTCAGTTATGGGTCGTCGCAGCGCCCAAAGAGGTTTTGCAGGCGCGCATCCAAGCCTTCCAGGATGCGAAGATCTCCCTTACCACGATCGATATTCCCGAACTCGCGCAGCGCAATCTCGCTTCCTTTTTTGCCCAGGCACATCGAGGAGTGGCGCTTTTGTCTTGTCAGGAACATCGGGGGCTGCTCACCATATGTCATGAGGATGAGCTCTATGTCGCGCGCCATATCGACGTCGGCGCTCGCCTCCTGAGCGAGGCGGGCAATGAGCATTTACGCGAACGCGTCTTGCTCGACATTCAGCGCACGCTGGACAACTTCGATCGCAATTATGGCGCGATCCCCTTGACGAGCTTATGCGTCGCAGCGCCCGCAAGCGGGGAAGCCTTCGTCTCCTATCTGGGCGAAAACCTTTCTTTGCCCGTCGAGCGGGTCGATCTTGGCCAAGCCCTCGATTTTTCGGAAACCCCGGCGCTGGCGAGTCCGGATGTGCACATGGAGGCCTGGTATGCCTTGGGCGCGGCGCTGCGGGACGCAAGACCGCCGGAGCCCAGGGCATGACTCGCCGACACGTCAATCTCTATGACCCGCGTCTGCGGCGCCAGCGCGATTGGCTACGCTTGCCGCTTGTCGTAGGCGCTGCGTGCGTCACCTCCTTGATCGTTGCGGCGGCAGGCATCTGGGTGCGCAGCGATTTACCTGCCTTGCGCGAAAAAGTGCGGCAAAAGAGCGAGGAGGTCGCGCAATGGCGCAAGGAAAGCGAATCGTTGCGCATCAAAGCTGCGGCGACAAAGCCGGATGCTGCGCTGACGAAGGCGGTGGAAGAAAAACGGCGGCTCATGGGGATTTATGACGAGATCTTGACTTACCTCGAGAGACATCAGCAAGCCGTGCGCTACACGCCGGCGCGCATAATGTCTGCGCTTGCACGCCAAAGCGATGAGAAGGTTTGGCTGACCATGATCGAGTTCGATCCGGCCAGAGAGCATTTGGCCTTGCATGGCAGGACGCTCGATCCTGCGCATTTGTCCGTTTATATCGAGAAATTGGAACGAGAGCCGGTTTTCCAAGGCAGGCGTTTCGCGGCATTCGAGCTGGCCGCGAAAAAGACGAACAACGAGGCGATCGAAAAGCAAAGAGCGGCGAGTGGGATGGGGGCATCTCGCGAGAAGCCTCTCTGGCTCGAGTTTTCCTTGTTGCCACAACCCGTCTCCTCGAAGGTGACGACGATGAGGGGCGTTGAATGAGCATGGCCACTTCCTTACGCGATCATTGGCAGACGCTCAATGCGCGTTACGAATCCCGCTCGAAGCGAGAGAAGTACTTCATCATCGCAGCGTTGTTGGGCGTCATCATCGGCGGAGGCTATCTCGGCTGGATCGAGCCAGGTCTTGTGGCGGCAAAACAATTGCGCACGGAGCTTGCGAATCTCGAAGCCGAGCAACAGTCTCTCGCGGCCCAGATGATGGCTCTGCAGGCTTCGCTGAGAGATCCCGACGCGGAAAACCGTGCTCGCCTTGGAGAGGTGGAAGAAAAGCTCACCGCCCTGCGTGAAGCCCTCAATGCGATCGAGAAGCAGCTCGTACCGCCGCAGGAAAGCCTACGCTTCCTGCAGGGCGTGTTGGCTCAAACGCGTGGATTGGAACTGCGCAACGTCAGGACGCTGCCGCCCAAACCATTGCTTTTTTCAGGCAAAAAAACCGAGTCAGAAGCCGCAGTGGCCGCGGGTACGAACGACGAGGCGGCGGCGAGGGCGAACTTGTATCAGCATACGCTCGAGGTGACCCTGGCCGGCAACTATCTCGACCTTCTCGCCTATCTCGACAAGCTCGAAGACGACAAGCGGCGATTTTTTTGGGGGGACTTCAAACTCATCGTCGAGCAACATCCCACCAGCGTGCTGACCTTCAAACTCTATACCCTGAGCCTGGAGCCCATATGGTTGTCGCTTTGAAACATTGGCTCTTGGTGATCGTGCTGTGGGCTGCGCTGGACAACGTGGCGGCGCAGTTACGTGACCCGACGCGCCCGCCACCGGCCATTGAAACGGCGACGATGGAAGAAGCTCCGCGGGAAGTTTCGTTGGCCGGCTTGCAATCGATCATGCGACCGAAGGCGGGCAAGCCGAAAGCCTTGATCGATGGACGGTGGGTCGAGCTTGGCGGTTGGGTGCGAGATGCGCGGCTGGTGCGCATCGGCAGCGATCACGTTCTTCTTCGTTCCTCGCTGGGCGAAGAAGTCTTGCGCCTGACACCCGCCGTGGAAAAGACGATGGCGAAGCCCGTCGCTACGAAGAATGAAGAACGCATGACCGGGCAGAAACCCACACGCCCGAGGAAAATCGAGGAGAACACGCGATGAACCGCGCGCTGACGATGATCATCGCATCGATGATGACAGCCTGTAGCGTAGCGCCGATGCGCGATGACGCCGTGCGCGGCAAGATCGATGAGGAAATCACGCGAGCGCTCGCATCGACCAAAGCCCCGGCGCAGAAAACGGCCGATGCGGCCTTGCTGCCGCCTTTGGCGATCGAGCTTCCCAAAGCGGAAGCAAGCGAGCCACGTTTCGATCTTTCGGTGGTCAATGCGCCGGCGCAACAAGTCTTCATGGCCATTGTCAATGGCACGCGTTACAACATGCTGGTGAGTCCTGAGGTGACCGGCGCCATTACCATCGAACTGAAAGATGTGACGGTGAAAGAGGCCTTGGAGGCTATCCGGGATCTCTACGGCTATGAATTCGAGATCAAGGATCGACGCATCACGATCCAACCCAACACGTTGCAGACGCGCATTTTCAAGGTCAATTACTTGGCCAGCCGTCGCCAGGGCGCGACGGATCTGCGTGTGACGTCCAGCGCCATCGGCAGCCCTACTGCGGGAGCCGTTGCCAGCTCCACGCCCACGGTAGGCGCTCAGCCCCTGCCTGCTGCAGGCAGCCCCTTGTCCCCCCAAGCTTCCACCAACCTGACGAGCCGGGTGCAAACCCAGACCGATGCCGATTTCTGGCGTGATCTGCAAGCTGCCCTCGCGACGCTAGTCGATGGCGAAGGCCGGCAGGTCGTTGTCAACAGCCTTTCCGGCGTGGTCGTGGTGCGCGGCTATCCCCGCGAGCTGCGTGCGGTCGAGCAATATCTGAAAGCGACGCAATTGATGGTCGAGCGGCAAGTGATGCTCGAAGCCAAGATCCTCGAGGTGAAGCTCAACGAGCAATATCAGGCAGGCATCAACTGGTCGTCATTCGGCAAATTCATTCATCGCACGGAGAGCGCCCTATCGCTAGGGGTTCTTGCTCCCAATAGCCAGCTTGCGCCTTTCGGCGCTGGCAATTTGAGCGCTCCCCATGTGACTGCGCTGCCTGGCCTGGGCGGCACGATTGCCACAACGGCGTTGGGCAATGGCTTCGTGAGCCTTGCCTTCCAGACGGCGAACTTCGCCGCGTTGTTGAGCTTCCTCGAAACGCAAGGCAGCGTCACGGTCCTTTCGAGCCCGCGCATCGCCACGCTCAACAATCAGAAAGCGGTTCTCAAGGTGGGCACCGACGAATTGTTCGTCACCAATGTCACCACCACGACGACGAGTACCAGCGCGGGCACGACCTCGACGCCGAGTCTGACGCTGCAGCCATATTTTTCCGGCATATCTCTGGACGTGACGCCGCAGATCGACGAAGAAGGCAACATCATCCTGCATGTCCACCCGGCCATTAGCCAGGTGGCCGAGAAAGAGAAAGTCGTCGATTTGGGTGCGCTCGGCCAGTATAAGCTGCCTTTGGCGACCTCGAACGTCAATGAAACCGATAGCATCGTGCGCGTCAGGGATGGCCAAATCGTCGCCATAGGCGGCCTCATGTCGCAAGAGCATATCAGCGACCGAAGCGGCTTGCCTGGGTCGCTATCGAACTCTGCGGGCGTCTTGTTTGGCCAGCGCGGCGCCAGCCAAAGCAAGCGGGAACTGGTAATCTTGCTCAAGCCGACCATCATTCGCGACGGCCAAGGGTGGAATGGCGATCTCGAAGAGGTTCGGGCGCGTATCAGCCCTACGAAGTCTTGACGCAACCCTGAAAGCTTGGCACGATCGGAGACGTGCGAGCATTTTTTCGGCGAGGCGGTACTTGCGTGCAGCCACGCTGGATGGCAGGGAGCGTGTTTGGGCGTAGAGGTACCCATATGAGCGAAGCAGGAGTCACCCCATGTATCTGGAGTATTTCGGCCTCAAGGAATTGCCATTTGGCATTACTCCCGATACCCAGTTCATCTATCCGAGCCGCAGCCATCGCGAGGCCTTGAATCTTCTGCATTGTGCGCTCGCGAGCGGAGAGGGATTCATCAAGGTCATCGGCGAGGTCGGCACGGGCAAGACCCTCCTGTGCCGGCGTTTCCTTGCCGAGATCGAGGAAAGCTGGCAAGCGGCCTACGTGCATAATCCCATGCTCGATCCGCGTGGGTTCTTGCACGAAGTCGCAGCCGAGATCGGGCTTGGCGACGAAACTCCAGGAGGATTGGGCTTGCTCGTCAAGCGCATCAATGGGCGCCTTCTCGAGCTTGCCGAGGCAGGCAAACGCGTCGTGTTGTGCATCGACGAAGCCCAGTCGATGCCGCCGCTGACGCTCGAATGCCTTCGGCTGTTGTCCAATCTCGAAACGGAAAAGCGCAAACTCATCACCATCGTGCTCTTCGCTCAGCCAGAACTCGACGAGCGCCTGCGCGAACACCGCTTCCGCCAGTTGCGGCAGCGAATCTCCTTTCATCATCGCCTGGATTTCCTCGACAGGGACGAGATTAGACGCTATCTCGAGCAGCGCCTGCGCTGCGCAGGTTATGGTGGTGGCATACCTTTGTTCACCCCCTGGGCAGTCCGGTCCTTGGCACGTTATTCTCGGGGCGTGCCGCGACTGGTCAACATCCTGGCGCACAAGGCGCTTTTGCTGGCCTTTGGCGCGGGCCTGCCGCAGGCGCGATGGCGCGAGGTGCGAGCGGCGGCGCGGGATACCCTCGAGATGCCTGCGCGCCCGTTTCGTTGGTTGGCATGGGGAAGGACGAAATGAGCGTCATCAACTGCATGCTGCGGGATCTCGACGCGCGCGCTGCGAGTGAGCGGGAGCGTGCTGGCTTGCCACCCCATTTGCGTCCCTTGCCGCCTTCGCCTCGAAAGTCATGCAATCCCCTGGCGCACGTGATGCTGGGCGCCGGTGTGGCGCTCGGTGCGATAGGTTTTGCCGCCTGGTGGTGGGAACTCCCTCTCAGGATCGAACCCGGCAGGCTTGCTATGGCGCCTCCTCCCGCGTCGCCTGGCGCCGCTTCAGAGATTCTCCCTCCCCTCGTGGTCTCCTTACAGCCGCCTCAGGGGCAGGAAGACCCGGCAGCAAGCGAAGAGGCGAACGACACCCGCCGAGGGGGAGGCATGACAACCATGCCGACATTGAAATCCGCTTCTACGCTTTCGATGCGTGCGTCTCCACCCCAGACGATGGCCAAAGTCGACACATTCTCCGCCACCGATGCGCGTCAGCCGTCCAGCCAGACGGCGCAGCAGTTAGCTTCTCCTGCCGAGCCGGAACAAAAGAGCGGCCCCCAGGCGTTGGCGTCAGCCAAGATCACGCATGAATTGCGCAGCGGTGCAGAAGGTCTCGTCAGCCGAGGGCTCGAGTTTCTGCGTCGTGGCGAACTGGCGAGCGCCGAGGAAAACTTGCGGCGCGCTCTTGCCATGGAGCCTTCGCATGCCGCAGCGCGGCAAGGTCTGCTTGCGATATTGGCGCAGCGGCAGGCATGGGCGGAGGCCCGCCAAATCGCAGAGGAAGGACTCATGCATGACGCGAAACGCATCGAGTGGGCGTTGATCGCGGCGCGCTTGCACTATGAAGCTGGAGAATTGGAAACAGCCCTGGCGACTCTTGAGCGTCATGCGCCGCATGCGGCCGCCAGCAGCGATTATCAGGGTTTTTTGGCTCTCCTCTATGAGCGTGTAGGCAAGCCGCGCGACGCCGTGGAACGCTACCGCCAGGCCGTGGCCCTCCGACCTCAAGAGGGGCGATGGTGGTATGGGCTGGGGCGCACGTTGGAGGCGACCGGAGACGCCGTGGCGGCAAAGGAAGCCTATCGCCAGGCCTTGGCCACTCAACGCCTGCCTGCAGAGCTTGCGGCGAGTGCAGAAAGCAAATTGCGTCAATAGGCGCGCGCGACGACCCAATTACTGACTTCTTTAGCGCCTGCCGCCAAGAGAGCTGTTGCGGCCGCCGCCAGGGTGGATCCGGTCGTCATGACGTCGTCGACCAGGATCACGTGACGCCCCTCGCAATCGAGGCGAGCCTGAAATGCGTTTTTCAAATTGCGGCGACGCTCGTGTTGGGACAGCGACGTTTGCGGTGCGGTCTCCCGTACCCGTTGCAACGCCTCGGCGGCCAGCGGTATGCCAGCGGCACGCGCCAAAGGGCGGGCGATTTCGAGCGCCTGATTGAATCCTCGCGCCGCGAGACGCGCGCGCGCCAAGGGGATGGGGACGAGCAAATCTCCAGGCGGACGCGGACCCGCGAGCATGCGCTCGGCGCAAAATTGCGCGATGGCGAGGCGGCGAAACAGAGGCGCCTGGCCAAATTTGAGTGCCAAGAGCAGGCGGTCGACGGGGAAGGCATAGGCAAACGTCGCATAGGTGCGGGTATAGGGCGGCGGAGTGCTAAGACAGGCTCCGCACTGGGCCGCGGGATGCCCCAAAGGCAAGGCGCAGCGCGGGCACAGCGGCGGGTTGAGGCGTGGTAAATCGGCCTCACAGGCGGCGCAGAGCGCTTGTTCGGCGCGCGCGCCACAGAGGAGGCAGGTCTGGGGCAGAAGGCGTGCGACGAAGGGTTTGATTGACTTTTCCAGCCACATTGTGGATCATGCGAAGTTTACGCCCAGGCCATCTTCTCAGATGGCGGTGGAACGATTGTTCTCTTTTTGCGCCCGATGATGGCCTGCACGCGAAAGCGCGAGCCCGCCATCATGCGCTTGTTTTCCGTCAGCTCTCGTCTCCCATGAATGCTCCGCTTCCTTCTCATGCTTCGCCTTGGACGACAGAGGCCGTCGAGGCCCTGATGGCGCAACCCTTTTTCGACTTGCTGCACCGAGCGCACGAAGTCCATCGCATGCATCATAACCCGTATGCGATACAGCGCTCGACGCTTTTGTCGATCAAGACGGGGGGATGTTCCGAAGATTGCGCCTATTGCGCCCAATCCGCTCGTCGCGATACCGGCCTGGGTCGCGGCAAACTGCTCGAGCTCGAGGACGTTGAAAGAGCGGCGCGTGCGGCGAAGGAGAAAGGCGCGACGCGTTTTTGCATGGGCGCCGCTTGGCGTGGCCCCAAGGATGGTGATCTCGAGAAAGTCATCGCCATGGTGCGCGTCGTCAAAGAATTGGGCATGGAAGCCTGCCTGACTCTCGGGCTCCTCGGCCCAGGTCAGGCAGAGAAGCTTGCCGCTGCGGGGCTCGATTACTACAACCACAACCTCGACACGGGCGCCGAATATTATGATAAAATCATAACCACGCACAGTCAGCAGGCGCGCATCGAGACTTTGCTGGCTGTGCGCCGGGCAGGCATCAAGATTTGCTGCGGCGGCATCGTCGGCATGGGAGAAAGCCGCACGGTGCGCGCTGCGTTGATCGCCCAGCTGGCAAGCTTGGATCCGCCGCCCGAGTCAGTGCCGATCAACCATCTCGTGGCCATTCCCGGCACGCCGTTGGAAAATACGCCGCCGCTGGATCCCTTCGAGTTCGTGCGCACGATCGCGGCGGCGCGCGTGACGATGCCCAAAAGCTTCGTGCGCCTCTCGGCAGGCCGCCATCTGATGAGCGACGAGTTACAGGCGTTGTGCTTCTACGCTGGCGCCAATTCGATCTTTTATGGCGAAAAGCTGCTGACGGCCGCCAATGCCGAGGCAACGCGCGACGAAGCGCTCTTCGCCCGTTTGGGGTTATCGCCCTATTGATGCGGAAGGCTTTTTCCGCGGCAGCCACCCGTTATGACGAAGCGGCCGTGCTCGCCCACGCCGTCGGGCAGCGCATGCTGGAGAAGCTTGCCTGGATGCGCGTTGCGCCGCAGCGCATGCTCGACGTCGGCTGCGCGACGGGCGAAGGCATATGGACCTTGACCCGGCGTTATCCCGATGCAATTCCAGTCGCCGCAGATTACGCGCTGCCCATGCTGCTTAACTTGCGCGAAAAAACCACCTGGCGCGATCGCTGGCGCCGGCGCGTCCCGCTCTGTGTCAATGCCGATGTGCGCGCCTTGCCTTTCGCACCGCATAGCTTCGGGCTCATTTGGTCGAACCTCATGTTGCACTGGCTCGACGCAGAGGACCTGGTGAAAGCATTGCATGAACTGCGACGGGCGCTGGCGCCTCACGGCGTCTTTCTCTTTTCGGCGCTGGGTCCCGACACGCTCAAGAGCCTGCGTACATCGCTGATGGAAACCGGGGGCACGGACAGCATGCGTCGTTTCCTGGATATGCACGATATCGGCGATGCATTGGTAGAGGCGGGCTTTGCCGATCCCGTGATGGAAATGGAGATGATTACGTTGACATATGCGTCGGCGCGCCCTTTTCTTGCCGATCTGCGCCGCTTGGGCGTGCGCGATGGGCTGTTGGGACGCCAGTCCTGGCGGCAATGGCGTGCGGCTTTCCGCACTTGGCAAGCACGCGCGCAACCTCTTGCCGCCGTCTTCGAAATCGTCTATGGCCATGCATGGCATGCCGAAGGCAAAAGCCCGCCGGCGAAAGGCGGCCATCCCTTGCGGTTCATGCCTTACCGACCCAAGATCAAATAGTCGATGAGGGCGCGCAGGCGCGCGGGCCGACAAGGGAAAGCCTGTATTTTGCGCCGCGCACCGCCGAGATCAAGGGCGGAGGGCGGCGGGGAAGGGGTTAGGATCAGCGTGGGCGTTTCCTTGCCCATCAGCGCGTCATAGCGGTTGAGGAGGGCGATGATGCGTTCGAGGTCATCGGAAACAGCGATGAGGAGCAGGTCGGGCGCCCCATGAACCCATTCCACGAGATGGTCGAGGCCGCGGACTGAGGCGACGTCAAAGCCCCAGCCGGAGAGTAAAGGCAAAATTTCTCTGTCATGCGCGCCATCGCTGCAGAGGATCAGACGGGCACTCGGGTGGGACGAGAGAGGCGGCTCATGCGAGTCGGCCTGGGCGATGGCGTCCAACTCGAGCGCAAAACAGGAGCCTCGCCCGGGGCGAGAGCGAAGTTCCAGACGATGGCCGAGCAATTCCGCCGTGCGTTTGGCAATCGCCAATCCCAAGCCCAGGCCCTTGGCAGGGTCGCGTTCCGGGTTGGCAAGCTGGACGAACTCCTCGAAGATGCGCATGCGCGCCTCTTCAGGAATGCCGGGGCCCGTATCCCATACTTCGATGCGGACCTTACCGGCTTTCTTGCGGCAGGCGAGCAATACGCCCCCTCTTTCCGTATGCCGCAAGGCGTTGGAGACGAGATTCAGCAAGATGCGATGCAGCAGCGCCGGGTCGCTTAGGACTGTACATGTCGAATGTCGTACCCGTTGGCGCAACGCCAGTCCTTTCTCGGCAGCCAGAGGAGCGAATTCTTGTACGAGGGCGTTGAGTATCTGATCTACGCGCGTGGGTTGCAGATGGGCAGAAATGGCGCCGCTCGTCAGGCGCGAATAGTCGAGCAAGGCATCGAGCAGGGTTTGCAGGGCGCGTATCGATTCGTTGAGCTGGCGAATTCGGGGTAAGAGCGCACTGCGCTTGGCGTCGTGCTCGAGGCGCAACGCGAACAAGGCGAGGGCTTGCAACGGTTGTCGCAAATCGTGGCTTGCTGCGGCAAAGAACTGGCTTCGAGCGGCCGCAGCGGCTTCTGCCGCCTCTTTTTCAGCACGCAGCGCGCGCGTCGCCTCCTCGACGCGGCGGTAAAGTTCGGCTTGATTGAATTCGACGCGCGCGGCCATTTGGTTGATGCCTCGGGCAAGCCGCCCGAGCTCGTCTTCGCCGGCTTCGGCGACGCGTGCGCTGAGATGGCCTGCGCCGACGGCATCGACGGTCTGGCCGATCTTGATCAGCAGTGTGGCGAACCGGCGAGAAAGGAGATAAGCCCCAGCGAGCCCAAGAAGCAGCACGAACAAGGAAATGAAGACGGCCTTGAGCACTTGGCGCTCAATTTCACTGCGCAGCGGTTGCTGATCGATGGCGATCAAGACATGGCCGATCGGTGCGAGGGGCGCCAGGGCAGGATGGGCGCCGAAGGCATCGCCATTGTGCGGCGCCAGCTCTTCGGGCTGAATGGCCATTCGCCGCCAAGGCCCGTTGTTTTTCGTCGCTTCCAGCGTGACGATCTCGGGTATGTCCGGGAGGTTGGGGATCTTTTCGCGACCGATCGTGCTGGCGAGCAAGCGACCTTCGCGATCGGCGATCGCCGCGGCGAACACATCGGCTTCCTGCAGGGCCGAATTCAAGAGCCAGGCCAAAGCCTCACGATTGTCGACGAAGATGTGGTATTCCGCGCTGGCGGCGATGTGCCGTGCAATGGCGGCAAGGCGTCGCTGTTGTTCGTGGCGCGCCTGCTCGATGCGCTCGAGGGCGAAGAGGGCGGTCAGCAGCGCCGCGACGAAGAAAATCGGGGCGCCGACCAAGAGCAGGAGACGGCTACGAATGCCCAAGGAAGGCATGGAGTAAGGAGAAAAAAACCGAGCTCTGCGATGACCTCCAAGGCGGCGTGAAAGCGCCCAGAGAACGCTCAAGGAGCCCAGGCACTTCGATCGGAGAGTGCGGTGACGGGAGCTCGGATATGCCCCTCCGACTTCCGGGATCTTCGGTCCTGTTCCCCCGATAGCCTCTGCGGGCGCCGACGCGGGAAGACTCCTTCAGGATGGGAAAAAAGAAAAAGGCAACCCTTCAGAGGATTGCCCTCGTGCGCAAGAGCGCTTGCGCGCTGCCTGCTTCAGTGTAAACCGGCAGCATAATCGGCGACCGCCTTGATTTCCTTGTCGGTGAGCTTGATCGCGATCATGCGCATCATCTTGTTCGGGTCGTTGGCGCGCTCTTCGGCGCGAAACGCCTTCAGCTGAGCTTCGGTATATTCGGGGTATTGGCCCGCGAGACGAGGAAATTGGGCCGGAATGCCGGCGCCCGCCGGGCCATGGCAGCCGGCGCAGGCAGGCACACCTTTGCTCGCATCGCCGGCGCGCCAAAGCTTCTGACCCAATGCCAAGGATTCGCGCTTGGTCTCGCCGCCGGTTTGCTTTTGGCTTGCGAAATAGGCGGCGAGGTCTTTCATCTGTTCGTCGGAGTAGGGAGCGATCATGCCGTTCATGATGGCATTTACGCGCAAAGGCTTGCCATCGGCGCCCGGCTTGAACTCTTTCATCTGTTTGTAGAGGTAAGCGGCATGTTGTCCAGCGATCTTGGGATAGGCGTTGGTCGGGCTGTTGCCGTCCGGACCATGACAGGCGGCGCATACGGTCGTGGCGATTTCCTTGCCCTTGGCGGCATCGCCTTGATAGGATTGCACGCTTGCGCCCTCGTTGGCGTATGCGCCGAACGCGACGAGCAAGGCGGCGACGGACATTGAGGCTCGAATCATCTTGGCTCCTGACCGATGAAGGGTGACCGAAAAATCGCGATATTCTATCGCATTGATTTTCTTTTGTGCTGAGTATGCAGCGCCCGGCCGTAAGACAAATTTCGCCGTTTTCAGGCGCGCGCTACGAGCGTTCGATCGCCGAGGTCAGCGATCTTTCTCCGTCCACAGCGGCAGAAATCGCGTTCGTGGGCCGCTCCAATGCCGGCAAATCTTCCGCCCTCAACGCGCTCGTGGGCGCTTCCCGTCTGGCCTTCGTATCGAAGACGCCGGGGCGGACCCAGCTCATCAACGTTTTTCGTTTGGCCAATGGCGCGGCGCTCGTGGATCTGCCGGGCTACGGCTTTGCCAAGGCGCCCGCGTCGATGCGCCGACGTTGGCAGGCCCTGCTCGAAGCCTATCTCTTGCAGCGCAAAAACCTCGTGGGCCTCGTCCTCATCATGGATGCGCGCCATCCCTTTACGCCTCTTGATCGTCAGCTGATCGAGTGGTTTGCGCCGACCGGAAAACCGATCCATTGCTTGCTGACCAAGGCCGACAAGCTCGTTTTCCACCAGCGACTCGAGGTGCTCGCCAAGGCGCGCCGCTTCGTTCTTTCCGAGTATGCCGGTTTGCCGATTTCGCTTCAGCTTTTCTCGAGTCTTGCGAAGATGGGCCTCGAAGAGGCGCATGCGGTGCTTGCGGCGTGGCTTGAGAAGCGCGAGGCCGGAAAAGAGAAAAGGCCCCCGGCCAAAGGGGAGAAAGCCGAGGGCCAAAAGACCTCGATGAGCATCGAGGCGCCCGCTCAGGGAGGAAAAGCGGGGGAGGGTTCTCACCCTCCATAAACTATGATAGGAATTCGAGTAAAAAGTTCAAGTATTCCTCTTCATTTTTTTGGATCGAGAAGCCATGATTCCTCTGGGCCGTTTTCCGCAAACACGCTTGCGGCGTATGCGACGCGACGATTTTTCCCGTCGCCTGATGCGTGAGTCTTTACTCACGGTGGATGATTTGATTTATCCGGTGTTCGTGCTCGAAGGCGAAGGGCGCGTCGAGGCCGTTTCCTCGATGCCGGGGGTGGCGCGCATGACCTTGGATCATCTCCTGCCGGTTGCCGAGCGAGCGGCTCGGCTTGGTCTTCCCGCGCTGGCGATCTTTCCCGTGATTCCTCAAGAAAAGAAATCCTGGGGAGCAGAGGAGGCATGGAATCCCGAGGGGCTCGTGCCGCGCACAGTCGCCCGACTGAAACGAGAATTCCCGGATCTGGGCATCATCACCGACATCGCGCTCGATCCCTATACGAGTCATGGACAAGACGGGCTGATCGATGCGCAAGGGTATGTGATGAACGATGAAACCGTGGCGGCGCTCGTGCGGCAAGCGCTTGCGCATGCCCAGGCGGGCGCTGACGTGGTGGCGCCCTCCGACATGATGGACGGACGCATTGGCGCGATTCGCCATGCGCTCGACGCGGAGGGACACATCCATACGCGCATCCTCTCCTATGCGGCAAAATACGCCTCGAGTTTCTATGGCCCTTTCCGCGAGGCGGTCGGCTCCGCCGCCAACCTTGGCCAGGGCGACAAGAAAACCTACCAGATGGACCCCGCGAATAGCGATGAGGCCTTGCGCGAAGTGGCGATGGATCTCGAGGAGGGCGCCGATATGGTGATGGTCAAGCCGGGCATGCCTTACCTCGATGTCGTGCGGCGCGTGAAAGACGCCTTCGGCGTCCCGACTTTCGCCTATCAGGTGAGTGGCGAATATGCGATGATCAAGGCCGCGGCCGCCAACGGCTGGCTTGCGCACGACGCCGTGATGCTGGAGGCTTTGCTCTCCTTCAAGCGCGCCGGTGCGGACGGCATTCTCACCTATTTTGCGCTCGAAGCGGCCGAGCGATTGCGCGAGTTTTGCTGATCGTACCCACCTTATCGCTGCAACATCGGCCACTGCGCCGCCCAGAGCGCCAAGGGATCGAGCGCAAAACCGCTCTTCACATAGCGCATGAGCCGACCATGCAAGTGGCAGAGCAGGAGGTCGGCATGCGCGGCGCAGTCGTGCTCGGCCGGCAATTCGCCTTGTACCACGGCGATGCGCAAGGCCTGCTTGAGGGAAGACTCGATGCGGTCGAAGAGTTGCTGGATGCGTGCGGACAGACGCGGATGCTCATGGATGAGCACGTCGCCGACCAGCAGGCGGGACAGACCGCGGTTCTTGCCGGCGAATCGAAGACATGCGGCGAGCATGAGCTCGGCCTGTTTGAGGCCCGACGGTTCCTCGGCTGCGATCTTGCCGATCACGGTCATGAGGGCGTTTTCGATGAACTCGATCAAGGCTTCGAACATGCGCGCCTTGCTGGGGAAATGGCGATAGAGCGCCGCTTCGGAGACGCCGAGACGGGCTGCGAGGGCAGCCGTGGTGATTTTTTCCGGCGTAGGCGCTTCGAGCATCTCGGCGAGCGCATGCAGGATGGAAAGCTTTTTGTCGGGCTTCTCGGTCATCGCGGAAGGCGCAAGCGTGGGAGCTCTAGCACCGATTTTATGCGGAGATCGACAAAAGTGGGCACTTGCTTTGTGCGCGAGACGAGGATCGTGGTCATGCCCAGTCGCTTCGCCGTGGCCAGATTGCTTGCGCTATCTTCGACCATGATGGCTCGACGGGGATCGAGCCGCTCCTTGGCCAACAGTCTGCGAAACGCTTCGATATGGGGCTTGGGCGTGAAGCGAAGGCGCTCGATGGACCAAATGCCGTCGATTTCGCGCTCGATGCGCAGCAGGCGCAACACCGCTTCGATGTAACGCTGTGGCGCGTTGGAAAACACAATCTTACGCCCAGGCAAGCGACGTAAGGCATGGCGCAGCGGGCGCTCGTAGACCACCATGCGGGCAAGATCGGGAAATGCGTGCGTGGCGGCCAAGAAGTCGTGTGGATCGATGCCATGATGGCGCACGAGGCCCGTGAGGGTTGCGCCGTAACGGCGCCAATAATGGTCGCGCAAGGCTTGCGCCGCCTGCAGATCTAGTCCGGCGACACGTGCAACGTAGGCGCACATCGCCCGGCTCATGAACGGAAAGATGTGCGGGTCGGCGTCGTGGAGCGTGTTGTCGAGATCGAACAGCCAAACGCGGCGAGTCTGCGTCATCACTTCGATCGGATCAGGGTGCCTACTCCCTGATCGGTGAGGATTTCGAGCAGGAGCGCGTGTTCGACGCGGCCATCGATGATATGCACGCTTTTTACGCCCGAACGCGCAGCGTCCAGAGCAGAGGCGATCTTGGGCAACATGCCGCCGGAAAGCGTGCCTTCTTCGATCATGGCGTCGATTTCCTTGGGCGTGATGCCCGTCAGCAGCTTGCCATTCTTGTCCAACACGCCTGGGGTATTGGTCATCAATACCAGCTTTTCCGCTTGCAGCACTTCGGCGATCTTGCCGGCGACGAGGTCTGCATTGATGTTATAGGTTTCTCCCTGAGGGCCGACGCCGATGGGCGCAATCACGGGGATGAAATCTCCCGAGTCGAGGAAGCTGATGATCGAGGGATCGATGGCGGTGATCTCGCCCACCTGACCGATGTCGATCAGCTCTTCGGGATTGTCCTTGCTCGGCAACAGGAGTTTGCGCGCGCGGATGAAATTGCCGTCTTGTCCGGTGAGCCCTACGGCCTTGCCGCCGGCCTGGTTGATCAGGTTCACGATTTCTTTGTTGACCTGGCCGCCCAGCACCATCTCGACGATGTCCATCGTCTCTTCGTCGGTGACGCGCATGCCTTGGACGAATTCGCCTTTCTTGCCTACGCGCTTGAGGAGATCCTCGATCTGCGGTCCGCCGCCATGGACGACGACGGGGTTCATGCCCACGAGCTTGAGCAACACCACGTCGCGCGCAAAGCATTCTTTGAGCTGGGGATCGGTCATCGCATTGCCGCCATATTTGATGACGATCGTCTTGTCGAAGAAGCGGCGGATGTAAGGCAGCGCTTCGCCCAGGATGCGCGCTTTCGTTGCGGGCGAGACGTTTTCTGCGCTCATGGCGGGCCTCCAAAAAGCAAACGGCGGCATTTTAGCCGCCGTTACGGCATTTCGCCGTCTTCCTGGCGCTCTGTTCAGCAGGCGCCCCTCGCGATCCTCATTCGATCGCCAACCGCTTCACTTGGGCCGCGGCTTTCTTCGGGAGCGTCAGCTCCAACACGCCATCGACGAATTTGGCCTTCGCCGCGGCTTCGTCGATTTCATGGCCCAGTTGGAAGCTGCGCGACACTTTGCCGAAATAGCGTTCGCTGCGGATGACTCGCTCGCCTTCTTTCACCTCCTTTTCTTCTTTGCGTTCGGCAGAAATGGACACCACGTCCCCATCGATCGTGACGTGGATGTCCTCCTTCTTCACCCCGGGCAGCTCCGCCTGCACCAGGTAATCCTTCTCACGCTCCTTGACGTCCACCTTGATCGAAGGCGTCTCCATCGTCGATAAGCCGCCCATTTCGATGGGGCGCACGAAGAAACCACGGAAAAAGTCTTCAAATGGATCGTAACGCATGAGCTTGCTCATTGTTCCCTCCTTTCTTTTTGCCGTCGTTTTCAACATAGAATCGGAAGGCATGGATTTCAAGTCGGCCACGAGGGAGCTGCGCAAGCGGTGCGCGTGCTGTGGCGCCGAGTTCGTCTGCCAAGCGGCAACGGCGCCCGCGCTGTGTTGGTGTCAGGCGCACCCGCCCCGGGCAATCGAGACGAGATTCACGGACTGCCTATGTCCGCGCTGCCTCGAGGAACGGCCCCTTGCGAAAGACCCAGCATCAGGATCGCATCGCGATTGCTCCAGGAAAAACACGCGGCTGCGGCTGCCCGCCAGGCCAGCCAGCGATAGGCGCGATGCTCGTCGGGAGAGAGGCGTATCGCAGAAGGGCGGGGCAGGCAAAGGCTGAAGACATGTTCGAGGTTATGCGTGACGCCTGCGGGATAGCGATCTCGCCACTCTGCGAAGATTTCGAAGCGGTTCGATAGGCGCCAGTCGCGAAAGGCGGATGGCGGACAGCGTAGGCCCGTTTCCTCGAAGGTCTCGCGCGCGGCGGCGGCGCGCGGCGCTTCGCCGTCTTCCAACGAACCGGTGACTGACTGCCAATAGCCGGGGTGCTGGGCGCGCTCGAGCAGCAGGACGAGCCCAGAGACGTCATGAATCACGACCAGCACCGATTCTGGGCGCTTGCCGCCGGCCATCGCGCTTTACGCAATATCGGCGAGCCAGCTGATGCCGTCGGCTTGCATATCGACGAAACACCAAAAAGGCACGCCCTGCTCGCGCCACTCCTGCGCGGCTGCCTCGAAAACCTGGAGCAAATGCACGAAGTCGGCTTCGGCAAGGCCATGGACCCGGTCGCACCGTTCGAGGATCACGACATAGCCTTCGCCCGGTTCCCAGGAAAGATCGGCGAGGCAATCGAGAAGACCATCCCAATTGAAGCCGAACCAGCTGGGAAATTTCATCGCCTTGGCGAGGGCCGAAAACATGCTTTCCTTGTCCTCGGCGGCAGAAAGGTCGACGCGGAAGACGCGATAGCCATTCTGCATGGCGGCGGCGACGAGGTCGGCCTCCCCCCCGACCGGCATGTGATAGACCCCCGCGACATCGACGCGGGTCAGAATCGCGGCGTAATTCATGGCAAGATCTTCCTGAAACTGCGGTAGTGGTCAGCCGTGTAATAACACACTTCGGGCTGCTGTGGCGAAAAACCGCCGCAAACGAGGCGACGCGGGCCGCGCGTCTTTTCCCCCGGGGTGGGCACCGTGTATTCGCGGTAGTAGCCCTCTGGCCGTTCGGGCAACTTGCGCTCGTAGTTGTGGAAGACGATGCCATCGCGTCGATAGGGGAAGGGGCCGCCTTCACGGATGCGCTCGAGCGTCTGCTGGGCCTCGCGGGGCAACTCTTGCAAAGCGATGAGGGCCTGGGCGTAGAGGGGAACCACCCAGCCAAGCAAAAGGCCGAGAAGGAGGGTAGACGAGCGAACGCGCTTCATCCTTGACCGATCTCGACGACGGTGTCGATTTTCTGTCGCAAGCGAATATGCAATTCGCGCAGCTGTTTTTCATCGACCGGCGAAGGGGCATGGGTGAGCAGACACTGGGCGCGCTGGGTCTTGGGGAAAGCGATGACGTCGCGGATCGAGTCGGCGCCGGCCATCATCGTCACGATGCGATCGAGCCCGAAGGCCAGCCCGCCATGCGGCGGCGCGCCGTATTTGAGGGCGTCGAGCAGGAAACCGAACTTGGCGCGCTGCTCTTCGAATCCGATGCCAAGCGCCTCGAAAACCTTGGCTTGAACCTCCGGCTTGTGGATGCGCACTGAGCCGCCACCGATTTCCCAGCCGTTGAGCGCGAGATCATAGGCTTTCGCAAGGCAGGCGGCGGGGTTGCTTTGCAGCCATTCCTCATGACCCTCCTTGGGGCTCGTAAACGGATGATGGCAGGCGACCCAGCGTTTTTCCTCTTCGTCGAATTCGAACATGGGGAAGTCCACCACCCACACGGGCGCCCAAGCGCGTCCATCGAGGAAACCGCGCTCATGACCGAGCTTGACGCGCAAAGCTCCCAGCGCATCATTGACGATCTTGGCGTGATCGGCGCCAAAGAAGATCAGATCTCCCGATTGGGCGCGCGTGCGTGCGATGATCGCGTGCAAAGCGGCGGCGTGTAGGTTTTTCACGATCGGCGACTGCAGGCCTTCTTCGTTGAGCTTGCTCGCGTCATTGACCTTGATGTAGGCAAGGCCCTTGGCTCCATAGATCTTGACGAATTCGGTATAGCCGTCGATCTCGCCGCGCGTCAGGGAGGCGCCGCCGGGGATGCGCAGGGCAGCAACGCGACCATGGGGCTGATTCGCAGGGACCGAAAAGACCTTGAAGGCGACATCGCGCACGACGTCGGTGATCTCGGTCAATTCGAGCGTCACGCGCAGATCCGGCTTGTCGGAGCCATATCGGCGCATTGCTTCTGCATAAGTGAGGCGCGGAAAGGGATCTGGCAGCTCGGCGCCGATCGCCTCCTTGAAGACGTAACGAATCAAGGCCTCCATCAGGCACATGATCGCGTCTTCATCCATGAAGGAGGTTTCGATATCGACCTGCGTGAATTCAGGTTGGCGGTCGGCGCGCAAATCTTCGTCGCGGAAGCATTTGACGATCTGATAGTAGCGATCGAAACCGGCGACCATCAGGAGTTGTTTGAAAAGCTGAGGCGACTGTGGCAGTGCGTAGAAATGCCCGGGATGCACGCGCGAAGGCACGAGATAATCGCGCGCGCCCTCGGGCGTCGATTTGGTCAGCATGGGTGTCTCGATGTCGATGAAGCCGTGCTCGTCGAGGAAGCGGCGGAAAGCGCGCGTGACGCGATAGCGCAAGAGCAGGTTTTTTTGCATTTGCGGCCGCCTGAGGTCGATCACGCGGTGCGTAAGGCGCACCGTCTCGGAAAGATTTTCCTCGTCGAGCTGAAAGGGAGGAGTCGCTGCGGCGTTGAGGATTTCCACCTGCTCGCAGAGTACTTCGATCTCGCCCGAGGCAAGATGCGGATTTTCGGTGCCGGCAGGACGCCGCCGCACCCTTCCCCGGACCTTGACGACATATTCATTGCGCAGGGTTTCGGCGCGCGCGAAGGCCTCTGGACGGTCAGGGTCGCAGACGAGCTGGCAGAGGCCGCTGCGGTCTCTGAGGTCGATGAAGATGACGCCGCCATGGTCGCGGCGACGATGAACCCAACCGCAGAGAATCACGTCTTGTTCGATCTGGGAGGCGGAAAGTTCGCCGCAATAATGACTACGCATGGTGGATTCCTGAAATTTCGAGTAAACGAGTGGCAGATTACAAGAACTGGCGCCGCGCTTATTGGTTTTGTGCGCGGCCAAGCAGGTTGGGCTGCCGCGGCACGGGCGGCACGACACCCATCGAGACGATGTATTTCAAGGCGTCATCGACGCTGATGTCGAGCTCGATGGTATCGCGTTTTTTCACGAAGAAGAAAAAGCCATTGACCGGCGAGGGAGCCGTCGGGATGAAGACGCTCACGTGCTCGTCGTCGAGGAGGTCGCTGATGCTTTGAGCGGGCGTGCTAGTGAGAAATGCGACCGACCAGGCTTCCGGATGAGGGAAACGCACCAGCAAGACTTTGCGGAATGCTTCGCCGGTGCCGGAAAAGAGCGTGTCGGAGACCTGTTTGACGCTGTAATAGATCGACTTCACCACAGGAATGCGCGCCAAAACGCCCTCCCAGAAGCGCACGAGCTTTTGGCCGACGATGTTGGTCGTGACGATGCCGGTGAGAAGGATCACGCCGAGCGTCAGCAAGGTGCCGACGCCTGGGATGTCGAAACCGAAAAGGCGGTGAGGATGCACCGCCTCCGGCAACAACCGCAGCGATTGATCCATCGTCGAGATGATCGCCGTCAAGACCCAGACGGTGATCACCAACGGCACCCAGATCAAGAGGCCCGTGATGAAATATTTCTTGATCGCGGCCACGGCTAATCAGGCAGCGGCACAAGCGCAGCTACCTTCGCCTCCTTGACAAGGGGGGGCGTCCGCCTTGTTCGATTTTGCGGGCGCTGGGTTTTTGAAATCCGTCTGATACCAACCGGTGCCTTTGAGCTGGAAACCGGCCGCCGTCAATTGCTTGACGAAGGTGTCGCTCTTGCACTCGGGGCAGGTGGTAAGCGGCGCATCGGACATCTTTTGCATGACGTCCTGGGTAAAGCCGCAACTTTCGCATCGATAGGCATAGATGGGCATGGCTTCCTCCGAAAAGTGAGCAAATTATAAGGAGTTACGTCGCATCGGCGAAGCCAAAGTGATGGCGCGCGGCAAAAAGTCAACCCAGCCAGAGCGTGAGCAGGGAATCGCGCGTAAAAAGCATGAGGAGACCAGCGCCAGCGAGATAGGGGCCGAAGGGGATCGGTTTGTCGCGCGCCTGGCGTCGTGTCAGGATCAGGAAAAGGCCGACCGCTGCGCCTACCAAGGAGGCGAGCAGAATCGCCATCGGCAAGGCCGGCCAACCAAACCACGCGCCAAGAGCGGCGAACAATTTGAAGTCGCCATAGCCCATCCCCTCTTTTCCCATGAGAAGCTTGAATAGCCAGTAGATCGACCACAAGGCGAGATAGCCGGCGATTGCGCCGAGCACGGCCTGATCGAGGGGGGCATAAAGCCCTTTGAGATTGAGCAAAAGGCCTACCCAGAGCAACGATAACGTCAGGACGTCGGGCAGGAGCTGGGTTTCGAAATCGATGAAAGTGAGGGCCAGGCAGTATGCGATGAACAACCAAGCCGCCAGCAGCGCCCAGCTCGGCCCGAAACGCCAGGCGGCAAGCGCGAAGAGAATGCCTGTGGCGCCTTCGACGAGGGGATAACGCCAGTCAATCGTCGCCTGACAGTTCCGGCAGCGGCCGCGCAAGAGGAAGAAACTGAGCAGAGGGATGTTTTCCCACACCGACAAGCGATGGGCGCAATGCGGGCAGTGCGAGGCGGGCCAGGCGAGGGACAAATGCGGGAAAGAGGGTGGGGGCTTGCCTTCGAGCTCGGCGCACTGGCGCCGCCACTCGCGCTCCATCAGGAGGGGCAGGCGGTGGATGACGACATTGAGAAAACTGCCGATGATGAGGCCCAGCAGCACGGCGACGACAGCAAGGGCCGATGGGGAGATCGAGAGACCTTCCATCGGCGTCAAACCACGGCGCCGAGTTTGAAGATCGGCAAATACATCGCGACGATGATGCCGCCGATGAGCACGCCCAAGATCACCATGATCATCGGCTCCATGAGGCTCGAGAGCGATTCGACGGCGTCATCGACTTCTTGCTCGAAGAAGTCGGCGACCTTGCCGCTCATCTGGTCGAGCTGCCCGGACTCCTCGCCGATGGCGATCATCTGCACGACCATGTGAGGGAAGACGCCCGAGTCTTGCATGGCCGCGGTCAGGCTGACGCCCGTGCTGACGTCGTTCTTGATCTTTTGCGTGGCTTCGCGATAGACGACATTGCCCGAAGCCCCGCCGACGGAGTCGAGCGCTTCGACGAGCGGCACGCCGGCGGCGAACATCGTCGAAAGCGTGCGCGTCCAGCGCGCGATCGTGGCCTTGCGGATCACTGGGCCGAAGACAGGGAGTTTCAGCGCCAAACGGTCCATGAAGACTTGCACCGCAGGCACGTGTTTGGCGGCGTAGATAAAGGCGTAGATCGCCGCGCCCAATACGGAAAAGATCAGCCACCAGTAGTCGACGAAGAAATCCGAGATCGCGATCACGAGGAGCGTGGGTGCCGGTAGATCGGCGCCGAAGCTCGTGAAGACTTGCTTGAACTGGGGGATGACGAAGATCATGATGATCGCCGTGACGACGAAGGCGACTACGAGCACGGCCGTTGGATAAAACAGGGCGCTTTTGATTTTGGCTTTGATGGCGAGGATTTTTTCCTTGTAGGTGGCAAGGCGATCGAGCAAATGATCGAGGACGCCGGCTGCCTCGCCGGCGGCGACCAGATTGCAATAGAGCGTATCGAAATATTGGGGATAAGCGCGGAAGACCTGGGATAACGGCGACCCCCCCTCGATCTCTGTCTTGATTTCGGTCAGCAGCTTGGCCAGTGCGGGATTGTCATTGCCTTTGATGACGATGTCGAAGGCTTGCAGAAGCGGCACGCCGGATTTCAGCATGGTCGCCATCTGGCGCGTGAATAGCGCGATGTCCTTTTCGCCAACCTTGCCGCCTCGACCGAAGGTCTGTTTCTTGACTTTGGTGACGAGGATGCCCTGGCGTCGCAAGGTGGTGCGCACCACGGTCTCGGTGGCGGCGCGCATCTCGCCGCGCAAGAATTTGCCGGTCTTGTCTTTGCCTTCCCAGACGAATAAAGGCGTCTGGGCTGCGTCAGTTTTGCCTATCGGCATGGGGTGCCTTGTCGCCTCATGGTTTATCTCGGCTTGACGTGGGTCGGCAAGCCTGAGCATTTCACGCACGAGCGCAGCACGGGCTGCACGCGCGCATTCTCATGATGCCTGGATTCTGCCGGTTTGTAAAGCCGGAAAAGCAGGCTTTCGCTATCCATGTGTCGTAGGACGAAGGATTTTGACGCGGCGAATGCGACGATCCTCGCTTTGGATGATTTCCATGGCTACGCCGGCGATGCGCACGCAGACGTCGGCGTCGGGAATGTCCTGCAGATGCTCGGTGATCAAACCGTTGAGGGTGGTGGGGCCCGAGACGGGAAGCTTCAGGCCAAGCGCGCGATTGAGCGCGCGGATCGGGGCGCTGGCATCGACGAGGACGGCGCCGTCTTCATCCCAGCGGTATGACGAGGGGGCATGATCGGGGGTGAATTTGCCCACGATTTCCTCGACGATGTCTTCGACGGTGACCAGACCCAGCAATTCGCCATATTCATCGACAACCAGGGCAAGGCGTTGGCGATTGGCGCGAAATTGATTCAGCTGCTCATAGACGGCCGTGCCGGCAGGGACGAAATAAGGCTTGACGAGGCTGGCGCGCAAGGTTTCGTGATCGATGGCATGGGCCAATGAGGCGCCCAAAAGATGTCGCAGATGCAGGATGCCGATGATGTTACCGGGCTCTTTTTCATAAACGGGCAGACGCGTATGGAAACTGGTGGCGAGGCGGTCGCGAATCTCTTCGATGGGCGCGGAAAGATCGATGCTTTCGATAGCGCCGCGCGGCGTCATGATGTCGCCGACGGTGACTTGCTCGAGTTCGAAAAGGTTGGTGAGGATGTCGCGATGCGCGGCGGGGACGAAATGCGCAGACTCGAGCACGATCGCGCGCAGCTCTTCGACGGACAGGCAGGTGGTGGCGGCGTCTTTTTTGGGCGAAAGGCGCAGCAAGGCCAGCAGCCCCCGCGAGAACAGGTTCACCGCCCAGACTACCGGATGAAAGAGCTTGAGTATCGGCCAAAGCAGAAAGGCGATCGTCGGGGCCATGCGATCGGCATGGCTGGCGGCGATCACCTTGGGCGTGATCTCGGAGCAAACGAGTATCAAGAAGGTGGTGACGGCAGTCGCGGCGGAAAGCGCCCATTCGTCCTCGCCGAAGAGATGGATCGCGAGTGCGCCGATCAGCGTGGCGATGCCGGCATTGACCAGGTTGTTGCCGAGCAAGATGGCGCCCAAGAGGCGATCGGTTCTTTCCAGCAGCGCCAGCGCAATGCGTGCGCCCCGGTGGCCCTGCTGCGCGGCATGGCGGAGCCGATAGCGATTGGCGGCCATCATGCCGGTTTCGGACATGGAGAAGAAGGCCGACAGCAACAACAGCGTGATCAAGGCGCCGGCCAGGGCGAGCGGAGAATAGTCATCCATCAGGCTGGACGATGGAGCAAGACTTCGAGCACGAATCGGCTACCGACATAGGCGAGCAGCAGGGCGATGAAACCGGTAAGCGTCCAATAAAGCGCACGCCGGCCGCGCCAACCGAAGCGCCAGCGACCGAAAAGCAGCGCGGCGAAGATCAGCCATGAGATGAGCGCGAAGACCGTTTTGTGGGTGAATGGCAGGGCTTTGCCGAAAATGTGTTCAGAGAAGATGGCGCCCGAGATGAGGGTGATTGTGAGTAGGATGAAGGCCACGTGCAGCAAACGAAAGAGCAGCGCTTCCATCGTCAAAAGCGGCGGCAGCCCCGCGAACAAGGGCGTCATGCGTCCGCGATGCAGGCGCCGTTCAGTGGCGGCCATCAAGAGCGCTTGCAAGGCAGCGAGCGTAAAAAGGCTGTAGGCCAGCATCGCGAGGAGGAAATGGAAACGA
Source organism: Rhodocyclaceae bacterium (assembly GCA_026417115.1). Lineage (GTDB taxonomy): Bacteria > Pseudomonadota > Gammaproteobacteria > Burkholderiales > Rhodocyclaceae > Sulfuricystis. The sequence goes on from JAOADW010000026.1 coordinate 42,677, forward strand.
AAGGCGAACGTGTTCGCGCTTGCGATCACATGCTGGCCAGGGAGCCAAAGCGGCAACAGCGCGCAGAGGGCGGCAAGCGGCAGGACGATCACTTGTAGGCCTTCCATGCGCGCATAGAAGCTTTCCACCCAATAGAAGGCGATCGCAAGCCAGGTCATCATCGAGAGCGCGACGGAAAAGCCGAAGTGCATTTGCTTTGCATCGACAGGAAAAAGCGCCATGAAGAGGCTTATGCCGTGACAGACGAGCGCCAGCGCGATCAGCAAGCGCTCTGACCAGCGCAAGCCAATGATGGGCGCATCCAAGGCAGCGCCGCGCCAGCGGCTGCGCCAAAAATGGGCGGCGAGCCCAAGGTAGAGAACCGCCGCGGAAAAATGGAAAAGCCCGCCCTGAAGTAGAATCGCCTGCATAACCGGCAGTCTACACCAGCGATACCATGCTCGATCAGCTCACGCAAAAGTTCGCCAAGATCGTCAAGAATCTGACGGGGCAAGCGCGCCTGACTGAAGAAAACATTCAGGAGATGTTGCGCGAGGTGCGCATCGCGTTGCTCGAAGCCGACGTCGCGCTGCCCGTCGTCAAGGCGTTCATCAGCGAGGTCAAGCAAAAGGCCATTGGCGAAGAGGTGATCGGTTCGCTCACCCCCGGCCAGGCGCTCGTGGGCGTGGTCTATCGCGAACTGGCAGCGCTCATGGGAGGCGCGCACGAGGGGCTCAATCTGTCCGTTCAGCCCCCCGCCGTGATCTTGCTCGCGGGCCTACAGGGCGCCGGCAAGACGACGACCGCGGCAAAGCTTGGCAAATGGATCAAAGAGCGGCTCAAGAAGAAAGTGCTCACGGTTTCCTGCGACGTCTATCGACCGGCGGCGATCGAGCAGCTGAAAACCGTCTCGCAGCAAGCCGGCCTCGATTGCTATCCGACGCAGCCCCAAGACCAGCCCGTCGCGATCGCGCTTGCCGCGCTCGATTACGCGCGCCGACACTACTATGATGTCCTGATCGTCGATACGGCAGGACGGCTGGCCGTCGATGAGGAGATGATGCAGGAAGCCAGGGCCTTGGCGGCGGCATTGAAACCCGTCGAGACGCTGTTCGTCGTCGATGCGATGCTTGGACAGGATGCCGTCAATACCGCCAAGGCCTTCGCCGACGCCTTGCCGCTGACGGGCGTGATTCTGACCAAGCTCGATGGCGATGCGCGCGGCGGGGCGGCGCTTTCCGTGCGCTTCGTCACGGGGAAGCCGATCAAATTCACCGGCGTGGGCGAGAAGCTCGATGGACTGGCGCCCTTCCACCCCGAGCGCATGGCGGGGCGCATCCTCGGCATGGGCGACATCCTGGGCCTCGTCGAAGAAGCCAAGGCGCGCATTGAGCGCGAAAAGGCCGAGGCGCTCGTCAAGAAAATGAAGGCCGGCAAGGGCTTCGATCTGGCCGATTTCCGCGAGCAGATCCTCGAGATGCGCAAGATGGGGGGGCTATCCGCCTTGCTCGACAAGATGCCGGCGCATCTTCAAAAGCTGACTCAACAGGCCGGTGGAGCGACCGAAGAGCGCGCCATGCGTCGCATCGTCGGCATCATCGATGCCATGACGCCGGAAGAGCGGGCGAGGCCGGAAATCATCAAGGCCAGCCGCAAGAGGCGGATCGCCGCCGGCGCCGGCGTCACGGTGCAGGAAGTCAATCGCCTGCTCAACCAGTTCGAGCAAACCCAAAAGATGATGAAGCAATTCGCCAAAGGCGGCATGGCCAAGATGCTGCGGGCGGCGAAAGGGCTCATGGGGCGCGGCATGCCGGGTCTGCCGCGCTGAAGCCGCGCAGCCGATTCGCCGTGCGGCTCTTTGGACCTCATCGGGAGGCCTGGAGCACACGCGGCCGCCAGGCCCATTTGCCCTCCCAAGCCGCACGCACGAGGTTCGGATATTCCGGACTCCCCAAACTGCCGTTGTAGCGCCCGAGAGCGCGGAAAAGATCCCCGTTTTCCTGGTCGAGATAATGACGAAGGATCGTGCAACCATAACGCAGGTTCGTGCGCAGGTGGAAGAGATTATGCGAGGGCTCGCCGATCAGCTTTACCCAGAAAGGCATCACCTGCATGTAACCGCGCGCGCCGGCCGATGACACCGCATATTTGCGAAAGCCACTTTCCACCTCGATGATGCCCAAAACCAGCTGGGGATCCAGACCGGCGCGCTGAGCCTCGTAGCGCACCGTTTTCAGGAATTCGAGACGCTGTCGGTGATCGGGCATGCGCCGCGCCAGCCGCCGGGACATCTCCGTGAGCCATTCGATCTTCTCCTCGAGGCTATGGAAGTGCGGCTCGGGTGAGGCGCGGTCGGAGACGGCGGCAGAAAGCGCCGCCCGCACGCTCGCCGCGAGCGGTTCGTAGCGTTGGGCGCCGGCGTGCGCCGGGCAGGGCAGAAAGAGCATCGCCGCAAGCGCACCGGCGAGGGAAACGGACGCCAGGCGCTCGCGAAAGACGAGGGGAAAGAAGCGCGCATTTTCGCTTTCCGAGGCAAAAAAAAGGCGTTTGCGCGGCAGTGTCCTCATCGTTTCACGCGCACTGTCGAGTCGAGCACAGCATTTGTCGCAGCCTGGCTGCGGCGTCGGCAAGGGGCATGAGCGTGGGCGCGGCGTCGCGTCGGTGTTGGTATTCGACTTGGCCGTCTTTGAGGCCGCGTTCGCCAAGGGTGAGGCGATGCGGAATGCCGATCAACTCCCAATCGGCGAACATCACGCCCGGCCGCTCGTCGCGATCATCGAGGATGACGTCGATGCCCGCTGCACGGAGTTGCTCGTAAAGGTCGAGGGCAGCGCTTCTGACCGCTGGCGAGCGGCTCCATCCGATCGGGCAAATGACGAGCTGGAAAGGCGCGATCGCATCGGGCCAGATGATGCCGCGCTCGTCATGGTTTTGCTCGATGGCCGCGGCGACCAAGCGACTGACGCCGATGCCGTAACAACCCATGACCATGGGGCGCGGTTTTCCCGTCTCGTCGAGATAAGTGCAATTCATCGCCGCCGAATATTTGGTGCCCAAGAAGAACACGTGCCCAACTTCGATGCCACGCTGAATCGAAAGCCGACCCTTGCCATCTGGCGAAGGATCGCCGGCTACGACATTGCGGATGTCGGCGACGACATCCGGCTCGGCAAGATCGCGTCCCCAATTGAGGCCCGTGTAGTGGAATCCGATTTCGTTTGCGCCGGAAACGAAGTCGCTCATGTGGGCGACCGTACGGTCGGCGACGATACGAACCGGTTTTTTCGTGCCGAGAGGACCGAGGTATCCCGGCGGACAGCCGAAGGCGTCGAGGATTTCCGCTTCGCTCGCGAAGCGGAAGCCTTGGTCAAGGCCAGGAATCTTGCCGACCTTGACCTCGTTGAGCTCATGATCGCCGCGCAACAGCAACAGCCAGAGTTCGGCGCCCAGCGGGGTGTCGACGGCGAGGACTATCGATTTCACGGTGCGTTCGAGAGGCAGCCCCAAGAGCTGGGCGACGTCCTCGCAGCGCGTCGTGTTGGGAGTGGGGGCTTTGACGACGGGTTCGGTCGGCGCGGCGCGCTCGGCGATCAAAGAAACGGCCTCGGCGAGTTCGATGTTGGCGGCATAGTCAGACTGCGGGCAGAAGACGAGACGGTCTTCGCCGGTGTCGGCGATGACCTGGAATTCATGCGAGAGCGAGCCGCCGATGGCGCCGGTGTCGGCGGCGACGGCGCGAAAGGCGAGGCCCATGCGCGTAAAGATGCGCACGTAGGCGTCGAACATCGCGCGATAGCTTTTTTCCGCGCCGGCCTCATCTCGGTCGAAGGAATACGCGTCTTTCATGATGAATTCACGGCCGCGCATGACGCCAAAGCGCGGCCTGCGCTCATCGCGGAATTTGGTTTGGATTTGATAGAAATTTTTTGGGAGTTGGCGCCAGCTATGGATTTCGTTTCTCGCGAGGTCGGTGATGACCTCTTCGGAAGTCGGCTGGATCACGAAATCGCGGCCATGGCGGTCTTTGAAGCGCAGCAATTCTTCGCCCATCTTGCTCCAGCGCCCGGTTTCCTGCCACAGCTCAGCGGGCTGCACGATGGGCATGGAGAGCTCGATGGCGCCTGCACGATCCATTTCCTCGCGGATGATGGCTTCGATCTTGCGGATCACTCGCAAGCCCAAAGGCAGATAGGTATAGATGCCGCCGGCGAGCTTGCGAATGAGGCCGGCGCGCATCATCAGGCGATGCGAAACGACTTCGGCGTCGGCGGGCGCTTCTTTTTGCGTGACGATGAAGTATTGGCTTGCGCGCATGGGGCAAGGCTCCTCGTTGCAATGCAGGGATTTTAGCGGGCGAACTTTCCTTGACGGGACGAATGTGGAACAATGTAGACCAAATGTGACCACGAGGATTTTTCATGCTCGACCGTGAAGGCTATCGCCCGAACGTCGGCATCATCCTAACCAACCTGCGCAACGAGGTCTTCTGGGGCAAACGGATTCGCGAGCATTCTTGGCAGTTTCCACAGGGCGGCATCAAGCGGGGCGAATCGCCGGAAGCGGCGATGTACCGTGAGCTCTATGAGGAAATCGGCTTGCGGCCCGAGCATGTTCGCATCCTCGGCCGCACGCGCGACTGGTTGCGTTACGATGTGCCGGCCCAATGGGTGCGCCGCGAGTGGCGCGGCACCTATAAAGGGCAGAAACAAATCTGGTTTTTGTTGCGGCTCATCGGCCGTGATAGCGATGTCTGTTTGCGCGCGACGAACAAGCCGGAGTTCGATGCCTGGCGCTGGAGCGAGTATTGGGTGCCTTTGGAGGCGGTGATCGAATTCAAACGCAAGGTTTACGCGCAGGCATTGATCGAACTTGCGCCGTTGATCTTTCCTGCCGAAGAGATTCCCCAACGGTGGCCCGAGAGGATGGGCGGCTCATGAGGGGTGAAGGCCTGGCTTTTTGTCTGCGCGCCTTTTACCTTGCGGCCATTCTGCTTTTCGCAAGGCCGCTTCAGGCGCAGCTTCCCGCGCGCGTGGATTTCGAGGAAGAGGCCAAAGTCTGGCAAGAAGAGGAGGTGGCTCTTCCTACGCACGCGCCGCAAGAAGAGCATCTGCTGCCCCTCTATGTGAGTGCGACCACTCCCCATCGTTTTTTCGTCGATGGCAGTACGCTGCGCATTGGCGGCGATGGCGTCGTGCGCTACGTGCTCGTCGTGCAGAGCGCGGCGGGCGCGCGTAGCGTGAGCTTCGAGGGCATTCGCTGCGCGACGCGCGAATGGCGCCTTTATGCGACGTTGTCGCCCACGACGGGCTGGGTGCGGGCGCGCCTGGCGCGTTGGCAGCCGATCGAGAACAAGCCAATGAATCGCCAGCACGCGGCCCTGTTTCGCGACCATTTTTGCCCCGACGGCGTGCCTGTTGCGAGTGCGGAAGCCGCCAAGGCGAGCCTTATGCGTGATGCGCAGACGCCGCTTGCGAGATGAAGAAGACGCTTTGCGATGTCTTGATCGACCAATTCGACCGCGCGCTGCGCACGCTTTGTGCGCCTGCGAAAAGCCGCCGCGCAACGCCTGGGAGCGCCTTGCCCGAAGCGGATTTGAGCCCAGCGGAACGCCGTCACGCGGCGGCGCTGATGCGCATCAATCACGTGGGGGAGGTCTGTGCCCAGGCGCTTTATGCAAGTCAAGCGCTTTATGCGCGCGACGAACGCACTCGGCAGGCGCTGACAGCTGCGGCCGAGGAGGAAGTCGAACATTTGGCCTGGACCGAGCAGCGCATCGCCGAACTCGGCGGGCGGACGAGTCTTTTCAACCCCCTTTGGTATCTGGGCGCGTGGACGATCGGCGCGATCGCCGGCCGTTTCGGCGATGCGGCGAGCCTTGGCTTCGTGGTCGAAACGGAACGCCAGGTCGAGGCCCATCTCGCCGGTCACGAGGCGAGCCTGCCGCCGCAGGATCAGCGCTCGCGCGCGATCGTTGCGCAAATGAAAGCGGATGAAGTGCGTCACGCCGAAAACGCGCTACGCCTAGGCGGGGCGTCCTTGCCTGAGCCAGTGCCCTCGCTCATGCGTCTTGCGGCCAAACTCATGACGCGCACCGCCTATTATCTTTGATCAGACTTCGACGATTTCCCAGCTGTGGCGTAACTGCGCGGTCTTGCCGAGCATGATCGAGGCCGAGCAATATTTTTCCTGTGAGAGTTGCACTGCGCGCTCGACCGCTTCGGGCTTGAGGTTGCGTCCGCGCACGACATAATGGAAATCGATGCGCGTAAACACCTTGGGGTCGGTCTCTGCGCGCGTGGCGGCGATGCATACCTCACAGCCGCGAATGTCTTGACGCGCCTTTTTGAGGATGGCGACGACATCGAATGCGGTGCACCCTCCGGCGCCGGCGAGCAAAAGCTCCATGGGCCGCGGCGCCCAGTTGTGTCCACCCGCTTCGATCGCACCATCCATGGGCACCAGGTGGCCGCTGCCCGTTTGTGCGATGAAACTCATCCCTTCATGCCAGCGCACGATGCATTCCATGAGAATCCCCCGAAGAAAAGGAACGCTCCTATTCTAGGGAAATGCCGAAAATCGTCGGCCATTGGCGTCTGGCGCCTGGGCGGAGGATAAAATCGAAGACCCGGGAAGACAAAGCCTCGGCCCCGTTAGGCTCCTCTTTCCTGCTACCGCAGCTTGCCGTAGCCCCTTGGAAGCGGCAGGCGTCGCTCTGGAAGCCCTGGTTTTCCGCCGTGGCGCGGAAGGATTTCGCGAAATCGGCTTTGAGATTGACATGCTCGCGGGCGATGGTCTAACATATGCGGCTTTCCGTTTTTGGACTTCTCGTGATCGAGCCACGAACCCTTGCCGGCTGCTGCTTGGCCGGCGCGAAAGGTGTAACCATGAAAACGTTTTCCGCGAAACCTCACGAAGTCAAGCGCGACTGGTATGTCGTCGACGCGACCGATAAGGTGCTTGGGCGCCTTGCCGCAGAAATCGCTCGACGCCTGCGGGGCAAGCACAAGCCTGAATACACGCCGCACGTCGATACGGGTGACTACATCGTCGTCGTCAATGTCGACAAGATCCGCGTGACCGGCAACAAGGCCGAGGACAAGAAATATTTTCGTCATACGGGCTATCCGGGCGGCATCTACGAGACGAATTTCCTGAAGCTTAGGCAGCGCCATCCCGAGCGCATTCTCGAAAAGGCCGTGAAAGGCATGTTGCCGAAAGGCCCGCTCGGATACGCCATGCTCAAGAAGCTCAAATGCTATGCCGGCGAGACGCATCCGCACGCCGCGCAGCAACCGAAACCGCTAGCGATCTGAAGGGTGACGAGATGGCGACGAGTTCGACGAGTTATTACTATGGCACGGGGCGACGGAAGACCTCGGTGGCGCGTGTCTTCATGAAGAGGGGCAGCGGCCGCATCGTAGTCAATGGCAAGCCCGCGGACGAATACTTTGCGCGGGAGACTGGCCGCATGATCATTCGCCAGCCGCTCGAATTGACGCAACACCTCGATACATTTGACATCATGATCAACGTCACCGGCGGGGGCGAGTCCGGGCAGGCCGGCGCTGTTCGACATGGCATCACGCGCGCCCTGATCGAATACGATCCCACCCTCAAGCCCGTCTTGTCCAAGGCAGGGTTTGTGACGCGAGACGCCCGTGAGGTCGAACGCAAGAAGGTTGGCTTGCACAAGGCGCGTCGGCGCAAACAGTTCTCGAAGCGCTGAGAGGATGATCGCAGGCAGCGAGAAAAAAGCCGCCCGTGGGCGGCTTTTTTCGTTGTGTGGGCTATCATAGCTTCTCGTTTTCGCGACTCCGAGCGCATTTCGAGGAAAGGAAAACATGATCAGGGTAGGCATCGTCGGCGGCACCGGCTACACCGGTGTCGAATTGCTCAGGCTCCTCGCTCGGCACCCCGAGGTCGAGCTCGCTGCGATTACCTCTCGCAGCGAGGCGGGCAAAACGGTAGCGCAGCTGTTCCCGAGCTTGCGCGGGGAGGTCCACTTGGTTTTCTCCGATCCCTCGGCCGCCGAGCTCGAGCGCTGCGATCTCGTCTTTTTCGCGACACCGAATGGCGTGGCCATGCAGCAGGCGCGCGCGCTCCTCGAGGCGGGGGTGCGGGTGATCGATCTTTCTGCAGATTTCCGCATTCGCGACGTCGCGCTTTGGGAAAAGTGGTACGGCATGAAGCATGCCGCGCCGGACCTCGTGGCCGAAGCCGTCTATGGGCTGCCGGAGATGCATCGGGAAGCGATTCGTCATGCGCGGCTCGTCGCCAATCCCGGCTGCTATCCGACGGCCGTGCAGCTCGGTTTCATGCCCCTCATCGAGGCGGGATGCGTCGATCTTATGCATCTGATCGCCGACGCCAAATCGGGGGTCTCAGGCGCCGGCCGTAAAGCCGAGCTCCATATCCTGTTTGCCGAGGCCAGCGACAACTTCAAGGCCTATGCGGTGCCTGGCCACCGTCACTGGCCGGAGATCCGCCAAGGCTTGACGGCGCTTGCCAAGCAACCCGTGGGGCTGACCTTCGTGCCACATTTGACGCCCATGATCCGCGGCATCCATGCGACGCTTTACGCACGCATTACGCGCGAGGAAGATTTCCAGCGCCTGTTCGAAGCGCGTTACGCCGATGAACCCTTCGTCGATGTCTTGCCGGCGGGCAGCCACCCCGACACCCGTTCGGTGCGCGCGGCCAACGTCTGCCGCATCGCTATACACCGGCCGCAGGATGCAGACATGCTGGTGGTCTTGGCGGTGATCGACAATCTCGTCAAGGGAGCGGCGGGGCAAGCGGTGCAAAACATGAACCTGATGTTCGGCTTCGACGAATGCTTGGGCCTCACTGGGCTCGCCGTCTTGCCCTAGCGCGCGCGCGCAGGAGGGATCGCTGGGGGCTGGCCGCCCGGGAGGTGGTCGTGCGCCCGCGCTGGAGCGGCAAGCAGCGCGCTGCGGCATTGCTCGTCGTCGCGCTGGCGCTCGGCGGGGCATTCTCTGCGGGCATGCGCTGGGCCGGGGACGAAGGCGCGCGGGACGCAACGGCTTCCTGGTCATGCCGCGAGATGGTGGAAGAAAAGGAACGGCTCGAACGCGCCGTGGCGGCCGCGCAAGGGCAGCTCCAGATCGAACGCGCCGCCCAACAAAAACTCAGTGAAGAAAACGCGCGCCTGACGGCGGAACTTGCGCGCGTCAAAGAAGAGCTGTCCGTCTTTTCGCGGCTGACGGGGAACCCACCAAGTCCGCCCCGGCGCCCCATGACGAATGCACCCAGCAAGGCCCGCGTGCCGCCTGCGAAAGACCCGGCAACGCCGTGATGAATAGGGGGCTCAAAGGGCGGGGGCGTGTCAAAGCGGCAAGACGCAGCGGTTTGTCGCCAACTTATAATGCAGACAGCCTGCCGCGGTACTGTTTGCGCCGCAGGCGAGATGGGGAGGGCAAACAATGTTTCGCGTCACGAAAACCACAGAAAACCGCATCGACAGTCTGATCGGCGCAGGCACCCGCATCGAAGGCAATGTGGTTTTTTCCGGCGGGCTGCGCATCGATGGGGAGGTCATCGGCGACATCCGCGTCGCCGAAGGCGAGACGGGCGTCTTGGTGGTCAGTGAACACGCGAGCGTGCGCGGCGCCGTGAACGTGACCCGTTTGATTGTCAATGGCGTGATCGAAGGGCCGGTGGAGGTTACCGAATTCGCGGAGCTGCAGCCCAAGGCGAAAGTCCGGGGCGACCTCTCTTACGCGACGATCGAAATCCAGCTGGGCGCCATCATCGAAGGACGGCTGATTCATCGCCCTACCTTGGAAGCGGGAACCTGAGAGGCCAGGGCGAGGCGTTTGACCTTTGGCACCAAAATCTCGATAATTCTAGAACCAACCCCTCAGCTAGGAGACACCTGTCATGAATGCCCCTCAAGAGATGCCCACCCCGTTGATCTTCACCGATAGCGCTGCCAATAAAGTCAAGGAACTGATCCTGGAAGAAGGGAATCCCGAGCTCAAGCTGCGCGTTTTCGTCACCGGCGGCGGCTGTTCCGGCTTCCAGTATGGGTTTACCTTCGATGAAGTGATCAACGAGGATGACACCGTGATGGAAAAGAACGGCGTCACCTTGCTCATCGACCCGATGAGTTTTCAATACCTCGTGGGTGCTGAAATCGATTACACGGAAGGGCTACAAGGCGCTCAGTTCGTGATCAAGAACCCCAACGCCGTCACCACCTGTGGTTGCGGCTCTTCCTTCTCGGTCTAACGACCTATCAACGCAAGCGCATAAACCGGAAGCAGGCGCGGGGAAGCGAGGCGTTGCCGTTGCTTCCTTGCCGCCTCGGTGTTAGTCGATCAGCCACGCCGTGCGCACAGGCTCAACGCTTGCCAGTAGCGCGCGCGGCTTTTCAATGGCGGCGGCAAATGCCGCCAGATGCTGCCGACTCAGCGGCGGGGCCGAGGGGAGGGCAGCCGTGAGCGGATTGCGGTGTACGCCATCGACACGGAATTCGTAGTGGAGGTGCGGGCCAGTGGCCAGCCCCGTGGCCCCGACATAGCCAATGAGCTCGCCCTGCGACACCCGTTGCCCTTTGTGAAGCCCTTTTGCGAAGCCCGAGAGATGCCCATAGACCGTGTGGCGATTGCCCGCATGGCGCAGGATCACGACCTTGCCATAACCGCCCTGCACGCCGACGAATTCCACGACGCCATCGCCCGTGGCGCGCACGCGCGCGCCCACTGGTGCGGCATAGTCGATGCCGCGATGGGCGCGCACTTCTTTCAAGATCGGGTGATAGCGGGCGAGGGAAAATCCCGAGGTGATGCGGGAAAACTCGAGTGGAGAGCGTAAAAACGCTTTCTTCAAGCTGACCCCTTGTGCGTCGTAATAGCCGCCGCCCTCCGGCGTCTCGAACCAGAAAGCGCTGTGGGTCTTGCCGGCATTGACGAATTCCGCCGCAAGAATGCGGCCGCTGCGCAAGGGCCTGCCCTGATGGATCACGACTTCATACAGAAGCGAAAAACGGTCGCCTTTGCGCAGATCCCGGTGGAAATCGATCTCGCCGCCAAAAATGTCGGCCAGCTGCATCGCGACCGCATCGGGAATGTCGACGGCATCGGCGGCGGCAAACAGCGAATGATCGATGCGTGCGCTCTTGACCACGAGCGTTTTTTCCACCGCCATTTCAGTCACGCGCGCCTCGAGGCCCTCTGCGGTGCGCAGGATGGTCAGCACGGCGTCCTTCTCGCCATTGAGCGGAAAGATCAGCGCCTTGAGCTCGCCTTGAGGGGAAACGCGCGCAGCGATGGTTTTGCCGGGCGCGAGCTGGCGGAACAAAAGCGCAGCCTCGCGATTGAGTCTCAGCGCATTCAGCGCGGCTTCATCGTCGATATCGAGGCGGCGGAAGATTTGCGCGACGGTATCGCCTCGGACGACGCGCGTTTCACGCCCAATGTCGGCAAGCGCGTCTGCGGCGGGCACCCAAGTCGGCGAAGGCAACGAAACCGCCATGAGGCTTTCGGTGAGCATGCCTTCGTAGAGCGTGGCATCCCGCACCGTGCCCAGCGCAGTGGCCATGCCCAGCAGAGAAAATACGGCGAGCAAGGCGATCTGCACGCGCCGGAAACGTGCGTCGCTTCCCGACGGCAGAGGGGCATGGTTTAGAATAGGCGCTTTCGTCAAGCGGCGATCCTCCCTGGCTCACTGGCTTCTTTGACTGGCCTTTCAGGGCGGAAGTGTAAACCATTTTGGGCAGATTCATGCAGGAAGCGAAACCGACGGCGTCGATCGCCGAACAACTCGCGCTGATCAAGCGTGGCTGCGAAGAGCTGTTGCTCGAGGAAGAGCTCATCGAAAAGCTCAAAAGCGGTCGTCCTTTACGCGTGAAGGCCGGTTTCGACCCGACCGCGCCCGACTTGCATCTCGGGCATACCGTCTTGCTCAACAAACTGCGGCACTTCCAGGAACTAGGCCACCATGTGCTGTTTTTGATCGGCGACTTCACGGGCATGATCGGCGACCCGACGGGCAAGAACGCAACCCGCCCGCCCCTTTCGCGCGAAGAGGTGCTCGCCAATGCCGAAACCTATCGCGAGCAAGTGTTCAAGATACTCGATGCGGAAAAGACGGAAATCTGCTTCAATTCGGCCTGGTTCGAACGACTTGGCGCCGCGGGCATGATCAAGCTTGCGGCGCAGCATACGGTGGCGCGCATGCTCGAACGCGAGGATTTCGCCAAACGTTTCGCGAACAATCAGCCCATCGCCATACACGAATTCCTCTACCCGCTTTGCCAAGGGTATGACTCAGTGGCCTTGCGTGCGGACGTGGAACTGGGCGGCACCGATCAGCGCTTCAACTTGCTCATGGGGCGCGAATTACAAAAGCATTATGGACAGCCGCCGCAAGTGATCTTGACCATGCCGCTCTTGGAAGGGCTCGACGGCGTGGCGAAGATGTCGAAGTCGCTGGGTAATTACATTGGCATCATCGAGCCGCCCCAGGAAATCTTCGGCAAGCTCATGTCGATCTCGGATACCCTGATGTGGCGCTATTACGAGCTCCTCTCTTTCCGTCCGGCGAGCGAGATCGCGCAGCTTAAGCGTGAAGTCGAGCAAGGGCGCAACCCGCGTGACGTGAAAATGGAATTGGCCGAGGAAATCGTCGGCCGCTTCCATGGCGCAAAAGCGGCGCGCGCGGCGCGCGAGGCGTTCATCGCTCGCTTTTCTCATGGCGTGTTGCCGGAGGACATGCCCGAGGTCACCGTGCCCGCCGGCCCCATCGCCCAGGTGCTCAAGCAGGCCGGCCTCGTGGCGAGCACCTCGGAGGCCTATCGGCTGATCGCGGGGGGCGGCGTGCGCCTCAATGGCGAGAAGGTAGAAAACAAGGCGCTGACCCTGACGGCTGGCGAGGTCGTGGTGCTGCAGGTGGGCAAAAGGCGATATGCGCGCGCCCACTTGATTTGACTAATCGAGCAGCGAAGGATCGATCGCCAAGCGCAGGAAGGTCTTTTCACGGCCTTCGCGGCTGCGTCGCGAAAACCACCAGACGGCGCCTTTCTTGATCGTCCAGTCGTCTTCCTCTCCCGCGAGCAGCAATGCGGCGAGACGGCCCAAGGCGGGCTGATGGCCGACGAGGAGCACCGGCGCGTCATTGGTCGGCCAGCCACTGACGGCGAGCAAGGCGGCGCAGTCCGCGCCCGGGGCGATGCGGGGTTCGCGCTCATAGGGCAGGCCCAACGCAAGCGCCGTCTCTTGGGCGCGCTTGGCAGGGCTGACGAGGATCCGACATGTCTTGGGCAGGCGTGGTTTGAGCCATTGCGCCATCTTGCGGGCCTGACGCAGGCCTTTTTCCGTGAGCGCGCGCTCGAGGTCCTTGCCTTCGCCTTTGAGTTCCTCGGCTTCGGCATGTCGCCACAGCAATAAATCCATCAGATCACTCCTCCATGAGTTTGGGTGATTTCCACGCATGTAGGCCGGCGAGGGTTTGTATCAGGCGGTGAGTGCGCGCACGCCGCCTCTTGCGCAGAAGCTTGGAGATACGCAAAGCCAAGGCCGAGATCTGCTCGTCGTGGGCGGCCAGATCTTTGAGCCTCGCTTCGAACTGAGCGTAGTCGTTGATTTCTCCAAGATGCTCTTGAAATTTGACGAGGCGGCGGTGGGCTTGCGCATATTCTTTGGGCCGGGCGGCGAGCGAGGCGGCGAATTCGAGCGCGTAGCGCATCTGTTTGATCGCGATGCGCAGACGATGCAGCGCGTCGGGGTCTCCGTCTTCTGCTTCGTGCGCGCGCTGCAGCATCCGCGCTGCGAGCTTGGCCAAGCGCTGGCGCATGAACCCCGCCAGCGGCTGTTTGGCGGTAGGGGCTTCCTCGTCGGCATGGCGAGAGGCGATGGTTATCGATGCGCATCGCTCTTGTAGATCGAGGATTGCCAGCGCCAGAGAAGAGGAAGTCAGCGCTTGCGCAAGGGCGGCATGCGCCAAGCGCCGTTGTTGCGCGAGCAACGCGCCAAGCCGCGTAAATGCGGGCTCCTCGCGATATTTCTGCGGCAATTCTTCTGCAAGCCATAGCGCGAAGACGTCGAGATCGCGCACGCGCCCAAGGTCTGAAAGCGCCGCGTTCAGGCGCTTGCGCAGCAAGGCCGCGTCGGGGAAAACCGGTGCGAAGAGCCGCAGCGCCGACCGCAGGCGGCGCGCCGCGACGCGCATCTGATGCACGAATTCGGGGTCGTCTGCGTCGAGCGCGCCATGGCGATTGGCCGCCAAATGCTCAAGGCACGCCGCCAGGGTGACCGCGAGGGCCGCGGAGACGGAATCGCGCGCAGAAAGGTCAGGCGCGCGCGCTTTTATGGGCGCTGGCGGCTGATTTTGGTAGAGGCGATAGCCGCGGTCGGCCTTCGAGGCCGTTTCGGGAAATGCGGGAAGGGCGGCGATCAAGCTGCGCGCACAGGCAAACAGGGCCTGGCCGTCGCCGGCGAGGAGTTCGGCTTCGATTTCGCAAATCGGCTCACGACGGCCCTCGGCTTCGATGCGGCCTATATCGAGGCAGAGCTCGATGGTGCCGCCCTCGGGCGTGCTTAAGCGCCAGACCGAGCGCGCGATGTGCGTCGCGAAAATAGGTTGCAGACGCGCGATATGGGCTTCAAGCGTGCCCTTTGCCGTAGCGTCGGGCAGACCGGAGAAATCGAAACTGCCGGCATAGGGGGTTTCCCATTCCGGGCGTTGGGTCAGACCGCCGGCAACAAGGCCCCGGCATTTGACGGTTTGTCGCCACTGGCGCCCATGTCGACGCAGGCGCAAGGCGATGCCGGCGCGGCGTAGGTCGAGATCCGGCGTGTCGTAGTAGATGCTAACGAGGCGTTGCGTGCGGCATGCGCCGGCGGCGGCCAAGAGCGGCAGGCGCAAGAACGCCGCTTTCGCCTGCACAGGCAGCGCGAGCTTGATTTCGATTTCTTCGTCCATGGCCTCCGATTCTAGGCGCGCGGTATAACATCCCGATGACAGCCTTACTCATGCCGGAGCGCCTCGATGGGCGAAAGCCGTGCGGCTTTCTGTGCCGGCGTGAAACCGAAAAAGATGCCGATCGTGGCGGCGAAGCCGACCGAAAGCAGCATGCTGCCCAACGAGAGCTCGATGGGCCAGCCGGTGAGCCGACCCAGCAGAAGACTGCCGCCCGCACCCACGAGACAGCCGATGAGGCCGCCGATCGCGGCCAGCAGGCTTGCTTCGACGAGAAATTGCCGGCGAATGTCTTTTGCGCGCGCGCCGACGGCGCGACGAATGCCGATCTCGCGCGTCCTTTCGGTGACTGACACGAACATGATGTTCATGATGCCGATGCCGCCGACGAGCAAGGAAACGGAGGCCACGGCGGCCAAGAGCCAGGACATCGTCTTCGACGAATCCTCACGCGCCTGCAAGATTTCGGTCATGTTGCGCAGCGTGAAATCGTCGTCCTGGCCGGGCTGGAGCCGATGCCTCTGGCGCAAGAGTTCGCGGATCTTCTCTTCGGCCTCCTTGTGGTCGACGCCTTCGAGCAATTTGATCTGGATGGAGCCCACCGCGCGCGACTTGGCCAAGGTCGTTGACCCCAGCACGCGGTTGCGCGCCGTCGTGATCGGCATCAACAACACATCGTCGAGATCCGTGCCGGAGGGGCTTTGCCCTTTGGCGGCGAGCACGCCGATCACGGTGAGCGGCACAGTGCGGATGCGCACCGTTTGCTCGAGGGGGTTGCCTTCTCCGAAGAGTTCGCGCGCCACCGTCTGCCCAAGGATGGCGACCTTCGCGGCGCCGTTGATTTCCGCTTCGTCGAAGAGGCGGCCGGCGGCCAAGGTCCATTCGCGCACCTCGAAATACTCGGGTGTGACGCCATAGAACGTGGTCGACCAATTGGCGTTGCCGGCGACGATCTGGCCGCTGCCGCGCAAGGCCGGCGCTGCGGCGGCGACATAGTCGGAGAGCTCGCGGCCGATCGCAAAGGCGTCTTCCTCGGACAAGGTGAAAGTGGAGCCGACCGCGGCGCGTGCGCCGGTAAATGTCGGCGAGGCCGAAAACACCATCATCAAATTGGCGCCCAGGCTCTTGATTTGCGCTTCGAGCTGACGTCGTGCGCCATCGCCGACGGCGATCATCACGATCACGGCGGCGACGCCAATCACGATGCCCAGCATCGTCAAGAGCGAGCGCAGGGCATGCGCGCGCAACGCCTCGATGGCAATGGCGAGCGTGGCGCCCAGGCTCATGCCTCGTCTCCGGAAGCAGGCGCCGCCTGGCGACGCGCCTGGTGGCGATCGTCGACGATGCGACCGTCGCGAAACACGATGATGCGGTCGGCATAGGCGGCGATCTCTTGCTCGTGGGTGACCAGCACGAGCGTGATGCCTTGGTCGTTGAGCCGTTGCAAAAGCGCCATGATCTCGATGCTGGTCGCCGAATCGAGCGCGCCTGTTGGCTCGTCGGCGAGGATCAGGCGCGGTTCGGCGGCCAAGGCGCGGGCGATGGCGACGCGCTGCTGTTGGCCGCCGGAAAGCTCCGTCGGGCGATGATGCGCACGTTCGGCAAGCCCCACTTCAGCGAGCCGCTTGAGAGCATGCGCGCGCCGTGCGTGGGCGGACAAGCCGCGGTAGATAAGCGGCAGCGCCACGTTGTCGAGCGCCGTGGCGCGCGGCAGCAAATTGAATTGCTGGAAGACGAAGCCGATGGCCCGATTGCGCAGCGCAGCCAGTCCATCGTCGGAAAGCTGTGCGACATCTTTGTCCTCGATGCGGATCGTGCCGCTCGTCGGCGTATCAAGGCAGCCGATGAGGTTCATGAACGTCGACTTGCCGGAGCCCGAAGGCCCCATGATGGCGGTGATTTCTCCGGCGTAAATATCGATGGTGACGCCGCGCAAGGCATGGATCTCGGCGCCTTTTTCGCCCAAGCGATAAGACTTGGCGAGCGCGCGGCACTCGATCAGGGGTTTCATACCGATGCAGGACGCAAGCGCATCTGCGTGCTTTTCGACTAGAACATGCGTGGCGGTGACGGCGACTTGGATTTTTCGCCCACAGGCTTTTGCAGGCCGACGATCACCTCGTCGCCGGCGACGAGTCCGCCGGCTTGTAAAAGTTCCGTGAAGCGCCCGTCACTGATGCCCGTGACGACCTCGATGGCTTCCGGCTTGCCTTCTTTGCCGACGCGCCATAGCTTTTGCAGGCCTGGCCCGCTGCCTTTGGCGCGCTCCTTTCCTTTGCCGGGCGCACTTTCTTCGCGCTCGCCAGAGGGGGGCGAAAAACGCAACGCGGCATTGGGCGCCTTCAGCACATCGTCTTTGTGCTCGATGACGATTTTCACGTTCGCGGTCATCCCGGGCAGCAACGAGAGGTCGGGATTGGCCGCCGAGATCACGACCGTGTAGCTCACGACATTAGAAACCACCTGTGCGGCCTTGCGCACCTGCTGCACGGTTCCCTGGAAACGGCGCCCCGGAAACGCATCGACGGTGAAATGCGCGGTTTGTCCGACCTTGACGCGGCCGATGTCGGCTTCATCGATCGCGGCCTCGACCTGCATGTCCGCAAGGCTTTTGGCGATCACGAAAAGCTCCGGCGCCTGCAGACTCGCGGCCACGGTTTGCCCCGGCTCGACGCTGCGCTTGACGACGATGCCCTCGACGGGGGAGCGAATCTCGGTGCGCGAAAGATCCACGCGCGCCTGGCCCAGCTGTGCCTCGCGTTGGCGCACGAGCGCCAGGCTGTTTTGGCTTTGCGCTTCGACCACGCGCAATTGCGCGCGCGCTGCCTCATAGGCAGTCATCGCCTTGTCGAGCTCGGCAGGCGAAAGATAATGCTTGGCGACCAAGGTCTCTTTGCGCTTGAGGTCGCGTTCGGCTTCGGCGAGATTGACCTTGGCGCGAAAGAGCTCTGCCTGTTGCACGGCGACCAAGGCGCGCGCGGCTTCCAAATCCGCCTCGGCCTGACGCACGCGATGCTCATAGGTTTCCGGCGCGATGCGCGCCAACAGGTCGCCCGTTTTCACAGGGCTGTTGAAATCGACGAAGATCTCGCGAATCTGCCCCGAAATCTGCGAACTCACCTGCACGGAAGCGACTGGATTCAACGTGCCGGTCGCGGCCACCGTCGCGGTGAGCGGCCCGCGCTCGAGCTTGGCGAGTTTCCAAGCAGGCGGCGTGGGCCGCAGGGCGAAAAACCAGGCCGCAGCGCCTGCCGCCGAGAGGGCGAACATTGCGGCCAGCGAGATCCAGAGGCGTCTTCCCATACGGCGATTCTAGCCGAGGGCCAGAAGGAGGCGCGGCGGAAAGTGTGACAAAGTGAAACCCTGAGCAATCTGCGAAAGCGATGCGGACATGGCATTGGGCGAATGCATTCGCAGCGCATTCGGATCGCGACGATGTCGAAGCCGACGAGGCGCTATGCTCGCCGTCTTAGTTCTGTGTTCCGTTACTCTTCTAAGCGCCGAGCAGGTTCCCCATCGCATTGCTTTTGCATCTGCGCACAGGAGGTTTCGACTTCAATGGCGTGCCACGCCTTAGGCGCGCACAGCGGCTAGCGAGGTTCCATGCCACGGAGACGAGGGAAAAGTTTTCCGTCGGCGAGAAATTGGATTTTCCTTCCTCGATACCCTCTTATTTTTTATGGTTATCTTCGTCCTATACAGGCAGAGCGTGCCGGCCAAACAGATCGGCCTCCGGCGCGAGGAGGGCAAAGTAAAGGCCTAGCCGGCTATTTCCAAAGCGTCGACTCACTCGATGGTGAAATAAGCTGGCAATTTCCGTCCCTTCAGGGCTGCCTCATGGGCGGATCGATAAAAGCGCTCAAGACGGCGGGTGAATGTTTTGCCGTCACAGAGCGGGCTCTTGACCATACGCTCCCGCAAGACGGGGCGTAATTCGATGAGCGGTTGGTTATTCAAGGAGAAAGCGACAGCGCGTTCGATATAGTCGCGTGCGCTGGTTGCAGAAAACCGCTCGTCAATACCTAGATTGACATTCATCGCATGGGTTTGGCGGCTTACCAGTGTCGCGCCGGGGAGCGTCAGGGTCGGTACTCCCATCCAGAATGACTCGAGACTTGTGGCTCCGCCTGTGAAAGGGAAGGGATCGAGGCACAGATCCACCATTGCAAATTCCCTCAGCATGTCATTGTGGCTACTGCCACCGCTCAGCACAAGACGCTCGGCTGTCACTCCCTTGGCGCGGAAACGTTCCGTGAGGTCGGCGCGTACCCAAGCGTCCTTGAGGGCGCTTGCCTTAAGCCATAGGCGCGTATGGGGCGCTCGGCGAAGGATCTCGCTCCAGACCTCGATGACCTCTTCGTTAATCTTGTCAAGGCGGTTGAAGCAACCGAAGGTGAATGGCCGACCGGCGGCTGCTGGCGCAGGTGCAACAGGGGGAGCATAGACCGGTGGGAAGAAACAGAAGCGCGTATTGCCGAGATATATCGGCACTTCGCTGAAATGCTGCGCACAGTGCGGTGGCGACGTATGGGGATCGGTCAGCAGGTAGTCGATGTTGGTTAGACCCGTCGAGTGGAAGTAGCCGATCCATGTGACTTGCACCGGTGCGGCTCGGCGTGCAAAGATGTTCAGACGATGATGAGCGGTATGGCCGGAAAGATCGACGAGGATATCAATCTCTTCTTTCCGCACAAGTTCGAGTAAGGCGTCATCCTCGAGGTCGTAGACGTCGTGCCAAGCGTGGAAAGCGTCCTTGAGCGCGCGCGTCATGTCGTCTTCGCGGAGCGTCGTGGAGAAGGCAACGGGGCGGCAGACCGAGTGATCGTGCAGCAGGATGATCTGCAGCAACAAGTAGCCGACGGGGTGACGACATAGATCTCCCGAAACATAGCCAACACGAAGTGGGCCGTTGTGACGGCGTGGCGAGCAGATGGTTGCCGCTTGGGAATTTTCCTGGTGCTGCGCCCACTCGCGATGACGGGCGAACAATTCCACCGGCGAAAGTCGTGGCAGATAGTTGCCTTCGAAGAGCCAAGTTGAGGCGAGGGCGGAACGGTCACCCGCACGTCTGCATAGATCGCCATAGAGCCGATCGGCAATCTCTGCATGTCCGCTGCTGGAACTACAGCCGGCCAAGACCATCAGGGCATTGAGGTGACCTGGCTCGCGGGACAGAATCCGCTGGGCGAGCGCGTGGGCGCGCGCGAGATTGCCGGCTGCCAAATGGCCACTGGCCAGAGTGTTGAGGAGGCTCAGCGATTCGCCTTCGCGGGCGAGACGTTTTTCCAGGTATTGCAGCGCAGGCTCGAGCGCATACATGTCGCCTACGAGCGCGGCAAGCAGGTATTTCGCCTCGGGAAAGTCCGGTTTGTGCCTCAGGGCGGCGTGCAGCAACTCGACCGCTCTGCGATTGTGGCCCAGCTGTAGCAGGGCGTTGGCGGTATTGAGCAGCAGTTCGGGATTCGCAGGATTGCGCTTCAGCAACCGTTCCCCGGCCGCGCGCGCCTCTTCATGCCGACCGACTTCGCTGAGCGCGGCAATACGATTGACGAGCGCAGGCATCAAGTGGGGTTCTACGGCAAGGGCTGCCTCGAGTTTTTCCAGCGCAGCCGCAGCATCGCCGTGCAGTAGGTCGATTTCAGCCAGGTTGGTGAGTGCGCGGGCATTTCCGGGCGCAAGCAGCAAGGCCTGTTCGAGGGCTGCGCGCGCGGCGGGAAAGTCTTCACGGCGCCGCAGGATAGCCGCCTTGGTGACCCATAGGCTCGCGTTGTTCGGCTCAGTGGCGAGCGCCCGCTCGATGAGGCGCCCAGCTTCTTCGAGATCCTCGTGCTGAAGAGCATCTTGAGCCAGCGTTTGCAGGGCAAGCGCGTCGCCGGCCTCGGCGGCACGCTTGCTCGCGGCGAGAAAGAAGTAGCTGCCGCCCCAGCGCTCGAGCAGCTTGAGTAGCCACGCCATCACCTAGACCGGCGCAAGGAGGAATCGTGCGGCCAACGCCTGCAAATCGGCTTCAGGAGTAGGCTCGGGGCGGGCGAGCAGCCACAGGTCGAAATGGTGGGGGCGACGGTGACCGATGTATGCCCGGAAACCGGCCTCGCATACTGCGTTTGTCAAGGTGCGCAGCGTGAAGCCACATTTGTGGCTCATTGTCTGGGGCGCAAGCTGGACGAAAGGCCTGTAGCCATAGACGATGTCGAAAGGCGTGATTGGACCCGCCGGCGAATGATAGGCGACATCGTCGATGCGGTCTTCGGCGATCAATTTGGCAACGGCCTGCAAATCGGGGCAAGTGATCACCAACATGCCCTGCGGTCGCAGCACCCGACGGCATTCTGCCAATGCTTGCGATACCTCAAACCAGTAAAGGTGTTCAAGGGTATGCGAAGTGAAGATCGCATCAACGCTCGCATCCGGGATGACTGACAGGTCGGTGAATGAAGCAATCAGATCCGGCCTGGCGCTGGCATCCAAGTCGACGCGGATTTCGCGAAACCCCTGCGAAAAGCCGGGAGGGAGATCACGGATGGTTTGGGGGCCACAGCCCACATGGAGAAGCAGGCGCTCGGCGCCCTTGGAGTCCAGCAGCCGAGCCGCGGCGTCTCTTTCAGTGACCAAGCCGAAATAGCGGTATAGCCAACGTGGCAGCGCCATCTGGGGTTACGCGAAATAGACGCGCAGGATAATGGCCAGAAGCAGCGGGCGTAAAGCCTCACCCGGCACGCCTTGTGCGGCGAGGGCCTTTTGCAGTTCGTGGAGCAGACGGATACGCATCCACCACGAGAGTGGCTTTTCCTCCACGTCGGCCTTTAGCGCCGCGATGAAGCATTCGATTGCCGCTTCCCAATCCCTCGGCTTGGGCTTTCTCCCCATCCCTTTGGGTAGCGCCTGCTGCCACAACTCCAGCCAGGCAGCGAGTCGTTTAGCGTGTTCCGCCATGTG
>JAOADW010000023.1 GCA_026417115.1 Rhodocyclaceae bacterium
CACTGCCGCGGTGACTTCATCGAGCTTCTGGTCGAGGTGGTTGATGTGGTTGTATTGGCTCTTGAGCAGCAGGGTGTTGATGTCGTCCTGCGTCAGCCCTTCCCCGCGCGAAAACTTCCCCTCGATCTCGGCGATCTTCGGTGAGATCATCTCGATCAGCATGTCATCGACGCGGGTGGCAGTCATGGGGACTCTGTTCCTTTCCAAGACGTCTTATTATAACCCGGTATCACTGCGGCATTTTCGTGAGCTCTTCTGCACGTCTGGTTTGCCAGGGTCGAATGAATTCCGTGCGTCTTTGCGCGCAACGGGCTGGGCCAGCCGCTTTCAATCGGTTTTGGCCAAGTTTTGTCAGCCTTGCGCGACAGGAATGCCGGCGCGCAGAGCAGGCGTTTCCGCCTCGGTCACGAGCTTGGGAGGGCTCAGGGAAGTTAGGATTGGCCCAAAGGCGCACGCGGGCCGATGGCGCAGGGGCAGGGGGTATAATCCCTGCGCCATGACGACTTCTTTTCCCGACATCAAAAGCCATTTGGCCGACTTGCTCAAAGCGGCGCTTGCCAGCGTCGCGCCGGGGGTGACGGCGGAGATCCGCCTCGAGCGGCCGCGCGATCCCTCCCATGGCGATTACGCGAGCAATCTCGCGTTGCAATTGGCACGGCCGCTCAAGGAAAATCCGCGCAAGATCGCCGAACGGCTCGTGCATGAGTTGCCGCGCTCTCCCTGGGTTGCGCACGCCGAAGCCGCCGGCGCCGGATTCGTCAATTTCCGCCTGGCGCCTGCGGCGAAGACCGCAGTGGTGAGAGCAGTGCTCGAGCGGCGCGAAGACTTCGGGCGCGGCCAGAAAAAGCCCGGCAAGATCCAGGTCGAATTCGTCTCGGCCAATCCCACGGGCCCCTTGCATGTCGGGCATGGGCGAGGCGCAGCCTTCGGCGCGAGCCTCGCGAATCTGCTCGAATTCGCAGGCCATACGGTGTGTCGGGAGTATTACGTCAACGACGCCGGGCGGCAAATGGACATCCTTGCCGTTTCGACATGGCTGCGCTATCTCGATCTCTACGGCGAGCACGTGCCTTTTCCGCCCAATGCCTATCAGGGCGAATACGTGCGCCAAATGGCGCGCCAGATCCAAGAGGCCCATGGCGATCGCTATGTCCATCCGGCCGCGGCGGTGCTTGCCTGTGCGCCGCAAGCGCCTGCTTACCGTGGGCTTGGCGACTATGACGCCGAGGAGCTTTCCCGCTGGGAAGCCCATCTCGATGGCTTGATACAGGCCGCCAAGGACCTCCTCGGGGAGGAGTGGGCCTATATCCATCAACATGCGCTCACCGAGCAGCTCGCCGATTGCCGCGAGGATCTCGAAGAATTTGGCGTGCATTTCGACTGTTGGTTCTCGGAAAAGAGCCTCTATGACACAGGAATGGTCGAGCGCGCCGTGCGCGAACTCGAAAAGCGCGGACACATCTATGTGCAAGACGGCGCCAAGTGGTTCCGCTCGACGCGCTTCGGCGATGTCAAGGATCGCGTCGTGCAGCGCGAAAACGGCCTCTACACCTATTTCGCATCGGATATCGCGTATCACTGGAACAAGTTCGAACGCGGCTTCGACCGTGTGATCGATGTCTGGGGGGCTGATCATCATGGCTACATTGCGCGCGTGAAGGGGGCATTGCAAGCGCTCGGCATGCCGGCCGAGCGTCTCGAGGTGGCGCTCGTGCAGTTCGTGAGCTTGTTCCGCGGCACGGAAAAGGTCTCGATGTCTACGCGCGCGGGCTCCTATGTGACTTTACGCGAGTTACGACGCGAGGTCGGCGACGATGCGTGCCGCTTCTTCTACTTGCTGCGCAAGGAAGACCAGCCGCTCGACTTCGATCTCGAGCTCGCGAAGCGCCAGTCCAACGACAACCCCGTCTATTACATCCAATACGCCCATGCGCGCGTGGCCTCGGTGTTGCGCCAATGGGGAGGCGATCCGGCCAGGCTCGTCGGCGTCGATCTCTCGCCGCTTGCCTCCGCGCGCGAGCTTTCCCTGGCCGCCAAGCTCGCCGAGTTTCCCGAATTGATCGAAAATGCGGCTAACGAGCGCGCGCCGCATGCGTTGGCCTTCTGGCTGCAGGAGCTCGCCGCGGAATTCCATGCGTGGTATAACGCCGAGCGCCTGCTCGTCGAGGAGGAGGCGGTGCGCAACGCGCGGCTTGCCCTTGCATGCGCGGTGAAACAAACCCTCGCCAATGGTTTGCTGTTGCTGGGTGTTTCCGCGCCTGACGCCATGTAGAGCCATGAACGCGAGTCAGGCACAGCCCCGCGAATGCTTCCGAGGCGTTGGCCGGCCAAATCGTCCTGGCCGTCGCGGCGCTGCGAAACAGCATGGCGGCACGTTGCTGGGGCTGATCTTTGGCGTTTTGGTCGGCGTCCTGCTTTCGTTTGCCGTCGTCTGGTATCTCAATCGCACGCCGCTGCCCTTCGTAGAAAAACTCGCGCCCGCTCAGAATGGCTCGCAAGGCGCGAACGCGCCCGCCCCGCTGCCGGGCAAGCCAGGCGACAAGCCCATGGGCGGAGAAAAGCGTTTCGAGTTTTATGACATCCTCGAAGGCAAGAAGAGCGCCCAGCCCTTGCCCGAGCCGCCTTCTACGCCAGCGGCGCCCAAAGAGACGACGGAGACTGAGCCTAAACGTGTGCATCTGCAAGTCGGCGCATTCCAGAAGGCGCAAGAAGCAGAAAATCTCAAGGCGCGGCTTGCCCTCGTGGGGATCGAAGCCCAGATCGCCGCGGCGGACGTCCCCGGCAAAGGGACGGTGTATCGTGTGCGTATCGGGCCTTTCGCCACCCTCGAGGAAATGAACCGTGTGCGCAAGGAATTGTCTGAACAAGGAATCGCCGCAAATCTGGTAAAACAGGAATGAGGCTGGCGTTGCGGCAACGATGGAGGAAAACGAAATGAGAAGATGGCTGGCGGGGTGGGTGTCGTTGTGTCTGATGTGGGTTGCGCTTTCCACTTGGGCGCAGTCTTCTTCCCTGGTCGAAGGCAAGCATTTCACCCGTCTGCAGATGCCACAGCCGACCGACGCGCCTGCTGGCAAGATCGAGGTCATCGAGTTCTTCTGGTACGGCTGTCCGCATTGCGCCGATTTGCATCCGCTGCTCAAGGAGTGGGTCAAGAAACTGCCGCGCGACGTCGTCTTCAAGCGCGTGCCCGCGATCTTCCGCGACACTTGGGCGCCGGGCGCACGTCTCTATTATGCGTTGGAGGCGCTCGGTTGGCTCGACAAGCTCGATGACGCTGTATTCGCCGCGATGACGCGCCAGCGCGTCAATCTCAATGACGAAAAAACGCTTTACGATTGGATCGGCAAGCAGGGTTTCGACGCCCAAAAGTTCGCCGAGATGTATAAATCCTTCGCCATCGACGGCAAGGTGCGCCGTGCCTTTGAGATGACGCAAGAATATGGCTTCGGCGGCGTCCCCACCATCGTCGTCAATGGCAAATACATGCCAGGGCCGGGGCTTGCCAGTTACGCGGAAATGCTTGCCGTGACCGATCGCTTGATCGAGATGAGCCGCAAGGAAAGCAAGCGCTAGAGGCATCGAATTGCGCACCAGGGCCAGAAAAGATGCGGCGGATATTCATCACCGGCGCATCCAGCGGTCTCGGGGAAGCACTTGCGCGTCTTTATGCGCAGGAAGGCGCGCATCTGGGGCTCGTGGCACGGCGTCTTGCGCGGCTCGAAAGCCTTGCGGCGGAGCTTCCCGCGCCCGTTCGGCTTTATCGCGTCGATGTGAAAGACGCCTCGTCCATGCAGGCGGCTGCCCAGGATTTCCTCGCCCAGGCGGGCGTTCCCGACATCGTAATCGCCAATGCCGGCGTCTCCAGCGGCACGCTCACCGAAGAGGCCGAGGACCTGCCAGCCTTTCGTCGTATCATCGAGACCAACGTGCTGGGGATTCTCCACACCTTTCATCCGTTTCTTGCACCCATGCGCGCGCGCGGCGAAGGCCGCCTCGTCGGCATTGCCTCGGTCGCCGGCTTGCGCGGGCTCCCCGGCGCCGGCGCTTATTCGGCTTCCAAGGCGGCTGCGCTGGCGTATCTCGAAAGCCTGAGGGTCGAGCTGCGCGCAACGGGCGTCAAGGTCGTCGCGATCGCGCCGGGCTATATCGACACGCCGATGACGCAGGTCAATCCCTATCCCATGCCTTTCTTGTTGCCGGTCGATGAAGCGGCGCGCCGCATACGCCGCATCATCGAGCAAGGGCGCCCCTTTGCGGTGATTCCCTGGCCGATGGCGATCGTCGCGCGCATCCTACGCTTCTTGCCGCCTTCGTGGTTCGACGCCATGGCGTATCGCGCTGGCCGCAAACCACGTGGGCTCGTCTAACAGGCCAGCCATGCAAAGGCGCAACCTCTATGGCGAGAAACGCTTGGTCGTGGCGCTGGCCGTGCTGCTCGCAGCCGCTTTCGCCATCACCTCGACGTTCAGCTATTGGACCTCGCGCAATGCGATCCATACCGCCCTCGTCGACCAGGACTTGCCGCTCACCTCGAGCAATATCTATTCGGAAATCCAGAAAGATCTCGTGCGCCCGATCTTGATTTCGGCGACGATGGCGCATGACACCTTCGTGCGCGACTGGGTTTTGCGCGGTGAAAAGGACGTCGAGGCGATGGCGCGTTATTTGAAGGAAGTCAAGCTGCGTCACGGCGCGTTCAGCAGCTTTTTCATTTCCGAAAAGACGCGCAATTACTATTATTCCGAGGGAATCCTGAAGCGCGTGTCGTTTTTCGAGCCGCGCGACGCGTGGTATTACCGCGTGCGCGGGATGAATCAAGACTACGAGATCAACGTCGATCCAGACCTCGCCAATGCCGACGCGCTGACCATCTTCATCAACTATCGCGCCTATGACTATGAGGGCAATTTCATCGGCGCGACCGGCATTGGACTCACGGTCGACGCCGTGCAAAGGCTCGTGCGGGACTACCAGCAGCGCTTCGATCGCCGCATCTATTTCGTCGATGGCCGCGGGCATGCGGTGGTGTTCGCGGATCCGAGCGTGGCGGGCGATGTGCGCGCTCGGGAAGGGATCGGGCCGCTCGTGGAGGAGATTCTGCGCGCCAAACGGGGTTCATGGCAGTACGAGGCCGCCGGCGACACGCATGTCCTGCACGTGAATTACTTGCCCGAACTCAAATGGTATTTGTTCGTCGAGCAGAACGAATCGAAGGCCTTGGCGAGGATACGGCATGTGCTCTACGTCAACCTCTCGATCAGCTTTTTCGTGACCCTTTTGGTTGCGATCTTCGCGCATCTTGCGCTGGCTCGCTATCAACGCCGGCTCGACGAGATGGCGACGACCGACGAGCTGACGGGGCTGCTCAATCGCCACGCGTTTGGCATAATCTCGCAAAAACTCTTGGCTGAATGCCAGCGCCATTCGACGCCTCTCAGCATCCTGATGCTCGACATCGATCACTTCAAGCGCATCAACGACGAACAGGGGCATCTTGCCGGTGACGCAGTATTGGCGGAAGTCGCGCAACGCCTGCAGAAATCTTTGCGCGCCTCCGACGTCGCCGTACGCTGGGGCGGCGAAGAATTCCTGATCGTCCTAAAGGGATGCGGACTCGAAAAGGCAAAAGCAATTGCCGAGAAATTGCGCCATGCGCTTTCCTCTGCGCCAATCGTGGCGGCTGGGAAATCCCTTTCTGTGACGGCGAGCATCGGCGTGACCGAATATCAAGGAAAGGAGACGCTGGAAAGCTTCGTCGATCGGGCCGATGGCGCGCTCTATGCGGCCAAACGCGCTGGACGCAACCGTGTGGCGACGGCCTGATCGGCTGCCGCACGAACGATTCGTTGACACAGATCAAGCGGAAGGACGCCTAGGCGACGTATAGTCCTGCCTCCCCACGAAGGCATCAACCGATGGAGCTCGTTTGTCCAGCCGGAGGGCTTCCGGCATTGAAGACGGCGGTCGATAGCGGCGCCGATTGCGTCTATACCGGCTTTCGCGACGCCACCAACGCGCGCAATTTCGCCGGTCTCAATTTCGATGAGGCAAGCCTCAAGGAGGGCCTCGCGTATGCCCACCGGTACGGCGTGAAGGTTTTTTTGGCTCTCAACACCTTTCCACAGACCCATCATTGGCGACAATGGACGGCGGCCGTGGACAAGGCGGCAGAGCTCGGCGTCGATGCCGTGATCCTCGCCGATTTAGGGCTCATGGCCTATGCGCGCCGTGTCCATCCCCAGCTGCGCCTACATCTTTCCGTGCAAGGCTCGGCGACGAATTACGAGGCGATCAATTTCTACTATGAGCGCTTCGGCATTCAGCGCGCGGTCTTGCCGCGCGTCTTGTCTCTCCCTCAGGTCGAGCAGGTGGTGAAGAACACGCCGGTCGAGATCGAAGTCTTCGGCTTTGGCGGCCTCTGCGTCATGGTCGAAGGACGTTGCGCGCTTTCCGCATACGCGACCGGCATATCCCCCAATTGCCATGGCGCTTGCTCGCCAGGCAGCGCGGTGCGCTATGTGGAGACGCCGCAGGGGCTGGAGACGCGGCTCAATGGCGTTCTCATCGATCGCTTTTCGCGGACGGAACGGGCAGGTTACCCGACCATTTGCAAGGGGCGGTATGCCGTGGGCGGAGAGACCTATTACGCGATCGAAGAGCCCACGAGCCTCAACACGCTCGAGTTGTTGCCCGCGCTGCTGCGCATGGGCGTGGCGGCGATCAAGATCGAGGGCCGCCAGAGAAGCCCCGCTTACGTCGGGCAAGTCACACGCGTCTGGCGCGCAGCGATCGATGAAGCGAAGCGCAATCCCGAGCATTTCAAGCTCCGGCAGGAATGGATGACCCAGCTCAACAAGGTTTCCGAAGGCGCGCAGGCGACATTGGGCGCCTACAATCGTCCCTGGAAATGATGCGTCTCGTTTTGGGCCCTTTGCTTTACTACTGGCCGCGGCAGCGGGTTTTCGATTTTTATGACGAAATCGCCGCGCTTCCCGTCGATGTCGTCTATCTGGGCGAAGCAGTCTGCGCGCGTCGCCATGAATTGCGCCTCGAAGATTGGCAAGCGCTTGGGGAACGACTTGCGCAGGCAGGCAAAGAGGTGGTGTTCTCGACTCTGCCCCTGATCGAATCGGAGTCCGATCTCAAGGCGGTGCGCCGTGTGCTCGCGGCGGCGCAGGAGGCCGGCTGCCTGGCCGAAGCCAATGAGATGGGCGCCGTGAGGATGCTCGCCGAAAGCGGGCAGGCGTTCGTCGCAGGCGCAACGCTCAACGTGTTCAACGCAGAAACCCTCCAATTGCTGAAGGAGGCAGGCGCACGCCGTTGGGTGCTGCCGCCGGAGGCGAGCGAGAAGGTCCTCGCCGGCATCCTTTCGCGGAAGAACGATGCGCTAGAAACCGAAGTGCTCGTCCATGGGCGCGCGCCCCTTGCCTATTCGGCGCGATGCTTTACCGCACGCCGCTTTCGCCTGCAAAAGGACGCCTGTGAGTTTCGCTGCCTCGATTTCCCGGAGGGGATCCCGGTTCTGACCCGGGAAGGCCAGCCGTTTCTCACGCTCAATGGCATTCAAACCCAGTCGGCGAAGGTTTATCATCTCGAGCGCGAGCTACCCGCGCTCCAGGCCCTGGGCGTGACACATCTGCGCATCTCGCCCGCGCCAGAGGCGACGCCCGAGATCGTACGCGCCTACCGTCGGCTCCTCGAGGGCGCGCCGGCCGGCATGCCGAATGGCGACTATTGCAATGGTTTCTGGTATGAAGAACCGGGGCTTTCGTGGGTAGAGTGCGCACGCGAAGTGGCGTGAGAGGAGGGAAAAGGAGGATGAGGCTGAGGATTCCCGATTTCACCTTACCCGCGGTCGTTGCGCGCGTCGGCGCGACGCTGCCTTCCTGGCCGCCGACGCTGGCCTTGGTGACTGCGCTCAATCTCGCGTTGGGACGGCTGTTGCCGCGCGCGCCTCTGGCGCCGCTTTTAGGCAAGCGCTTCGCGCTCAGGGTCCAGGATGCCGGCTTGACGATTTCGTTTGGTTACGCCACCCAAGGTTTCTTTCCCTGCTTCGATGACAGACCCGCCGATCTCGTGATCGGCGCGCGCGCGCGCGATTTCTTGGCGCTTTTGCTGCGTGAGGAAGACCCCGATACCCTGTTTTTCAACCGGCGGCTCGTGATGGAGGGCGACACCGACCTCGGTTTGCTCGTGAAAAACACACTCGATGGCGTCGAATGGCCACAGCTTTCCCTCGCCTCTTGCGCTTTCGCCCTGCGTGCATTCTTGCAGCGTTCGCCCGCTTCCCCAAGCCAAGCCTAGCCGTGCCGCCCGCGGCTGAATCTCGGCTTTCGCAATATCTCGCCCTCGCCTATGCGGGGGCCTTGCTCCTCGGTAGCCTCTATCCCTGGACGGGATGGCGAATGGGCGCCGGAACGCCGTTTGGCTTTCTCGCCGCAGGTTGGCCGCGTGAGCTTACCACCTTCGATCTCCTCACCAATTTCCTGGCCTATTTGCCTTTGGGCTTTCTCATCGTCCTTACGCGCAGACGCGGGTCTCGCGTGGTCGCCGCGCTAGGGGCCTGCGCCGCGGGCAGCCTGTTGAGCTTTTCCATCGAAGCCACACAGCAGTTCTTGCCAAGCCGCGTCCCATCCCTGGCCGATTGGTGTATGAATTCCCTGGGAGCAGCGATGGGCGCTGGGGTCGGTATGCGCTATCGCACCCCCCTGGCAAACCAATGGCGCGCTCGAGGTCTGCAGTGTCTTCATCTACCTAGGCCATGCGCGGATTTCGGCATCTTGCTCGTGATCCTCTGGCTCGCTTGTCAGCTTGCGGTGGAAAATCATCTGCTTGCCAGCGGCCTGCTACGTCCCTTGCTTCCGGTGCCCGCCCTGTGGCCCTTCAGTGCAGCGCACCAGCCTCTTTTCGAGATGCTTGTAGTCGCCAGCCACACGCTGGCGATTCTCTCGATCGCTTCTATACTCTTTCCACGCCGGCCGCCGTGGGCGCCGCCTGCGCTCCTCTTGTTGGGGCTGGCCTGCAAAGGAGGCGCGTTTCTGATCCTGATGCCAAGTGCCGGCTTTTTTGCCTGGGCGACGATGGGCACGCTCGCCGGCCTGGGGCTTGGATTTTTCGGCTGGTTGCTTGCCCAACCGCTCGCTTTTTCTTTCAAACAGACGCTGGCTGCAGTCGCGCTGATCGCTTCGACCCTGCTCCTCAACCTCATGCCTGAAAACCCGTATCATCTCGATGCCCTGCGCTCTTGGAGCCAAGGGCCCTATTTCAATTTCAATGGCTTGATGCGTTTTTTGGCCGCCTTTTGGCCTTACTTTGCGCTTTTCTGGCTGATGCGGTGTAGGAGCCAACGATGAACGAAATCGTCGATCTCGCGAGTTTGCGCTTGGCACTGCGGGCATTCGCGGCGGCACGCGGCTGGCGGCAATACCACACGCCGAAGAATCTGGCAATGGCGCTGATCGTCGAGGCGGCCGAGCTCGTCGAACATTTCCAGTGGGACACCCCCGAGGAAAGCCTGCAGCCTTCCGCCGAGAAGCTCTCGGCCATCCGCGACGAAATGGCCGATACGCTGATCTATCTCGTCGAACTAGCCGACGTCTTGGAAATCGATCTGATCGCGGCTGCGCGCGACAAGATTGCGAAAAACGCGCAAAAATACCCAGCCTCCCCCTTTGGTCAAGGAGAGCCCTGATGAGCTACTACCAATACCATGTCTTTTTCTGCACCAATCAACGCGAAGCCGGTGAAATGTGCTGCAACAATCACGGCGCCCAGGCGATGCGGGACTATTGCAAGGAAAAAGTGAATGCGATGGGCGCGGCGATACCCGGCAAAGTGCGCATCAATAGTGCAGGGTGTCTCGATCGCTGCGACAAAGGGCCAGTGATCGTGATTTATCCGCAAGCCGTCTGGTATACCTATGTCGACCAGGAGGACATCGACGAGATCGTCGAACGCCATTTGGCGCGGGGCGAGATCGTCGAACGCCTGTTGATCGACAAGGCGTGATGCAGAGCGAACACCTCGAGATTCCAGGGCCGGCAGGCCGCATCGAGCTCTTTGTCGATACGGTGGCCGCGCCGAAGGGGCTTGCGCTGATCGCTCATCCTCATCCATTGTTCGGTGGGACGGCCGAAAACAAGGTGGTCACGACGCTCGCCAAGGCCTTTCGTGAGCTGCATTGCGTGTCTGTGCGGCCGCAATTCCGTGGCGTCGGAGGCAGCGAAGGCCAGCATGATCAGGGCGAAGGAGAAACCGACGATTTGCTGGCCGTGCTGGCGTGGGCAAGGCGCCGCTATGGGCAGGACCTGCCCGTGTATCTCGCGGGCTTTTCCTTCGGTGCCTACGTGGTGACGAAGGTGGCCGAGCGGCTTTCCGCGCGCGGCACAGCGGCAAGGCGCCTCGTGTTGGTTGGTGCCGCAGCAGGAGAGATCGCAGGCTTGCGACGCTATGAAACGGCGGCTGTGCCGCGCGATACGATCGTGATTCATGGCGGCAAAGACGAAACAGTACCGCTCGTCAATGTACTGGCTTGGGCAGAGCCGCTTGACGTGCCGGTGATCGTGATTCCCGGCGCCGACCACTTCTTCCATCGGCGCTTGCATCTGATCCGCGACCTCGTCAAACGCCTGCTTGCTCCATGAGACGAGCCCCAGCATTGGCGCCGTGGCCGTTTAGAGGGTGAAGGATTCGCCCCGCCGCGGCAAGATAACCTCGTCTGAAGAAAGGTGGCGGGCAAGCGTCTTCAAGGCGAGCTCTTCCCCATGCACCAAAAAGGTGCGCTTGGCCTGGGAGGGACGATGCCACGCGAGCAATTCGTCGCGATCGGCATGCGCCGAAAAGCCGTTGATCGTGTAGATGCGCGCGCGTACAGGGATTTCCTCGCCGAAGAGATGGACGCGCTTGGCGCCGTCGATGATTTGCCGCGCCAGCGTTCCTTGGGCGGCAAAGCCGACGAAGACGATACTCGATTGCTCGCGCCAGAGGTTGTGTTTGAGGTGATGCCGCACGCGGCCGCCTGTCGCCATGCCAGAGCCGGCAAGGATCACGGCGCCCGAGACGATGCGATTGAGCGCCATCGAATCGGCGGCCTCGCGGCAGTAATGCAGACCCCCGAAAGCCATGGGGTCATGGCCGCTCTTTATGCGGGCATAGGCCTCTTCGTCGAAGCATTCGGGATGGCGGCGGAAGATTTCGGTGGCGGAGATCGCCATCGGTGAATCGAGAAAGACCTGCATGCTTCGGGGAAGCCTTCCCCGTTCGATGCCCGCGCGCAGATGGTAGAGGATTTCTTGTGCGCGTTCCAAGGCAAAGGTGGGAATGATGACATTGCCGCCGCGTTGGAACGTGTCGCGGATGGCGTCATAGAGCTCCGCAATCGAGGGAGCAAGAGGCTTGTGGAGACGGTCGCCGTAGGTGGCCTCCATGATGACGACGTCGGCAGGCGGCGGCGGCGTCGGATCGCGCAAGAGGGGGCGATTCGAGGCGCCGACGTCGCCGGAGAACACGATGCGCCGCCGTTTTCCCTTCTCTTCGACGTCGAGCAGGATGCTGGCTGATCCCAGGATGTGGCCGGCGTCGAAGAAAGTCGCCGTGAGGTGGGGGGTGAGATGGATCGGCTCGTCATAGCGAGCGGTGCGCCCGAAATGATCGAGACAGGCCAAGGCTTCGACGATGTCATACAGTGGCGCAAGGTCGGGCTTGGCGCCCTTGCGCGCCAATTTGCGGGCGCGCCAGCGTGCGTCCTCTTCTTGCAGGTGGGCGGCATCGATCAAGACCAGGCGCGCCAATTCGCGCGTTGCCGCCGTGCTGATGATCTCCCCACGGAAACCCCGTTTGACCAGCAAGGGCAGACGGCCGCAATGATCGAGGTGGGCATGCGTGAGCAATACGTAGTCGATGCTTTTGGCATCGAATCCAAAAGGCTCCGCGTTTTCCCACTCGATTTCGCGACTGCCTTGATAAAGGCCGCAATCGATCAACAGGCGCACGCCGGCTGCTTCGAGCAGGAAACAGGAACCGGTGACGCCGAAAGAGGCGCCATGGAAAGAGAGCTTCACGGCGCGAGGAGGGCTAGGCGGGCCTTCAAGCGCGCGATCTCTTCTTCGAGATCGCAGACCAGTGCGGCGAGCTCAGGCACGGCGTCGAATTCCCGTTCCATCCAGGCGAGTCGACGCACACGCGTAAGCATCGGCGGAGGAAATCCCAAGCGGGACTCTTCGGCGATGACGTCAGGGAGAAAGCCCGCCGCCAGTCGTTCGGCAAGCCAGCCAGGCTCGACGGCCAAAAGATCGGCGGCCTCTTCGAGGGTCATCCAACACGTCTCGATTGCGCTGCCCATGAATATCTCTTCTGTCATCATTTCGAACTCCTTGCACGGGGGTCGAAAGACAGCATGCGCGCCATGCTTTCATAGAGTTCTCGCGCCTTGGGCGTATCGGCCGGCGGCAAGACGACCTTCAGCTCGAGCCAGAGATCGCCAGGCGGATCGGAAGGCAATCCTTTGCCGCGCACACGCAGACGGTCTCCGCTCTGAGCGCCGGCGGGGATGCGCACCTTGAGCGTCCCACTCGGCAGCTCCACCGGCACCACGGCGCCCAGCGCCGCCTCCCAGGGGGCAAGCGGCAGGGTGAGGTGCAGATCCCGGCCATCGAGCCGGAAACGGGGGTGCGGACGAAATTCGACTTCCAGCAAGAGATCCCCTGCGGGCCCCGAACCCTGGCCCGGCGCGCCGAGGCCGGCAAGCCGAATGATCTGGCCGGGCCGCACCCCTTTGGGAATTTTCACGTTCAGCGTGCGCGTATCGAGGACCAGATGGCCGCTCGCATCGAGTCGGGGGGCGCGCAAGGTGATGGTTTTGCTAGGTGCGGTGAAGCTGTCTTCGATGTCGAGCAAGATTTTCGCGTGGTGATCTTCTCCCCGCGTTTGATTGCGGGAATAGCGCGGGCGGCCCCGCAGATTGCCGAAGAGCTCGTTGAAAAAGTCGGAGAAACCGGCGAGATCCTCGGGTGAGATGCCATGCGCCGAGAATTCGAAGCCGGCGTCCCAGTCGGGAGGGGGGCGGAATTCCTGACCAGGGCGATAACCCGCGCTCAGCGCGTCGTAGGCGGCGCGCTTCTCCGGATCCGAAAGCACTGCATAGGCTTCATTGATTTCTTTCATGCGCGCCTCCGCGTCCGGCTCTTTCGAGACGTCAGGATGATATTGGCGCGC
Organism: Rhodocyclaceae bacterium; assembly: GCA_026417115.1. GTDB lineage: Bacteria > Pseudomonadota > Gammaproteobacteria > Burkholderiales > Rhodocyclaceae > Sulfuricystis. The sequence continues at coordinate 13,216 of JAOADW010000023.1, forward strand.
GAGCCGGCGAAAAGCCTTCTTGATCTCGTCGAGGCTTGCGTCCCTCTTCACTCCGAGGATTTGGTAATAGTCTTTGTATTCCATCGCATAACCTATTTACGCCACCACCAGAACAACACGGAAAGCACGAGGGAAAGGAGCAGGCTCGTGGTGATCGGGAAGTAAAAACTGAAGCCCTCACGCTCGATGTGAATGTCGCCAGGCAAGCGTCCAAAGGGAAGCTTGGCGAGCCACGGCCACAGGATGCCGAGCGCAAGCAGGAAGATCCCCAAGCCGATCAGCCACTTTTGCATCGTGCAGGAGGAAAGGCGCAAGAAAAGTAAACACTTGATACGATACGGGCAGGATCGTTTTCTTTCAAGCCCAAGATGTCGCCCCCTCCGCTTCGTCTTGCCTGGACCATCTGGGGTCTGGGCGCATTGTTTTATCTCTTCGCGTTCTATCAGCGCATCGCACCGGCGGTGATGACTGATTATTTGATGGCCGATTTTGCTTTGGATGCTGCGGCGCTGGGCAACCTCTCGGCCTTCTATTTCTATGCCTATGTGATCATGCAGATTCCCACGGGCGTGATGGCCGATCGTTTTGGTCCGCGTCGCGTGCTGTCGGTGGGAGCGGGGGTCGCGGCACTCGGGAGCTTTTTGTTCGCCTTTGCGCCGACTCAGGCATGGGCGGCGTCGGGGCGGTTGTTGGTCGGCGCTTCCGTGGCGGTGGCTTTCGTAGCCACGCTGAAACTGGCTGGACACTGGTTCCCGCCCAAGCGCTATGCGCTGGCTTCTGGCATGGCGCTCTTTTTCGGCGTTGCCGGCGGCGTCATGGCGGGTGTGCCCTTGCGCATCCTCGTCGAGGCATTCGGTTGGCGGGAGGTGATGGCCGCGGCGGGTTTCATCGCCGCCATGCTAGCCTTGCTCATCTGGTTCATCGTTCGCGATGATCCGAGCGAGCGAGGCTATACAAGCCACCATCGCCATATGCCGGCCGGAGGCGGGCATGCGCCGATCCTCCAAAGCGTCTTGGAAGTGCTTTCCTACCGCAATGTGTGGCTGTTGATGTTGGCTCCTGTCGGCTTTTCCGGCGCCGTGCTGGCTTTTGGGGGATTGTGGGGGGTGCCATGGTTGAAACAAATCTATGGATTGGACGCGAAGAGCGCCGCTGCGATCACCTCGGTTTTGCTGGCGGCGTGGGCGTTGGGAGGGCCGATATTGGGGAGCTGGTCACAGCGTCTGGGTGCGCGCAAGCCGCTCTATCTCGCAACCGCCGCCCTTGCCTGCGCCGGCTGGGGAGTGGTCGTGTTCATGTCGCTGCCTTTGCCGTTCCTCGTCCTCTTGCTGGTCGTGATCGGTTTCGCTTCGGGCAACCTCATCATCGGCTTCGCATGGGCGAAAGAATCACTCCCCCTGCGCCTCATGGGCACGGCCTCTGGCGTCGTCAACATGGGGCCTTTGATGGGAGGCATGTGTCTCCAGCCCCTCGTGGGTGCCGTGCTCGATCGGCATTGGCAGGGGGCGCTCGCGCAGGGCGTGCGCCTCTTTACCGCAGAAGCCTGGCAAAATGCGTTTTCCCTATTTTTCTTCGCGACGGCGCTGGCGTTTGGCTTGCTGCCTTTCGTGCGCGAAAGCCATTGCCGTCAATTCCAAGAATGATAAAGCCCAGCCGGTGGCTGGGCTTTTTTGCTGCGGGGAATCCAGCTGTGGCTCAGCCCGCGTCGCGAATGTTCGTCGCTTGCTGTCCTTTGGGACCCGTCGTGATGTCGAAGGTCACGCGCTGGCCTTCGCGCAGGGTCTTGAAGCCCCGGCTCTGGATCGCCGAGAAATGTGCAAAGACGTCGTTTCCACCGCCATCAGGGGTGATGAAGCCGAAACCCTTTGCATCGTTGAACCACTTGACGGTACCGGTTGCCATGTCTTGATACTCCTTGAAAAGAACCCGAGAACCCCTCGGTGGGACGACGTATCAAGACATCACTGACGGGCAATGCGCCGCGTTGAGCCGCGGCTAAAACACCAACGAGTACCGCTTGATCAAATCGCGAGGCGCAGTATGCGCTTTTTTTGGGAAAAAAGCAAATGGTTTTACGCTGACAAGCCGCGACGGTATTGAATGGCTTCAGCGACGTGGGCGACGGCGATGTCCTGCACGCCGGCGAGATCGGCGATCGTGCGCGCCACTTTAAGGACACGGTGATAGGCGCGCGCGGACAAGGAAAGCCGCGCCATGGCCTGCTTGAGCAGATGCGCGGCCGAATCTTCCAATGGACAGTGACGCTCGATCTCAGGGGGTGTCAGCTGCGCATTGAGCTTTCCTTGCCGATGGCGTTGCCGTTCCTGCGCGGCATGGACGCGACCCCGCACGAGGGCGGAGTTTTCCCCCCGGGTCTTCGTGGAGAGCTCCGATTCCGTGACGCTGGGCACCTCGATCATGAGATCGAAGCGATCCAACAAGGGGCCGGAGAGTTTGCCGCGATAACGCGCGATCTGGTCTGGCGTGCAGCGGCATTTGCCGGAAGGATGGCCCAGAAACCCGCAGGGACAGGGATTCATGGCGGCGATGAGCTGAAATCGCGCTGGATATTCGACTTTCTGCGCGGCGCGGGCGATGCGGATCGCGCCGACTTCGAGCGGTTCGCGCAAGGCCTCGAGGACGCGCCGATCGAATTCGGGCAGTTCGTCGAGAAACAAGACGCCACCATGCGCAAGCGAGATCTCCCCGGGTCTGGGCGGATTGCCACCGCCGACCAAGGCTGGCATCGATGCTGAATGATGGGGTGCGACGAAAGGCCGTTGCCGCCAGCGGGCGGCATCGAATCCCCCGACGAGCGATTGGATCGCCGCCGTTTGCAGGGCCTCCTCCTCGTCAAGCGGTGGCAGCAGGCCAGGTAGGCGCTGAGCCAGCATCGATTTGCCGGTGCCGGGCGGGCCACTCATCAGAAGGCTGTGACCACCGGCTGCGGCGACTTCGAGGGCCCGTTTGGCGGCCGTCTGGCCTTTGACGTCTGCGAGGTCAAGATATTCGGGACATGGGGGCTCAACCCAGGCGGTTGCGGGCGACAAAGGCTGCGTGCCCGTGAGGTGCGCGCAGACGGCAAGCAAATCGTCTGCTGGCAGAATCGAGGCGTCCTGGATCAAGGACGCTTCGTGAGCCGAGGCGCGGGGCAAGATGAAGGTGCGACGACAGCCCCGCGCGGCGAGGCACATCGCCAACGCGCCGCGGATCGGCCGCAGCCCGCCGGTGAGCGAGAGTTCGCCGGCGAATTCGTAGGCGTCGAGGCCTTGCGCGACGAGCTGGCCGGAAGCGATGAGCAAGCCCAAGGCGATAGGGAGGTCGAAGCGACCCGACTCCTTGGGAAGCTCGGCCGGCGCCAAGTTGACGGTGATGCGGCGCGCCGGAAATTCGAATCCACATTGGGTGAGGGCGGCGCGCACGCGGTCGCGGGCTTCTTTGACCTCCGCTTCGGGTAAGCCGACGAGGGTGAAAGAGGGCAACCCATTGGCCAGATGCACCTCGACGGCGACCTCAGGCGCCGCGAGCCCCGCGAGCGCCCGGCTACGCAAGACGGCAAGCGACATGGCCGCTCATGCCAGCTTCAGGGCTCTTTGCGCGCCTGCGCTTCCAATTCGGCCAGGCGCTTTTCGAGTTCCGCCAGGCGGGCCTGCGCCTTCGCGAGCAGGGCTTTTTGGACTTCGAAGTCTTCGCGCGTGACGAGATCGAGCTTGGCGAGCTGTGCCATCAGCAGGGCCTTCAGATTTTTTTCCAGATCGGCGAAAGGGGTGGCGGCGAGCGCTTGTGAGATGCGCTGGGCGAGTTCTTCGAGCAGTTTGGGATCGAGCATGACGAACGCTTGGAGACGATGATGGCCGAAGTCTAGCACCAGCATGGTGCAGTCAAACAATGTCACGACACAGATTGGTGCAACAAATGCGGGCGTGTTTTTCGGGTATCACTCTAGTATATTGAATAAAAAAAGAAAAATAAGCTGGCACGGACGCTGCTCTGAAATGTTCGCACCCTATTCCCCGTCACCTAAGGAGATTCTCATGAAACGTTCTCTTCTCGTTTGTGCCGTTTCGACGGTTGGGATGTTCGCGTCCGCTTATGCCTCGAGCCCGACGCCTGAGCACAGTTTCACGGGCAATGTCACGCTGGCCTCGGAATACCTCTATCGCGGCATCGCACAGACTCGCGGCAAGCCTGCCGTGCAAGGCGGTTTCGATTATGCGCACAAGAGTGGTTTTTACGCCGGCGTCTGGGCTTCAAACATTTCCTGGATTTCGGATGCGGTCGCCAGCGCCTCGGCGAGCCTCGAAATCGATGTCTATGGCGGCTATAAAGCGGCGCTCAGCGACGATTGGGGCCTCGATGTCGGCGTGCTCACCTACAACTATCCCGGCTCGGGCAAGCCCACGGGCAATGCCAGGCCTGACACCACGGAACTCTATGGCGCCGTTTCCTGGAAATGGCTCACCCTCAAGTATTCGCACTCGACGACGAGCTTGTTCGGGTGGACCAAGGCCGACGGCAGCAAAACAAAAGGATCGGGTTACCTCGAGCTCAACGCCAGCTATGACATGGGCAACGGATGGACTTTGCTTGGCCACCTGGGCCATCAAAAGGTCAAGGGCCTCTCGGATGCGTCGTACAGCGATTTTAGAGTGGGTGTAAACAAGGATCTGGGCTTTGGCACACTGGGTCTTGCGTATTCGACCACCAACGCCAAAGACGGTTGTGTGGGCAATATGCCGGCTTCCCCTACCGATGTCTATTGCTTGGTCAAGCATGATGGCAGCAGCGCCTATGAAGGCGGCAAGGGGCGGCTAGTGCTCACTTTCGGCAAGACCTTCTGAACGAAGCGGGAGAACATCATGAAACTCGTCACCGCCATCATCAAGCCCTTCAAGCTCGACGAGGTGCGCGAAGCGCTCGCCGAAATCGGCGTCACGGGCTTGACCGTCACCGAGGTCAAGGGCTTTGGCCGGCAAAAAGGGCATACCGAACTCTATCGCGGCGCCGAATACGTCGTCGATTTCCTGCCCAAGCTCAAGCTCGAGGCCGCGATTCGCGACGAACTGCTCGAGCAGACCATCGAGGCGATCGAAAAAGCCGCGCGCACCGGCAAGATCGGCGACGGCAAGATCTTCGTTTTCGACCTCGAACACGTGATCCGCATCCGCACCGGCGAATCCGGTCCGGAAGCGCTCTGATAGGAGTCTTTACATGAAGCGCATCTTTCTTCTGCTGACGCTCATCCTCGGTTTCCTCGGTGCGGCCTGGGCCGAGGAAAAGGCTGCGGAGCCTGCCGCAGCAGTCGCCGCCGCCGCCGAAGCCGTCGCAGCGGCACCCTCGCCCGACAAAGGCGACACTGCCTGGATGCTGACGGCCACCGTCTTGGTGATCCTCATGACCATCCCGGGACTTGCGCTCTTTTATGGCGGTCTCGTGCGCGCGAAGAACATGCTTTCGGTATTGATGCAGGTGTTCGTGATCTTCGCGCTGATTTCCGTGCTGTGGGCGATCTATGGCTATAGCTTGGCGTTTACTGCCGGCAACCCCTTCATCGGCGGCTTCGACAAGCTGTTCTTGTTGGGGGTGACGCCGGAATCGACGGCGGCCACGTTCAGCAAGGGCGTGGTCATCCCCGAGCTCGTCTTCGTCGCTTTCCAAGCGACCTTCGCCGCCATCACGACGGCGCTGATCGTCGGCGCCTATGCCGAACGCATCAAATTTTCGGCGGTGCTGCTGTTCTCCGCGTTGTGGTTTACCTTCAGCTATCTGCCGATGGCGCATATGGTCTGGTATTGGGATGGCCCCGATGCGATCACCGATGCCGCCGCGCTCGAAAAAGTCACGGCGGCGGCAGGTTTCCTCTGGGCCAAGGGGGCGCTCGATTTCGCCGGCGGCACCGTCGTGCATATCAACGCGGCAATGGCGGGACTGGTGGGCGCCTATTTGGTGGGCAAGCGCATCGGCTTCGGGCGCGAGGCAATGACGCCTCATAGCCTGACGCTGACCATGGCGGGCGCTGCGCTCCTCTGGGTGGGCTGGTTTGGCTTCAACGCCGGCTCTAACCTGGAAGCCACCGGTACGGCAGCGTTGGCGATGGTCAATACCTTGGTCGCGACGGCGGCGGCAACGCTTTCCTGGATGTTCGCCGAATGGCTGTTCAAGGGCAAGCCTTCGATGCTGGGCGCTGCATCGGGCGCGGTGGCCGGGCTCGTCGCCGTGACGCCGGCAGCGGGCTTCGTGGGGCCGATGGGCGCGTTGGTCATTGGCCTGGTGGCAGGCGTCGTCTGCCTCTGGGGCGTCAATGGCCTGAAGAAAATGCTCGGCGCCGACGATGCGCTCGACGTATTCGGCGTGCATGGCGTCGGGGGCGTCATCGGTTCGATCCTGACCGGCGTCTTCGCCTCGCCGGCGCTCGGGGGGACGGGCGTTTATGACTATGTCGCCAACAAGGTGGGCGACTATGACATGGCGGCCCAGGTCGTGAGCCAGCTTTGGGGCGTCGGCGTAGCCGTCGTCTGGTCGGGGGTCGTCGCCTTCATTTGCTACAAGATCGTCGACCTGATCGTGGGCCTGCGCGTGCCGGAAGACGAGGAGCGCGAAGGGTTGGACATTGCCTCGCACGGCGAATCGGCATACCACCACTACTAAGCCAAGAATCGCCAAAAATTGCCCCGACGAGGCGCCCAAACGGGCGCCTCGTCATTTGAAAACGACGGTTTTGTTGCCATGCACGAGCACGCGGTCTTCGATGTGGTAGCGCAGACCGCGCGCGAGCACCGTCTTTTCGATGTCCTTGCCAAGCCGCATGAGGTCTTCGACGGTGTCCGAATGATCGATGCGGATCACGTCCTGTTCGATGATCGGTCCCGCGTCGAGTTCGGCGGTGACGTAGTGGCAGGTCGCGCCGATGAGCTTCACCCCGCGCGCATGCGCCTGATGATAGGGCTTGGCGCCGACGAAAGAAGGCAAAAAGCTATGATGGATATTGAGGATGCGGTTGGGATAGGCGGCGCAGAAATCTGGAGGCAGAATCTGCATATAGCGCGCAAGCACGACGGTATCGGCGTGGGTTTCTTCGACGATGCGCCGCATCTCGGCGAAGGCCTGCGTCTTGTTGTGCGGCGCAATGGGCACGTAATGAAAGGGAACGCCATGCCATTCGCAAATGCCGCGCAGGACGTCGTGATTGGAGACCACGCAAGGGATCTCGATGTCCAGCTCTTTCGCTTGCCAACGCGCAAACAAATCGTAAAGACAATGCTCCTGCTTCGAAACGAAGATCGCGACGCGTTTCTTCACCGCCGAATCGGCGATGCGCCAGTCCATGGCGAGGTCCGCGGCGATCGGCGCGAAGCGGCGTCGAAATTCGACGAGCGGATAGGGCAAGGAGTCGGCGCGGATTTCGATGCGCATGAAGTAATGGGCGCCGCCATCGGGCAGCGCCTCGGAATGGAAGCTGGATTCGAGGATCCAGCCTCCTTCCGCCGCGATGAAGCCGGTCACGCGCGCGATGATGCCGGAACGGTCCGGACAACATGCCGTGAGCGTATAGAAGCGCTCTTTATGCATCGCCGACCCTTTCGGCCGCGGCGTCGATGGCCGCACGCAATTCCTCGTAGCTGCGGGTTACGGGAAACTGAGGGAACTCGTCGATCACGTTTTGCGGCGGACGGAAAAGAATGCCGGCATGCGCTTCGGAGAGCATCGCCGTGTCGTTGTAGGAATCGCCCGCGGCGATGACGCGGAAATTGAGCTCTCTGAAGCGGCGCACCGACGCGCGTTTCTGGTCGGGCAGACGCAGCCGATAATCGCTGAGAAAACCTTGCGCATCGGCGACGAGCCGGTGACAAAACAGGGTGGGGTAACCCAGCTGCGCCATCAAAGGCATCGCGAATTCGTAAAAGGTGTCGGATAGAATCACCACCTGGTAGTCGTGGCGCAACGCATCGAGGAACTCTTTTGCGCCGGGAAGGGGCGAGAGACCGGCGATGACGGCTTGGATGTCGGCAAGCCCAAGCTCGTGCATGCGCAGAAGTTGTAAGCGCCGGCGCATCAATTTGTCGTAGTCGGGTTCGTCGCGGGTCGTCCGCCGGAGTTCTGGAATGCCGACGCGGTCTGCGAACGCAATCCAGATCTCGGGCGTCAGCACCCCTTCGAGGTCGAGGCAAACGAGGTGCACGGAAAAGCTCCCTAAAAATCAGGGGATTCTAGCAGGGCAGGCAGGAAAAAAACATGGGCCCAAGAAGGCATGCAGGATGGTTGTTCGCCATGGTGTGCGCGTGGGCGAATGCGCAAGAGAGTCTTGAAGCGGACACGGCGGCTGGCGACAGAGCCCGCGCGGCGGCCTTGCGCGCAGAGGCTGACGCCTTGCGGCAGCAAACTGAAGAGCGCTGGCGGGAACAGGAAGCGGCCTGCTGGCGCAAATTTTTCGTGACCCGCTGTTTGGAGGAGGCGCGGAATCAGAAGCGTGAATACGAGCAAAAGGCGCGTGCGCTCGAGATCGAAGCGGGCCGGCTCGAACGCCGTGCGCTCGCGGCGGAGCGCGAGCGGCGCTTGGGCGAGAAAGCGTTGGAAGCGGAAAAAAGGCTGGCAGAAAGCCAGCGGCGCGCCGAAGAAATGCGGCGGCACGAGGAAGCCGTGCGTGCTCGGCAAGAGGAAAAGGCTGCAGAAATCGAGCGGCGCACGAAGACGGACTAACTGCGAGGCGGCTTGAAACCCGTCGTGGAACGCCGCAAACGGGAGGGGAGGCAGGGTGCATGCAGGAAGCGACCATGACGACGGGCTAAGCGGGTAGGCGCAACGCGAAGGAATCGCTTGCGCAGCCAGTATCGCAGGAAACCGGATTGTCAGGAAGCTGCCGGCAAGGCTGGAGGCTAAAGCTATAATCGGAAAACAGCGGTGGAGAAAAGCCCATGGGCGGACGCGACGACATTTCCTGGGATGATTTGAAGGCGATGATATTTGCGCAGGCGCAACAGCTACGCGAAACGGCAGAGCTCATTCGCGAGCTGCGCGAGTCGGGCAAGGAGACCGACCGGCGCATGCAGGAGACCGACCGCTTGATCCGTGAGCTGCGCGAGTCGGGCAAGGAAACCGACCGACGCATGCAGGAGACGGATCAGATGATCCGCGAGCTGCGCGAGTCGGGCAAGGAAACCGACCGGCGCATGCAGGAAACCGACCGACGCATGCAGGAAACCGACCGGCGGCTCAAGCAACTCGAACGGCAACTGGGTGGGCTTGGCAACCGGCTCGGGCAATTCGTGCAAGACATGGTCGAGCCGGCGGTGGTGCGCTTGTTTCAGGAGCGGGGCATTCCCGTGCATCGGGTCTATCC
>JAOADW010000032.1 GCA_026417115.1 Rhodocyclaceae bacterium
GTCGATCAGGGTGCCCTTCTTGACCAGCAATCCCTGGGCAGCCAGTTGCTCGTTGAGCCGCTCGAACAGCATCGCCAGCAGATTCTTCTGCAGCAGGCGCTGCCGGAAGCGCACCAGCGCCGTTTCGTCAGGCACCGGATCGGTGAGCGTCAGGCCCAGAAAGCACAGGAAGTCGATGCGCACGCGTGTCTGGGCTTCGACCTCGGCATCCGACAGATTGCACCACTGTTCGAGCAGCAGCATCTTGAACATGGCCAGCGGCGGATGCGAGGGGCGGCCGGTGTGGCCGTAGAGACTGCCCAGCGGCGCCTTGAAGGATAACCAGTCGATCAGCCGTTCGATCTTCAGCAGCCAATGATCGCCAGACATCCGGTCTGCCAGCAGGTCGTCGCCAAACCCCATCTGTCGGTTACGCTTGCCTTCCATTCCCTTCACCGCCGCGAACGGCTCTTAGCGAGGACATGGCAAGGATAGATTCGTTCACGGGTTTCGCAGGACATTCAAAGTATAAGTAAAGGGCATTGACTAACTTCTTTGTTTGCTTTTCTTTCGCTGGCAAAAATTTCCTTATCATTTCGCCGTCGCTTACCGAAATACCTAAGACAGTAGAAGCATATACCCCGTGGCAACCATTGGCCGGTCATTGATCACTGGAGGAAACGGTTTCATAGGAAAGCGGCTCATACAGCCGGGCGATAAGATTTTGGTGACGCGAAGGACAGGCAGCACAGGAGAGATCGTAGGTGACGTCCTTGCGCCCGCTACGTTGGCCTCAGCCTGTGAGGGCGTCGAAACGGTCTTTCATTGTGCAGGTCCTGCCGCTATGAGGGGTGGGGAGGGGGGCTTACATTGGCGCGTTCATGTCGAAGGGACGAAGAATCTCCTCGCCATAGCGGTTGCCTCTGGCGTACGCTGCTTCGTATATTTCTCCAGTGTCAAAGCTATGGCGGATCCGAATGAGGAATGTGTCAATGAGGAATGGCCTGGAGAGCCGTCGACAAGCTACGGTCGCGCCAAACGAGAGGCAGAGGAGGCAGTGCTCGAGGCTGGCGCAAAACATGGTATTCAGGTGGTGAATTTACGTCTGGCAATGGTCTATGGTCGTGGCAGCCGAAGTGGCCTTTGGAAAATGGCGCAGGGCATCCGAGCCGGATGGTTTCCGCGTCTGCCCGAGATGGGAAACAAACGTTCCATTGTGCATGTGGAGGATGTCGTCGCTGCTGCGCGACTTGTGGCTGCAAGGCCGGAGGCAAATGGGCGAACATATATCGTAGCCGATCCGCGCCCTTATTCGACCAACGAGCTTGAACAAGCCATACGCAGCCTCTTGCCAGCGCCAATCGTGAGCTGGACATTGCCAGGCTGGGTTTTGCCGAGTGCATCTCGACTGAATTCGCGGCTAGCGGCGATTGTCAAAAAGCTGACGACGTCGGAGTGCTATTTGCCTGAGCGCATAGAACGCGAATTGGGATGGCGGGCGCGCATGGGATTGATAGAAGGGTTGCGGGAGATGTTGGAAGCATAAGCGTGAAGCTTTTGCGCGTCTTTGATGTGTTTTTTTCTATGCTAGGGCTCATCTTGGGAGCCCCCTTGCTTTTCGTGCTTTTTGTCGCGGGCCTGTTCGATACGGGTTCGCCCCTTTTTTTCCAAACGCGTATCGGGCGTCATGGCGTGCCCTTCACGTTGGTGAAGTTTCGCACCATGCGTTTAGATACGCCAGAGCTTGACACACATAAGGTGAGTGCCGCAGCTGTGACACGGTGGGGGGCGTTTTTGCGGCGAAGCAAACTTGATGAGCTACCACAATTGTGGAATGTCCTGAAAGGCGAAATGAGCTTGGTCGGCCCCCGGCCTTGTTTGCCGCATCAGACAGAACTCATTGCGGCGCGCGCTCGTCTCGGCGTTTTTGCGGCGCGACCCGGAATGACAGGCTTGGCGCAGTTGCAGGGCATCGACATGTCAGAACCTTGGCTTTTAGCCAAAGTGGATGCCGAGATGACACAGAAGCTGAATGCGGCCTTTTATCTGCGCTGTCTTTTTTTCACCGTAGTCGGGCGTGGCTGGGGGGATCCGCTAACGGGAAAGAGGAAAAAAGATGAAGTTTGAGTTAGCCGCGAAGCAACCTCCCCTACTCGCGTTGCGGCCTATGCTTGCGGCTGAATGCGTAGGAGGGAAAAGAACGCCTTTTGTTTGCCGAACGATGAGAAATTGGGCGTGAAGGCCCCTAGGGCGTGTTCTCAATCATGTCAGCCAGACGATGGTGCAAGCCAGATGAACGAAGGAGAGGAAGGATTATGCGAGTTTATCGTAGCAGGTGGCGATACCTCAGAACTGCTTGATGCGAGCAAAGAAGTGATCGATCAAATTGCGGCTTTTGTAGATATGCCGATCGAACGAGGGGGTGGTTGAACCGATTGGAACGCGGCGGGGTCACCGCCTGACTGCCTGGCTTGGTAATGGATGTTCCCCAGGCATCCGAATCGTAGCCCTTGTCGGCCACGATGAACTCGGCCGGTTGCTCCTTGATCAGCGCAGTGGTCTGCTCGATGTCGGCGACCTGGCCGGCCGAGAGGCTAACCCGCAGCGGATTGCCCTAGGTATCCACAGCGACATGCAACTTGCTGGCCACCTCGCCGCGCGAGCGGCCGCTTTCCTATTGGCCGGTTTTCTATGGCACCGGCGGAATGCTGGTGGGCGCGCACGATGGTCGAGTCAATGAACAGATGCTCCAGGTCGGCATCGCCTTGCAGTGCCATGGCCAAGCGCTCCTAGACACCTTTATCGCGCCAGCGCGAAAAAAACGCCCCCAAGTTCGGCGCCAATGGCCCAGTTCTACCGGCAAATCTCGCCACGGGCACCGCTGCGCATGATCCACAGAACGGCTTCGACAAAGCGTCGATTGTCTTTCGCTGTGCAGCCAGGATCGCCCTACTTCCCTGGCAATAGCTGTTCAATGTGTGCCCATTGGTCATCTCGTAACATCGTCCGGTCCTTCTTGACCCCTGCGCAAAAATCGGGATAGGACCCTATTCACCCGCTGAGAACAGCTCCTTCCCATGTCATTGACCGTGAACGATTTATTCAGCCTCGGTTCCATATGGCATACGACGGCTATCCGCTTGATTAATAACGCGCACTAGACAAAGGTGCGAGCAAACTGGCGGGCGCCATGCATTTATACATGTATACTTGATTGGGCCATTGTGGCTTAATCAAAAAAAGAATAACGTTTCGTCCGCTTTTGCGAAGGGAAAATCATGACTGATTGGACGGCTGGCTATGTTTCGGAAATCGGCTACACCTTTGGTTACTACGCCGAATTGAACCCTCTGCGCCTTACTTTGCCTTTGCTGTGCGCGGGTATCGTGCCGCCACGGGTGGAAACTGCCTGTGAGCTGGGGTATGGCCAAGGGATGAGCGTCAACATCCATGCCGCTGCATCCACTCAGAGGTGGTGGGCGACCGATTTCAATCCGAGTCAGGCCGGTTTTGCTCAGGAGCTGGCGAACGCTTCCGGGGCTTCGGCAAGATTGTTCGACGAATCATTTGCAGAATTTTGCGCGCGCTCCGATTTGCCGGATTTCGATTTCATTGGCCTACATGGCATCTGGAGCTGGATTTCGGATGAGAACCGTGCCTTGATCGTCGACTTTGTGCGCAGGAAGCTCAAGGTAGGCGGGGTGCTCTATATCAGCTACAACACCCAGCCTGGTTGGGCAGCCATGGTGCCGATGCGCGAGCTTTTGCTCGCTCATGGCGAAGCGCTTGCTGCCAAAGGGCTGGGTATCGTGAGCCGCATTGATGCGGCCCTCGAGTTTGCTGAAAAACTTTTTGCCACCCTGCCAGCATATATGGCTGCTAATCCGCAAGTGCCGGAACGCATCAAGAAAATGAAGGAGCAAAATCGGCATTATCTTGCCCATGAATATTTCAATCGCGATTGGCATCCGATGTCGTTTGCAAAGATGGCCGAATGGCTTGCGCCCGCCAAGATGAGCTACGCGGCATCCGCCCACTACCTTGATCATGTCGATGCGATCAACCTCTCTGAGGAACAGCAAAACCTGCTCAAGGAGATTCCTGATCCAAATTTTCGCCAGTTCGTGCGCGATTTCATGGGCAATGTTCAGTTCCGACGCGACTACTGGGTCAAAGGGGCAAGGTCCCCGAATATTTTCGAAAGGAATGATGCCTTACGCGCACAGCGATTGATCTTGATTACGCCGAGCGAAGATGTGGAATTCAAGGTCTCCGGTAGCCGCGGAGAGGCGACCCTGAATGAAAGCATCTATCGACCGATCTTGGAGTTGTTGGCTGATTTCAAGCCACGGAGTTTGAGGGAGATCGAACAGGCTCTTGCGCCCAAAGGGATCGTTTTTGCTCAAGTGCTTCAGGCAATGTTGATTCTATTGGGGAAAGGGAATGTCGCCATCGTTCAGGATGAGCAAAGCGCAGGGCGTGTCAAGAAGACCTGCGATAGACTCAATCTCCATCTCATGCACAAATCCCGCGCCAGTAACGATTATGCTTATCTGGCGAGTCCGGTGACGGGAGGCGGCGTGCTCGTCAACCGTTTCGAACAGCTTTTTCTGCTAGCCAGAGAGCATGGCCGGAAAATGCCGAACGAGTGGGCTTATTATGCATGGGAGCATCTCCAGGCGCTTGGCCAGCGTCTGATGAAAGAAGGAAAAGCCCTTGAGACGACCGAGGAAAACCTCGCCGAGTTGACGCGACAAGCGAAGGCTTTCGCCGACAAAAAATTGCCCGTACTCAGAGCGCTGCAACTTGCATGAGCAGCATTTACGAGGGTTGTGGCACCATGAAGTTTGGCAGCTGCCAAGGTATTGCAAAGGGCGCTATCCCACGAGCGGTTGTCTAGCTCAGCAGCCTGAGGGGGCACACAGACAGTTCTAGTCTATGGTATTATGTTCATATATGAAATCCAACCTACTCGTTACACTCAACGCGGATGCCCTACAGAAGCAACGCTTGCACGCGCTGCAATGTCTCTTTGCCAAAGCCTGTAACGAGGTAGCGAGGGTAGTGCAAGAAACTCGGTGCTGGCATCGCGTGACCTTGCATCATTGGGTCTATCGCATGCTGAGGCAGAGGTTTCCCGAGCTTGGTTCCCAGATGATTTGCAACGCCATCTATTCCGTCTCGCGCACCGCGCGGCTGGTTTTCCAGCATCCTCAAAGCCCGTGGCACCTTTCCCGGTTGGGGGAGAAGCCACTGCCTTTGTTGCGCTTTACGGACTCGGCGCCAGTTTATTTTGATCGACACACATTGAATGTGCGTCAAAGCGGCTTGTCGATGTATTCGCTCGATGGTCGGCTTCATTTCGACCTGCAGCTTGCTCCGCTGCAGCTTCGCTCTTTTCGTGAGCAACGCCTGAAGGAAATCGTGCTTTTCCGGGAAGGAGAGGAGTATCGGCTTTCTTTTTCCTTCGGTGGCGGGGAAGACGCTTTCAGCGAACAGGTGGCTGGGGAGGCGCCCGAATATGTGTTGGTGATCGAAATGGAACATGAGCGAGCCTTGCATCATGCTGTCAGCTCGATTGCGAAAGAGGCAGCCTGAGGAAAATATGTTTGGAAAACCGACTTATCCCCAAAAGACAGGGCTGACAAAGGAATTTCTCGAGGAGGCTAGGGCGCCTATCCGTCGCGCAGCCTTTTTGGGTTTCGTCATAACCGTGTTAGCGTTGGCGCCATCGTGGTACATGCTCGAGGTGTATGACAGGGTTCTCAATAGCATGAGCTTACCGACTCTGGCGATGCTTACGTTGCTGGTCATGGCGCTTTATGTTGTCATGGAAATTTTGGAATGGACGCGGGGGGAGCTCTTGCAGAACCTTGGCCTGCTTTTCGAAAAGCGTTACGGGGAGCGGGTGTTTGATGCTGTCATGCAGGCAAGCTTGCGGCAAGTGCCTGGGGCGATGCAAGGTATCAATGACATGCGCACGTTGCGCGAGTTTTTTTCTGCCCCTGCCCTGACGGCGCTCCTGGATGCGCCAATGGCAAGCCTTTTCTTACTCTTGCTTTTTTTGATCCATCCTGCCCTGGGTGCATTTGCGCTGCTCTTCGCGCTCGGTCAGGTCTATTTGGCATATCAGACCGAGCGAAGCACTCAACCTCCCCTCGTGGAGGCAAACCGTATGGCGATCTCGGCGCAGAACTACGCTCAAGGGACACTGCGGAGCGCCCAAGTGGTGGAAGCGATGGGCATGCTTCCGGCCATCCTGCAGCGATGGATGAAGCGGCAGAGGCGTTTTCTGGAGTTGCAGGCCTTGGCTTCCGACCGCGCCGGTAGTCGATCGGCCATTGCCAAGGCCTTGCAAAACATCCTTTCCTCAGGGCTCATGGGACTGGCGGCATGGCTTTTGCTGCAGCAGTCACTGCCGGGAGGCGGCGCGATGCTGATCATTGCCAGCATTCTTGGCGCACGGGCGATGACGCCACTTGTGCAATTGATTGCGAGTTGGAAACAGGTCGTGGAAGCGCGGGATGCACGGGATCGCCTAGATAAGTTTTTGCTGGACATGCCAGAACGACCGGCGGGGATGAGTCTGCCTGCGCCTTCCGGCAATCTGAGTGTCGAAGGGTTAGTCGCATCGGCTCCTGGCAGTCAGATTCCTATCTTACGCGGCTTGTCGTTTGCATTGCCGGCAGGCAAATGCCTCGTTGTGGTTGGCCCGTCAGCTGCGGGCAAATCCACGCTCGCGCGGCTGCTCGTCGGCGTGTGGCTTCCTATGGCGGGTAAGGTGCGGCTCGACGGCGCGGATATCCACGCTTGGAACAAAAGCGAGCTTGGCCCCCATATCGGCTATTTGCCTCAGGGGGTAGAGTTGTTCGACGGTACCCTGGCGGAGAACATTGCTCGCTTTGGCGAGATCGATATGACAAAGGTAATCGCCGCTGCGCAGCTGGTCGGACTACATGATATGATCATGCAATTGCCAAATGGGTATGAGAGTCGAATTGGCGAGGATGGCTGCATTCTTTCTGGGGGGCAGCGCCAGCGCGTGGGACTGGCGCGCGCCATCTATGGAGAGCCGAGGTTTCTTGTGCTTGATGAGCCAAATGCTCATCTCGACGAAGAGGGCGATCGCGCCCTGTTGTCCTGTTTGCTGGAAATGAAGCGCCGTGGGGCGACGCTGGTCGTGATCAGCCACCGTACGAGTGTTTTGCCCGCTGCGGACGCCATGTTGATTTTACGCGATGGACAGATCACTGCCTTGGGGCCGCGCGACGAGATTTTGGCGGCCCTGGCCAAAGCACAACAACCCTCAGCCACTCCGCCAGCTCGTGCCGGCTCTATGACGGATCGAACATGAGATCGAAATTCCTATCAACATCGATGCGCTCAGAATTGTCCCGCGTTCTTTTGGCGTTTCGACGGGAGTTCTGGACGGTAGGGATATTCAGCCTGACGATCAACGTCTTGATGCTGACACCGACGCTCTACATGCTCCAAATCTATGATCGTGTCTTGGTGAGCCAAAGCGGTCTTACGCTGGTCGCATTGTCGTTGGTGGCTTTGTTCCTTTTCCTCGTCATGGCATTTGCCGAATGGACGCGCTCGCGCATTTTAGTGCGCGCTGGCGTCTCATTCGATGAGGCACTCAATGTGCGCGTCTTCTCGGCGAGCTTCGACGCCGCCCTAAATCAGAACGGCATGAATCCGCGCCAAGCATTTCTCGATTTGACAAACTTGCGTCAGTTCCTGACTGGCAACGGCATTTTTGCGTTTTTTGACGCGCCTTGGACGCCCGTCTATCTCGGCGTGCTCTTTTTGCTCCACCCTTATCTAGGTTGGCTAGCAATCATCTTTGCGGCATCGTTGGCAGCGCTGACCTGGCTGGCTCATCGCGCCACGCAGGCAACGACTGCTGAGCTTGTGGCCACAGCGAAAGATGCGAGTCTTTATTTGCAAAGTAAAGTGCGCAACGCCGAGGTGATCGAGGCAATGGGAATGTCGGGGAATCTGCGCCGTCACTGGCGCAATCGACAGAACCGCCATTTGTTCGTCGCCGCCAAATCTCAGGAGCTTGGCCGGCGTTGGCAATCTTTGATCAAAGGCATGCGGTATAGCCAGCAGTCACTGATGCTCGGCGCTGGCGCTTGGCTTGTGATCGAAGGTGATCTTACCATCGGCGGGATGATCGCGGCGAATGTTTTGATGAGCCGCGCGTTGGCCCCTATCGACTTGGTCGCCGCTACATGGAAGAGCTTTATTACGGCAGCTGAGGCCTATCGCTCTCTCACGGCCCTCCTCAGTGAAAACCCGCCCCGCGCAGCGGGCGAGAGCCATCCCAAACCGACGGGGGCGATGCGTGTGGTCGGCTTGGTAGCAAGCGCGCACGGTCGTGAAAAGCCTATCCTCAACGGCATTGATCTCGAGTTTTCGCCGGGAACGATGACAGCGATCCTTGGGCCGTCTGGATCTGGCAAGTCAACTTTGGCACGATGTTTAGTGGGGGTTTGGCCGCAATGGCAAGGGCGCGTCTTACTTGACGGCGTGCCTATAGAAAGGTGGGGGCGTGGCGATTTAGGACCACATATCGGCTATCTGCCGCAAGACGTGGAGCTTTTGGAGGGAACGATCGCCGAGAACATTGCGCGCTTTGGCGAAATCAAAGCCGACGAAGTGATACTGGCCGCAAAGCGCGCCGGCATTCATGAGATGATCTTGCGCTTCCCCATGGGCTATGACACGCCGATTGGCGAGGGTGGCGCATTTCTCTCTGGCGGGCAACGTCAGCGCGTGGGGCTGGCCCGAGCCATCTACGGTGAGCCAGCCTTGATTGTGCTTGACGAGCCCAATGCAAACCTTGACGAAGTGGGAGAGGCCGCTTTGCAAGAAACCCTGGCCACGCTTCGACAGTTGGGCAAGACAGTCGTGCTGATCACTCATCGCCCTGCCGCCTTGGGCCTGGCTGATCGGATCGTACTGCTGTCGGATGGCTGCGTGAAACTGCAAGGCCCACGCGAGGAAGTATTGGCCCGGCTTTCTGCTTCCCGACCAAACCTGCCGCCGACGACAGTAGCTCCTCAAACCGCATAAGACGAACCGAAGATATCACGATGGATACCCAACGCTTACCGACCGCTGCCGCAACGAATCCGGCCCTCGAAGGAGAAATTGTTCTACCTACCGACACCCGCAAGCCAATGCGCATCGGCCTTTTGACGCTTGCCCTTGGATTTGGCGGCTTTCTTGCCTGGGCTGCGCTGGCTCCTCTGGATGAGGGGGTGCCGACCCATGGCATGGTTACTTTGGATACCAAGCGTAAAGCGGTGCAGCATCAAACAGGCGGCATCGTGAAAGAGGTGCTGGTTCGTGAAGGCGAATGGGTGAAAGAAGGACAGCCGCTGCTCAAGCTCGATGATGCAACGATACAGGCCTCTTTCGAGGCGAGTCGGCAGAACTATTCGACCCTGCGCGCAATGGAAGGTCGCTTGCAGGCGGAACAGGCAGGGTTGGAAAAGATCGAGTTTCACCCTGAACTGGTCGCGATGGCGCAGGAAGACCCCATCATTGCGCGCACGCTAAAGACCCAGGAACAACTTTTCCATTCACGTCGCCAGGCGCTGGCGGCCGAATTGGCGGCTCTCACCGAGGCCATAGAGGGCCAAAGGGCGGCCGCGCGTGGCTATGAAGGGATGCGTGTCGCGCGAGAGACGCAGCTTGCATTCCTACACGAGGATTTGAAAGGGCTGCGCGAATTGGTCAAAGAAGGATACGCACCGCGGAGCCGTCAATCAGAACTTGAGCGCCAGGCTGCCGAGGCGATGGCGGCATTGGCTGACATCCAGGCCAATCTGCAGCGCGCACGCACCGCCATTGCTGAGCTGAAAAACCGCCAGCAAGTTCGACTGCAAGAATATCGCAAAGAGGTGGATGCCCAACTTGCTGAAGTGCGTCGGCAAGTGGAAGCAGAACGAGAAAAATTCCACGCGATAGCCAACGATCTCGCACGCAGTGTGATTCGCGCGCCTGCTGAAGGACAAGTGGTTGGCCTTGGCGTGCAAACGGTCGGCGGTGTGATCGCCCCTGGGCAAAAGATCGCCGATGTTGTGCCGGAAAATGATCGCCTCTTGCTCGAAACACGCATTCCGCCTCATCTCATCGATAGCGCGAAGCAGGGGGAAATTGCCGACGTGCGTTTTTCCACATTTGCCCATTCTCCCCAATTGGTCGTCGAAGCCAAAATCATTTCGGTGTCGCAGGACCTGCTGATGGAGCCCAATCAGCCGCCTTATTATTTGGCCCGTCTGGAAATCACCGAGCAAGGCATGAAAAAACTTGGCAAGCGTCAGTTACAGCCTGGCATGCCCGTGGAAGTGATCATCAAAACTGGCGAACGCTCATTGCTGACCTATCTGATGCATCCGCTCATCAAGCGCATTGCCGCCTCAATGAAGGAGGAATGAGATGTCTGCCGTGGCGAGATGCAGACTGGCTATTTTCCTGGCGGGATGGGCAGTAGCATTGACCGCTTTTGCGATGGATCTTCTTACCGTGTATCGCAAAGCGAGAGAAAACGATGCCAATTATCTCGCGGCCCGCGCGACTGCCGAGGCTGGCCGGGAGCTCCTGCCCCAAGCACGCGCCGCCCTGTTGCCGAATGTCTCGGCAAGCATGGCGCGCAGCCGCAACAGCACCGATCAACGCATGCAAAGCCTCTTGGGCGCTGATCTGCATCGGCAGTATGACTACATTGCCGAAAGCCAAGCGCTCACTGTGCGCCAGCCCTTGTTTCGGCCCGCACAATGGGCAGCTTATCGTCAAGCAGAAGCGAAGGTTGCAGGGGTCGAAGCGGCATTGGCAAAAGAGACTGGAAATTTGGGGTGGCGCGTCACCCAGGCCTATGTCGAAACGTTGGCGGCGCGCGAGCGTCTGTCGAGTCTGGATAGCCAACGCGAGGCCCTGCAGGCGCAGAGGATGGCAGCAGAACGTGCATTGGCTCTTGGTTTTGGCACGCGAACCGATGTCGACGATGCCCAGGCGCGTCTTGACGCCGTCGATGCATTACGGGTGGAAGCTCAGCAACGTTTGCTGGTCGCAGAGCGCCAACTTGCGGCGCTGATAGGAGAGGAAATAGCCGCCTCGCGATTGGTGGGTTTGCCGCCAACGCCTGATGGCAGGGAAATGGCGCATAGCGGCACGTTCGAGGAATGGCTCAGCCGCGCCGAAACGGGCAATGCGGAGCTGAGAGCGCTCGCGGCAGCGGTCGAAGCAGCCGAACACGACCTTGCGCGAAATCGTGCCGGTCACATGCCAACGCTCGATCTTGTCGCAAGCCGCAGCAAGAGCGATAGCGATAGCAATACCACGATCGGCAGCCGTTATTGGACGAGCAGCATCGGCATCCAGCTGGCCATACCCTTGTATGCGGGCGGTTATGTCGATTCGACGGTGCGACAAGCAGCGGCAACGTTGGAGTCGGTGCGCCAGCAATACGAAGCGGCACGTCGCCAGCTTGCGGTTGAAGTGGCGAAAGCATATGCCATGGTAGTGTATGGGCGGGCACGCATTCGCGCCCAAGAACAAGCCGTCCGATCGGCGGAGGAGTCCTTGCGTTCCACGCGCAAAGGCGTGGAAGCGGGTACGCGCAACCAGGTCGATGTACTTGATGCGCAACAACGATTGAGCAACGCGCGCTATGATCTCTACCAAGCGCGACTCGACCATTTACTCGGCTGGCTGCGGCTGCGCTATCTTGCCGGTAGCCTGGAAGAAGATGAGATCAGTGAGGCCAATCGCTGGCTCGCTGCACAGAGAAATTAAGCATCGATGTTGATAAGCACGCGATGGTTGCATGACCGCTTGCCGCCTTCTTGGCGAAGCAGCCTCGTTTTTGCTTTCGATCTGGTGATGGTTCTTGTCGCCTGGGTTACGGCGCATGGCGTGCGCCACGATTTCGTTTTGCACGCCGCACCTTCTTCCGTATGGTCGCTTGCCTTGCCTCTTTTGCTGTCTGAGGCGTTGATCTTTCGACTCACAGGGCTTTACCGCGGTCTTTGGTATTTTTCCAGTCTGCCGGATTTGGTGAGGATTGCCAAAGGAGTGGCGATTTCGTCTCTTGTGCCCCCGGCATTATGGGCTCTAACCCGCGGATGGGATGCCGCCTCACTGTCGGTGGCGATCGCCTACCCCTTGTTTTTACTCGTTTTCATGGCCGGCGGACGCTTTGCATATCGGGCTTGGAAAGAACATCGGTTGGTTGGCGAGCTCGGTGCTGGGCGTCGTCCCGTCTTGATCCTCGGTGCAGGACGGGGAGGGGCCAATTTAGCCAAAGCATTGCATCATTCGCCAGAATGGCGCGTGATGGGATTTCTGGATGATGATCCCGCGAAACGTGATCGAGAGATTCAAGGGCTGCGCGTATGGGGGACGATTGCTGAGCTTCCGACTGCGGCTTCCCGTCTCGGGGTTGCGCATGCCATCCTCGCAGTGCCTTCGGCGGACGACGCGACTCGCCAGCGTTTGATCAAGGTTTGTATGGATGCGGGGGTACGTGCTTACACGGTGCCACCTATCGACCAGCTTCTTTCGGGCCAAGAGCGCCTTGAGCATCTGCGGCCGCTGGCGCTTGACGACCTGCTGGGAAGACCGACGGTGGCAATTGACACGGCGCCAGTGCGGGAATTGATTTCTCAACGTGTCGTCATGGTGACGGGTGCCGGCGGGTCGATTGGTGCGGAACTCGTTCGTCAAATTGCACGCTTCGAGCCGGCACAATTGGTCTTATTCGAGCTCAACGAGTTCGCACTCTATACGATTCATGAGGAGCTGACACAGCGATTTCCGCACTTGACGACCCTAGCCCTTGCTGGCGATGTCAAAGATGCTGCCTGGGTGGGTTATATCCTCCAGCAATACCAGCCGGCGGTGATTTTTCATGCGGCAGCCTATAAGCACGTGCCTTTGATGGAAAATCACAATGCCTGGCAGGCAATCCGCAACAACGTGCTCGGCACCTATGTGTTGGCGCGCGCGGCAATCCGAGCCGGTGCTAAAAAATTCGTGCTGGTCTCTACGGATAAAGCGGTGAATCCGGCTAGCGTGATGGGGGCTAGCAAGCGCATGGCGGAAATGGTTTGCCAAGCATTGCAAAAGGATGAGCCAGCAACACGCTTCGAGATCGTCCGTTTCGGCAATGTATTGGGGAGCACGGGCAGCGTGATACCCAAATTTGCTGCGCAAATTCGCCAGGGCGGGCCCGTGACGGTGACCCACCCCGAAATGACGCGGTATTTCATGTCCCTCAATGAAGCGGCACAGCTTGTCTTGCAAGCAGCTGCCTTGGGTAAAGGGGGGGAAATCTTCGTGCTCGACATGGGAGAGCCGATCAAAATCGTCGATCTGGCGCGGCGCATGATCCAACTTGCCGGCCGCAATGAGCAGGAAGTGCGCATTGTCTATACGGGTTTGCGCCCGGGTGAGAAATTGCATGAGGAAGTATTGGCTGTGGGCGAAGAAACCCGGCCGACTCATCATCCGAAAGTGCGGGTGGCGCGCGCGCGACCCGTCGACCACGCTTGGCTTAGCAAGGTAGTAGAGTGGTTGAGAGGGCCTCCTCGTACCGAGGTCGAAGCGCGCAGGGATCTGCGCCGTTTCGTGCCTGAATACAATCCGGCGACATTGCCCGAGCTACGCATCGTGCATAGAAACGAAGCAGGCCATTGATGGCGACTTACGCGATAGGCGACGTCCAGGGGTGTTTGGCTCCGCTTCTGCAGCTCGTCGAGGCCGTAGATTTCGATCGCCGACGCGATCGGCTATGGTTCGTTGGCGGTCTCGTCAATCGCGCTCCCGATTCGCTGGGCGTATTGCGTTTCGTGAAAGCCTTGGGCGATGCAGCGGTCGTGACGCTGGGCAATCACGACCTCTCCTTGATCATGCGCGCGGAAGGATTTGGCAAGGAAAGCGAAGAGGATACGATCGCTTGCTCTAACGGATGCCTCCATGAATGCTGCGATCGACATGCTTTCCCTGTGCGACGACGCCCAAGAAATTCGTTCCATGCAAGTAGTAGACATCAAAAGGCAACTTCACTTATCCTGAGGCTGGGCAAGAGCCGGCGTGGGGCTTCCTCGCTCTCGCCGGCCCTGCCGTCGGTCTGGCAAAATGGCGGCAAGGGCGGGCTTTGGCCTGCCGCGTAACGGCTGAAGCCCGGCTGGCAAGGCGGTTTCCAGCGGTCTTGGTGGTTTCGGGCCATGCGTCCGAGGGAATGGTTTAACGCTTCTGCCCGATATGGCTGTCGTCGAGAGAGGGACGTTGGGTTGCGCGCACGCGCAACGGTCATGCTATGCGAATCCATTTTTTGTCTCAGCGCAACGCGCTGAGCGATCGCTTGCCATATCCATCGTTCTTCATCAGCCGGATTTTGGACGCTTATCCCGCGCCGTAGAGAGCCTGCGTGCGGCTTGTCGTGGCGTCCTTCGGCAGAAAGTGCGCATGCATTTTCGTTTGTTCTTGACGGACCATTCGCGTTTGCCGCTTGCAGAAGGCCTGCTAGCGGGACTCGAGGCGCGCGCAGGCGAGGAGTTGGCGATCGAGTATTGGCACGATCCCTCCAATCCTGGCTATGGCGCGGGGAACAACCATGCATTCCAGCGTGCCGGTAAAGCGGATTTTTTTCTCGTTGCCAACCCCGACCTTGAGTTCATGCCCGACAGCCTGCTTGCCGGTTTGGCATTTTTCGCTGCGCACCCTGATGTTGGGGTGATTGCGCCGGCGCTGATCGAGAATGACGGAAACGTGCGCCCTGCCTGTTTTAGGCCTCCGGACATCCTGACATTGGCGATGCGTGGCTTGGGATACACCGCCTCAAATTCATCCAGGATCGCGCGCTATGAGTGTCGAGACTGGGAGCCCGAAACGCCGGTGTTCAATCCGCCCCTGATGAGCGGCTGCTGCTTATTTTTCCAGGCTGATGCGTTCTTTCGCTTAGGCGGCTTCGATGCAGCCTATTTTCTTTATTTCGAGGATTTCGACCTTTCTCGGCGGGCGGCGCGCTTGGGAATTTCGGCTTACTGCCCATGGATGCGCGTGCGTCATGCTGGGGGAGGGGCAGCGGCCAAGGGATGGCGGCATTGGTGGTGGTACCTTCGTTCGGGTTGGCGGTATTATCGGCAGGCGGGCAGGTAAGGCGAGGAAAAAGCGGAGACCACTCATGCTGGCCTGTGAGGGAGAGCGCTTGTTTCCTTGCGGTGGTTATGCTGGTAAAATAGGGCTGGTCGGTTGCAAGCGCGGCCGACGCCAAGGGGCAGCGCTTTGGGTAGGGCAAAGGGGCCCTCTGCTGACTCGCCTTTCGTGAAGGAAAACAGGTCAGATGGAAAAGCAAGGACTTGAGCTGCTCGCAGCAATGCTGGAAGCGATGGGTAACAAGTATCCCGCCGAGGAGGCAAAGGGGCCCACTCCGCCCCCGCCGCCAGAACTCTCAGAATTTTTCCGGCAAGCTGCATTGCACAACCATGTCGATCCCGTGACGGGCGAGGTGTTGCCTTCCTCGTCGAACCACCACTGAAACATCCCTGCACGAAAACGACGGTCTGCTCATCACCTTACCGCTGCTTGCCGAAGATCGCGCCGCCCAGTTGGTCTCGGCATGATGGACTGCCGCCGGTGAGGCGTTGGGGAAGAGGATCGCCAAGGCGGGCTTTCTTCCGAGGATGATTCTTTTTTCTTTGCGTCCATGGCAGCAACAACAGGCGTAGGCAACGGTATCGCCGATGAACGATTCATGCTCGGCGAAACTTTTTCTCTCGGCGCAGTGCGCACGGCGCTGCCTGACGTACGCAGGGCGATTTTTTTTGCGCCTCATCCGGACGATGAGATTTTTGGCTGTGCGGGCGCCCTCATGGTATTGCAAGAAATGGGCGTCCATTTGGCCGTAATCATTGTGACGGATGGCGAGGGTTGTGGGGCAGAGATGCCTCGCGAAGAACTGGCGCGGCTTCGTCGCCGCGAATCGATGGAGGCTTTACGGCTGTTGGGACTGCCTGCGCCGAATTTTTGGGGCTTGCCCGATCGTGGGCTCTGGCATCAAGAAGATCTGCCGTCGCGCTTGCGAGAAGCGATCGACGAACATGCGGCCGAGCTTGTTGCTCTTCCTTGGCTGGGAGAAATTCACCCCGACCATCTTGCACTAGCGCGCGCAGGCATTTCTGCGGCGCAAGACGCGCCCAGCGTGCGCTGGCTGCTGTTCTATGAGATCAGCGCTCCGCTTGTTCATCCCAATCTCTTTTTGTCTCTCGGCGTGCGGGAAGAAAAAAAGCGGCGCGCCATCCAGTGTTACTCGACCCAGTTGCAGCTGCAGCCATATGCGGAAAGAATAATTGGCCTCAATAGCTATCGGGCCTATCACCTTGGGGCTGAGACGCGGCTTGCAGAGGCGTATGAGCTTGTCGAGCGCAGTGAGTGGCGCCGCCTAGAAAAGGAAATGACGCAGCCGCTGGCGCGTTATCTATCTATGATTGCGCATCTCGAGAAAACAGTGCTTACCCAGCAGGCCGCTCTAAGCGAACGAGAGAGAGCGCTCGAACGCGAAAGGCATCGGGTGGAATGGCTGGGGGGACGCATCCGCCGCCTAGAGGAAACGCTGACGGCGGTCTATGCGAGCCGCTCGTGGCGCATCACGGCGCCGCTGCGGCGCCTTGGACAATTGCTTCGTCTTTTGCGCGCGTTGCCTGCAGCTGCTCACCGACACGGGGGCGTGGGGAATTTTGCGTTACGCATTTTCTTGCTCTTGCGACGAGAAGGTTGGCGGGGAATCGTTCGACGCCTACGGGCCCGGCTGGGGTATGCACCAGCGTTTCACCTGTCATATCCCCAGGCGCAAGGAGATATCCCCCGTCCCCTCGCCGTCCCCTGCTATGAGCCTGCGAAGTTGCTGCCTACGGATTTGGCTTTGCCGCCGCAGCCGCGGCGCATCGCCGTGCACCTGCATCTCTATTACCTCGATCTATTCGATGAGTGTGTTGCTTATCTTGGCAATGTTCCGCGCCCATTCGATCTGTATGTTTCCACCTCCATGAGCGCGGATGCGGCCGCTCTCGCGTCAAGATTCCGTGAGCGTTTGCCCCATGCAGGCAAGATCGTAGTCGAAAACACGATCAACCGCGGCCGGGATCTCGCACCGCTGATCGTCCAATTTGGCGCGCGGCTGCGCGAATATCACATCGTAGCGCATTTTCACACGAAGAAGAGTCCGCACGATCCGGCGCTTGCTCGCTGGCGCCAGGATGTGTTTGATCTCTTATTGGGTGATGCGGAGCGAATCGAAAAGATCCTACGGCTCATCCAGGAGGGTGTTGCCAGCGTCGTTTATGCCGAAGCGCCCTTGGCGATACTTGAAGAGTCCCATGCATGGGGCGCCAATCGTGCCATTGCCGCGGAATTTCTTACCCGCTATGCTGCTTGCTCCATCACGGATTATCCCGTCATCGAGTTTCCGCGCGGTTCCATGTTCTGGGCGAGCAAGGACGCCGTGCGCAAATTGCTGTCTTTGCCGCTCACTTACCAAGATTTTCCGGGCGAACCGTTGCCGCCCGACGGCTCGCTAGCCCATGCCCTCGAGCGGATC
Organism: Rhodocyclaceae bacterium; assembly: GCA_026417115.1. Lineage (GTDB taxonomy): Bacteria > Pseudomonadota > Gammaproteobacteria > Burkholderiales > Rhodocyclaceae > Sulfuricystis. The sequence goes on from JAOADW010000032.1 coordinate 17,594, forward strand.
GTGCTCATTCTTGCAGAAGACGCGGCGGGAAGGCCATTTCGTCTGCATAAAGGCGATTCCGTGCCAGACTATCGAGAATACGAAGAGGCGCAAGATTTTTCTTCGCTCCTCGAAGAATGTGATGTCAAGGTGCTGGCTTACTACTTGCCGCAATTTCATCCCATTCCGGAGAATGATCGCTGGCATGGCGAAGGGTTTACGGAGTGGACGAAAGTGAGGGCGGCGAATCCTCTCTTCTTTGGTCATTATCAGCAACACATTCCGCATCCCGACATCGGTTATTATCGCCTCGAGGGTCCAGAAACCTTGCGCAAGCAAGCGCTTATGGCGCGTCGAGCTGGCGTGCACGGGTTCGTTTTCTACCACTATTGGTTTTCTGGCAAGCTGATCCTAGAGAAGCCGGCTCAAATTCTCCTGGCCCATCCCGACATTGATTTGCCCTACTGCTTTTGTTGGGCCAACGAAAACTGGACGCGTCGTTGGGATGGCAACGAAAGCGAGGTCCTGCTTGAGCAGCGGTATTCGCAGGAGGATGCGCGCGCCTTCATGCGCTATCTGTTGCCTTTCTTGCGCGATCCGCGCTATCTGCGGGTAGCGGGCAGGCCGATGCTGTTTGTCTATCGTCCCGCTTCCCTGCCTCGAGAAATTGATTATCCTGCGATCTGGCGGGAAGAGTGTCGGCTCGCTGGCCTGCCTGAGCCGTACCTGGTGGCCGTGCTGACGCGTGGCGCCGTGGATCCCCGTCATCATGGCATGGATGCGGGGGTTGAGCGCGTCTTGCATGATTGGACAGGCGGTGCTGTGCGTGACTGCAAGGAAGCACTGCACGCCTTCCGGCCGCTTACCGGCAGCGTGCTTTCTTATGACGAAGTCGCTGCGCATTATGAAAAGCTGGACGGGCAGCGGACATTCGATTATTTCCGCTCCCTTGTGCCCAATTGGGACAATACGGCGCGTTATGACGGGGCGGCCTATTTGCTCCACGGCAGCCGTCCTATGCGTTTCCAGAGCTGGTTGCACACACTGGTTGAAGACGCTCGCCGCAGATTGCCGGCGGATCGGCGTTTCATATTGATCAACGCTTGGAATGAGTGGGCGGAGGGCGCGCATCTTGAGCCAGACAGCCGCTATGGTTATGCCTATTTGAATGCCGTTGGCCGTGCGCTTGGGGACGTGCCTTATCCGACTCTGCCTGCGCCCAAGCGCTCGATGTCTGACCTCACGCTCCATCTTTCCTGGGCGCAAGACATCCTTGTTTCGCTTCACGCCGACACATCGTTGCGCACCGCCTGGCAACAGGCGCTTGTATATTTCTTTGCGCACAAGCCGCTGCGCCTTACGGCCGATTCCTCTCATTTCGAAGTGCAAGACGCCTCAGCGATTGGGCGGCCAGGAAGGGCAGAAGATGCCGATTGCATTTTAGGGGTGCGTCGTCTGGCTGTACCCGTGCCTGCTGACGCGCCATGGCTGTGGGAGGGGCTGGTAAGGCTAACGGAAAGTGCAATCGCCATACCGCTATATGCAGACGGCGACGTTTGGCGGCCAACGGAGAACGATTCGATTACTGCCGCCGAAGCCAGTGCCGCAGCTTGGGTTTGTCAGCCGCGCAGCGTGCTTCAGCACGGCTATCGGAACATCCGCGCCGTTCCAGACATGTTGGCCTTTCCTTTGCCCAAGCGCGCCGCATCTGCGCCAGAGGTGGCGGTCGTAGTGCGTTTTCACGAAGGGGGGGATTGGCGTTTCCTCGAGCAAGCCATAGCCTCCGTGCTCGCCATGCACGATTGCCGGCCCAGGCCTTTGATCGCCCTGCAGTGCGCGAGCGCAGAAAAAGCGCAGGAATGCGAGCGACGCATCGGCCAGCTTGCCAAAGTCTTTGCCGGTGAAGTTCGCTGTGAAATGTACATGCCCGAGGAAGGGTGCGGTGACCTGCGTGCGCGCATGCTCAATCATTCGCTAACGCGCGTGGATGCCCGCTACGTTGCTTTTCTCGATTATGATGATTTATTGTTTGCTCACGCCTATGCCTACCTGCTGGATCGCTTGCGCAAGAGCGGCAAGGCGGTGGCTTTCGGTCGTATCTACGATACCTTGGCGGACGCCGCAACCGGCCGCCTGATTGAGCGCCGCCGCACATACGAGTATGGCACGAGTTATGCAGATTTTCTCAACTGCAACCACACTCCGATCCATGGTTTCTTGCTTGATCTCGAGCGGCTCGGAACGACGTCTGTCGTCTATTTCGACGACCAATGTTATCTCGAGGACTATTTCCTGACCTTGCAGCTTTTCCGTGCCGACAATGCCGACTGGGAAGGACTCAGAGACAATTTCTATATTGGGGATTATCGCCATTTCCTTGGCGGCAATCAGACATTGGCCATCGCAGATGAGAAGGCTCGTAGAGCAGTCCTCGCGAGCGAAGCCTACCGTCGCTGCGAGGCGCGCATTGATCGGCTCAAGGAGGCGCTGGCACGAGGGGAAGGCGCTCAGATCTTGCTGAATGATGTGGGCGCGCGGCAAATATTCTTGGGTCAGTCGCTACCGCACAGTGGCGTGATTCATGCCTAACGTCGAGGAAGCCAGGTGAATTGCGCCAGCAAAGAGACGAAGGGGGCGCAACGCAAGCGCTGCGTCGCTTGTCGCGCGCGCCAAGCCTTGGGCAAATCGCGCAAGGCGTCACGTTTTGCACGCCAGACTGCATTCCCGTGTCCTTTCCATGCCAGCGTCAAGAGGGTGATGAGATTCATCGCCAAATGGGCAGGTAGAAAAAGCCAGAAAAGCACGCTAGGCATGTTTTTCACAAAGACGCGCACCACGTTGCGGTGCCCGTGATAGATCTGGAAATCGCTGCGGCGGCCTGTGATTGCCGAACCGATATGGGCGACACGGGCCGAAGGCACATAAAAGCAACGGTGGCCTGTCAGCCTAAGGCGGAAGCCGAGATCCACGTCTTCGAGATAGCAAAAGAGCGCTTCATCGAAACCACCGACCGCCCGTACGGCCTCTGTTCGGTATAGCGCAGCGGCGGCGCAGGGCGAGAAAATCTCGCGCGGCATTTCATCCCGTAAGCATTTGATGCGGCCGTGGCCGATGCGCCACGGTAGGCCACTGACATGATAGGCGTCGCCGATGCCATCGAGTCGCTGCGGATTTGCGTAGCTGAGCAGCTGGCTGCCAAATGCAGCGACATCGCCAGACGCGCACTGTGCCGCCGTGAGGAGATTGGCGAGCCAATCGGCGTCGGGAAAGGCATCCGGATTGAGCAAGGCGAACCATGGCGTATCGATTTCCTTCAACGCCAAGTTGACCGCGCCAGCGAAGCCGAGATTTCGCCTTGCGGCGATCAATCGCGCTTCTGGGTAGAGCGCAGCAAGGCGCTCGCAGGAGCCATCGCTGCTCGCGTTATCGACGACGATGAGTGCGAAGTCGCGACGTGTTTGAGCGCGCAGCGCTGCGAGACAACGCAACACGTATTCACCGCCATTGTAGTTTACGATGATGACGGAAGCGGCAAGACTCATGACGCCATCTTGTGAAAGGCGATCCATTCCGTACCGTGGGGACTGTGTGCGAGAGCGAGGTAATGGGCAGGGGCGAGTGAGTCCCAGAAAGTAGGGGAAGGTGGCGCCGGGCGCGTGCCGGCGGGACGAAAGATGGCGGGATAGCCCAGCGGCGACGGGCTTACGCTAATCAATCTGGTCTCGCCGAGCCAGGCGCGCCATTCTGCGAAACAGGTTAGCGGCGGCGATCGGCGGGTGGCGAGTGTTTCGCCTCCCGCTCTGGGTAGGCGAAGCAACCCATACCCGCATGCCGCGTGACGCTTCCAGGTAGGGAAATGCTTGTCCTCGTAGCGCCTGGCGCTTTCTTGCATGAGCGGCTCTTTGCGTGGGCTGGGCCGCCAAGCGTGGTGCGCGTGGGCGGTCGGTAGGAGGGCGAGGCGAAAGCCTGCATAACGCAGCCGCAAGCTCAAATCGGCATCCTCATAAAACATGAAAAAGCGCTCGTCGAACAAACCGCCTGCCGCCTCAATGGCGCGTCTTCTCAACAGCAAGACCGCGCCGGAAAGAAAGGGCACGCATTGTGGCGAGTCGGCTGCATGCAATCGTCGTTGTCGGCGTAGCCAATGGTTCGCGATGCGCCTGCCTGCGATCTGGGGCCAGCGTGCGGCGATGAGCTGCATCGTCCATTGCCAGGGCGTCTCAGGCAGCAACGTCGGCAGCAGCCATGAATGGTCTTCATCCCACCAGGTGGCGGGCGCGACGGCCGCCACCTGCGCATGCATGCGCAAAACGTCGATGAGAGCGGGCAATGCGCCGCGCAAAAGGCGTGCATCGGGGTTGAGCAGCAAAATGCAATCTTCGTTGCTTTCGCGAAAGGCCCAGTTGCATGCAGCGGCGAAGCCGAGATTGCGGGGCGCAACGAAAAGGCGTGCGCCGCTGGGCAGCAAGAGGCGCAAGCGGTCTGCTTGCGCGCCGTCGGCGCTGTTGTCGATGACGATCAAATTGGCGAGATCGCTTTCGTGGGCGATGCTCGCCGCAGCCGCCGCGGTATCTTCCGCGCTATGGTAATTGACGATGATGGCTGCGCAGCGCATGCTCATCGGGGTCGCGCGCGACAGTGCCACGCCACCGTTGCCAGGCTCTCGTCATCGCAGCTGAGGGCGGGGCGCATCGCCTCGAGGTTGAACCAGGGTGGCGGCGGCAGTGTAGCGGCCTGCCAAGCTTCGATCTGGAATCCGGCCTCTTGGAACAGCGTGGCGACGCCGTGGCGAGTGAAAAAGCGCAGATGCGTGATGCATTGGATGCCCGCCGGAGCGTAATCCCAGCGCCCTTCGATCAAATCGGCGATCACTGACCAATGGCCGATATTAGGAATCGAAGCCACGATGCAGCCATCAGCGGCGAGCAATGTGCGCGCCTTTTCCAGCATGAGTTGCGGTTGCGCAATGTGCTCGAGAACGTCGAGGAAGGTAATACATGAAAAGCGCTCACTCATCGCAAGGGCGAGAAAATCCCCTTGCCAGACCTTGTCTGCCCAGCGCTTGGCCAGTTCGCAAGCAGTTGCAGACATTTCCACGAGTGCGGTGCGACAGGCTGGCCAGCGCTCTTTAACGGCGGAAAGGAATCCCCCTGCGCCTCCGCCCACGTCGAGCAAAGAACCGCAGTCGGATGGCAGGAGGGCGAGCATCTCCTCCCTGCGGTGGTGGCGGTAGCCAGAAAAATCGTGATAAAAGGCATTGCCGATGGCCATCGCCTCGAGGCATCCGGCACCCCGCCGCAAGTCGCTCAGGGGGGCGAGGCAAACCTCGCCTTGCCAGGTGGTTGGCAAAACTGAATCTGGCAGCGTGGCGCTAAATCGCTCCAGACCGCGGAGCGTCAAATAGTCTGGCATCTTACCGGCAGGCGGGGAGAGATTCGAGTATGCGCAGACGGCTCGCCCCAGCCGTCTTGCCGCCGCCATGAGCGTGGGCAATGTCGAGGGCGCGAGAACGATTTCCTCATGGGGCAAAAACAGCGCCCATGCCTGCTCGTTTGCGGTGTGTGCGGCGATGGCGCTGCCCAGTGCGTCATGCCCATCCGTCAGGTGCAACACCTTCGCGCCGGAGGGCAACTGTCGATGCAGCAAGCGTTGGGCAAGTCGCGCCTCTTCTTGCCAAAGCTCGGTGAGTCGTTCAGCAGAGGGGCCGATCAGGATGAATTCGATCATTGCACGCGTCGCGAGAAAGTTTAGGGACGGTCTTCACGGTGAAAGCTTGCTGCGATCGGCAATCCCATCCACAGCCAAGGCTCATGGGCGATCGCCGTGGTCAGGCGGTGCGCATAGGATTGTAAGACGGCACCGGGCGCCTTTTCGGGGAGTGACTCCACGGTGATCTCGATGGCGGGCAGAGTATCTTCGCTCGTTTCGATGAACCGATAGAACGCGGTATAAATGCGCACCCCTTTTGCGCAGGCGTGGCTTATCAAAGCGCTCGGTAGCCAAGACGCTCTGCCCAGGAATTCCACGCGCAGGCGCCGGGTGGAGTAAAGATGGGGCGGAAGATCGAGCAAAGCCCCGAGGATGCGTTCTTGGCTGCGTAAGGTCTCGATGAGCGAACGTGCGGGTGAAGTTTGGAAGTCGGTGAAGAGAAACTTACCCTTTTCCATGGCGCGTGCGGTTGCCCAATAGTTGAAACGCAGATAGGCGCGCTCGGCGCGCGGCGTCAGCGCCGAATGGTCGGGAGAGCGAGCAAGCCAATCAATGTTCAATCCTCTTTGCGCGAAGGCCACGCATGCCGCGAAGAAACTGCCGAAATGAGCGGTAAGCAGCAGACGGGGTCCGGGCAAGAAAAAATCGGCAGGAGCCTGCAGTCGATGGGCGGGGCGTTGTCCAAGCGCGAGGCGAAAGGGCATTGCTTCGCGCCACAGGCGGCAAAGCTGCGCGCGCGCGGCGATCTCCTCATCACTGGCGGCGCAGAAGGAAGGGGCAAGGCAGCTGCGCAGATAGGCCGCTCCAGCAATGCAATCGCCCAAGCTTTCTCTGCTCTTGGCGTCGGGCAGGCGGGGTTTGCCAGAATAAGCGAACAAAGGCAAATCAATCCAATAATACCGCCAATACGGATGAGGCAAGAGAAAGCTCATCGCCTAAGCCCCCCCCTGTCGCGCCAGAGCAGAGAGGCGCGTTCGATGCGCTCGGCCACCTTTTCTATCGCAAAGTGTTCCTGCACGAGGCGTGCGCCGCGCCGTGCTTGCGCCCAGGCGCGCAAGGGCTGGCGCAAGGCTGCTTTGATCATTTTCGCCATGGCCGGGACGTCCCCCGGGGGCGCGAAGAAGGCGTAATCGTGGCGTTGGCAAAGGCTCAGATAGGAGGGGATGGCAGTCGCCACGACTGGGCGCCGGCACGCGAGCGCTTCGGCGAATGGCAGGCCAAAGCCTTCCGCCGGCGCCGATGGCGTCACGACCACGCGCGCCGAGCGGTATAAATCCGCCATCGCACTGGGCTCGACGCCGACATGGCATTCATCGTCTTCCCCAAGCTGCTCAGCGAGGCGATCGATCGGCGCCGGAGAAACCCGCACCACACGGCAGCGCATGCCAGAGGCCCGCAAGTGGTGAATCGCGGCCAATGCCGTCGCCACGCCTTTTACTGGCGTATTCAAGCCGGGAATGAGGATGCGCGGCCTTGGTGAGCAATATGTCTTGCAATCGTCAATGTGACGACCGGGTCGATACATCAGCGTGTCTATGCCCTGTCCGATGCAGGCGATCTCGAAGGCGGCGGTACCGAAGAGCGCCTCGAGGCGATCCTGCAGCCATGGGCCAATGACGAATTTATGGCGAATGCAGCGATACGCCGCCTCGATAGCCGCGCGCATCCTTGCATATTCGACGAAATCGAGCTCGATGCCCTGGCAAAGATGGATAGGCAAGGCCGCGCGGATGCGGCAGGCGTCGGCGATCGTGGTCCAAAAAGTGGCGATGACGATCTCAGCCCTGAACGATTCGGCGGCTTCGGTCAATTGGCTCGCCGTTTGCCACGCAATGGCATAGGGATACCACGTAGGCTGCCCGCGCCGGATGAACACCCGCACCTCATGCCCGCGGCTGCGCAAGGCCCGCGCCTGGTCGAGGACGACGCGGACGCCCCCGCAAAGATCGGCCGACTCCAGAAGATATGCTATTCGCATGAAACCGCTAGAGGAAATCGGTGTCGCCGGCAAGCCACCATCCTGCCTTGGCAAACGCCTCGGCGGGGCATGTGGAAGCCTTGGCGAGCGCAATGTGGGCAACGGGGCCGGCATCGAGGGGGGAAGTGGGCAGTAGCGCGGCCTTTGCCAGGCCGCCACACCAGGTCTCGACCTCTGGCAAGTTCAGCTGCCATGCTGCGCTGCGCAAAGCCGTCACCGTTGGCGCGAGCGCTGCGCGCGGGCCGATGTAATCGAGCCATCGCAAACGGCCGTCGATGACGCGGAAGACGGCCAAGCCCTGCCGGGGCGGCCAAGCGCGCCTGACGAGCAAATAGCGGTGTTCGACGGCGGGGCGTTTGGCGTAACGGGAAAGGAGGAAAGCGGCGTCGCGTTGGCCCAGGATGCTTTGCGTCTGCTCACGCGTCATTTGTGCCCAGGCGCGCAGGGTGAAATCGGCCAGCGCGTCATCGAAAGTGTCCAGCACCTCTGCCTGCCAGGGCCAAGCGAGGCGTATGCGCGCCGCAGGCCAAACGAAGCGCGACATCGCGCCGATCTCGCGATAAAGCCCAAGGCGCATGCCGAGGCGGATCGCGCGTGCGTGTGGAAACCCGAAGGCCAGACGAAAAGGCTTTCCATGGCCGACCCAATGCGCGAAGAAAGCGGTACAGACATGGTAAAAAGGCCCATGTCGCGTAAGCGATGCGCGCGCTTCGGGCGCGGTCATCACATCGCCGATCTGCATGGCCTCGACGACTTCTCCCTGCCAAAACAAGCGCCGGGGAAACCCTGCATAGTGGGCGAGGAGATGGCCATGGGCATCGTATAGTCCAAAGGCTCGCCCCTGCAGCCCTTCGGCGCCATACTTCCATTCATACCAGCCTCTGGGGGGCGTCTCGGCGAAAGCACGATGGAACAAAGCAAGCACCTGTCCAGCTTGCTCCGGCCCGAATTCCTTGAGCGAAAAAGCGGCCTCCTCCATGCGCGCGGTTAGGGGCGAATCATCCATCATGGCGTTTTCGCCACGTGTTCGGCAGAGCCACAACGCCTTGCAGCGCATCGTGCTGAGAGACGTCGAGCGTCAAGCAGCGCAGCGCCGAGTCATAGAGATGCAGGGCCTTTTCGCAGGCAAGATAGGCATTTACCCGATAACGCCCTTTGAGCAAGGGAATGGCTGGAAAGGTGACCGTTGCCTGACCGCGGCCATCGGCGTCTCGCCACACTTCCCCCCGTTCGGCCTCGGCGATCGTGCTGGCGATGCCGACGCCTGCGTCGGTCTCGAGGCCCAAAGCGACCGTCGGGCATGGCAAGGAGGGGTCGGAGGCGAACTCAACCGTGATGGAGACGGTGCTTACCCGCGAAACGACGGGCAATTCGCGTCCCGCCACCCCTTCGCTATATCCTTGCACATCGAGGATGCGCGCCGTGCCCGCTGCTGCCTTGCTCGCAAAAAGACCAGCCTCTTGTTTGGGGGGGGGATTTTCTTTGGCCAGAAATTCGCCGTAAGCTGCCGTCACCTTAGGCGCAGCGTCGAGCATGCGCGCTTCGCCGCGCTCGAGCCAGAGCGCGCGCTCGCACAGCGCGTCGATGTGATACATGGCGTGCGAACAGAAAAGGATCGTCGCCCCCTTGTCCTTCAAGTGCATGATGCGCTCGAAGCTCTTGCGCGCGAAGGCGCCGTCGCCGACCGAAAGCGCCTCGTCGATCACGAGGATCTCGGGTTCGAACGCCGTGGCGATGGCGAACGCAAGCCGCACATACATACCAGAAGAATAAGTCTTGACGGGCTGATCGATGAAATCGCCAAGCCCTGCGAAATCGACGATCTCGTCGAAACGCGCAGAAGCCTCATCCTCGCTGACGCCGAGCAGCGCGGCGTTGAGAAACACGTTTTCTCGCCCGGTGAATTCCGGGTTGAAACCCGCGCCGAGTTCGAGCAGCGCCGCCACCCGGCCATTCGTCATGATCGTGCCGCTCGAAGGCTGCACGGTGCCGCAGACGATCTGCAGCAAGGTCGACTTGCCGGCGCCGTTCCGCCCCACCACCCCGAGTGTTTCGCCTTTCCGCAAAGCGAAGCTAACCTCACGCAACGCCCAGAATTCGCGGCCAAAGTTTTTGCGGCCGCGGTAGAGAAATTGTTTCAGCCGATCAATGGGCCGCTCATAGAGGCGGTAGACCTTCCCGAGGCGGTCGGCCTGGATAGCGATCGGGGCCTTCCCATCCAGTGGGGGAGGCATCGCGTTTTCTTTCGTCTCTCCGTTTGCGTAAGCCAACGGTTTTTCGCTCCTTGTCGCCGGCATAAATTTTAATTTTACAGCGGCTATGCTCATAGCCGTCGCAACCCGTTGGGCGCAACTGGCGCTGGGGAGCGCGCAGGTCCGAGCCATTTTTCACTCTCTTAGAGAACGTCCGCAAACCCCTTTTTTGTCTTGGCAAACCAAAACAAGCCGCACCAGGCGACGACGCATGCGAGGGCGGCGTGCGTGACGAGCACAGGCGCTGGCGGCAGAGGGCCGCCAAACAAGAGCGCGCGCACAGACTCGATGGCGACGGCAAGGGGGTTAGCCCAGGCCCAAGCGCGCAAGCCTTCTGGAATCCTGTCCATGGCGTAGAAGACGGGGGAAAGGAACAGCAGGGCGGAGAGCGCGGGCGTTATGAGGAGCTGCAGGTCGCGCAGGAAAACGCCGAGCGAGGAAAGCAACCAAGCCATGCCCAGCACGAGCAGCGCAAGCGGCGCCCACACGAGCGGCAGCGCCAAAAACCAGAAAGAGAGTTTTCCTGCAAGCGCAGTCGCGACGAGCAGGATGACTAGCCCGATGAGGGCGTGAAACATCGTCGCGAGCGTCGCCACAAGCGGCAGAATCTCCAGTGGAAACACCGTCTTCTTGACGAAATTTGGCTGTGAGACGATGAGGCTTGGCGCGCGCGCCATGACCTCGGCGAAAAAATTGAAGACGACGAGGCCGGCGAAGAGCGCAAGGGAAAATTCGATGAGCCCGTCGTGGGCGGGGCCGTCGCTGCGCCAGTGCGCCTGGAAGACGACCCCGAAAACGAAGACGTAGACTGCGAGCATCGCCAATGGCGTGAGTAGCGCCCAGCCCATGCCGAGCAGCGAGCCGCGATAGCGGCCAGCGATTTCGCGCACAAGCAATTGCTTGCAGAGGGAAAGGGATGCGGCAGTCATCTGACGACGGCGAGGCGAAGGGCGCTTAGCCTCTTGCGCGGGCATGCGGCCTTGACAGAAAGGCGATGCTCGTCTAACGTGGGAATACAGCCGAGAAGGGAGGGCGCCATGCCTAATTTTACTCCTTACGATCCTGCGTTACACACTCCCAGCCAATTCGCGCAGGCCTTGTTGTCGCCAAACTCGGGCATCCTCGTCGATGTCGGCTCGATCCAGCTCAAATATGGCAAAACCGAATACCGCGTGGGCGGCAATGTCAGTTCCATCGCTTTCTACGACGGTGAGTTGGCCGCGCTGGGGATCGGCGCGGGCATCTTCCTGAGTTCCGGCGACGGAGCGCCGCCGCTAACGAACACCCGCACGAGCTACGGCCTGTCGCTTGCGCCGTCGCATACCGATGCGAGTCTCGATGTAGCGGTGCATGCCGCATTCCCGAGCGCTGGGCAAGTGCGGGATGCCTCCGTCCTCGAATTCAAATTTCAAATCCAGCAGGGCGCCGCCATCCAATTCGACCTCGTCTTTGGCTCCGACGAATACCCAGAGTTTTCCAATACATCTTACGTCGATATAGCCGGCGTCTTCGTCAATGGCGTCAATTATGCGTATTTCAACAACAAGGCGAATCAACCATTGAGTATCTTGCAGCAAAACCTCGTAGCCGGCAATTTTCGGGATAATAGCGCGAAAACCCTGCCGCTCGAGTACGACGGCATCTCTAAAAAGCTGACCATCGTCGCGCCGGTGCAGGCAGGCGTCAATACGCTCAAGATCGCCATTGCCGACACCGGCGACCAAATCTATGATTCTGGCATTTTCGTCGCCAATCTGCGCGCCGTCGCCTATCAGGGTGCGGGCCTCGCCTTGCTGCAGCAGGGGACGCAAGGAAAAGACCTCGTGCAAGGTGCGGATTTCAATGAATTCTTCGACTTGGGCGCGGGCGACGACATCCTCATCCTCGGCAAAGGCGACGATGTCGTCAGCGGCGGCATGGGGATGGATGCCATCGCCTTTTATGGCGCTTTCCTGACGAGCATGCTAGTGCCGGCGGCGGGGGGTTATAAGCTCATGCTGCCGGACGGCAGCGTCAAGTATCTCAATGGCGTCGAGCTGCTTTATGCTACCGACTCGGGGCTTTTTGCGTTGGATACCCAGCCGGGAGGCAACGCCTGGTTTGTTTATGCGCTCGTCAACGCCTTGACCAATGCTGCCCCGAGCAAAGCCATGCTGAGCGAATGGCTCGACAAATCCTATGAAATCGGCGACTTCGCCGCGGTGGCGCAGGCCATGCTCGATGCGTATGCGCCTTCGGCGCCGCTCACGGCGGTGATCGCCATGCTTTTCCAGAATCTCGTCGGCGCTGCCGCAAGCGAAGAACAAATTGCCCAAATCGCCGCGCTCGTGGGGCCGGGCAAAACCTTTGCCAATGTTGGTCAGTTGGTTGCTGCGGCGGCCCAGCTCGAGCTCAACACGCAAGAAATCGCCAGCATCGTCGGTAAACCCTTGCCGCTAGACGTCAGCTATTTCGTTTGATCGCTGGGCTGTCCCCCGCTGAGGAGGGGGCGGCAAGTGGCAATTCGCCTTCGCTGGCGAGCCTCTGTAATGCCTGTACATCGCGCAAGAGGAGCCGTTCCCCGTCGCGGCTGACCAGCGCCGCGGCAAAGAACGACTGGAACGCGCGCGAGACCGTTTCGCGGGTGGTGTTGATCATGATGGCCAGCTCTTGGTGGGTAGGGGTAGGCATGATCGTCTTTCCGTCGTCGGCCATCTCCACGAGCAAGGCCGCGAGCCGCTGCATGGGGTTGGGCATGGCCAAAAGGCTACGTTGGCGGATGGCGCTGCGCACGCGCGCCGCCAGCTTCCGCGCCAGCGCCTCCACGACGCTGGCGGAAGGCAAAAGTAAAGCGCGCGCATCGCTTTCGTCGAGCCAGAGAATCTCGCTTTTTACGAGCGCGATCACATATTCGGGCGAATCCCCCCCGTCAAGGACCGCCAGCTCGCCGAAGCAATCGCCGGTGCCGACGAAGTAAAGGCCCGCCTCGCGTCCGTCGCGCGTGAAATCGACGCCCTGCAACAGTCCGCCCAGCACGAACCCCATGCCCTGGCCGCGACGTCCTTTTTCCAGCAAGACGGCGCGGCGGGCAACCTCGACGCGGCGCATGCGCGCCGCCAGCTGCTCGCGGCAGGGAAGCGGCAAGGACGCCAGGAGCGGAATGCGCGAAAGGAAATTGACGTGAATGGCCATGCTCGAAGAATGCAAGGATATCCGTTTTCGCCGTGCTCTCGTCGGCGGCAAGAAGGGAGAGATGCCCGATTTTTTGCCTGTTTGTGATCAGCCGCACAAAAGAAAGCGCTAAAGCTTGGCAAAATAAAAAAGGGTCTAATCCCTTGAACATTCGCTTCCTCCTGGGAATCCGCCGTGCGCCTTTCGTTGCTCTTTCGCTGCCTGCTTCTGCTCATCGCCGCCCTTCCTGGGATCGCTGCGGCCGAGCCCATGGCGGTGGGAAAAATCACCTTCAAGCTCGGCGAAGCCTGGCGGGTTGCCCGCGATGGCGCGCGCCAAGACCTAGAGAGCGAGCAGCCCGTCTATCTGGGCGAAACGCTGGAAACCGGTTCGTCGGGTCATGTCCATGTGCGTTTCGTGGATGGCGGCGTGGTCAGCGTCAGGCCGGCAAGCCGGCTTTTCATCGAGGACTATCGTGCCCCGCAAGCAGGCGCCGTTCGCTTTCGACTCGAGCGCGGCGCCGTGCGCACGATCACGGGGCGCTATGGCGCAGCCGACCGTGCCCGTTTCCGCCTGAACACCCCGATCGCGGCAATCGGCATTCAGGGCACGGACTTCATCGTCGCCAGCGATGAGCGCGCCACCCGTGTCGCGGTGCATGCGGGCGCGATCATCGCCGCCCCCTTTTCCGCCGACTGCCGGCCGGAAGACAGCGGGCCATGCCATGGCGCCTGGGCGCGCACGCTCACCGCCGTGCAGCGCGAGCTCATGCTCGAGATCAAGCCGGACCAAGCGCCGGCCCTGATGCCCAAAAGCGGCTTGGCGTATGTCGAAGAGGCGCGCAAAATCGTGGACGCGACGGCCAAATCCGAGGCCATCACGCAGGCCCAGGCAGAAAAGAGCCTCGCGCCGAATGTGCCGGCGACTTTCGCCTGGGCGCGGTGGCCGCATGCCCCGGCCTGGGAGGGCGAAACGATGGTGGTCCCCAAGGGCGAAGCCGCCGCGGGGCGTGAGCGCATAGCCGAAACCGATCGTTACGCGCTCTATCGTTTGCCGCAGACAGAGCCCTTGCCAAGCCAGGGGCGCGTCGAGCTCGTGCTTGCGGCGACGCAGGCCCATTTCCTGCAAGGTGCCAGCATCATGCCGGCGCAAGTATCCGACGGGCGTTTGACGCTCGATTTCGCCATGCGTCGTTTCGACACCACGCTCATGCTCGAAGCTGCCGCCGTCGGCAAAGTGCCCTTCGCCGCCTCCGGCTGGCTGCGTCCCGATGGCAGCTTCCTGCTCATCGAATGGCAAAACCGACTCTGGGGCGCTTACGGCGTGGGCGGCAGTGGCGCGCGCGCCGGCTACGCGTTTGAAAAAACTCTGCCTACGGGCGTCCTCACGGGCATCACGCTGTGGCGATGAAAGCTTTCTTGCTGCGCGCATTTCTCGTGCTCGTCGCCATCGCCGCCGCGCTATTGGCGCGTCTTTCCGCGCCGGCGGGCTTCGTGGCCATCGAGGAGCGCCTAGCCGATTTCGGCTGGCGGCTCTTTGCCGAAAAAACGCCGGAAGAACGCCTCGTCCTCATCGACATCGATGAGAAGAGCCTCGCCGAGCTCGGTCCTTGGCCCTGGCCGCGCGCCAGACTTGCCGAGCTAGCGCAACGCGTGCGCGCCGGCGGCGCCGTAGGTCAAGCCTGGGACATCGTCCTCGATGCGCCGCGTGAGAATGACGCCGAGCTTGCCGACGAGCTCTTGCGCGCCAATGCCGTGCTCGCCGTCGCCTTCGCCTTTCCGGGCCAAGGCGAGGCGATCGCCAGCGGCCATCTAGCCTCTGGCGCCAGCGTCTTGCCCTGTGCAAAGCCGTGGCCGCGCGCGCATGGCTATCGCGCGCCGGCGGAAAGCTTCACCAGCCTGGCGCAAGGGCACATCAATCCGCGTGTCGATGCCGACGGTCTCGTGCGCGCCGTGCCGGCCTATGTCTGTCATGGCGAGCAGGCCTATCCAGCCTTTGCGTTGGCCGCCTATCTCGCGCTTGCGGCAGAACGCTCCCCGCGGTGGGTGCAAGGCGAACTCCAAGGCGATGCGTTGCCGGCGGCAATCCCCCTCGGCGCAGAGGGCGAGCTCTACATCCCCTATGCGCGCGATCCTCAAGCCTTTCTTGCCGTGTCGGCCGCCGACGTGCTCGCTGGCCGCCTTCCAGCCGACCTGCTGGCGGGACGCTATGCCCTCATCGGCTCCACCGCCCTGGGGCTGGCCGACGCCGTCGCCACGCCGTTTGCCGGCGCCCAAAGCGGGCTCCTCGTCCATGCCGAGCTCCTGGCCGGTCTGCTCGATGCGCGCATCCCGCGGCAAGCCCCCCAGGCAGCCGTCGTCTTCGCCACCGCGCTGATCCTGGGCGCGCTTCTCGCCTTCGCCTTCTTCCGTCCCATCGTCTGGGCGCTCCCCTTGGCGGGTCTGCTGGGCGCGCTTCTATTGGCCGCCGTCGCCTGGCTTGCGCAAGGGCTGCTGGCCTGGCGGCCGACGGTCGCCGTTGCCGTCCTTGCCGTCTTCCTCGCGGGCCTGCTCCTGGGCATCGGCGAAGCCCTCCGTTTGCTGCGCGAGCGCGGACGCCTTGCCGAGCTCTTGACGAGCTTTCTTCCTGCGCCCTTTGCGGCGCGCCTCTTACGCGCCGACGCGGCTTTACCCGCCGCCGAGCTCGTCGAAGCAAGCGTCCTCTATGCCGACCTGCGCAACTTCACCGCCTGGAGCGAAGCGCATGCGCCCAATGAAATCGCCGCGCTACTCGCGCGCTTCTATGCGGCGGCCGTCGACGTCGTCGCCGCTCATGGCGGCGACGTCGAAGCGCTCGAAGGGGACGCCGTGTTAGCCGTCTGGAACGGGCTTACCCCCTGTCCCGATCATGCCGCGCGCGCGCTCGCAGCCGCGCGCGCGCTCGTGGCGCGTTGTCGCGCCGAGCTGCCCCAGGCCTCGCCGGAAGAGCTCCCCCCGCCGCTTTCCGTCGCCATAGGCCTCGATGCGGGAGAAGTCCTCGTCGGCACCGTCGGCTCTGCGCAGCGACGCCGCCACATCGTCCTTGGTCTGCCGGTGACGCGCGCGGTGCGGCTTGCCGCGCAAAGCGCCGAGCTTGCCGCCGCCATACTCGTCGGCCCGGGGCTTGCCGCGCGGCTTGCTGCCGCTGAGCGCGCGCGCCTTGTCGCGCGCGGCCAATTCCTGCTCGAAGGCCTGACCGCCCCCTGTGAAGTCCATGTCGATCCCGCGGCCGATGCGATGGCATAAACTGCTGCGGGTGAAACCCAGAGCCAGTGCCTCTCTCCAGCCTCGGCGCGCATCCCGCATGCACGATGCGCCTCTTCCCCCTCGCACTCGCCGCCTACCGGCACGGCGGCAATCCTGGGGGGTCGGGCTGCTCGCCTTTCTCTCGGCTGCGGCGGTTGGCGCCCAGCCTCTCTGCCCTGATGGGCGCGAGCCCGTGCAAGAGCCTCTTGCGTGGCATGCGCGTCGCCTTGACGCCCTTGCCGAGCAGTGCCAGGAAAATGCCGATTTCCTCGCCTGGCGGGGGCTCGTGCTGCTTTCCCTCGGGCGCATTTTTGAAGCCGCCGATGTGCTCGAGCGCGCGCTGATGCTCGCGCCGCAGCATACCCAGGCGCGGCAAGCCTTTCTGCGCGCGCTCTTCTATCAGCCCGAAGCAGCGGCCCGCGCGCGCGCCGCGCGCGCAACGGCGGAGGACGAAGCCACGCTCGCTCCCCTTACGGCGCTCTGGGCAGGTTGGCGTCTTGGCCATGGAGAGCTTGCCATCCGCTATGGGCACGACGACAACCTCAACCGCGCCACGCGGCAGGAGTGGCTAGCGCTCACCTTTGCAGGCGGCGAGCTGCGCCTGCCGCTTGCGGCATCCTCGCGCGCGCAAGCCGGCAGCTTCGTCCAGCTCGACCTCGACGCGCATGCCTATCGTTTTGGAGAAAACGGGCGTGCGCACGAACTCCACGGCCGCTTCTTGGCGCGGGAAGTGCCGCAGAAAAGCGAGTTCGCGCTTACCCAAGGAGATTTGCTCTACCGCATACGCCAGCCCTTGCCGGCAGGAGGAGAATGGAACGGCCTCATCGCCGCCAGCAGCCTCGCCTGGCAAGGGCGCACGCTGCTGCGCAGCGGCCGGCTGGGCTTACGCTATTCACCCGCGCAGGCGCCGTGCCAATTCTGGACGGGGCTGGATTACGAAGCGCGACGCCACCCCGATCTCGCCGCCCTCGATCATGACCTTTTCCAAGGCAGCGTGCTTTGGGCATGTGCGGCAGACCGCCCCTGGCTTGCGCAGGCAGCGTTGGCGCGCGAATTCGCGCAAACCCGCCCGGGCGGCGACGCCCTGCGGCTGGCGCTGCGCTGGCTTGGACAGCGGCCACTCTGGCGCGGCCGACTCGAAGCCGAGGCGTGGCTTGCCTGGCGGCGCGAAAGCGAAGGCTATAGCCCGTATCTTGCCCAGAATGCGCGCCTTGCCACGCAAAATGGCGCCCTACGTCTTGCCTGGCGGTGGCCGCTTGCGCGCGAATGGGAAGCATTGCTCGTTGGCGAAATCGAACGGCAAAACGCCAACATCCCTTTATTCTCCCTTTCGCGCCGCGCACTTGCCGCAGGCCTGGTCTGGCGCTGGTAAAGCGGCGCGTGGCGCATCGGCAACAGCGAAAGACGAATCGTCCCTGCGCGTGATGCCCATCACATCCAAGCGCCTTCTCGTCGTTATAATCCAGCGTGGGAATAGGGTTCAGGCGCCTGACTCCTCGCAGTCAATGACCCGCATCCCGCAAGTCCTATCGCCCGCCAGGGTAACTTTTCAAGGAGAGTGACAGATGCCACTGACCACCAACAAGATCGTCGTCGCCATGTTCGGCATGGCTGCCGGCGGCTACAAATCGACCATCGACAGCTACTTGCAGGCCAATGGCGAGCTGAAGACGGTTGAAGCCTTGCTGCCCTTCTCGGGCCTTAATCCGACCTTCCTGGGCTCGCAGCTCTATAACAACCAGCAGTTTGCCGATGCGCTCGTCGCCAAGATGTTGCCCGGCCTTTCGTCCGTCGTGGCCAGCGCGACGTCCGCGCTCATCGTCAACTACATGGCGGCCAATCCCACCAAGTCGCGCGCGCAAGTCGTCCTCGATCTGATCAATGCGCTGGACGCCATTCCCTACACTGACCCCACCTTCGGCGCCGTATCGCAGGCCTACGACAACAAAGTGGCGCTGGCCGACGCCTACACGGGCACGTCGACCGACTGGAACGACCTTGCCGTCGTGGTGGGTAACCAGCCGACGCAGAACGTGGGGCAGACGTTTACGCTCACTACCGGTACGGACACCGCCGACCAAACCGGTTCGTCGAAGGCCGGCATGGACACCTCGGCCTCGTTCAAGTTCACCAACGCCAACGACAAGGTCACTGCCGCGGCGGGCACGCTGAATAGCACTGACGTGCTGCTCGATCCGTCCACCAGCGACAACGACGTGCTGGAGGCCAACATCGTCTTCTCGACCACGCTGGCCAACCCCACCATCCAGAACATCGAGACCTTCAAGCTCAACTTGCTGGCCAACGGCGCCGGGCTCGACTTTGCCAACGTGCTGGGCGTGAAGACCGTGGAGATCACCGGCTCCGGCAACGGCGTGCTTGCCAACGTCGCCGCCACCGCGCCGGAAGTCACCCTCACCGGCGGCTACGACAAGACCCCGACCCTGGCCTTTGACACGCTGGCCGGCACCAGCTCCAGCAACCCTGAGTCGCTCAAGGTCAACCTCAACGGCGCAGGCAGCAAGGCGGCGGTGCAGATCAACATCGAAGGCACCAGCACCAGCAACACCGGCAGCCTCGAGCAGCTCACCATCAACTCCGCCGGCACCGCGGCCAACACCCTGACCGTCGGCACCACCGACTTCGACGGCACCGGCAATGGTTACGCCAGCGCCAACGGCATCAGCAAGTTCACCGTCACCGGCAGCCAAGACCTGACGCTGAAGGTTGCCCACGACGTCATCACCGGCAAGGAACTCGCCAAGACCGGCACCGGCAAGCTCACCCTCGAGCTCGACCGCGTCGTTGGTACCAGTGCCGCTACCACGCAAATCACCCACCTCGCCAACGTCTCTGGCTACGACCGTCTGGTGGTCACCGACAGCAAAAACGGCGCCGACCTCAACATCGTCAACATCCTCTCCGGCAGCACCGTTGAGCTCAAAGGCGGCTTCACCGGCACGGGCGCCGACACCCTCACTGTCAAAAACGCAGGCACCGGCACCAACGACAGCCTCAAGCTCGTCCTCAACAATAGCGGCACGGGGATCAACCTGAGCAAAGAGCTCGCGATCGAAGATGTCGAGACCGTCGAGATCGAATCGGCAGGCGGGGGCGCCAATACCATTGGCTCCACCGC
>JAOADW010000056.1 GCA_026417115.1 Rhodocyclaceae bacterium
ACGCCATGTGGTATTTCAGTTGGATATTGGGCCTCGCTTTTGCCGTGCTCTTCGCGCTCGTCAATGCTTTGTGGCTGGATGCACAGGAAAAAGAGAAAGCGGTCGATGCGCGTTGATTTCGCTTGCGTGTGAAGTTTTGCCGGCCCTCCAGGGCCGGCCTTTTTATTTGCGTGTGCGGGCGCGCTCGAGTTGCTCGCAGAGCAGCAAGGCGCCGTCCAGAAGCCTGGGGGTGGGCCGCTGGATTAAATCTGGTGGGATGAAAAACAAATTGTTGCGCACCACGGCCGTCAGAGATGGCCACTTTCTCCACTCGTCGAGCCATTCCGGGCGCGCTTCGCCCATGCCGGAGGCGACGATGGCCTCGGGGTCGCGCGAAAGTACGGCTTCGATGCTGACTTGTGGCGCAAGCGGTGTGAGGTCGGCAAAGACGTTTTCGCCGCCGCAGAGACGGATCACCTCGCTGATGATTTGGCGTCCGCCGATGGTCGTCAAAGGGCGATGCCATACTTGGTAAAAGACGCTCACCTTCGGGCGCTGGGCGTAGCGCGCGCGGAGTTGGGCAAGGCGGGTGCGAAAACTCTGAGCGGCGGCATTGGCCGACTTTTCGGTACCTGCCAAACGGCCAAAGCGCTCAAGATTCGCCGCGATGTCTTCGAGGCCATAAGGCTGCACGAGAAAGACCGGAATGCCTAGGGCGCGGATTTTTTCGATATGCGCTGGGCTGTTGCCAGAAAACCAGCCGATGGCGAGATCGGGTTTGAGTGCGGCTATGGCTTCGAGGTCCAAGCGTGAGTAGCCGCCGATGCGAGGGATTTTCTTGGCCGCCTCGGGATAATCGCTGTATTCGACCACGCCTACGACTTTGTCTGCCGCTCCCGCAGCGAATAGCGTTTCGGTGATGTGCGGAGCAAGGCTGACGATGCGGCTGGCTGGACGAAAAAGGCGTACCGTCGCGCCGGTATCGTCTACGAGGGTAATCTCGGCGCGCACGGCCATGCAGACAAGGCAGGCGAAGATAAGGCACAGAAGCTTCATGTGAGGGTTCCCAGAGCGGTCTGAAGCCGCTGCCATTGCGGCTCGTCGGCAGGTAGGCCGAAGCGCAGCGCCGGCGGCTCGTGCAAGCGACGCACGAGGATGGCGCTGCGCGCCAGCACCGCGTGGATGGCTTCCGCACGATGCGTGGGCAAGTAGTGGAAGAAGGCGCATCCGCTAGTCGGCCCGAGACATGAGAGTAGCTGGGCGAGACGCGATGAGGCGGCGTGCAGACGCTCACGCTGAACCATGTGCCAGCCATGATCGGCGAGGGCCTGCCGGGCCGCCCAACGTGCGGGAGACGAGACGGCCCAGGGGGATAGCTGCGCGCGCAGGCGTTCGCGCCAAGGGGTGGGCGCGATCACGAAGCCGATGCGCACGCCGGCAAGCCCGAAAAATTTGCCGAGCGAACGCAAAACGAGGACATGGTCGGCCACGCCGATCATCGTTGCCTCGGGTGTGGCGTCGAGAAAGGCTTCATCGACGACGAGAAGGCGAACACGCTCCGCCTTGGCGAGGAGCTCGGCGCGAGAAAACGAGAGGCCTGTCGGATTGTTCGGTTGGCAGCAGACGGCATAATCGGCTTCCTGCCGCCAGTCGACGATGCGGTGTCCGGCTGCCTGCCAAGCGTGTGGGTGCTCGGCATAGAAGGGCCAGGGCATGGCGACACGGCCGGGCGGCAAAAGCCGTGGAATGGTCTCGAGCGCCCACTGGCTGCCGGGCACGGGTAGGGCCGGAAAGCCATAATAGGCGTGCGCGGCCTCTTCGAGACCATCGTCTTCCTCGGGCAGTCGCTGCCAGACCTCGACGGGCGGCGTCGGTAAGGGATACGTCCAGGGAGCGATGCCGGTAGACAAATCGAGCCACTGCTCGCGCGGGATGCCGTAGCGCCGCGCCGCTTCACCCAGTCTGCCGCCATGTTCAAGCAATGGCCAGGCTCCCCACAGTGAATGCGCCGAGCCATAGCCAGGCGCCGCGCTCGACGAGCGCCACGGCTCGCTCGATGTCGGCGGCGCGAGCGGCTGGCCCCCTCCCCAAAACGGGTCGCGCTTCCTCCTTCCCCTCATACCGCGCCACGCCACCGGCAGAGATGCCGAGTGCGCCGCAGCCGGCGGCCATCACGGGGCCGGCGTTCGGGCTTGGCCAGGCGCTTGCTTGGATGCGCCAACAGGCCAGCGCCGTGCGCGCACACCCGAGGAGCGCGTAAGTGAGCGCCGTCAAGCGTGCGGGAAGGAAACCGAGCGCGTCATCGAGCCGCGCCGCCGCCCAACCAAAGTAACGGCGGCGCCGATCCCGGTGACCCCACATCGCATCGAGGGTATTGGCCAGGCGAAAGAGCAACGCGCCGGCGCCGCCGGCGACGAAAAACCAAAAGAGCGGCCCGAAGACGGCGTCATGGCCATTCTCTAGCGTCGACTCGACGGCGGCGGTTGCAACGCCCGTCTCGTCGAGATGCGCCGTTTCGCGCGTGACGATGCGGGCGACCGCTTCCCGCGCCAGCGCAACTTCGCCTGCGGCGAGGGCAGAAAAAACCGCACGCGCATGCTCGGCAAGGCTTCTGGCGCCAAGCGCGAAATAGAGCAGCAACACGTCAAGCAAGGGATGGGCAAGCCAGGCGGCGAGCGCAACTGGCGGCAGGATCAAGAGCGCCCAGGCGATGAGCCCGCGCAGCCGATTGCAAAGCGGATGGCCAGGCGCGCCCCGGCGTAAGAGGCGTTCAGCCGTGTCGGCAAGGAAACCGAACCCGACGAGGGGATGAAAACGCGCCGGCTCCCCGAAAAGCCGATCGAGCAGCACGGCGGCAAAAGCGACAAGCGCAGGCGTGAGAAAATCCGGCATATGAAGGCGTTGATGATACAAGGCTGCACCTCGGATGCGGGTAAGAGCGTGCTGGTGGCGGCCATTTGCCGCATCCTCGCGCGGCGGGGCGTCAAGGTGGCGCCGTTCAAGCCGCAGAACATGGCGTTGAACTCGGCGGTGACGGTCGAGGGCGGCGAAATCGGGCGCGCGCAGGCGCTGCAAGCGCAGGCGGCAGGGCTTATGCCCCGCATCGACTTCAACCCAGTGTTGCTCAAGCCAAGCTCCGATCGGCGCGCGCAGGTGATCGTGCATGGCCATGTCGCGGCGGAACTCGATGCGCGCGCCTATCACGACTACAAGCGCGTGGCGATGGCCGCAGTGCTCGCCTCGTGGCGGCGGCTGTGCGACGAATTCGACGCGGTGATCGTCGAAGGCGCCGGCAGCCCGGCGGAAGTCAATCTCAGAGACCGCGACATCGCCAACATGGGCTTCGCCGAAGCCGTCGACATTCCCGTCTGGCTCGTCGGCGACATCGATCGTGGCGGCGTGCTCGCCCACATGGTTGGCACGCTCGCCTGCTTGTCGGATTCCGAGCGTGCGCGGGTGCAGGGGCTCGTGATCAACAAATTCCGGGGCGATCACGGGCTCCTGCAGCCAGGCCTCGATTGGCTCGCCGCCAAAACCGGCAAACCCGTCTTGGGCGTCATACCCTATCTGCAGGGCCTCTATCTCGACGCCGAGGACGCCTTGCCCCGCGAAAGCGAAACCCGCGAGGCGCCGCAGCTGCGTGTCGTTGCCGTAGCCTTTCCGCGCATCTCGAACGCAACAGACCTCGACCCCTTGCGCGCGCACCCCATGGTCTGCTTCGATTGGCTTGGTCCTGGCGAGCGCTTGCCGCCCTGCGATCTGCTCGTCCTGCCGGGTTCGAAGGCAGTTCAGGCCGATCTCGCCTGGCTGCGCGCGCAAGGCTGGGAAGACGACATCAAACGCCACCTGCGCTATGGCGGCAAGGTCATCGGCATCTGTGGAGGATTCCAGATGTTGGGCCAATGGTTGCACGATCCATGGGGGCTCGAGGGGCCGCCTGCCAGCATGCCCGGCTTGGGACTGCTTGAGTGCGAGACAAGGCTTTCTGTCGAGAAGCAACTGCGCAACGTCTGTGGGGCTTTGTGCCTCGGCAAAGGAGGCGCGCGCATGCAGGGCTATGAGATCCATAAGGGCGTGACCGTCGGCGCAGCGCTCGCCCAACCGGCCGTGATGCTCGACGATGGCCGCAGCGATGGCGCGATCTCTGCAGACGATCAGATCCTGGGCACCTATTGCCATGGCCTTTTCGATCACCCCGAGGCGCAACAGGCCATACTTTCCTGGGCAGGCGCGCAAGGACTTGCCCCTTTCGAGGTCGCCGCCCGACGGGAAGCCAGCCTCGAACGCCTGGCGGATGCCGTGGAGGCGGCGCTTGGCCCGACGCTGTGGACAGGGTGGTGAAGAAAGGGGGCGGTCAATCCCAAGAGAGCGCGCCGCCGCTTTGATATTCGGTGACGCGTGTCTCGAAGAAATTCTTTTCCTTACGCAGGGCGACTTGTTCGTCGAGCCGGGCAGGGCGTTGGCGGCGCCCGGAAAAGGCTCAGTCAGGCCTGCCTGACGCGCCCGGCGGTTGGCGATGAAACGAAACTGAGCGAGATGCAGACCAGCGTTGTAGCCCAGGATGGGTTCGCGTAAAATGTATTTCGCATAACTTTCCTCGGCTGCTTCGCATTCCTGCCACATTTCTGCGATGCTTGCTGGATCGAGCGTCATCCGTTCCTCGTCAAGCAGCTGTCTGACCACGCGCAGCCCAAAGCCGCAATGGAGCACCTCGTCGCGCATGATGTATTGCAGCTGTTCGGCCGTCCCCTTCATGAGACCGCGGCGCTGCAGCGCAAAGATCGGTGAAAAGCCGTTGTAGAACCAGCAGCCCTCGAAGACGCCGGCAAAGAACAGATAAGAGAGCACAAACTCATGTAGGTCGTCCCGATTGCGCAGATCCAAGTCCGCGCGCAACGCCTGGGCGAGACGGCGGTTGGCGATGGCGATCTTGGCGTGAATCTCGGGCACTACGCGATAGCGATTGTAAATCTCGCCTTGATCGAGGTTCAGCGTCTCGATGCAATGCTGGTAAGTCCAGGTATGCAATGCCTCTTCATAGACCTGCCGCGCCTGGTAGATCTGCAACTCCGGCGCGCTCATCTTTTCCATGACTGCGAGCCCGATGTTGCGCATGGCGAGGATATCGGAGGTCGTCAGGTAGGCGAGCACGTTCTCGAAAACATGACGCTCCGATGGCGAAAGCCGGTGACGGTAGTCATGCACGTCTTGCGCCATGTTGATCTCGAGCGGCGTCCAATGGTTGCGGTTCGCCTTGAGAAAATATTCCCATGCCCAGGCATATTTGAAAGGCGCGAGCTGATTGATGTCCGTCGGCCCATTGACCACTCGCTTGTCCTGAGCGCGCACGGGCGATAGGGCGGCGCAGGCGTGTAAAGCGGCGGACATAGCAACTTCGCCGAGGACGTCGGCAGAATCGCGCCGACCATCCCCGCTAGGCGCGACCGTATCGGCCGCCGTAAGAAAAGCAGTGTCTTTTTCGTCTTCCCAGAGCAGGATATGGCTCATAGGCGACCTTTTTTCGTGGGTTACTGACAGGTCGAGCACGCGCCGTCGTCTATGGCGCAGAACGATGGCCTTTCATCGACAGACGGGCGGTCGATATGCTTTTCGACTTGTGAGGCGCCGAGCGTACGCAGGTAATAAGTGGATTTCAGACCCCGTCGCCAAGCGAGTTTGTAGAGCGCATCGAGCTGCTTGCCCGAAGGGTGCGCGAGATAGAGATTGAGCGATTGCGCCTGGTCGATCCATTTTTGGCGCCGCGCTGCCGCCTCGACGAGCCATGCGGAATCGATTTCGAAGGCCGTGGCATAGAGACGTTTGAGCTCTTCCGGGACGCGTTCGATGCGGCTGAGTTGGCCATCGAAATATTTGAGATCGGCGACCATCACTTCGTCCCATAGTCCGCGTTTTTCCAGCGCAGCGACCAGATAGGGGTTGACCAGCGTGAATTCGCCCGAGAGATTCGATTTGACATAAAGGTTTTGGTAGATCGGCTCGATCGAAGGAAAAACGCCGACGATATTGGCGATCGTGGCTGTCGGCGCGACAGCCACACAATTGGAATTTCGCATGCCGTGGCGCAGCACCCGCTCCCGCAAGGCTTCCCAGTCGAGCGAAGTCGAATCGTCGAGTTCGAGTTCGCCGCCGCGCTCTTCACGGAGGCGCGCAACCGTTTCGTGGGGCAGAATCCCTTGCGACCAGTCGCTTCCGGCGAAGCTTTGGTAGCGGCCGCGCTCTTCGGCGAGTTCGGTCGAGGCCCAATAGGCGTAATAACAGACGGCCTCCATTGCTCGGTCGGCGAATTCGACGGCCTCCTGGCTGGCGTAAGGTATCCCCATTTGCATCAAGCAATCGGCGAAGCCCATGACGCCCAGCCCGACTGGACGATGCCTGAGATTGGCGCGGCGCGCCTTCGGGCTTGCGTAGTAGTTGATGTCGATGACGTTGTCGAGCATGCGCATCGCCGTGCGGATCGTACGTCTGAGCTTGTCGTGGTCGAGCGCGCCGTCCTTGAGATGGGCGGCGAGATTGACCGAGCCGAGATTGCAGACGGCGGTCTCGCTTTCCGAGGTATTGAGCGTGATTTCCGTGCACAGATTCGAGCTATGCACGACGCCGGCATGACGTTGGGGCGAGCGCAGGTTGCAGGGGTCTTTGAAGACGATCCAGGGATGGCCGGTCTCGTAAAGCATGGTGAGCATGCGGCGCCAAAGATCCCGCGCCCGCACCTTCTTGTATAGCCCGATTTCACCGCGCTCGGCTTTCGCTTCGTAGGCCTTGTAAGCGCTCGCGAAGTCGCGCCCGTATTTGTCGTGTAGGTCGGGAACGTCGTAAGGCGAAAACAGCGTCCACTCGGCGTCGTTCAGCACACGCTGCATGAAGAGATCCGGAATCCAATGCGCCGTATTCATGTCATGACAGCGCCGGCGTTCATCGCCGGTGTTCTTGCGCAACTCGATGAACTCTTCGATATCCAGATGCCAGGTCTCGAGATAGGCGCACACTGCGCCTTTGCGCTTGCCTCCCTGATTGACGGCGACTGCCGTGTCATTGACCACTTTCAAAAAGGGGATCACGCCTTGGCTGACGCCATTGGTGCCGCGGATCGGGCTGCCGAGGGCGCGTACCGGCGTCCAGTCATTGCCGAGACCACCTGCATATTTCTGCAGCAGCGCATTCTCTTTGATCGCAGAAAAGATGCTGTCGAGATCATCGCTGACGGTGGTTACGTAGCAGGATGACAGTTGCGGATGCCGTGTGCCGGAATTGAACAACGTCGGCGTGGAGGACATGAAGTCGAACGACGAAAGCAAATCATAGAATTCGATCGTGCGCGCCTCGCGCTCGATTTCGTTGATGGCGAGGCCCATGGCGACACGCATGAAGAATGGCTGTGGCGTTTCGATGCGCCGGCCGGCGATGTGGAGGAAATAGCGGTCATAAAGCGTCTGTAGCCCCAGATAGCCGAACTTCAGGTCGCGCTCCGGTTTTAGAGCAGCGGCAAGCCTTTCCAAATCGAATTCCGCGAGCCGCGCATCCAATAGGCCAGCGTCAATGCCGCGCTGGATCATTTGCGGAAAGTATTCCTGGGGCGCCATCGCCGCCGCGCCGTAGACCTCTTTCTCCAACGCCTTCAACAAAAGGCGCGCGGAAAGAAAGCTGTAGTCCGGATCAAGCTCGATCAAGCTGCGGGCGGAGAGGATCAATGCCTGATCGACTTCCTCGGCGCTCATGCCATCGTAGAAATTTTTTGTCGCCATGGCGACCACACGAGCCACGTCGATGCCAGCCAGTCCCTGCGCGAGTCGCGCGAGACTTTCCTCGAGCTCGCGTTCGCAGAGCGGTCGGCGCCCGCCAGCGTCGACGATATGCAAAAGGGGTTTGCGTGCGCCCTGACGCATAGCGCGTTCGGCTGCGCGCTTTTCGCGATAGAGCACATAGGCGCGGGCCACGTCGTGGCAGCCTGCTCGCATGAGCGCCAATTCGACCTGGTCCTGAATGTCCTCGATGTGCACCGCGCCGCCATCGGGCAACCTGCGGGTGAGCGCGCGCACGACGGCATGGGTGAGCCGCTCGATCAGCTCGCGCACACGCGGAGACGTCCCGGCTTCCGCCCCCTCGACGGCGACGAAGGCTTTAGTGATCGCGAGCGCGATCTTTTCCGCCTTGAAAGCCGTGATCTCCCCCTGGCGGCGAATCACCTGGAATTTGGCCTGCACGATTGCATCGGATGCGCGCTCCATTGTCGTACTCCACGATGTAGGAAGGGCAGAGCGCACGACGAGCGAGCTCGCGTGTGAGCCCGCTGCGGCGTTAGGGACACCCCGCCCCAACGAAAGCCAACATATGCCGTGGCAGGTCTCCTGGCTCCCGGCTCGATCATGGACGCCCGCCTTCCCAGTCATGATGCGTGACCAGTGGCGTGTTGGGCGCCGCATTCACCGGTTACAGTTGCGGGGGCAGCTCCGGCCTATTCACCGGATTCCCTCTTCGCGCCCTTCTCGTGGGCGACCGCGGCAGGCGCAAGATACGCCTTTCCTCGTGAAGTTGTCAAGCGCGTATTCGTGTATATAGTAGCTGATAGAATATATGCAACTAGATATTGTTTTCTAACCTTTCGACATGATGCTATTGTCTTTTAGCGTCACGGGTAGGCCCGCCACCATCCAGGTCACGCGCTGGGCGCATGCTGCAAGTCGCTGATTGAGCCGCCCTTGCTCGTCGCGAAAGCGGCGCGCGAGCGGGTTGTCAGGAACGATGCCCTGCCCGACTTCGTTGCTGACGAAAAGAAGCATGCCCGCTGCCGGTAAGATCGCGAACAGGCGTTCGATTTCGGCTTCCTGCTGCGCCAAGAGAACGTTGGAAAGCCACAGCGTCAAACAGTCGATGATCAAACAGCGCGTCGGCGCCGCCGTCCGGCTAATGACATCGGCAAGGTAGAGCGGCTCTTCGAGGGTGCGCCAGCCGCTTGGACGCTCGGCGCGGTGACGGGCGATGCGCGCGGCCATTTCTTGGTCGAGCGCTTGCGCCGTGGCGACATAGACGACGTCGAGACCGCTTTCCTGCGCGCGCTGAGCCGCGAATGCCGACTTGCCCGAACGGGCGCCGCCAAGGATGAGTTCGATCATGGCGATGCTTACAATGCGAACTCAAAGGAGAATGACATGGATTTTTCCATAGACCCCATCGATGACTGCCTCGACGCCGCACTGCGCGAGGCGATCGATCGGAAGACGAAACCTTTGGGCGCCTTGGGCCGCATTGAGACACTGGCTTTCCAGATCGGGCGCATCCAACAAACGCTCGCTCCACGCCTGAGCTTACCGCAGATCGTCGTTTTTGCGGGCGATCATGGTGCGGCGAAAGCCGGCATTTCGGCCTATCCGCAGGAAGTGACTTGGCAGATGGTGGAGAATTTCCTCGCGGGGGGAGCGGCGATCAACGTTTTCGCTCGCGCCAATGGACTTGCGCTCACCATCGTCGATGCGGGCGTTGCGCATGATTTCGGCGTGCGCGCAGGACTCATCGACGCCAAGATCGCGTATGGCACGCAAAGCTATCTCGAGGGGCCGGCGATGAGCCCCGCGCAGTGCGAGGCCGCGCTCGCTCGTGGCGCGGCGATCGTCGAAGCGCTCGCGGATGAAGGCTGCAATGTCGTGGGCTTCGGCGAGATGGGCATCGGCAACACGGCCTCGGCAAGCCTGATTACCCATTGCCTGACCGGTGCGCCACTCGACTTGTGCATTGGTCGTGGCACGGGACTTTCCGATGCGGGCTTGGCGAGAAAGCGCGCCCTCCTCCATGAGGCGGTGGCGGCCTGGGTGGATCGCAGCGATGCGCCTTTGGCGGTACTTGCGCGCTTCGGCGGTTTCGAGATCGCCGAGATGGCGGGCGCCATGCTCGCCGCCGCCCGCCGCCGCATGCTGGTCCTCGTTGATGGCTTCATCGGCGGCGCGGCTGCGCTCATCGCATCACGGCTTGCGCCGGCCTTCCTCGAGTATGCGGTGTTTACGCATTTGTCGCAGGAGCCTGGGCATCGGCAGCAGTTGCAGGCGCTTGGCGGCAAACCGCTGCTCGATCTCGATCTGCGTCTGGGCGAAGGCACGGGCTGTGCGCTTGCCTGGCCGCTCGTCAAGTGCGCAGCGGCGATGCTTGCCGAGATGGCGAGTTTCGCCTCGGCGGGCGTGAGCGAAAAGCTCTGATCATGCGTGACGAACTCGCCTCCTTCTGGGCCGCCGTGGGCTACTTCACGCGCATTCCCGTGCCGGCTTCCGCGGGCGACGCCATGGCGCCCTTGGCCCGCGCAGCGCATTGGCTGCCCTTGATCGGCTTACTCGTCGGCGCATTCGGCGCTGCGGTCACCCTCGTTGCTCTGCAAGTCTGGCCGCAGCCTATCGCCGTCCTGCTGGGCATGGGCGCGACGCTCGTGCTCACTGGCGCATTGCATGAGGATGGGCTCGCCGATACGCTCGATGGCTTAGGGGGCGGAGCGACGCGGGAAGACGCCTTGCGCATCATGAAGGATCCCCGCTTGGGCAGCTTCGGCGCGCTCGGCCTCATGCTGACGCTGTCTCTCAAATTTCTCGCGCTCGATGCGCTGGCCGCCTCCTCACCGTCTTTCTTCGCCCTTGCGCTGATCTCTGCGCATGCGGCCTCGCGCTTTGCCGCAACGGTTCTGATCTTCACGCTCGAGTATGCGCGCGTAGAAGGGAAGGCGAAGCCGCTGACGACCCTGACGAAAGGGGGTTTCGTCTTTGCCGCCGGCGTGGGACTTGCGCCCTCTTTGGCTTTGCCTTGGTCGCAAGCGGCTTTTGCCTGGCTCTTTGCGGCGCTGGCGACGCTAAGCGCGGCGTGCCTATTCAAACGGCGCCTGGGCGGCTATACTGGAGATTGCCTGGGCGCGACGCAACAAATAAGCGAGCTCGCGTTCTATTTGGGGCTTTTATGCGCATGTGGCTGATTCGACATCCGCCCCCCGCGGTGGAAAGAGGCATTTGCTATGGCGCCACAGACTTGCCGCTGGCTGCCGACCCTTTTTGGCTTGCGCAGGCGCTCAAGGCCTATGTGCCTGCCGATCTTCCCATCTATACGAGCCCCTTGCGTCGCTGCCTAGACTTCGCGCATGCCCTCACTCCCCATCCGCGGGTCGATGAGCGCTTGCGCGAACTCGATTTCGGGGCGTGGGAGATGCGCCGTTGGGATGAACTCGAGCGGCATCTCCTGGCGGAATGGGCGCGCGATCCCTGGGGATTCACGCCGCCCGGCGGCGAACCGCTACGCGCTTTGCGTGAGCGGGTGGTGGCGTTTCTCGCGCAATTGCCGCAGGAGGCCGTGCTCGTCACCCATGCTGGCGTCATGAAAGCGTGTTGTGCGGAAATCGCCGGCTTTGGCGATTGGTTCGCCTATTCCTTCGATTACGGGCAGCTGACGTTGGTGGAGAGGGGACGAGTGCGCGCCAACATTGCGCCGTGACTCATGCTTCCTTTTTACGCTGGCGCGCGGCGAGCCGCTTGATGCGTTCGCGCCGCTCGAAATAGCGCATCGCATGATAGGTGCCGAAGCCCAAGAGCACCATGGCCACGACGAAAGCGCCATAGGAGATGGGCCAGGGGATGCCTTCGGTCATCATCGAATATTCCGACATGCCGCCGATGCCGGCGATGATGTTGATCGGCACGAAGACGACGGTGATCGCGGTCAGTTTCGAGACGCGTTTGTTTTGGTTGATGTTGATGAAGCCTACCGCCGCATCCATCAAGAAATTGATCTTGTTGAAGAGAAATGAGGTATGGCCATCGAGAGAATCGATGTCGCGCAGGATTTGCCGCGCTTCGTCGTATTGCTCGGAAGACAGCAATCGGCCGCGCATCAGGAAGGAGAGCGCGCGGCGCGTGTCGAGCACGTTCTTGCGGATGCGGCCGTTGGAGTCTTCGCCTTTCGCGATCTCGGAGAGGATTTCCGCCGCTTCGTCGTCGGTGACCTGGGGCGAGAGCACCTGGCGGCCGATGCGCTCGAGCTCGGCATAGATGTCTTCGAGGGTGTCGGCCGAATATTCGACATCCGCGCCGTAGAGATCGAGCAAGACGTCCTTGCCGTCGGTGACGTAGCCGGGCTGGGTGCGCGCGCGCAGCCGTTGCAGGCGAAAGACGGGCAGCTCCTCGTTGCGGATGGAAAAGAGGATGTTGCGATGCAAGATGAAGACGACGGGCACGTTGCGGCTCTTGCCTTGGCGGTCGAGCAAAAAATCCGAGGACAGATGGACGGCGCCGTTGTCGTCGATGTAGAAACGCGCCGACTCTTCGATGTCGGAGGCATCTTCGGGGTCGGGCAGATAGAGCTGGAAGTATTCGCCGACCCAGGCGCGCACGCTCGCCGTGGGCGCAACGAGGTCGATCCAGATCGGCGCAATGCGTGCAAGGTCTTCGCGGCTTTCGACGCGCGTCTGGGAAAGACGCCCATCGCGCAGCTCGAAGGCGGTGACCATGTGCTTGGGCGCAGAGGGTGGGCGAGCTGCCAGCAACTCGCTGCGAATCTCGTCGGACAAAAGCTCGAGCACGAGCTCGGCGCGATCCTCTTCGACTTCCTGCCAGGCGACTTCGCGGTCTTCTTCGGGCAATGCCTCGAGCACGCGCGCGATCTCGCCGGCCGAGAGCCGACGCAAGAGGTTGTGCAGCTCGACCAAATGCTGGCGATGCACGAGATGCTCGACGACCTCGTGTCGCGGCATTTCTTGTTTGGCGACCACGGCCTCGACGCGCCGCTGGCGGGCGAGCAGGAGCTGCACTTCCGATAAGTGCTGCTCGAACAGGTTCTGGGCGCGCGGACGCATTTCATGAGCCATGCCGCGATTCTACGCCTCGGCGAGCCTTTATGGCGCCGAGGAAAAACGCATGCGGGCGGCGATTTGCGCCGTTCTCCGGTTCATGTAATCGGAATAGGGATTTTTGCCCAGGCGTCGCGGCGCAGGCAGCATCACCGCCAGCCGAGCGGCCTGCTCGGGCGTGAGCTGCGCGGCGCTCGCGCCGAAATAGTGTCGTGCCGCGGCCTCGGCGCCGAAAATGCCTTCCCCCCATTCGGCGACGTTGAGATAGACCTCGAGGATGCGCCGCTTGCTCCAAAAGGTCTCCAGCCAGACCGTGATGATCGCTTCTTGCGCCTTGCGCCAGGGCGTTTTGGCCCCGGAAAGAAACAAGTTCTTGGCCAATTGCTGGGAGATCGTCGAGCCGCCGGCGACGATTCTGCCGCGGCGCTCGTTTTTTTCCAACGCCTTCTGGATTGCCTCCCAGTCGAAACCTTCATGGTCGATGAATTTGTCGTCTTCGGCGGCGATCACGGCGCGCTTGAGGTGAATGGAGATCTTTTCGTAAGGCGTCCAGACATGTTGCAGCCTGGCGTGCGGGTTCGTCTGGCGCAGTTCCTGAAGCCGCATGGCCATGAAGCTCGTCTCGCTAGGGTTGAAGTAACGCCAGGCGATCACCCAGCCGAGATACCAGCCTTGCCAAAGCACGAGGGCCAGCGCTAGCCAGAGGAAAAGGCGCGGCAACAAGGCGCGCGGGATGACGAAAAGGCGCATGGTCAGCGATCAGGACGGGGGAGAGACGATGGGAACAAGGCAAGAGACCCTAGCGGCGTAGAATCGAATTTACCAATAACGTCGGAACGGAGGGGAGCCATGAACGCATCGTTCAAAACCATTCTCATGACAGGCGCCATCCTAGGCGTGATTGGCGTTGCGATCAGCGTGGCAGGCTGCGCCAGCGCGCCTACTCTACCTACGGCGACATCCGTCGCGGCGGGCGTAACCCGCGTCGATCTCGGCGATGTACGGGTCACCACGCTCAAGGAGGGTTCGGCCCAACGTGTGCTCGATGCAAGCTTCGTCAAGAATGCCTCCTTGGAGGAGGTGCGCCAGGCTTTGGCGGCGGCCGGTTTGCCGGGCGACCGCGTCGAGATTCCTTTTACGGTTTTCTTCGTCGAGATCGGCGGGGAGCGGGTCTTGTTCGATGCAGGCAATGGCGAATTCGGCGCCGCAACGTCAGGCAAGTTGCTCGAGAGCATGAGCAAAGCCGGCATCGATCCTGCTTCGGTGACTGCCGTAGTGATTTCGCATTTCCATGGCGACCACATCAATGGCCTGCGCAACAAGGCGGGCGAGCTGGTGTTCAAGAATGCGAAGATCTATGTGCCCGAGGTCGAATGGAATTGGTGGATGGATGATGCGCGCATGGCGGCAGCGCCGGAGGCGATGAAGGGAACATTCCAGGCCGCGCGCCGTGTCTTTGGGCCGATAGCGTCTTACGTGGTGAAGTTTGCGCCAGACAGCGAGGTCTTGCCTGGCATTCGGGCGGTGGCGGCGCACGGACACACGCCGGGACATACGGCCTTTCTGGTCGAAGGAAAGGCGCGAAGACTGCTTTACTGGGGCGATACGACCAACATCGCGGCGTTGTTCGTGCGCCATCCCGACTGGGCAGTGATGTTCGATATGGATCCCGAGGCAGCGCGCCAGGTTCGTCGGCGGCTTGCCGAGCGCGTCCTCCAAGAGGATCTCTTGCTGGCTGGCTACCACTTGCCTGGCGCGGCCGTGGGCACTCTTTCCCGACGTGGCAGCGGCTACGAATTCACGCCGCTTGCTCCTTGATGGGCGCTTTGTGTGTGCGACCGCAAGGCAGCGAGCACCGGCGCAGTTTCCGGCCGCACGCCGCGCCAGAGGAAAAAGGCTTCTGCCGCTTGCTCGACGAGCATGCCCAAGCCATCGCTGACGCGGCAGCCAGCGGCTTGTGCGCGCTGCATGAAAGGGGTAGTGCGCCCATAGACCATCTCATAGGCCAGGACGTCGGGCGCGAAGATGTCGTCGGGCAGGGGTAAGGGCGAATTGATCAGGCCCGCGGAGGTGGCGTTGAGCACGAGCGAGAAGCGGCGGCCCGCCAGCGCCGCGAAACTGCCGCCGCGACAGACGCCGCCGAATTGAGCGGCGAGGTGTTCGGCGCGACTCGCGGTGCGGTTGGCGATGAAGAGCTCGGCGGGCTTCTCTGCGAGCAGCGGGCCGATGACACCGCGCGCAGCGCCGCCGGCCCCGAGGAGCAGCACGTGTTGGCCAGCGATGGTGGCGGCGAGGTTGTGCTTGAGATCGCGCACGAGGCCGATGCCGTCGGTATTGTCACCGTATATGCGTCCATCATTGAAGACGAGGGTGTTGACGGCTTGCGCAAGCCGTGCGCGCGGACTCGTTTCGTCGCAAAGACGAAAGGCCTCTTCTTTGAAGGGCACGGTGACATTGGCTCCGCGGCCGCCTTCGGCGATGAAGCGCGCCACCGTCGCCGCGAAGGCGTCCAGTGGCGCCAGGATCGCCTCATAGCAGAGGTCCTGGCCGGTTTGTTGGGCGAAGAGCCGGTGGATCAAGGGCGACAGACTATGCGCGATGGGATTGCCGAAGACGGCATAGCGATCGGTCATGGCGCTCCCTCGCTTTTCCGGCTGCGTTGCGCCCGGCGGCGACGGGGCGTGCGGGGCGCCTCGGCAAGCGCCGACGAGGGCGCTTTTTCGCCTGTCTCGGCGGGATTTCCTTCGGCCGCGCCAGAAGGCGGATTTCTTTCCGCACCTGAAGGCGGAGAGGACGCGTCTTTTTCCGAGGCTTCCCGGTTTTCCGCAGCGTCTTGTGCGCAAGCCGGCATTTCGGGCTGCACGGCTGCCGCGTCGTGCGGAGCGGCCTCTCGCGCTTCTCGGGGGGTTGACAGAGAGGCAGCGGCTGCCGAAGCGCTGGTTTGCGCCCGGGGACGCGTACGGCGACGCGTACGGGCTTTTCCGGGGGGTGGGGGCTCGTGAAGAATCGCCGCATCGGCGTTCGATGCGGCTGCCTCCTCGCTGCGCATGGCGGGCGTGGGCGCTGGCTGCGATTCGGGAAGCGGTTTCGTCGGAGAGTCGGCGGCGGATAAGGGAGGCTGACGACGCCTGACATAGGCGCTGTTGGCTTCGCGGCCGAATTCGAGCAAGCCCCGCCGCGCCGCTTCCTCGAGCAAGGCGCCGAAGGTTTTGAAGCCATGATAGGTTTCATTGAAACCCGGGTGACGGCGCTTGATCGCCTCTTTGAGCACGGAAGCCCAAACCTTTTCGTCGTCGGCGCGGTCCTCGAGCAAGGCCTCGAGCGTCGAGGCCGCGATTTCGAGCCCCTTTTCCTTGCGCGCTTCGAGCTCTTGCGGATCGACGGGCTTTTTCGCCTGTTTGTCCTCGCGCGCTTTCTTGCGCACGAGATCGTCGATGTAGATGAACTCGTCGCAATTGGCGATCAAGAGATCCGAGGTCGATTGCTTGACGCCGACGCCGATCACGCGCTTGGCGTTTTCGCGCAGCTTCGAGACCAGCGGCGAGAAATCGGAATCCCCACTGATGATGACGAAAGTATTGACATGCGGCTTCGTATAACAGAGGTCGAGCGCATCGACCACGAGGCGGATGTCGGCGGAATTTTTCCCGGACTGCCGGGCATGCGGTATTTCGATCAACTCGAAATTGGCTTCGTGCAGCGCAGTCTTGTAGCTCTTGTAGCGCTCCCAGTCGCAATAGGCTTTCTTGACCACGATGCTACCCTTGAGCAGCAGCCGCTCGAGAACGGGTTTGATTTCGAAACGGTCGTATTGCGCATCGCGCACGCCGAGCGCGATGTTTTCAAAGTCGCAAAATACCGCCATGCTGAGATCGTCGTTGTGGGCCATGTCGACACCGTCAGTCGGATTGCATGCGATCGCCCTGGGTAAACGTCCAGGTGCGCGTGATTTCGAGGATGTCCACCTCCCGTCGGATCGATTCGGGAAAGGGCGCGAAGGGTTGTGACAGCTGGACGATGCGTAGGGCCGCCTCATCCAGAACCTTATGGCCCGAGGAGCGATTGAGCTCCACGCGTTCGACCGACCCGTCGCTGCGGATGGCCACCGTGAGGATCAGGCTGCCATAGAGTTTACCGCGCGCCGCTTCGGGATAATTGAGGTTGCCGATGCGCTCGACCTTCTGCCGCCAGTCTTCGACATACTGGGCAAAGCGGTATTCGACGGTGCGTGCGCCGATGAATTTGCGCTTGGGCCGTTGGTTATAGGCGTCGATCTCGCGCGCGATCTCCCCTTCGAGACGGGCGAGCGCGAGCGCTTGCGCGGCGAGTTCCCGGCCCGAGGGCTTGGGTTCGCTCGTGGGGGCGTGCGCTTGCCCCGGCGCAACGGCGCGCTCTGCCGCCAGCTGCTCGAGGAGCCTGCGTTGCTGGCGTTCGAGTTCGGTCACGCGCTTTTCCGCTTCCAGGAGGTCTTGGCCTGCCCGCTCGCGCGCCGAGGCGGGCAGAGGCGTCTTGGCGCGTCGGGACGCTTCGCTGTTGCCGCCGCCCTCGAGATGGGCCTGCGCCTTGGCCTGCGGCTGCTTGGGCGCTTCACGGCTCTTGGCGTTGACGAGGATCACGTCGAGCGCCTGTTCGCGTTGGAAAGGGCGCTCCGGCGGGCGGAAGCGCAGCGACAGGATGAGGGCGTGCAGGAGCAGGGAGAGGGCGAAAGCGAGCGCCAGTCGCTGTCGCGACGGTGCGATCGAAATCGGCGCAGGCAGACGCATGATGCGATTCTAATCTCCGCGATTTTCCACCTCGGTCTCGGGCGCGACGCCGGCGGCCGCTTCGGCGAGCAGCTCGCGGTATGCGAGCGTGACTTCGGCGGCCAGGAGATCGATGTCGCGCACCGAAACGAGCACTCGCGCGCCGCGCGGAAACTCAGGCATGCCGCTCGCTTTGGCGACGAGCGGCAAGCGCTCGGCCCGTACGAGACCCTCTTTCAAGACTTCTGCAGAGAGAACGGGGCAGCCTTCCTGCAAGAGCCAACGCAAACACCAGTAATGCTCCATGCGGCGCTGGAAATCGGCGTAGCTGGCATACGTGTGCTCGAAATCGCGCAGCGCGGCGAATAGCTCGGCGGATTTGGCCGCGAAGGGCGGCTTTTCCTGGCGCAATACGGCGATTAGCTGCCACTGATTGAGCAGATCGGCATAGCGTCGCAAGGGCGAGGTACACCACGCGTAGCAATCGAGGCCCAATCCCTCGTGGGCTGCCGCGCTCGTGCTCATGCGCGCACGCCCTGCGCTCTGAGCGCGATAGAGCGCGGGCACGTCGGCGGCATCGAGAAGCGCGCCCCAGGTCGAGTTGGCGAGGATCATGAGCTCGGCGACCACGAGATCCAAGGGGCTGCCGCGCGGCCTTTCTTCGATCGTGACCCAACCGGCGCCCCAAGGGGTGGAACGCTGCCAGTCGACGCGGAAAAGAAAATCGCGGCGATTTTTCTGCGCAATCGCGCCGCGGCCCGCGGCAAGCACCGTCGCGAGCTCCCAAAGCAGTTTCAGTTCCGCGGCGAAGGGGAAGTCGGGCACGCCCTCGGCGAGGGTGCGTTCGTTGAACAAGGGCTCAAGGTCGTGATGCCGCAGATTGGCGGCGATCGGCACGGCCTCGATGCGCGTGACAGGGGGGGAGAGGCGCAGATCGCGCGTTGCGGTGAAATAGACCGAGAGGGCAGGAACGATGCGTTTTTCCGAGAGCGTGAAAGCGTCGATGACGGCCTCCGGCAGCATCGTGATCTTGCGTCCGGGCATATAGACCGTCGAGAGCCGCTCGCGAGCGATGCGCCCGAGATCGGAATCGGGCGTAAAGCCAAGCGCCGGCGCAGCGATATGAATGCCGACGGTGAAGCCGCCATCGGCTGCGCGCGCTACAGAAAAAGCATCGTCGATTTCGGTCGTATGAACGTCATCGATCGAGAAGGCTGAAACTTGCGCCACGGGTAGATCGGTTGGCACAACCGCGGGCGCATGGGGCGGGAAATCGACGCCGCCGCGGTGGGGAGGAAAGTGCTCGTAAAGGAAGCGGCCCAGGTGGTAGTCGTGCGTATCGCGAATCGCGCCGCAGCGGAACAACAACCTCTCCGCCGACTCGCCGGTGGCGGCGCAGGCGGCCTCCAGCGCTTTGGTCTCAGGCTTATTGCGGTCGGGTTTGTAGAGGAGCTCTGGCAGCAAAGGCGTCAAAGCTTCCGGCAGTCGGCCCGCTTTGAGCGCCTCGGCCATGCGCTCGATGGCGGCCGCGATTTGGCGTTTCTTTTCCAGGCTGGCGAGCGCTGCTTTGAGAATCTCGGGCGGGGCGCGGCGGAATCGCCCCTTGC
Source organism: Rhodocyclaceae bacterium (assembly GCA_026417115.1). Classification (GTDB taxonomy): domain Bacteria; phylum Pseudomonadota; class Gammaproteobacteria; order Burkholderiales; family Rhodocyclaceae; genus Sulfuricystis. The sequence continues at coordinate 19,155 of JAOADW010000056.1, forward strand.
CTTTGCGGTGGAAATAGATCGGCGCGGCATGCAAGCGTAAAAGCACCGCCGTGGCCTCGATGGCGTTGGGCGCGTGGCCATAGTATTCGGCGGCGAGTTCTTGGAAGCCGAATTCCTGCTCGGGTGCGACTTCCCAGAGGAAGTCGACCTCGATCGTCTCGGCTTCGGCCTGAGCAAGCGACAAAAGTTCGCTCGGCAGAGGCGTGGAAAAGCGCAAGAGGACGGCCGCGCTCTTGACCTTCAGGCGCTTGCCGCTTGCGGCCTCGACCTGCAATGAGTTTTCCTGCTCGCTTGCGATCGTGCCGGTCTTGAAGGCGCCGTCTTCTTCGAAGAGGATGTGCATGCGCGCGAAGAGGATCCGGAAAGATGCGAATTATCAGGGATGCGTGTTGGGCGCAACGCTCAGAAAAAACCCGCGAAGGCGAGGATCTCGTCGAGATATGCGCTCCAGCGGGTAAACGAGTGGTCGCCGCCGGCGAGCACGGTTTGCCGTGCGCCTGCATAGCGGGCGACGGCGGCGCGGTAGTCGAGCACCTCGTCGCCGGTTTCGACGAGCAGCCAATAGCGCGAGGGCTCGGTCGGTTGAGGAACATCCAACGCCAGAAGCTCCGCGACATGCGCGTGCGTGAATTCGAAGGGCTTTCCGGTGTAATGCCAGGTATGTCTGCCCACCCATTTGCGCACATCGAGAGAGCCGAGCACGACGGGATTCACCAAGACGGCTGCGAGCGAAAATTTCTCGGCAAGATGCGTGGCGTAGAAGCCGCCGAGCGAGGAGCCGACGAGCGTGACGCGCGTGCCCGCGGCCAAGGGGGCTTCGAGGAGACGGGCAAGGAGCGCGATGGCAGCGGCGGGCGAGACCGGCAACTGCGGACACAGGAAACGATCGGCCAAACCCAGGCGCGTCATATGCGCATGCAGGGCGCGCGCCTTGAAGGATTGTGGCCCGCTCGAGAAACCATGCAGATAAACGAGCAAGGGTTTCATGGGGTGGTCCAGTCGACGAGGCCGGTTTGCCAGGTCAGGATCACGAGCAAGCCAAAGCCGATCCGGTACCAGGCGAACGGCGTGAAATCATGGCTGCTGATGTAACGTAGGAGCCAGCGCACGCAGAGAAAAGCGGAAACGAATGACGCCGAAAAACCGATCGCCCACAGGCCGATATCGTCGAAGTGGAGGAGGTGGCGCTCTTTGACGAGCTGGTATGCGCCTGCTACGGCGAGCGTCGGCACCGCGAGGAAGAAGGAAAACTCGGTGGCTGCCCTGCGCGAAAGCCCCAACAACAAGCCGCCGATGATCGTCGCACCTGAACGGGAGACGCCCGGGATCAATGCGAAGGCCTGCGCGATGCCGAGCTTGAGCGCGAGCGGCGGCGTGATCTCGTCAACCGTCTCGATGCGCACTGCATGCGGGCGGCGTTCGGCCCAGAGGATCACGAATGCGCCGACGATGAACGCCAAGGCCACTGGGATGGGAGCGAAGAGAATGCCTTTGATCCACTTGCCGAATAGAAGACCGAGCACGGCCAAAGGCAGGAAGGCGAGAAAGAGATTGACGATCAGCCGGCGTGCAAGCGCATCATGGCGCCAGCCTGAAAACGTTGCGGCGAAGCGGGCGCGATATTCCCAGACGACGGCCAGGATGGCCCCGGTTTGGATCACGATTTCGAAAAGCTTGCCGCGTTCATCATTGAAGCGCAAGAGGTCGCCCACGAGGATCAGATGGCCGGTGCTCGAAATCGGCAGAAACTCGGTCAACCCTTCGACGAGTCCCAGGATCAAGGCGGATAAGAGGGGATGGACTTCCATCGGAAAAAAATCCCAGGGCGCTTGCCGTTAGGAGGCGGATTTGCGCAGGGCGCCTTTGCCTTGGGCGGTTGCCGCCGGTTTCCCCTTTTCGTGCGCGGCCTTCTGCTCGAATTCGAAGCCAATCGAGCCGTCGGCCAGACGCACGAGATAGGCGGCGAATTTGCGCCGTGTGCGGTTGGAGACGAACCCTTTGAGCAAGGAACTGCGCCCTGCGAGGAGCAATTTCTGCATTTCCTCGCGCGGGATTTCCTGCTGGAGGATTACTTTGCCGCTGCGAAAATCGCAGCGCTTGTTTTGGCCGACGGCTTCTTCGCAGACATAGGCGGCGCCCAGCTCGAAGACGCGCGCGCCGCATTTCGGGCAAGGGCCCAGCGCTTCTTGGCCAGAAAAGTCGACGGCCTCTTCTGCATCTGCTTGCGCTTCGCCGAAATCGAATGCGGGCTGCGCTTCCTCGTTCAGGCGCACGAGAGCGCTGAATGCGCGTCCTTGCTTGCTGCGAAAGCCGGAAAGGGGGCCAATCTGGCCTTCTCGCAACAGGGTGTCGATCTCGGCCGGCTCCCATGGGCGTCCGGCGAGCACCTTCCAGAGCCGGTAGTCGCATCGCTCGCAACGGAAATGGCGATACGTTTCTTTGAGTTTGCCGCCACATTTCGGACAAGGGGACGCGAGCTCTCCGAAATCGGCGTCATGGAACTCGCCGTTCTTGATGCGCTCGACCATCTCGCGCGTTTGCTCGACGATGTGGTGCATGAACTCGTCGCGCGAGAGACGTCCCTGCTCCATCTGCCTGAGCTTCCATTCCCAAAGGCCCGTGAGTTCCGGCGAGCGGATCTCATCGACTTTCAGCTGTTCGAGCGCGAACAGCAGATTGAAGGCCTTCGCCGTTGGTACGAGCTCTTTGCCTTCACGGTGGACATAGCCTTCTTCGATCAAACCTTCGATGATTTGCGCGCGCGTTGCGGGCGTACCCAATCCCCTTTCGGCCATCGCCGCGCGCAATTCTTCGTCTTCGACGAACTTGCCCGCGCCCTCCATGGCGGCAAGCAGCGTCGCTTCGGTGTAGCGGGCCGGCGGCTTGGTTTGCAGCGCCTTGATGGCGACATCGAGCGCAAAGACGCGCTCGTTTTTTTCTAACGGTGGCAGACTCGCCGCCTCCTCGTCTGGAGGCGCCTCCTTGCCATGGACGACGAGCCAGCCGGGTTTGACGAGCACTTTACCGACGCTTTTGAAGGCCTCGCCTGCTACGCGCGTGATGCGCGTCGTCACCAGATACTCGGCGGGAGGGAAGAAAATGGCCACGAAGCGCTTGACGACGAGGTCGAAGAGCTTCTGCTCGGCGTCGGACAAATGCTTCGGGAGCGTGCCCGTGGGAATGATCGCGAAGTGATCGGAAACCTTCGCATCGTTGAAGATGCGCTTGGTCGGGATCACCCAGCCCTTTTCCAAGACGGTGACCGCGTGCTGGCCGATGGGCAGAGGCCTGAGGGCGGCAAGCGTTTCTTTGACCGCGGGCACCATGTCTTCGGGCAGATAGCGCGAATCGGTGCGCGGATAGGTGAGCGCCTTGTGCTTCTCGTAAAGCGCCTGGGCAAGCTGCAGGGTGGTGCGCGCAGAGAAGCCGAAACGGGCGTTGGCTTCGCGTTGCAGAGAGGTTAGATCGAAAAGCAAGGGACACGATTCGCTCTTGGGTGTGGCCTCATCCGTGGCCTCTCCGTGTTGCCCCAGGCATTTCTTGCGAATCGCCTCGGCCTGGGCGGCGTCCCACAAGCGTTCTGCCTTGGCTTCCGGATCGTCGCTTTTGGCGAAATTTTCATTGAACCAGCGGCCCTTATAAGAGCCGGCTGCCGCTTGGAACTCGGCTTCGATTTCCCAATAATCCCGCGGGCGGTGCGCACGCCGCGCTTTTTCGCGCTCGATCAGGATCGCGAGCGTCGGCGTCTGCACCCGACCTACGGTGGTCTTGTAGAAACCTCCCTCTTGCGAATTGAAAGCGGTCATCGCGCGCGTGCCATTGATGCCAATGAGCCAATCCGCTTCCGAGCGGCAACGCGCGGCATCGGCGAGCGGCAACATCTCTTCGTTGCTGCGCAAATGGGCGAACCCCTCGCGGATTGCCTGGGGCGTCATCGATTGCAGCCAGAGCCGGCGAATGGGTTTGTCGCAGCTCGCATGCTGCATGATGTAGCGAAAGATCAGCTCTCCTTCGCGCCCGGCATCGCAAGCGTTGATCACGGCAGCGACGTCCTTGCGCCGGATCAAGCGCACGAGGGTATTGAGCCGGTCGACGGTCTTCTCGATCGGTTTCAAGGCGAAATGCGGGGGGATCACCGGCAGGTGGGCGAACGTCCATTTGCCGCGCTTGACCTCATATTCAGGCGGCTCAGCGAGCTCGAGCAGATGGCCGATCGCGGAGGAGAGCACATAATGTTCGCTCTCATAGTAGTCGCCATGGCGTTCGAACTTCTCGCCTGTGGCGGCGAGCGCGCGCGCGATGTCCTGGGCGACCGACGGCTTTTCGGCAATGATCAACTGCTTGCTCATAGGGGCGGGATGTTAGCAGACGGCGCCGAAGGCTGCGCAAGGCAAGCGCCAAGACCCCTGATACACCCATCCAGCGCCGGCAAACGGGCGACGCCGGCAGGGTGGCGACCCATACCGGGGCTCATGCGGACTGCGCCAGGCGGGTTGCTCCTCTCGGTTGCTCCCAGGGAATGCGAGAGCTAAAGCAGGCTTTGAGGCTCTTGACAAAGAAAGAAGCGCCGTTCGAGACGGTTCGGCTCACGCTTTTCATCCTCCTAGGATATCCTATGCGATATGATATGGCGGGTCGTCTTCGATACCAATGTGCTGGTCGCTGCCAATCGCAGCCGACACGGCGCCTCATATGCGCTCATGCAGGCCGTGCGCAAGCGCCGTTTGCTGCCGCTGGCGTCGGTGCCTTTGATGCTCGAGTATGAAGCGGTGCTCAAGCGTGACGCCCATTGCGGCGCGTTCAGCGTCGTCACGGTCGATGCCTTTCTGGATGCGCTGTCGCTGTTCATCGAGCCGGTGCATTTGCATTACCTCTGGCGGCCCCAGTTGCGTGATCCAGGCGATGAAATGGTGCTGGAGACGGCTCTCAATGGCCGCGCCCAGATGCTCGTCACGCACAACCTTTGCGATTTCACAGCGGCGGCGCAACGTTTTGCATTGAGGGTCATGACTCCGCAGCAAGTGTTGCGGTCTTTGTCCCAGGAGAGATGAAATGGCGCAATATGCCTTACGTTTGCCTGACTCTTTGCTGGCTTACGCCAAGAAATTGGCAGAGGAAGAGCATGTGTCGATGAACCAGCTGTTCTTGACGGCCATTGCGGAGAAAATCTCCGCACTGAAAACCGAGGCCTATTTTCGCGAACGACAGCAGAAAGCGAGTGAGGCCGCTTTCGATGCCTGGTTGGCTGCTGTGCCGGATGCCCCTCCTATGCCAGGAGACGAGCACCCGTGACCGGCCGAGGGCTGGCTGCGCGCAACAGGGCGCGCCGGCAGCGAGGGGGATGACCCCCTCTGCACCTGCCGGCAAACGGGCGACGCCGGCAGGGTGGCGACCCATACCGGGGCTCATGCGGATTGCGCCAGGCGGGTTGCTCCTCTCGGTTGCCCTCGGGGGGCGTCTCTCGAATCCCATGCGGCGGCTCGCGGCGCTGGCGAGAACTCGCGCCTACTGCAAAAGCTCGACTTTCTCGCCGCGCGCCCGGCGCTCACGCGCGCGCGCCTCCAAATAGCGTTGGAACTCCGGTTGCTCGCGGTAAGCGCCGCTTGCGACGTAGGCGAGCGAAGAGGCGAGGTGGAACGGACGCAAATAGCCTTCGACCCGAAAGATTTCCTTGCCGCTGCCATCGAAGAACGCGAGCGTCGGCGTATAGACGATTTTCATCTCTCGCGCCCAGTTTCGCATCGTCGATTTCTTGCCGGCAGGCGTGGTCAGGGCATCGGGCGCGGCGATGTCGAGGCGGGCGATGCGGAATTTCTGCAAAAGCTCGACGACTTCCGGCCGTTTGAACCCCTCCCGATGGAGCTCGTCACAGGCGGCGCAAACTTTTTGTTCGAAGAGCACGAGCAAGGGCTTTCCCTCGCGACGGGAAAGATCCAATGGCAGCGGCATGAGCCAGGGCTCTTCATGCAGCTTGCCGCTTGCGGCCTCGCGCGCATGGGTGAGCAGATAGTCCGTGAAGGCTTGTTTTTTCTCGAGGCGGCGCGCCACGTAGTCGAGCGCGGCGGCGAATTGATGCGGGGGGAGATAGCCATTGAGACGCAAGGCCACCTCGCCCTTTTCGTCGAGGAACACGAGCGTGGGCGTAAACTGCACGCGCAGGGCGCGTGCGAAGGCCTTTTCGCTCAACGTGCGACCGGCGAGATCGGTTACCTCGCGATCTCCCCAGAGATTGAGTGCGATGACGTCGAAATGCTTGCGCGTCGTTTCCGCGATCGTGCGGTCGCCGAAGTTTTCTCTGAGCAGGCGGGCGCAATAAGGACAGCCGTCTTGATGGAAATAGAGCAGCAAGCGACGCCCTGCCTTGGCAGCCTCTTCGACGTCCTCGCGCAAATCGAGGAAGGATTCCTTGAACCAAGCAGGCATCTCGTATTCGCCCATTGCTTGCGACAGCGCAGGCGCCATCCACAGGATGAGCAGGAAGCCGTAGAGGTATTTCAAGAATGCGCGCATCGTTTCCCCCTCTTTTTCCCTAGGCGATAGACGGACAAAAGGGCGCCTTTATTCCTTTTTGACTGTGACGAGGCGCTGGTAACGGCGGCCGGGCAGAACCTCGATGCGTCCCGAGAGTTCGAGCGCCAGCAGGTGCGCCTGCAAAGCCTCGGCGGAGAGTGCGCAGCGCTCGGCCAAGGTGTCGAAATCGCAGACGTCGTGTCCGAGCGCAGCCAAAACGGGGTCGCCGTCTTCCTCTTCGGGCGGCGCGGCGCGCACGGCCGGCGGTGGCGGCAGGCCCAGCTCTTCTAGCACGTCCTCTGCGCATTCGACCAGCTTTGCGCCTTGTTTGATCAAGGCGTGACACCCTTTCGCCAAAGGGGAGTGGATCGACCCGGGGATGGCGAAGACCTCGCGGCCGAATTCTGCCGCGAGCCGTGCCGTGATCAATGAGCCGCTCTGTTTCGCCGCTTCGACGACGAGGCAGCCTTTGCAGAGGCCGGCGATTATGCGGTTGCGGCGTGGAAAATTCGCGGGCAATGGCGGCGTGCCCAACGGAAACTCGGAAACGAGACAGCCTTTTTCGGCGATTTCTCGCGCAAGCTCCGCATGCGCGGCGGGGTAGATGCGATCGCAGCCGGTGCCGATCACGGCGATGGTCGATGCGTCTTCGCGCAATGCGCCGCGATGGGCGGCGGCATCGCAGCCCAGGGCGAGGCCGCTGACGATGGTGAACCCTTGCGCTGCCAACGCTTGCGCGAAAGAAGTTGCATTCTCGAGGCCTTGGCGGCTTCCATTGCGACTGCCGACGATCGCCAGCATGGGGCGATTGAGGAGCTCCGTGCGGCCTTTGGCATAGAGCAAAAGCGGCGGATCGGGGATCGTCAAGAGCGACTGCGGGTAGTCTTGATCGGCCCAGGTCAGGATCCGGTTGCCAGGCAGTTGGCTCCAGGCGAGCGCTGCTGCGACGGCCTCGTCATTGACGGCGGCGAGCGTTTTCGCCCAGTCCGGCCACGCGTGCGGTTGGGCGAAGAGCGCATCCGGCGAACCGAATGTTTTGAGGAGCTCGCGCTGCGCCGCGCTGCTTAGACCAGGCGCGAGCGCGAGCTTGAGCCAGGCGGCGAGGTCTTCTTCCATCCTGTCATGGCGTGGCGACGCGGTCGCCGGGCAGCACGGGGCGCGCCGCTTCCATGACGAGCGCGTAGGCGACGCGTGGAAAGACGCGGAAGACGAAGACCAGTCCATAGCGTGCGTCGGGCAGCCGATGGATGAGCTCTTTGTCGTCTTCGAAACGGTTGCGCACGAGTGCGCCCGCGCGATAGAGCGCCAACACATGGCCGACTTCCAGGCCATCGCGCGCGCCGCGCGACAGCGAGACGATCGAATATTGGCCTCCCTCGCCGACACCGCCGTAGAGGTGGATGATGCGCCCCTCGATCGGTTTGGCCGGCGCATGGGGCGCATAACTCAATATTCCCGAGCGTTGAAGCGGCACGAGCCGATCTCCCCGGCCGATCTCTTGCCGCGCCTTGACGATCAAGAGCGGGGTGGTTTCCCCGACTGCGCCGACCACGCGCGCCTCGCCCAGGTATATGGCCTCGATGCCGAGCGTTTCCTGGCTTTCGGGGTCGATGAGCGGTCTGCCCGGCCGATAGACTTGCCAGGCGTGTGTGCCATCGTCGATGCCTGCAGCATAGACGAGGTCTCCCAGGCCTGTGACGAAGCGATTTTCCTGGGTCGCGACGATGCGCGGCGAGGCATCGAGCTGCGCGGGTTCTATGGCCAGCGGCTCGGCAAGGAAGGGCTCGATGACGAGCGCGGGAATCGCCGGAATGGCGTCGGGCAGCGGTTCGCTGCGTATCTGCGGCGAAAGCTTGACGGTCTCGCCGAGCAAAAGCCGAGGCGGCTGACTCGATCGATCGAGAATCAGCACCTGGCCGGGATAGATACGGTGGGGGTTTTTCACTTGTTCGGCGTTCATGCGCCAGAGCTCCGGCCAGCGGAAGGGGTCCTTGAGGAACTTCTTCGCGAGGTCCCAGAGCGTGTCGCCGCGCGCGACGGTATGACGATCGGGGGCGTCGGACGCGAGCTCGAGCGCCGCTTGCTTGCCCGCGTGAGCAAAGGTTGAAAAAGCAAAAACGAGCAGGCATATAATGGCACGCATGGTCGGTCTCCGAGTGCGGTGCGAATGCGGATTCTGCCTCGAAAATATGTTGGCATCAACTGAGGGAAGATCATTTTTGTATGGCCTTATTGCCCATCTTGCGTTATCCCGATCCCCGGCTTTCGATCGTCGCCAAGCCCGTAGAGACTTTTGACGAGGAACTCGCGCGTCTTGCCGCCGACATGGCCGAGACGATGTATGCGGCGCCCGGCATCGGACTTGCCGCCACCCAGGTCAATGTGCATCGACGCCTGCTCGTGCTCGACGTTTCGGAAGACAAATCCGCGCTGCAGGTGTTCGTCAATCCCGAGATCCTCGGGCGCGAGGGCGAACACGTCGGCGAGGAAGGGTGTCTTTCGGTTCCTGGCATATACGAAACGGTCCGGCGCGCCGCGCGCATTCGCGTGAGAGCCCAGGATCTGCGCGGCAATCCATTCGAGATCGAGGCCGAAGGCCTGCTCGCGATATGTCTTCAGCATGAAATCGACCACCTCGACGGCAAGGTGTTCGTCGAGTATCTCTCACGCTTGAAGCAGACGCGCATCAAGGCCAAGCTCGCCAAGCAAGCGCGCCTGGCCGCTTAGCAAAAAGGCATGCGCGAGCCGAGGGGAAAGACGCCCGCCAGCGGGCGCCGCGGCGCGCGCAAGGGGTTTAGCGATGCGCATTCTCTTCGCCGGCACGCCTGAGTTCGCGGCGATCGCTTTGGCCGCCCTGATCGAAGCGGGGCATGAGATCGCGCTCGTGCTCACGCAGCCCGACCGTCCGGCGGGGCGAGGGCAGAAGAGGCAAAGCTCGCCGGTCAAGCGCTTGGCGCAGGCGCATGGGCTTGCCGTTTACCAGCCTGAGCGGCTGCGCGAGCCAGCAAGCTGGGAGCCCATCGCCGCGGCCGGCGGCGAGGCGATGGTGGTAGCCGCCTATGGCTTGATTCTGCCCGCCGGTGTGCTCGCCCTCCCAGCCCGCGGATGCCTAAACATCCATGCCTCACTGCTCCCGCGTTGGCGGGGCGCCGCGCCGATCGCGCGCGCCATCGAGGCGGGGGACGCCACCACGGGGATCACGATCATGCAAATGGACGCTGGCCTCGATACCGGGCCGATTCTGCTCCAGAAAGCGATCCCGATTGCCGCCGACGAGACGGCGGGCAGCCTGCATGACAAGCTCGCCGACTTGGGCGCACGCGCGATCGTGGAGGCGCTCGCCCAGCTCGACCGGCTATCGCCCATCCCCCAGCCGTCTGTCGGCGTGAGCTACGCGCCCAAGATCGACAAGCGCGAAACGGTGCTCGACTGGCGTGAGCCTGCTTCCCAGCTCGAGCGCAAACTCCGCGCCTTCGATCCTGTTCCGGGCTGCACGAGCGAACTCGCCGGGCAGACGTTGAAGCTCTGGCGCGGCCATGTCGTCGCAGGCGCGGGCAAGCCTGGGGAAATCCTCGCCGTCAGCGAACGAGGCATCGTCGTCGCTTGCGGAGAAGAGGCGCTCGCGATCGACGAATTGCAAAAAGCAGGCGGCCGCAGGCTGGCGAGCGCGGATTTTCTGCGCGGCCATGCGCTTGAAATCGGCATGCGTTTCGCGTTGCCCGCATGACAGGCGAACGCGTCAAAAGACGCGGAAATTGAGAAACTGCCAAGGATCGGCCGCGTCGATCCGCTGCGGGAAGAAATCGGCGCGGCCGTCGAGGGGCGTCCAGTCCGAGAAGACGCCGACGATTTCGCCGAGGTAGGGACGACAGCGGGCGAGGACAGGTTCGAAATCCATTTCATCGGGGTCGACGACGCCGCGACGGGGGTTTTCGATCGCCCAGCAAACGCCCGCCATTACCCCAGCGGCAACCTGCAAGACCGTCGCCGAGCTGAAGGGCGCAAGCGTCTTGGCTTCACGCGAGGACAAGCGCGAGCCGAGCCAATAGCTCGTTTTTTTGTGCCCCATCACGAGAATACCGAGCTCATCGACGCCATCGGGCTCGATCTCCTCGACGAGGATGCGGCGGTGATCTTGCAAGCGCCATTCACGACCAGCCAGCTCGTGGAGCGAGAGGACGGCGTCGTCGCAAGGGTGGTAGGCATAATGCACCGTCGGGCGGTATTCCGGCTTTTGGCCGGCGCCGACGGTCAGATAATCGGCGATGGAGATGGCTTCCCCATGGGTGATCAAGAAACCATGATAGGGGCCCGCCAACGGCGTCCAGCTGCGCACGCGCGTGGCGGCACCTGGGCGGTCGAGGTAGATCGCGGCTTCGCAGCCATAGCCGTGGCGGCGGCCATCGTCTGGAAAGTGCCGCTCGTGGCTGCCCCAGCCGAGTTCGGCTGGCTGGCAGCCTTCGCCTACGAACCCCTCGACCGACCAAGTATTGACGAATTCATTGGGGCGTTTGCGGCGTGCACCGACCTGCCAGTCACGTTCGGCGATGTGGATCACCTTGACGCCCAAGGCCTGCGCCAGTCGCGCCCACTCTTCGCGACACGTGGGTTTCGCGACGGAGAAATCCGTCGCCGCGGCGATGTCCAGAAGCGCTTGTTTGACCAGATGGGAAACCCATCCTGGGTTCGCGCCGTGTGTGAGCACGGCGGTCGGCGTATGCGGGCGGGCGAGCGCTTTGGCCGCTTCCCGTAGGCCATAATTCGAACGTTGCGAGGCAGAAAGCGAGGGATCGGTGTAACCTCCGGCCCAAGGCTCGATGCAAGCGTCGAGATACAGCGCGCCACGCTCCTGAGCCAATTCGATCAAGGCCACGCTCGAGACATGAATCGACAGATTGAGCAAGAAATCGCCTGCCGAAAGCACAGGCGCCAGCACGGCGCGATAGTTTTCCGCAGTGAGCGGCAACAGCCGATGACGCACGCCATAGGCGCGCGCTTCATCGAGCCCTTCGGTGTCTGCGGTGATGATCGTGACCTGCTCGGGGGAAAGCGTCAGGTGGCGAAACAGCAAGGGCAAAACCCCTTGCGCGATGGCGCCGAAGCCCACCATCACGAGCTTGCCGGAGAAACGCACGCGCGCATCGGGGGTATTCATAGGAACGTTTTATAACGTGAACGGGACTGCTGCGGAACAGGCGGCGCGGCTTTGCGAC
>JAOADW010000050.1 GCA_026417115.1 Rhodocyclaceae bacterium
AAGGGTATGGCTGTTCGCCATTTAAAGAGGTACGTGAGCTGGGTTCAAAACGTCGTGAGACAGTTTGGTCCCTATCTGCCGTGGGCGCTGGAAGTTTGCGGGGGCCTGCTCCTAGTACGAGAGGACCGGAGTGGACGCACCGCTGGTGTACCGGTTGTGACGCCAGTCGCATCGCCGGGTAGCTATGTGCGGAAGAGATAAACGCTGAAAGCATCTAAGCGTGAAACTCGCCCCAAGATGAGACTTCCCCGGGGGTAAAACCCCCCTAAAGGGTCGTCCAAGACCAGGACGTTGATAGGCCGGATGTGTAAGGCGAGCAATCGCTTCAGCTAACCGGTACTAATCGCCCGTGCGGCTTGACCCTATCACCGTGACTCACCCCTCACAACCCCCCACACACACTCACCTTCTTCCTACACCCTCACCCCACTCACCCAGGTTTACGTCTGGTGTCCATAGCGAGGTGGAACCACCCCTTCCCATCCCGAACAGGACCGTGAAACACCTCCGCGCCAATGATAGTGCGCTCACTCGCGCGCGAAAGTAGGTCAACACCAGACCCCCACACACTCCTCACCCCCCCAAAGCCCCTCAGCAGGGCTTTGGGTACCCCCCCACACACACACCTCACCCCCTGTCCCAGACAGACGGTCAGAGGACTTTTGAAAAAAGGGCTTCATCGGCGACTGATCGGCCACGAATCCCTCTTGCGAGTAAAATTCGCCGGATGAAGAGCGTTTATCTCGACTTCGAGCAGCCGGTCGCCGAGCTGGAAGAGAAAATCAATGCGCTGCGCTTCGTCCAGGACGATTCGGCAGTCGATATTTCCGAAGAAATCGGCCGCCTGCAGACGAAAAGCACCGCGCTGCTGAAGGAAATCTACGCCAAGCTGACTCCCTGGCAGATCGCCCAGGTGGCGCGTCATCCACAGCGGCCTTATACGCTCGATTACATCGAGGCGATTTTCACCGATTTCGTCGAGTTGCACGGCGACCGCAGCTTCGCTGACGATGCTTCGATCGTCGCGGGGCTGGCGCGCTTCAATGGACAGGCCTGCGCCGTCGTCGGCCATCAAAAAGGCCGCGATACCAAGGAGAAAATCCAGCGCAATTTCGGCATGCCTAAACCCGAAGGCTATCGCAAGGCCTTGAGGGTCATGCGTCTTGCCGAGAAATTCGGCATGCCGGTCTTTACTTTCATCGATACTCCTGGCGCTTACCCCGGCATCGGCGCCGAGGAACGGGGACAGTCCGAGGCGATTGGGCGCAATCTTTATGAGATGGCGGGTTTGCGCGTTCCCTTGATTGCGACGGTGATTGGCGAAGGCGGCTCCGGGGGGGCCTTGGCGATCGCGGCAGGGGATGTCGTCATCATGATGCAATATGCGATTTATTCGGTGATCTCGCCCGAAGGGTGCGCTTCGATTTTGTGGAAGAGCGCCGACCGCGCAGCCGACGCGGCCGAGACGCTGGGCATCACGGCCGCTCGCCTGAAGACCTTGGGACTCATCGACCGAGTGGTCATGGAGCCCGTTGGCGGCGCCCACCGCGACCCTCGAGCGGCCGCACAAGCCTTGAAAAAAGCGCTGCAGGAGTCTTTACGCTCGCTTTCTGGCCTTTCTGCGAAAGAGCTCGTCGAACGCCGTCATGCCCGGCTGATGAGCTATGGCAAGTTCAAGGAAGCGCCACAGTCTTGAGCATGAGTCGGCGCTCGTGGCCGCTGTGACGGCGTGCCTGCGCCGCTACGTGAAGGCTGGCGAGCGGCTTTTGGTCGGTTTCTCGGGAGGGGCGGATTCCCTGACGCTGCTCAGGGTGCTTGCGGGCCTGCGCGATAGTCTGGGATTCGAGTTGGCGGCTTGTCACGTGCATCATGGATTGAGCGCGCATGCCGATGCTTGGCTCGCGTTTTGCGCGGAGGTGTGCAAAGAACTGGACATCGAATTCCTTCCGGCGCGTGTGGCGGTTGGGAATGCGCGCGGGCTAGGGCTGGAGGCGGCGGCGCGCGCCGCACGCTATGCGGTATTCGAGCAGCAACGTGCGGATTGGATCGTTCTCGCGCATCACCGCGACGATCAAGCCGAGACGGTGTTGTTCAATCTGTTGCGAGGAACGGGCCTGATCGGGGCGGCGGGCATGAAAGAGCGGCATCGCCGCTATCTGCGCCCTTTCCTGGGCGTGTCCCGCGCCGAGATCCTCGCCTACGCTCGGCAAAAGGGTTGGCGTTGGATCGAGGACGAAAGCAATCGAGACCTTCGCCATACCCGAAATTACCTACGTCACGAAATCTTGCCCCGCATCGAACGGCATTTGCCCGCGGCGAGAAAAAATCTCGCGGCGGCAGCGAGCCGCTTTGCCGAGGCGTCGGCTTTGCTCGATGAGCTGGCGCGCCAGGATCTTGGGGGGGCTGATGCCTTTCCGCTTCCGGTGGCTCAACTGCAGGCATTGAGTGAAGCGCGCGCGACCAATGCCTTGCGTTATTTGTTGCAGCAGCAAGGCGTGCTCATCCCCTCCGCGGGACGCTTGAAAGAAGCGATTCGGCAGCTTTGCGGCGCGCGCCCGGAGCGCATGCCGAGCGTGGGTTTGGGCGCCTGGAAGCTCGTGCGTCGTCAGGGGGTATTGTTTTTGGAGCCCAAAGAGGGGAAGTAGCGCGCCAGGATCTGGGCAAGCTCCACGGCTGAGCGTACGCCCATCTTGTCAAAGACACGCGCGCGATGCACTTCGACGGTGCGCATGGCGATGCCGAGGTCGTCGGCGATGACTTTGTTCAATTTGCCGGCGAGGATGGCTTCCATGACTTGTCGCTCACGTTCGGTAAGCAAGGCGAGCCGCGCTTGAATGCGGGCGCGCTCGTGGTCTTGCTGCCGTCGTTCTGCATCGACGCGCAGCGCTTCCTGCACGCGTTCGATGAGCGCATTGTCGTCGAAGGGCTTTTCGAGGAAGTCGTAGGCGCCTCTTTTGAGCAGGTTGACGGCGAGCGGAACGTCGCCATGGCCCGTGAGAAAAATCACAGGCATCATGCAGCCTCGGCGGTGCAGCTCGTCGAACAATTCCACTCCTGACATGCCGCACATGCGGATGTCAAGAATCAGGCAACCACTCATCACATTGGAATAATCCGACAAGAAAGCCTCGGCGCTGGCCCAGGTTTGCAAGGGCAATCCTCGCGAGCGCAAGAGCCAGGTCAGCGCATCGCGGATGGCTTCGTCGTCGTCGACGAGGTGGACGATTCCGTTCATGGCAGGGGTGGCGAGGAAAAAAGCGGCAGACTGATGAGGAATCGGCTGCCGCCGGCGGCATCGGGTTCATACCATAGCCGCCCATGGTGGGCTTCGACGACCGAACGGCAGATGTTGAGACCGACGCCCAGGCCTTCCGATTTGGTGGTGAAAAAGGGTTCGAATAATCGCTCGGCGATCTCGGGGGGAACGCCGCATCCCCGATCGGCAACGACGATCTGCAGCCGGTCGCGCTCGACGCTGACGCTGACCGTGAGTATGGCCCGGCTAGAAGGCGCTTCGCGCATGGCTTCCAACCCATTCTTCATGAGATTGAAAATGGCTTGGGAGAGCAAAACGGGGTCTGCCTCGAGAAGCGGTAGGCGATCGGGGAGTTCGATCTGGATGCGCATGCCTTGGCGACGCGCTTCGGCTTCCAGCAGACTCGCGAGGTCGCCAATGATCGCCTTGACGTCACAGGGCTCGGTGTGTGGCTCATGGCGACGGGCAAAGGCATAGATGCGCCGGATCACGGCGGCTGCGCGCTGCGCTTGCGCCATGCATTTGGCCAAGGCGTCGTCGATGGCTTGTTGTTCGACTTGCCGGTGGGCGAGCAGATGACGGCAGCCTGCGAGATAGCTTGAGATCGCGGCAAGGGGTTGGTTCAGCTCGTGGGCGAGGCTTGAGGCCATCTCGCCCATTGCGATGAGGCGCGCACTGGCTTGGAGGCGCTCTTCTTGCTGACGCGCAAGCTCGGCGGCGCGCTTGTGCTCGGTGATATCGACCACCGAACCCATCCAGCCGACATGGCGGCCCTGGCTGTCGATCAAAGGCGCTTCATGGATCAAGGCGTCGAAGATCTCGCCATTCTTGCGTTTGAGCTTGATCTCGAAGCCTTCGCTGGGGGCGTCGCCTGCCAGTACGCGCGCATGCATTGCGCGTGTCTCGTCGAGATATTCTTCGGCCCAGTAGGGCATGGGCGGTGAGCGTCCGATCAGTTCCTCCGCCGTGAAACCGACCATGCGACAGAAAGCGGGATTGACATAAGTGATGCGGCCATCGAGGGTGCGGGCGCGCAAACCGGTGTGTACCGAGTCTTCCATGGCCTTGCGAAAGGCGACTTCGTTTTTCAGCGCCGACTCGGCGGCGAGTCTTTTCGCGACGTCCCGGCGCAAAGCCCAGAAACTGACGATGACCAGAACCGCCAGGATGATTAGGCTCGCGACAATCAGGCGGCTTGCCAAGGGCGGCGGCTGGCGAAAAGGGAGGGCGCGAATCGAGAGCGCCTGACCTGGGAGGTCGAGAGTCATCTGATAGGGGTCGCCGAAAGCGTCGATTTCGATTTTCGATCTTTGTGCGAGAACAGCGCCATTGGCGTCGATGATGCTCAGATGATAGCGCTCGGCGAGCCACCAGGGAGCCATTTGATCGAGCAGGCGGGAAAGCGCATAGACGCCCACGGCTACGCCGATGTTGCGTTTGTCGTCATATAGAGGGACGAGGACGGCGAGCTGCCAGGCATGGTCCTCGGCTTGCCACGGCGGCGCATAGATCGGTCGTGAGGCGGTCATGGCGAGCTTGAAGGCGTCCTCGATGAATTTCGCCATCGCAAGGGGGCGTACCCCCTCGCCCAGCGGCGGCGGATAGGTGGCGAGCCGTTGTCCTTCGGGAGAAAGCCAAAGCACTCGTATCAAACCGCTGTCATTGGCCAGCAGGCTTTTCGCGTGGGAGGCGAAGGCAAGGGAATCGGGTTTGCCGCCGATACTGGGCAACTGGGCAAGCAGTTCTTCATTGTGGCGCAACTGAAATTGCAGATTCTGCTCGAACCACAGCATGTCGCTGATCAGGCTGGCGCGCTGGGTTTCGTGTTCGTGGCGTTCCCAATACCACAACAAGATACCGACGCAGGCGATCAGCAACAGGAAGGCAAGGTGGGGCAAGCGCCAAAGCAGGAGGCCGTCATTGACCGCGCGCCTCGTCGCCCCTTCCGACGTCGAGGAGGCAGCTTCCGGTTTCGCCGGCGCGGCGCTCGTGTTCGCATCGACGAAAGCCCAAAGCGTGGTCATCTACACTCCGAGATGGTGTTGCAAGGCAGGGCGCTCATGACGAAATGCGTGCGAGTCGCCTTGCCAGACGATGCGCCCTTTTTCGATCACATAATGATAATCGGCGAGAGCAAGCAGCTTGTCCATATGTTTGTCGATCAAAAGGAGGGCGAGCCCTTCTTCCCGCAATTTGGCGAAGCAGGCCCAGAGCGTTTCGCGCACCAGGGGGGCGACGCCTTCGCTCGCTTCGTCGAGGATCAAGAGCCGGGGGTTTGTGGCGAGCGCGCGCGCGATGGCGAGCATTTGTTGCTCGCCGCCGGAAAGTTCATGTCCCAGTCGCTTGCGTCGGTGCGTGAGCGCCGGAAACAGGGCGAATAATTTTTCTGGCGTCCAGGGATTACGCAGGGCAGCGCGATTTTCGAAGAAGGCGTAGAGATGTTCTTCGACGGTCAAGTTTGGGAAGATCTGCCGCCCTTCGGGCACGAGTCCGAGTCCGAGGCGGGCGATTCGGTGGCTTTCCCAATGGGTGACGTCCTGACCGGCGAAGCGCACGACGCCGCTTTGCTTGGCCAGCTGCCCGACCAATGCGCGTACCGTGGTGGTTTTGCCCATGCCGTTGCGCCCCAACAGGGTGACGACTTGGCCGTTCAGGATCGCGAGGCTGATCTCGAAAAGGACTTGCCCCTGACCATAGCCGGCGCAGAGGCGCGTCGCTTCGAGCAAGACGCTCATGCCCATTCCCCGAGATAGGCGCGGCGTACCTCGCGATGCGCCCGAATGGAGTCTGGATCGCCGCTAGCGAGACATCGCCCTTCGACCAACACCGTGATGCGGTGGGCAAGGCGAAAGACGTGGTCGAGATCGTGTTCGATGAAGAGCACTGTGCGGGCTTCTTTGAGCGCCGCGATGAGGTTGGCCATTTGCGCGGACTCCTCGGCAGAGAGTCCAGCCAAAGGTTCGTCGAGCAGCAACAGGCGTGCGCCGCTTGCCAGGGTCATGGCCAGCTCGAGACGGCGCCGTTCGCCATGCGAGAGCATTGCGGCAGGCAATCCCACCTGTTCCGCCAGCCCGACGCGGTCGAGCCATGCTTCGGCCTCTTCGAGGGAGGCCAGATCGGTGCTGGCTTTGCGCCAAAAAACGTAACGGTGTCGGCGGCGCGCCGGCAGCGCGAGGGCGACGTTTTCGAGTGCGGAAAGACGTGGGAAGAGCTGCGGGATTTGGTAGGAGCGCACGATGCCGGCAGCGACGCGCTCGTGCATGGGGGCGCGTGTGATGTCTTTGCCGTCCAAGAGGATTTTGCCGGCATCCGGCGGGAGTTCGCCGGAGAGGAGATTGACGAAAGTCGTCTTGCCAGCGCCGTTCGGGCCGATCAGCGCATGCATCTCGCCCGCCATCAGATCGAAATCGAGATCGGCGATCGCTTGCAATGCGCCATAGCGGTAGCAAAGTCCCCGACAGGCGAGCAGGGGAGAGGTCATCGTCCTTTCTCCCCAAGGATCGTGCGTGCAAGCTCGCCACGGAAGGCGAGCGCTAAAAGCAGCAGGCCGATCCAGAAATGGGGATAGGCGCTCAGATGCGCCAGCCACTCTTCGGCGAGCAACAGGATCAGCGCGCCCTTTACACCCCCCGTGATGCGCTGTGCGCCGCCGATGAGCGCCATCACCAGCAACTGCCCCGACGTGGTCCATGAGAGATGCGTGGGGCTTGCCATGCCCGTCTGCTGCACGAGCAAGATGCCGGCAAGCCCTGCGATCAGGCTACTGACGACGAAACAGGCAAGCTTCATGGGCAAGACGGGAAACCCTAACGCGGCCATGCGCCTTTCGTTTTCTCGGATGCCGATCCAAGCGTGGCCCAAGGGGGTACGCGCGAGGTAGGAAAGCGCCAGCAGCACTGCCCCCGTGAGTGCAAGCGCAAGCCAGTAAAGTTGCCGGTCGTCAGCGAGGTCGAGCGGAGGGAGGGAAGACCGCTGGACCAAGGGCAGACCATCGTCCCCTCCTGCAGCGGGCCAGGCAACGATCGCATAATGGATCATCTGCGCGAACGCCAGCGTGATCATGATGAAATGGACGCCGCGCGTGCGCAGGGAAAAAAGGCCGATGATCGTCGCCAGCACGCCGGTAAATGCAAGCGACAAAGGCCAGGCGACCCATGCCGAGTACCAGCCGTACTGCGTCAGATAGGCGCTGAGATAGGCTGCGCCGCCGAAGAAGGCGGCATGGCCGAAACCAACCATGCCGCTGAAGCCGATCAGGAGATTGAGGCTGGTCGCCGCCAGCGCATAGATCACGATGCGTGTCGCCAGTCCCAGGTAATAGTCTTGCTCGAGCCATGCCAACCACCACGGGACAGTGGTGGCGAAAAGTCCCAATGCGACGGGGAGGAGAAGGTGGGGGAGGCGCTTCATAAGCGCGTGGGCAACAACCCCTGGGGGCGAAAGTAGAGGACTGCAGCCATCAACAGGTAGATCGACATGGAGGCCAAGGTCGGTCCAAGGTGGCTTGCGAGCTGAGCGTTGGTCAGCGTGCGCAAGAGCTCGGGCAGTAAGGCGCGTCCCAGGGTGTCGACGACGCCTACCAGCAGGCTTGCGACGAGCGCGCCACGGATCGAACCAATGCCGCCGATCACGATCACGACGAAGGCCAGAATCAGGATGTTTTCGCCCATGCCCGGCTGCACGGCCGAGAGGGGGGCGAGAAGATAGCCCGCAAACGCCGAGAGTGCGGCGCCCACTACGAAAAGAACGAAAAACAGGCGGGGCACGGCTACTCCCATGGCTTCGGTCATGGGCCGGTTGGCGGCGCCGGCTCTCACCCACATGCCGAAGCGGGTGAATTTGAGGAGGGCAAACAGCAGGGCAGCAAGCGTCAGGCCAACGAAAATCAAGAGCAAGCGATAAGCAGGGTAGGAGAATCCATGAAATTCGACTGGGCCTGCGAATGCGCTGGGTGCATCGAGCGGCAAAGGACGATCGCCCCACAGCCAGCGCACGGACTCATTGGCGATCAGGATGAGGCCGAAGGTGACCAGCACTTGATCGAGATGGTCGCGCGCATAGAGACGGCGAAAGACGAAAAGCTCGAGCAAGGCGCCGATTGCCGCCACACCCAACGTGGCGGTAAAAAGACCGAGGAGAAAAGACCCCGTCGTGGCGGCAGCGTGGGCGCCGAGGTAAGCGCCCACCATGTAAAGCGAGCCATGAGCCAGATTGATGGTGTCCATGATGCCGAACACCAGGGTCAATCCGGCGGCGATCAAAAACAGCATCAAGCCAAACTGCAACCCATTGGCAGCTTGCTCGAAAAAGAGTGGGAGCATGCGCGATTCAGCCCGCGCGGCTGGCTTTGCTGGCTTTGGCCTTCGCGCCTTTCCGTCCCTTGCGAAAGCGGTTCTTGCCAGCGCCTGCTGTTTTGCCGGCGAGTGCGAAATGAGGAGGATTGCCTACGCGATTGCCGGGCGCGAGTTGGATCTCGAGTTCGTTGATCTCGTCCCACTCAGCGTCCGTCCGATCGCGTTCGGGGATCGCCAAGAGCTCGCGCAAGCGACGCCGCGGATCCATGATGACGGTGGCGACTGCCGTTTGTGCCTCGGCGGCGGTTTCGTTTTCAGGCAGTTTTTCCTCGTTTTCGGAGACGTCGTTCAATTTGGCACCCACAAGGCCATCCATCGCTAGAAATACGTGCACTGCCACCTGCCCGTTCGGCACTGGGCTCAAATAGACGTTCGATTTTCCGTCGCGAGTATCGGCAGGGCACGCAGGCTCTCGTCGTTGCCCTGCTGACGGATGCTGCGAAAATGGCGCTTTTCGTGCGCGCGCCGCGCGGCAGGGCGGCCCTCATTGGTGTCGACGATTGGGCGCGAACTTTACCGCGAGGAGCCTGCTTCGTCAACCGTGAAAGGCGCCGCCCCGGGTGCGCACACCGGTCGGAATTACGCAGCGAAATTTTGTGCTGCGAAATCCCAGTTCGCGAGATGGGTAAGGAAGGTCTCGACGAATTTCGGACGTTGATTGCGATAGTCGATGTAGTAGGCATGCTCCCACACATCGATGCAGAGCAAGGGCTTGTCGCCGGTCGTCAAGGGGGTGCCGGCAGCACCCATGTTGACGATATCGACCGAGCCGTCGGCTTTTTTCACGAGCCATGTCCAGCCAGAGCCGAAATTGCCAACGGCAGAAGCCTGAAAGGCTTTCTTGAACTCTTCAAAGGAACCCCATTTCTTTTCGATCGCCGTCGCCAGCGCGCCGGTTGGGGCGCCTCCTCCACCGGGCTTCATCGAGTTCCAGAAAAAGGTGTGATTCCATACTTGCGCGGCGTTGTTGTAGATGCCGCCAGCGGGGGCAGTCTTCACGATGTCTTCGAGTGTCTTGTTCTCGTATTCGGTACCTTTGATCAGGTTGTTGAGGTTGGTGACATAGGCTTGATGATGCTTCCCGTAATGGTATTCGAGGGTTTCCTCCGACATGTAGGGAGCGAGCGCATTTTTCGCGTACGGCAAGGGGGGAAGGATGTGTTCCATCGTCGATCTCCTTGGTTTGGCTGTTGGGGAAAAAGTGAACCCTTTTATTTCATTCCGCGAATGATAATGTGCGATCAGGGAGAGAAATTACAAGTCGGTGGCGAGAATGCGCGCGTGCGCGCGCCCCCTTGCAAAGATCAGCTCGACCGTTTGATCGACATGCACGGCATCGCTGTGGGTGACGACTTCGCCTGTTTCCGTGCGCACGATGCTGTAGCCGCGCGCCAATACCGCCAGGGGCGAGAGCGCCTGCAAACGGTGACTGAGCCTTTCTAGCGCCCGGCGTCGCTGATCGAGGGTCTGCGCCATGGCGTGCTGGAGCCGAGTGGAAAGCCTGTCTTGTCGCAGTCGCATGCGGGCAAGCAGAGGGGCTCCTTTGAGGAGCGCGAGGCGATAGCGCATGAAGCGCTCTCGAGCCCGCCCAAGGCGTTTGTGCAGGGCGGCGGCTAGGCGATGCGCCAAGACTGAAAGCCGCTGTCTTCGCTCTCTCAACCTTTGGCGAGGATCGCTGAGCCGCAAAGCCAAGCGATCGAGAATTTGCGCATGATGAGAAAGACGCCGACGCATGGCTTGGGCGAGGCGGTCTGACAGGGTTCTCAGTTCCCGACGCGTCGCGAACCAGCCTGCTGTGGCGAGTTCGGCGGCGGCCGTCGGCGTGGCGGCGCGCACGTCTGCAGCAAGGTCGGCCAGCGTGATGTCAGTTTCATGTCCCACGCCGACGATGGTGGGGAGAGAAGCAGATGCGAGCCGACGGACGAAAGCTTCGTCATTGAATGCCCAGAGGTCTTCGAGGCTACCGCCGCCTCGCACGATCAGCAGGAGATCGCATTCGGCGCGCTCGCACGCCTGCTCGAGCGCCGTCATGAGGCTTGCAGGCGCCGCCTCCCCCTGGACGAGGCTGGGATAAAGGATCAACTCGAGATGGGGGGCACGACGCCGACAGGCTGCCAACACATCGCGTAAGGCCGCGGCGGAAGGCGAAGTGATCACGCCGAGGCGTGCGGGAAAGCGGGGCAGAGGTTTCTTGCGCTCGGCTGCGAACAGGCCCTCGGCTTCCAGTCGCTGCCGCAGTTTGAGAAACAGCTCGTAAAGACGACCCATGCCGGCTCGCCGCATGGCCTCGATGGTGAGCTGAAATTCGCCGCGCGCTTCGTAAAGGGTGACCAGGGCTTGCACATCGACGCATTGCCCGTTCTCGAGGCGGAAAGGGACGAGCTGGGCACGAGAGCGAAACAATGCGCAGCGTACTTGGGCAGATTCGTCCTTCAACGTGAAATAGACGTGGCCCGAGGGGGCGCGCGCCAGGTTGGAAATTTCGCCGCTCACCCATAGCAAGGGAAAGCCGCTTTCGAGCAGCTCACGGGCGCGACGATTGAGCTCACTGACCGTCAAAGGAGGCGGAGGCGCCATCATGGAAACCCTTCGAAACTCTTGTTCCCTCTATCTTATCAACAGGCGACCATTTTCCTCGGGATTGAAGAAGAACGGCATAGGCATGGCGCCAAGACCCGCTTGGATAGGTATAACTATTTGATAAGAAAGAAAAAAATGCCTGGCCAATTTTGGCGCGAAGTAACAAAAGTCTTTGCGTGATGCCCACTTACCGTCATCGTTCAAAAGAAATTCACAAAGTTTTCCACAGTTTTTGTGGATAAAGAGGGATCCGCATAGGGTTATCCTTTGACCATGTCTGCAACCCTGGTGTCTGTCCTGACTTGGCCGGCGAACCTGGACGGCGCTGACGAAGAGCCTCTGAGCGTCGTCGAGCGGGCCGTGGATTGGCTTGGGAGCCCATGCGAATGGACGCCCTGCTGGGCGCAGATGGAAAACACCGAGCTTTTGCGCATGGCGCGCGGAGGCAACGGACGAGCGCAGGCAGCGCTTGCTTGGCGCCTCGGGTTTGGCCGCATACCAGAGCGCGATGAGCAGCGGGCGCGCGCATGGGCCTTGGCGAGCGCCGGCCAGGACTGCCCAGAGGGGTGGGCCGTGTTGGGCTGGCTCTTGTATGCCGCGGGTGAATATAGGCGCGCCGCGGATTGCTTCGAGCGCGCTTCAGACGGTCAAGCGCCCCTTGCCAGCGCAGGCCTGGGACTCTGTTTGCTCCGTGGCGAGGGCAGAGACGTTGATGTCGAACGAGGCCATCGGCTGTTGCGCGCGGCGGCAGAGAAAGACGAACCTTGGGCGGCCTATTGGTTGGGCCATTGTGCGTATTTCGGCATTGGGCTGGAGAAGGATTACGAACAGGCGGCCGTCTGGCTCGAGCGCGCGGGTCGTGCTGGAGTCGCCGAAGCCGAGGACCTTTTCGCGCGCTGCCTGTTTTTTGGACGCGGGCGTCCTGTGGATCGGAGGGCGGCGGCCCTTCATTGGCAGAATGCGGCGCGAGCAGGGGTCCCCTCTGCGCAATTCGCGTGGGGATTGTGTCTTCTCCAGGGGGTGGGTTGTCGCGCTGATCCTTCCGCCGCGCTGCCTTGGCTGCGTTCTGCTGCACGCGCGGGCATCGTTCCTGCAATGCAGGCTTTGGCGCGCTGTTTGTCCCAGGGCAGGGGCTGTCGTCCCGATCCCGTCGCTGCAGATCACTGGTACAGGCGCGCGGCCCATGCCGGAAAGGCCAGCCCAGATTCCTAAGCCGAGGGGAGGATCAGACAGGCGCTGAGGCCGCCGCCCACACGGTTCGCGAGTGCCAGGCGGCCCCCCATCGTTTGCATCGCGCGTTCGACGATGGCCAGTCCCAGGCCCGTGCCGGTCGTGTCGCTACGTGCAACGTCGCCACGCACGAAGGGTCTTTTGACCCGCTGCAGTGAGGCTTCGTCGATGCCTGGACCACGATCGGCGATCTCGATGACGATCTCCTCGCCGGCTTTGCGCAAAGCGACCTCGATGCGGCTTGACTGTCCATAGCGGAGCGCGTTGTCGATGAGATTCGCGACTGCGCGCCGCAAGGTCATGGCTGCGGCCCGGCAGCGCAGCGGTTCCTGGGGTAAAGAGAGGGCGATGCGTTCAGGAAAACGCTGGGCGAATTCGCTCAGTAATTCGGCGGGGTCAATCAGCTGCTCGCTTCGTTCGAGCGGCCGCGCGAAATCGAGGAACTGCCCAATCGTGCGGTCCATGTCGTCGATGTCGGCGCTCATCGCGGCGCGTGCGGCCTCTTCCGTGACATACATTTCGATGTCCATGCGCAAGCGGGCAAGCGGCGTGCGCAAATCATGAGAGACGCCCGCGAGCAACAGCGCCCGGTCCTCGGCGGCGCGTTCGAGGTCGGTGTTCATTTGGTTGAAAGCCTTGATGACGGCGACGAGCTCACTGGGGCCTTCCTCCGCCAGAGGCGCCGTCGGCTGGCCAGCGCCGACCTTGCGTGCGGCATGGGCGAGGGCGGCCAAAGGGCGATTGAGACGCCAGACGATCCACCATGCGCCGAGGAGCGCCGCAGCCAAGACAAGCGCGCCCCATGCGAGCCAGCCGAGCGGGCCGGGCCGTTCCAGGCGGGCGCGCGGCAGGGCGAGCCAATAGCTTTCCTCGTCATCGGGCAATAAGCGCAAGCGCACGAAAAAGCCCGCTTCGCCATTGACTGACCAGGCGATCATCGTTTTTTCGCCGAGCCGTGTTTCGAGCTCGCGGCCTAGGCGCGTGAAAAAGGCGTTTGCAGGCGGCGCTTCGAGAAGGTCATGCGCATCCGCCGGATAGAGGCGAATGCCCTCGCGATCAGAAAGTTCGGCGAGCAAGGCGCGTCGGCGCTCGGGGTGAGCGGCAAGCAGCGCGGCGCGCGTGAGATTGCTGACGCTTGCGACGATTTGAGCGATTTGACGGGCGCGCCGATCCAACTCGACGCGTTCGAAAATCGTGATCCAGGCCGCGACGGAAAGCAACATCAAGGCGGCGATCAACAGGAAGGAGCGGGCCAGCAAACTTGCCGGCCAAAGGCGTCGTAAGGAAAGTTTATCGCGGCTCGCCATCGGGAACGAAAACGTAGCCGAATCCCCAAACGGTTTGGATGAAACGGGGTTGGGCGGGGTCGTCTTCGACCAATTTACGCAGTCGCGAGACTTGCACGTCGATCGCGCGATCGAAGACGCCCTGTTCACGCCCGCGTGCAAGTTCCATTAATTTGTCGCGCGAAAGCGGCTGACGCGGATGCCTGACGAGCACCGAGAGCAACGCGAATTCGCCGGTGGTCAGCCGCTGCGTCTGACCATTCTTGGTCAATTGACGGCTGCCGAGGTCGAGCGTGACGTTGCCGAAACGGACGATTTCCGCGCAGGGGGCCGGCGCGCCCGCTGGCCGCGGGTGGCCTTTGCGACGGAGGATGGCGTGGATGCGCGCCACCAATTCACGGGGGTTGAAAGGCTTGCCGAGGTAATCATCGGCCCCCAACTCGAGGCCGACGATGCGATCGATGTCGTCGCCTTTTGCGGTGAGCATCAAAATCGGCAGCTCGCGAATGGCGTCTTCGCTGGCGGCGCGCAAACGGCGGCAGATCGATAGACCATCTTCGCCGGGCAACATGAGATCGAGTATCAGTAGATCGAAATATTCGCGCGCGAGTTGGCGATCCATCTGGGCGGCGTCGGCGGCCGTTTTGACGGCGAATCCTTGGCTTTCGAGATAGCGCTCGAGCTGGCTGCGCAAACGGAGATCGTCATCGACGACGAGCAATTTAGGCAGGCGTTTCGTTTCCATGGCGTTAGGATAACGCCGAACGCAGCCTAAAAATTACCGAATGTTGCCAGTCGCAACGCATGCAACCGCTTGTTACAAACGATGGCAGGGACCTCGGGGAAGACGTCTAGAATGCCTTCGATGAAAACGGTGTGCGCCTGGTTGGGGGTCTTTTTTTTCGCGGCGTCGGCAGCTTACTCGGGGCAGACGGGCGCCAGCCCCTGGCCGCCCATGCCGCCCCACCCGTACGGGTGGGCGGAGCGTTCCGCCGAAGAACGCGAAGCGTGGCGAAAAGAGCGGCGAAAATGGCACGAGACATGGCGCGAACTCTCTGCAGAAGAGCGTGAGGCCTTGCGCCAAGAGAGGCGTCGCCTACATGAGGCTTGGCGCGAGCTCCCGCCAGAAGAACGGCTGCGTCTGCGTCGGGACATCCAAGAGGCCGGCGATCAGCTTTATCCTCGCCGAGGCGCTGCGCCTCGTCAGCCTCTCTCCGAATGATCCCTTGACAAGTGCAAGAGAATGCGCTTGGATGATAATATCCGAGCAAAAAGCTCGGGAAAGGAGGCGTTATGCTCGACATCAACAAGTTCATCGTACATGCCGACTGGCTGGAACGCGACCCGGATGGACATTTTGCCGATATGCCGCACTGGTCGCCGAAAGTGGCCCAAGAACGGGCTGAGCGCGAAGGGATCGTACTGACGGAGGCACATTGGGAAGCGATCGCTTGGCTTCGCGAACACTATCGACGCACAGGGCCTCAGTGGCGGGCGAAAGAAGTGACGCGGGCATTTGCGCAAGCCTATGACGAACAAGGCGGGCTCCGATACCTCTACACCTTGTTTCCGCGTGGGCCTTTGACGCAAGGGTGTCAGCTGGCGGGTTTGCCTTTGCCCCACGGGGCGCTTGATCCTTCGTTCGGTAGCGTTCATTGAGGGGGGTGAGGGCAGAGGGGCGTCCCCGTTAGGGATTCCAGTCATGCCCATGGAGATGGCGGTGGAGGCGGGGACCGTGACGGTGACGATGGCGGTGGGCGAGGCCTGCCGCCTCGAGCAGGGAAAGATCGGCAAGCGCGCGCGTCGTCGGACCGTCGAAGAGTAACCGCCCCCCCGAAAGAATCCAGCAGCGAGCGCCCAGCTCGGCAGCCAGCGAAAGGTTGTGGGTGGCAATGATGACCGTTTGCGAGGTGTCCAGCAAGTAGTCGGCCAGCCAGGCAACGGTCATCGGGTCGAGGTTGGCCGTGGGCTCGTCGAGCAACAAAAGCCGGGGCTTGAGCGCAAGCACGCAAGCCAAGGCGAGTTTTTGCTTCTCTCCACCCGAAAGCCGATAGGGACGCTCATCGAGGAGGTGCCCAAGCCCAAGCGTAGAAGCCCAGTAGGCCACGCGCTCTGCCTCATCGGGCAGGGCGAGACGACGCAGGCCATAGGCGATTTCGTCGCTTACGCTTGGATTGAACAACATGGCTTCCGGCTGTTGAAAGAGCAGCGCGCATTCGCTTCGAAAGCGCCGCGCGAAGGGGGTGCCTGCGGCCAATGTCGATTTCGAAAGGGGCACGCCCTCATAGGCGATTGCGCCGGAGGTCGGGAAAATCAAGCCGTTCAAAAGCATCAACAAGGTGGATTTGCCGCTGCCGTTGGCGCCGAGCACGACGATCTTGTCTCTTCGCGCAACCGAAGCGGAGAGCCCTGCGAGCGCCGTGTTCCCGTCGTCCCACGCATAGCAAACGTCCGTGAGGGTGAGCGTCATTCGAAGACCCCCCGTGAGCGCATCGCTCGCGCGACCAGCTGGGTGTGCGCCTCGGCATGCTCAAACAGAGCCATGGCTTGCGCGGCAGACAAACGATAACGTTCGGCGAGGCGGGTGGGCCCGATCATGCGGCTTTGCTGCGCCAAGCGATAGCGCCGCAAGATCTCGTATAGGCACTGTATTTGGCCCAAGGTGACAGTCAAAAGCAGAACGAGCGTCGGCCATCGTTGCAGGGCTTTGGCCAGATCCACGTGCGCAATGCACGAGAAAACGAGAAAGGTCATGGTCAGCGCGCGCAGATTGACGAGGACGAGCCATTCCCAGTCGATGGGCGCGCTGCGCAAGACGGCAAAGAGAATGACGCCGAGACTGATGGTCAAGTTGAAGGTGAACAGGGCGATGAGACTGCGGCGAAGAATCCGCCCGCGTGACTTGCCCTGAGCCAGAAACGCCATGAAAAAGCCGGCGGCGAGCAGTCGCACGTCGTCGGTCAGCGTTGGCAGGGGCACGAGGCAGAGATAGAGCAACAAACGGGCGAGCTCGCTCATGACAGCCACTGTCGCGCGCGTGCGTAGCGCCAGAGGATCAACGTGAGCGCGGCTTCGGCAATGCCGATCAGGGCATGGGGCAAGAGGATGGCTGGCAAGGTCACCTCGAGTCCGAAGGGGAAGAAAAGCGGAGCGCCATCGGGCCGCCGGGCGATCATGGGCTGTATCCCTAAGACCACGGCGGTGAGCGTCGCGGCCACCATCACCGAAAGCCAGGTGCTTACGACGATGGCTATCGCCTCGCGCCAGCGCGCGAGCAGGGCGAAACTCCCCCGCGCCGTGAGTCCAGCGGCAAGACCGAGGATCAAGGCATTGACGGGCAAGGCCGTCAGGCCGCCCGCTCCCAAGACGAACGTTTGCAGGGCGAGCATGCCGCTAAAGGCGAGGAAGGCGAGTCTAGCGCCAAAGAGCAAAGCCAACAGGGCGATGCCAATGAAATGAGCGCTGGTGCCCCCGGGCAAAGGAAGCATTACGAGATTGAGGACGTAGGCGAGGGCGGTCGTGACGGCAAGCCTCGGGATCAGGGTTTCGTCGAGGCGGGCGCGCAACTCGCGCGCTGCCCAGATCCAAGCGCCAATGGCAAGGCCCGTGGCGGGAAGATAGGTTTGTGGAGAGAGAAAGCCGTCTGGAATGTGCATGAAAAGGCGCAGCCGACGCTAAAAGATATAGGAAAGCGAAAACAACAGACGGTATTTTTCTTTCCCCTCAGCGCCCTGCTGCATGCTTTCCTCGTTGAGCCTCGTCCAGAGGGGTTTTTTGACGCCCGCTGCGAAACTCATGCGGTCATGATATAGGCGCAGGCCGGGCATGAGGTAAAGCACACGCCCACCGGTCGCGCTCGCTGCCTTGCCATTTTCGATGTCCCGCCCCAATGAAAGGAATTGCGCCTCGATCACGCCGTCGAGGCGCAACCGCTTTTCGGCGTCGCCCTGGAGGCGCCGCGTCAGCGCGATATTGAGGCGATTTTCATGACCGAAGCGCATCGTGTTGCCATCCGCATAACGATGAGTGCGAAAGCGCAGCGTCGACGCTTCGACATGCAAGGTGGTGGCAGGCGAGAGAAGCTTGCTCGCGGTCATGCCGACGCTTGCCGTGGGCTTACCGAAGCCATGCGCCTTGCCGGGATCGATTGAGCCGTCGGCGAGACGATGATTGGCGTTGCCGGTCGGCAGCGTGCCGCCGAAATACAGCGTGAAATGCCAGTCTTCAAGGTCGTCGAGGCTTTCTTTTTCCGGCACGAGGCGCAGCCCCTGGCCGGGTTCATGCTTGAAGCCGATTTGCGCGAGAATGGCATGGTCCGCCCAGCCTTTCGAGTCGAGCCCGCCGGGCTCGTCGATCTTGGCATGATAAGGGGCGAAAAGATAGAGGGAAAGCCAAGGCGCAAACCCATGCCCCACGCCAACCATCCAGTAGTTGGCGTAATCGCTTTCTGGATGGGTGGGGTCGGGATCGAACGTCTTATATTTGGCGTGGTCGAGCTTGGCGTATAAGAGCGTCTTGCCTTTGGGCAAAACCGCAGAGCTTGCTGATTCGATGGGTGCGCCGGGGCCCTCCAGGGCGGCAGAGCCCAGACTGGCGACGCCATGATGCGCATGAACCGCCGGCGCGCCCAACATGAGGGCGCAGACGAGTATCCGTTTCATCGCCTTCTCCTCGAAAACAATTGCCAAACGCCGAAGAGGCCGAACAGGATCGCGAGGCCATCGAGCCAACTCAGCCCATGGCCGGAGGGGGCCGTGCGCGCAGGCGGCGCCATGGGGATCTCGATATCGATCTCGCGCTCAATGCCGTGGCCATCGGGCGAGGTCGCCGTCAGACGCCATCGACCGATGGCGCCAGGCAGGAAGACGATGCGCCCTGCGGCATCGGTCTGACCGACTTGACGAGGCGTTTGCTCGCCCACCGGGGTAAGCGCATATTTTTCGTAAGCAAAGGGCTGGCCGTTGCCATAGGTGAGGGTGAGCACGATCGCTTCGCTTTTCGCGACATCCAGCTGCACTTCGTGCGCCGCGGCGCTGGCCGCCAAGAGATAGACGAGGAAAGACCAAGGCCTCATGGCGCGAGCTCGAATTGCAAGAGGGCATTGACGATCTCGACGTCGGCCTTGTCGTCGGCCACGGGTCTTTCAAGGCTCGTAGAAAACCATTGGATGCCCGCCTGCCGCAGGCGAATGGCGATGCGTCCCTGCGCATCGGTTTCCCCGCGGATCTGGCCACGGTAGGCGACTGGAACGCCGCTCAGGGGCTTGCCGTCGAAAAATACGCGCAGCATAAGCTTTTCTTGTGGCTTGACCGCAAACGGATTGCTTTCTGGCACGATTTCGAGATGTTTGCCAAGCGGTGACGCGAAATGCTCGCTCCAGCGTTCGAGGCGCTTGAGGCGCTCGATCGTGCGCCAGCTTTTGATCGCTCCGGGCGTCTCGCTCTTGGGGGCGTTGCGGGTTTCCCAGGGTGTCTTGCTCCAATAGCCGGAGCTTGCCACCAATAGCGAAATCGCACAGTCGCCGCGCGCGCGCCAAGGCGAACGAGAAAGGATTTCAAGGGGGCGGGGCTTGCCCTGAAGGTCGAAGCAGTGAGCTTCCTGCACGAAATCTTGGCCGTAGGCAAGGGTTTCCGCGCCGCCATGGGCGCTGAATTTGTGGCCTTGATAGAGGGTGATCACAAGGCCTTCTTTTTCTAGCCATAGATCATGGGCAAAAGCGGCCTGCCGCATGCAGAAGGCGAGCAAAAGCCAGGGTGCGAAGCGCCGCATTGTAGTCATCGTATGAAAAATATCAGGAAACATCATACTACATCCGTTGCGGCTGGGCTGGTAAATTGCATCCGTCTCCATTGCGGGGGGAGTCATGGAACGGCTGACGATATCGCTCGACGAAGGACTTGCTGCCGAGTTCGATCGGCTCTGCGCACGGCGCGGTTACCGCAGCCGGTCTGAAGCCTTGCGCGATCTGATCCGCGCCGAGCTCGAGCGGGCTCGTCAACAGGAGGATACGACCGGCTTTTGCGTGGCGAATCTGTCTTATGTCTATAACCATCATCAGCGCGACCTCGCCGAGCGCTTGACCGATTTGCAACACCGTCATCATGACCTCGTCGTGGCCACGCAGCACGTGCATCTCGATCACGACCATTGTCTCGAGTCCATGATCCTGCAGGGGGCGATGCAGGCGGTGCGAGCCTTTGCCGATACGCTTTCTGCCGAGCGGGGGGTGCGCCACGGCCTGCTCAATCTGATCGCCGTCGAGCGCGTGGCTGCCGATCATCGACACGGCCGTCATTCCTCGCACGGCGATGAGGGCCACCGGCATTGGACGCCCAAGAGCTGAGCACGGGGCGGGTAGAATCCTGCCCGTGAAACTTCTCGCCTTTGAAGCGTCGACGCGCCGTCTTTCCGTGGCCCTATGGCAAGAGGGCAAGGTGACCGAAATCGCCGCCGAAGTGAAAAACGGCGGCTCCGAATGGCTGCTGCCTTGGGCTGACGATCTTTTGCGGCAGCATGGGCTGCGCGTGCGCGACCTCGACGGCCTGGCCTTTGGCGCTGGCCCGGGCGCCTTCACGGGGCTTCGGCTTGCGTGCGGCATCGCCCAAGGGCTTGCCTTGGCGCTGGCGTTGCCGGTGGCGCCCGTCGGCACGCTTGCCGCCTTGGCCTATGGCGCAAAAAAAACGCGCGTGCTCGCCTGCCTCGATGCGCGCATGGGGGAGGTCTATGTGGCTGCCTATGAAATCGTGGCCGGCTGCATGCAGGAAATGCTGCCTCCGCGGGTCGGCGCGCCCGAGACGGTGGATCTGCCCGCAGGCGAGGGATGGTTGGGCGTGGGCGATGGTTTCGCGAGTCATGGCGAGATCTTGGCGGCGCGGCTCGGTCGTCGGTTGAGCGAAAGACGCCCCGAGATGCTGCCGACGGCGGCGGCGGTGGCCGAGCTCGGGCATCTCATGCTGACGCGGGGAGAGGGAGTTTTGGCCACACACGCGTTGCCTTTCTACGTGCGGGACAAAGTCGCGCTCACCGTTTCTGAACGCCTCGCTCAAGGGGGCAGCAAATGAGGCCAGCGCCGTGGCGCAACGAGGATATCGCCGAGATTGCCGCCCTTGAGGCCGGTATCATGCAGGGAGCCTGGACGGCGACGCAACTTGCCGGCGCCTATGCAGCGGGCAATCGGGGCTGGACAGTGCGCATCGGCGAAGAACTCGCCGCCTATGCGATCGTGTTGCCCTGTGGCGAGGCATGGGAGCTTCTGCGTTTGGGCGTTGCGCCTGCCCATCGACGGCAGGGGCTCGCGAGCCGACTGGTCGAGGAAGTCGCCAAGCAGGCGCGCGTTTGCGGCGGGCAGCGCATCTTGCTCGAAGTGCGTGCGCACAACGAGCCGGCGCTCGCCTTTTATCGGCGCGTCGGCTTTCAAGAGATCGCGCGGCGTCGCGCTTATTATGCGCGCGCGGCGGAAAGCGAAGATGCCGTCATCATGGAAAGAAGGATATTCATGTCAGAATCATGAAACGTGCGCAGCTATTGCACGAGATGGGCTTGGGGCCAATCTGGAGGTTGCGTGGCGCGCGCGCGGATGCGCAAGCCGCTTCTAGGCCACAGGACACTGGGCGTTCTGCGGAAGATGCGCTGTCGCCAGGCAGTGCGCGCGAAACAGAGATCGCGGCGATGGGCTGGGATGAGCTTGCGCGCGCGGTGGCCGCATGCCGCGCCTGCAGCTTGCACGCAACCCGCAAGCAGGCGGTGCTCGGCGTCGGCGACGTCCATGCGGATTGGTTTTTCGTCGGCGAGGGGCCAGGCGCTGAGGAAGACGAAAGGGGAGAGCCTTTCGTCGGCCAAGCGGGGAAGCTGCTCGATGCGATGCTGGCCGCGATCGATTTACGCCGTGGCGAGAATGTCTATATCGCCAATGTCGTCAAATGCCGCCCTCCCAACAATCGCACGCCGGAGCCTGGGGAAACGGCGGCGTGTTGGCCGTTCTTGGCGCGACAAATCGAGCTGGTGCGTCCCAAGCTGATCGTGGCTTTGGGCAAGCCTGCTGCGCAGACGCTCCTCCAAGAGGAGATCACGATCGCGAAAGCGCGCGGCAAACTCTTTTCCTATCGCGGCATACCGCTCATCGTCACCTATCATCCGGCGTATTTGCTGCGCAACCTGCCAGAGAAGGCGAAGGCATGGGAAGATTTGTGCTTCATGCGGCGCGTGATGAAAGAGGCTTCTGCCGCGCCCGCTGGCCCGCCTCGCGAGCCAGCCTAGCGTCTGGCTCGCAGCCGATCAGTTGCTGGGCTTCCAGTACTCGAGCTTGGTCAGCATTTGATCTTCGAGCGCCTTGACCCGCTTGCGATAGCTCTCATACCAGCTGCCCGGAGTCGGCGCGCAATATTGCGCATAATCGAAGCCGTGCTCTGCGACGTAGGCGCGGAATTCCTGATCAAGCTTGAGTTTCTCTTGAATCACTTGAGCATGGTCCATGGTGAGAATCCTCCAAAAGGAATCGAGAGAACAGAAACGATCTCCAATGCCTTGCTTTTCGTGGCGGTTCGCCATCGGCTTATAAAATAAAGCCTGATAGGTCTTTTTTCCAGTGGGGGGGCGATTTTCCCCGTGCATTTCCTGCTTTCCAACGACGACGGCTTTTTGGCGCCCGGACTCATCGCGCTCGCGGCCAAGCTTGCCGAGCTGGGAACGGTCACCGTGGTGGCGCCAGAACGGAACATGAGCGGCGCCTCCAATTCGCTGACGCTCGATCGCCCGCTGCTCGTCAAGCGCGCCGAAAACGGCTTCTACTATGTGAACGGCACGCCGACCGATTGCGTCCACCTCGCCGTGACGGGCATGCTGGAAAAAGCGCCCGACTGGGTCATTGCCGGCGTCAATCTCGGCCCGAACATGGGGGATGACACGATCTATTCGGGCACCGTGGCTGCGGCGATGGAAGGGTTCCAGCTCGGCGTGCCGGCCATCGCCATTTCCTTGGCGAGCTTCGAAGGCAAACATTTCGCGACGGCGGCGGAGGTCGCCTGCGGTCTGATCGAACGCCTTTGCGCGTCGTCTTTGCCCATGCCGATGCTTTTCAACGTCAATGTGCCCGACCTCCCCGCCTCGGCGTTGCGCGGCATCGAGATCACGAGGCTTGGGCGCCGGCACAAGGCAGAGCCGGTGGTCAAGCAGGTGTCGCCGCGGGGCGACGTCGTCTATTGGGTCGGCGCTGCCGGCCAAGCCGCGGATGCCGGCCCGGGAACGGACTTCTACGCCGTGGAGCAGGGCTTTGCCTCGGTCACTCCGTTGCAGACGGATCTCACCGATCATGCGCGCCTTGCGCAGCTTTCACAATGGTGGCGTCCATGAATGCGCTCGCCGGCAGTGGCATGACCTCCGAGCGCACGCGCGCACGCATGATCGAACGGCTGCGCGAGGAAGGAATTCGCGACGAAGCCGTGCTGGCGGCGCTCGCGGCCGTGCCGCGTCATATCTTCGTCGAGGAAGCGGTCGCGCATCGCGCCTATGAAGACACGGCGCTGCCCTTGATCCTCGGTCAGACCATTTCCCAACCCTTCGTCGTCGCACGCATGATCGAGCTCTTGCGCGAAGGACGTGTGGGGCTTGGCAAGACGCTCGATGTCGGCACGGGCTGTGGCTATCAGGCGGCCGTATTGGCGCAACTGACGCGCGAAGTCTATGGCATCGAACGGCTGGCGCAGCTTCTTGCGCGCGCGCGCGAACACTTACGCCTGCTCAAGCTCACCCGCATCCGCCTGAAACACGGCGATGGTATGCTCGGCCTTCCGGAGGCTGCGCCTTTCGATTCGATCATCGTCGCGGCTGCCGCCGCATGGGTGCCGCAGACGCTCAAGGACCAGCTTGCGCCCGGGGGGCGTCTCGTGATGCCGGTGGGCACCCATGACCAGGTGCTGGTGATCGTCGATCGTACGCCCGAGGGGTTTCGCGAACGCCGCGCCGATGCGGTGCGCTTC
This sequence comes from Rhodocyclaceae bacterium, assembly GCA_026417115.1. GTDB lineage: Bacteria > Pseudomonadota > Gammaproteobacteria > Burkholderiales > Rhodocyclaceae > Sulfuricystis. Next base: position 23,681 of record JAOADW010000050.1, read on the forward strand.
GTTCCTTTGCTGCCAGGAGTCGGCTGATGATGCGCAAGGTATGGATCCTGCTATCGCTCGTGCTGGCGGCTTGCGCCAGCCGCGCCCCCGTGCCGGTTGCCGAAGCGCCCACGCCGACGCGTATCGAGCCCATCGGCCCGGGAGCGCCCGCACCGTCTGCCGCAACCAAGACCCATCTCGTCAAACGGGGCGAAACCCTCTTCGGCATCGCGCGTCAATATGGCGTCAGCCCGAAAGATCTGGCGGCGTGGAATGGGCTCGATCCTACGACGCGGCTGCAGGCCGGACAGACATTGCGCATCGCCGCGCCTGAATCCCCGAGCCCGAGCCCAAGCCCACCGGCCGAGGCGCAAGCGCAGCCGGTTGCTTTGGCTGCGCTGCCCGCGGCGCGACCGCTGGACGCCACCCCGCCAGCAGAGCCGGGGCCGACGGCGATGCCGGAAAAGATCAAACGCACGCCCAAGGCCGCGAAGCTGCCTTATTCGCCAGAAGCGTTCGCACGCCTGCAAGCCGAACGAGACTCCAGTTCCTCTGTGCGTCCCAGCGAAAAACCCGCCATAGCCGCCATGCCGCCGGCAAACGACAAGGGCGCCGCAGCGGCCAGCGAGTGGGCTTGGCCCGCACAGGGCAAGTTGCTCGCGACGTTCGAGGAGACGGGCAACGGCGGCCCCCTACGCAAGGGCATCGACATCGCAGGGAAGATCGGCGATCCGGTCTGGGCCGCAGCGAGCGGAAAGGTGATCCTCGTCAGCAACGCCCTGCGTGGCTACGGCAATCTGGTCATCATCAGCCATGGCCCGGAACTCTTGTCCGTTTATGCGCACAACAGTAAAGTGTTGGTCAAGGAAGGGCAGTATGTTGCCCGAGGCCAGAAAATCGCGGAAATCGGGGATACCGACGCTTCCGAGCCGAAGTTGCACTTCGAGATCCGCCAAAAAGGCAAGCCCGTCGATCCCTTGAAATTCCTTCCTCCCCGCTCATGAGCGCAAGCCGCGACGAAGACATCGAGATCGAAGAACCTGCCGCCTTCGAGGAAGGCCTTGATCAAGCCGAGATCGAAGCGGGCGGCGAGGACGGATTTCTCGACGATCTCACGCAGTTGTATTTGAATGAGATCGGCGCTACGCCTTTGCTGACGCCGGAAGAAGAATTGCATCTCGCGCGTGCAGCGAGAGCCGGCGATTTTTTTGCGCGCCAGCGCATGATCGAGGCCAATCTGCGGCTCGTGGTGAGCATTGCGCGTCATTACCTGAACCGCGGCTTGCCCCTGGACGACCTGATCGAGGAGGGCAATCTCGGCCTCATCCATGCCATCGAGAAATATGACCCGGAGCGAGGCTTCCGTTTTTCCACCTATGCAACCTGGTGGATCCGCCAGAACATCGAACGCGCGATCATGAACCAATCGCGCACCGTGCGGCTGCCCGTGCATGTGATCAAGGAGCTCAATGCCGTTTTGCGCGCTTTGCGTCGGCTTGGCGTCAATGCCCAAGAGGAAGACGCCCAGGCGCCGATCGAAACGGTGGCGCAGCTGTTGCACCGCACGCCTGACGAAGTGCGCGAACTGCTCATGCTCAATGAACATACGGCCTCGCTCGATGCGCCCCTCGAGATCGATCCCGACCTTTCGTTCGGCGACACGCTCGCTGACGAACGCCAAGCGGCGCCCGAAGAGGCCCTTGCGCAAAGCGAACTCGAAGCGCGCATCGCGGAATGGGTGGCAAGCCTGCCGGAGCGCCAACGCCGCGTCGTGGAAGGGCGCTATGGACTCAATGGTCGCCCGATCCAAACCTTGGAGGCCTTGGCCGAGGAACTCGGAATTACGCGCGAGCGCGTGCGTCAACTGCAGCTCGAGGCATTGGCGCGGCTACGTCGTCAGCTCGAGCAAGCAGGTCTTGGGCTGTCGAGCCTGCTCTGGGCTTCCTGAGCCGCCCACCGCGCGCGCAAGGCATCGGCGAGCTGACAGACCGCCATCGCATAGAAGCTGCTGCGGTTGTAACGCGTGAGCACATAAAAATTCTGAAAGCCTAGCCAATATTCGGCGCCGACTTCCGGCGTCGGCAGGTCGATCAAGGCGGCGGGCGCGTCGTCGAGGTCACGCGGCAGCCGCAATCCGTAGGCGGCGAACTCCGAGGCGCGCCGCGAGGGCTGGATGTTTTCCTCGCCAAGCGTGGGCATTGCCGTCCCCTCGACATCGACTTTCACGGCGACCGGCGCGCCTTCACGCCAACCGTGGGCGGAGAGAAAATTCGCGATGCTGCCGATCGCGTCTGCGGCGCTCCTTTCCAGGTCGATGCGTGCATCGCCATCGAAATCGACGGCATAGGCGCGAATCGAGGAAGGCAAGAACTGCGGCAGCCCGATTGCTCCCGCATAAGAGCCATAATAGCTCTCGGGCGGGCGTCCTTCTTCGCGCGCAAGCAGCAAGAGCGCTTCCAATTCGCGTTCGAAGAGCTCGGCGCGCGGCGGATAATCGAAGGCGAGCGTCGCCAGCGTCGCGAGCGTGGGAAAACGACCGGTGTCTTTGCCATAAAGCGTTTCGACGCCGAGGATGGCGACGATGATTTCGGCCGGCACGCCATAGCGCGCCTGGGCGCGGGCAAGCGTGGCGGCATGGCGTCGCCAGAAAGAAAGCCCCTTTTCGATGCGGCGTGGGTCGACGAAGCGGGCGCGGTAGGCCTGCCAGGATTTCCGGCGCGCATCTCGCGGGGGGGCGATCAACTCCAAAACGCGCGCCATCGGCTGAAGATGAGAAAAGCGAAGCCACAGCTCTGCCTCTGAAAAGCCGTGACGCTCCGTCATGCGCGCGATGAACGCCTGCGCCTTGGGATGGTCGGCATAACCGCCGGCCCAGACGAAGGGGGCGCACAAGACGACGAGTAGAAAGAAGAGACGTTTCATGGGTGGAAGCCGAGGACGGCGCGTCGAAGCGCTTCGAGCGCCTCTTCGCCGAGCTTACCGTAGCGCAAGCCGGCATAAAGCCTTGCGATGCGCTCGATCTCGGCCGCTTTTTCTGGCCAGCGCAGCGCAGCACGTTTGGCGAACGCCAGGGGGCCTTCCCAAGGCGCGGGCGCTTCGCCCTTACGCGCGAGCCGACGCAAAAACGCGCGCCAGAGGCGCTGCGCGGGGTCGAGCCGTGGCTTGCGGCTAGACGCCGTCCAAGCCAACAGAGACAGTGCGAGCGCGGCGCCTATCCCCAAGAACCACACGAGGTGACGCCAATCGCCTTCCTGCAAGCCAAAACGAGCGAGCATTTGGCGCTGTCGGTCGGCGGTGTAGCCCAATACCCATTGATTCCACCCGTTTTGCAAAGCCCACCAATGAAAGCGCAGGGTGCGCAACCAATCGAAGCCTGCGCGCGCAAACAAGGGGACGGGGTCGCCGACGGGCAAGGCGGCGACAAGATCGGCCTCGAGACGTTGAGGAGCCGCCAGGGCGGTGGGATCGACGCGTCGCCAGCCGGCGCCGGCGATCCAGACTTCTGCCCAGGCATGCGCGTCCGCTTGCCGAACCACCCAGGTGTCGTCGATGGGATTGTGGCTGCCGCCTTGATAGCCCGTGACGACCCGGGCAGGCACATCAGCTGCACGCATGAGGACGACGAAAGCCGCCGCGAAATGCTCGCAGAAGCCGCGACGGGTCTCGAACAAGAATTCATCGACACTGTGCTCGCCCAAGGGAGGCGGACGCAGGGTATAGACGAACCCACCACGCCGAAAGTGATCGAGCGCCGCCTCTACCCGCTGGGCCGGAGGCAGCGGTCGCCACGAAGCCGCCAGGGCCTGCGTGCGTGGGTTGCTGCCCAGCGGCAGGCGCAGATTCTCCTGCAGCACCTCGGTTGCCTCCTCGACGAAGGGTGGCGTCGAAGCCGAGCGGAAGCGATCGCGTCTGAGCGCCAGCACGGCCTGTTTCGCCTCGACATGAAAGTCATGCCGCATATGCGCATCGGGAGGGATTTCGAGCGGCCAGTCGAGGGGCAGCAACCAACGCTGGCGATGGGGTTCGAGCGTGATCTCGTAATCGATGAGATCCGGGGAGGAGGCGATGAGCGGGGGCGCCGGACGTTCTCGCGCAGGCGCCATGCGCCAGGTGCGGCCATCGAAGCGTTCGAGCACCGGGCCGCGAAAATACAAGGCATGGCGCGGCGGCGTCTGCGCAAAACGCACGCGGAACGCCACGGCTTCGGAGAGCGCGAGCTCGGCTAAAGACCCCGGCGTCATTTCCTCGGCGAGGCCGGAGACGCCTTTACGCGCATCCTGCGGCAACCCCCAGAGTGGGCCGGGCACGCGGGGCATGAAGAGAAACAAAACCAAGAAAAGCGGCGCACTCTGAGCGCACAGGAGGGCGAGCGCACGCGCATGCGCGCGTAGCTCGAGCGCGGGCGCCAGGCATCTCGAAAGCGTGGCGAGCGAGACCAAAGCGGCGAAGAAAGCAAGCGCCGCCGCAGTCGGCGTCTGGTCATCGATGAACCGCGCCAGGATCAAAAACCAGCTCAACAGAATCACGGTAAGCCCCTCGCGCCGCCGTCGCGTGACGAACAATTGCGCTGGCAAGAAAAGGCAGAGCAGAGCAAGGCCTGCGCGCAGGCCGAAAAGCGTGCGGTATTCGAAGAAGATGGCCAGACTGCCCGCGAGGGCCAGGGCGTTGACGAGTCGGCGCGAGGGCAAGGGCAGCCTGTAGAGCCAAAGCAGCGCATAAAGCGCGAGCAACGTCGCCGAAAGAAAGGCGATCCAACGCGGCTGCGCCAACGCCAGCGGCGCCAGGCTCAAGGCAGCCGTGACCCAAAGCCCTCCGAGAGAGGTACGGGAAAGCGCCGTTTCAGTCATAAAGCGCGAGAGCGGAAAGCGTATGCGCGAGGTGCTCCGGCCCACTGCCCGGCGCCAGGCGGATCGTGGGCAAGACGAGGCCCCAGGCGAGACGTGCCCGCTCGGCGTCGAGGGCCCACCGCGCAAGCCAGGCAAGCCGTGTTTCCTTATCCAGCGCGCTTGGCAAAGCCTGCCAATCGAGCCAGAGAATCTGACTTTCTCCGCCCGCAAAGCGCTTCGCCAACAGCCCCTCTTCGAGACGCGCGCTGGCTTTCCACGCCACACGCGGCAGGGGCTCGCCGGGACGGTGGTCGGAAAGGCCGGCAAAATCCTCTTCGCCGCGAGCAACCCCGGTTTCTCGACCGGGAAGTCTTGGCGCAGGCGGTGGATTTTCTGCCGGCTTCGGATACACCAAGCCCCGCACCGGCAAGGCCACGTAAGTCCACGCGCGCGCGAAGCCAAACGGCCATTCCGTTTCGATCACCAGGGGCGGCATCTCAAGCCAGCCGCGGTGGGTCGTCGGCGTCGAAAGGCGCAGCGTGGTCTCCCCCCAGGCAGAGAGCGCGCAATTGATGGGCGGCAAGCCGTCGCCGCGGATGCGGAGGGCGAAACGCGCACGCCCACGCAGCTCGCGCACACTGAGCAGAAAGACCAGGGGCTCGCCTGCGAAGACGGGTTGAGCAGGGCGAGCGGCGATCTCGAGGTCGACGAGCGACCTCTGAGTCTGAAACAACGACACCACGCCGACCGCGACCAGGAAATAAGTCAGCGCATGGCCGAGCGCCAGACCATAATTGATGGAAGCGACCCACATCGCCGCGAGCGCCAGCGCTGCCGCCACGCCGGCGCCTGTGGGCAAGATATAGACCTCACGCGCGGCGATGCGGGCAGGGTGCCCGCGCGGCCTTCGCGCGAGGAGCCAGGCGCGCCAGCGTTTCGCAGTCTCGGAAAAGAGTCGAAAAGGCATGATGCATCGGTCACGGCACCGGCACGGCCTCGATGAGCCTGCGCGCAGTCTCTTCGCTCGACGTGCGCTCCAGGGGATTGGCGGGCAGCAGGCGATGGCCAGTCACTGCGGGCAAGACGACCTGGATATCTTCCGGCATGACGAAATCACGGCCGTCGAGATAAGCCCAGGCGCGTGCGGCGGCAAGTAAGGAAAGGCCAGCACGCGGCGAGAGGCCCGTTTGCCAAGCGCCGCTCTGACGAGTGAAATCGAGCAGGGCTTGGATGTAATCGAGCAAAAGGGCGCCGACGTGGATCGCCGCCGCCTCCCGTTGAGCCCTTTGCAGTCGCTCTTTTCCCTCCGCAAGAGGCGCAAGCAAGGCGAGTTTCTGGCGCGAGTCGCCGCCGGCGAGCAATCGTCGCTCCGCCGCACGATCTGGGTAGCCGAGCTCGATCTTCATCAGAAAACGATCGAGCTGCGATTCCGGCAGCGGGAACGTGCCGAGGTGGGTGATGGGGTTTTGCGTGGCGATGACGAAGAAAGGATCGGGCAGCGGGCGTGTGACGCCTTCGATGCTGACTTGCCGCTCTTCCATCGCTTCGAGCAGCGCGCTTTGGGTTTTCGGCGTGGCGCGGTTGATTTCGTCGGCAAGCAGAACTTCAGTGAAGATTGGGCCGGGATGGAAGACGAAAGCGCTTTGCGCGCGGTCGAAGACCGAGACGCCCAGGATGTCGGCCGGCAAGAGGTCGCTCGTAAACTGGACGCGCGCAAACCCGAGGCCGAAAAGCTTCGCCAAGGTGTGGGCCAGCGTGGTCTTGCCCATGCCGGGCAGATCTTCGATCAACAAATGCCCGCGGGCGATCAGGCAGGCGAGCGCAAGCCGCAGGGGCTTTGCCTTGCCCAGCACGATGCTTTCGGCGGCGGCGAGGACCTCGGCAAACGGAATCGTTGAGGAAGATGCGGCCGTCACGGACGAAGCAACCGTTTTTCCTGGATAATAGACATCTCGATTTTACGTCGTGCGAGCTCTTGCCGATGACCATCGCTTTCGTGACCCATCGCGACTGCTGGCGCCACCAAATGGGCGCCCATCACCCGGAATGCCCAGAGCGCCTCTCGGCGATCCAGGATCGGCTCATCGCCTCCGGCCTGGATGCCTATTTGCAGTATTACGAAGCACCCCTGGCTACGCGGGAGCAGCTTGCGCGCGTGCATGAGCCTGCCTACCTCGATTACCTCGAGGCCCAAGCGCCCACGCAAGGCTTGCGTCATCTCGATCCCGACACGGCGATGTGCCCGGCTACGCTTCCCGCGGCTTTACGGGCGGCAGGCGCGGGGGTGCTCGCCGTCGATTTGGTCATGAAGGGGGAGGCGCCTGCGGCTTTTTGCGCCATCCGGCCTCCCGGCCATCATGCCGAACGCGCGCGTGCGATGGGGTTTTGTTTTTTCAACAACGTCGCCGTCGCTGCCGCGCATGCGCTCGAAGTCTGGGGTCTTGCGCGCGTGGCGATCGTGGATTTCGACGTCCATCATGGCAACGGCACCGAAGACATCTTTGCGCACGATCCGCGGGTGCTGATGTGTGGCACTTTCCAGCATCCTTTCTATCCCTATTCGGGGGTGGATCATCCTGCGCCGAACATGGAAAACGTGCCCTTGCCCGCGGGCACAAGAGGCGATGGCTTTCGCGCCGCAGTAGAGGCGCGGTGGTTGCCGCGTCTTTACGCTTTCGCGCCGGAAATGATCCTGATTTCCGCAGGGTTCGACGCCCATTACGAGGACGACATGGCCTCGTTGGGCTTGACCGAGAACGACTATGCCTGGGTGACCGAACGTCTGCTCGAGGTCGCCAAGCGCTCGGCCGAAGGTCGCATCGTCTCGCTGCTCGAAGGCGGCTATGCGCTCTCGGCCCTGGGGCGCAGCGTGGCCTCGCATATCAAAGCCCTCGCGGAGATTTGACTCTCTTTGCCTTCAAGCTATCTTTTGCGACTCATGATCACGATTCAAGGTTCTCTTCCCGCTCTCGTCACTCCCATGACGCCTGCCGGCGAGATCGACTGGCAAGCTTATCGCCGGCTCATCGATTGGCATATCGCCGAAGGGTCGGACGGGCTCGTCGTCGTCGGCACCACGGGTGAATCGCCGACCGTCGATTTCGACGAGCACCGTAAGCTGATCGAAGTGGCTGTCGAACAAGCGAATGGCCGTATCCCGATCATCGCCGGCACCGGCGCCAATGCCACGCGTGAGGCGGTCGAGCTGGCGAAATATGCGCAAGCAGCGGGCGCAGCGGCGCATCTTTCGGTCGTGCCCTATTACAACAAGCCCACGCAGGAAGGGCTTTATCGGCATTTCCGCGCGATCGCGGAAGCCGTGGATCTGCCGCTGATCCTTTACAACGTCCCAGGCCGTACGGTCGCGGATTTGGCGAACGATACCGCCTTGCGCCTTGCCGAGCTTCCCGGCGTCATCGGCATCAAGGATGCGACGGGCAATCTCGAACGCGGGCAAGATCTGATCCGCCGCGCCCCTTCCACGTTCGCCGTCTATAGCGGGGACGATCCGACGGCTGCGGCGCTCATGCTGTTGGGCGGCAAGGGGGTGATTTCGGTGACGGCGAACGTCGCTCCTCGCCTCATGCATGAATTGGCGGCAGCAGCACTCGCGAAAGATGCGCACAAGACACGTGTGCTCAACGAAAGACTGCAGCCTTTGCACAAGGAGCTCTTCTGCGAAGCGAACCCGATTCCCGTCAAATGGGCGCTCATGCGCATGGGGCTGATCGCAGACGGCTTGCGCCTACCCTTGACGCCGTTGTCCGCATCCTGCCATGAACGCGTTCTCGCGGCGCTCGCTGCTGCCGGCATTTCGGTAAGGTAAGGCCCATGAAGCGTTTGCCGATTCTCATCCTTGTATCCGCCGCGCTTGCCGCCTGCACCGGCAATATCTTGCCCGAGCCGAAAAAGATCGACTACAAATCCGCTGGCAAACTGCCCTCGCTCGAGGTGCCGCCGGATCTCACTCAACCCTCGCGCGACGAACGTTTTCGCGTTCCTGACATCGCGCCCAAGAGCACGGCGACCTATTCGGAATACATCGGCGAGCGGCGGGATGCCCAGAGCGCCTCGACTTCTTCCATCGTGCTGCCTGCGGCAGAAAAATTCCGTATCGAGCGCGCAGGCACCCAGCGCTGGCTCGTGGCCGCAGGCACGCCCGAGCAGCTCTGGCCGCGCATCAAGGGGTTTTGGCAGGAGCTCGGCTTCTTGATCAATCTCGAAGTGCCCGAAGCCGGCGTCATGGAGACCGATTGGGCGGAAAACCGCGCCAAGTTGCCGCAAGACATCATTCGCGGCACGCTGGGTAAGATCTTCGATAGCCTTTACTCGACGGCGGAACGAGACAAATTCCGCACGCGCTTGGAGCCCGGCGCCGAGGCTGGCACCACCGAGATTTACATCAGCCACCGGGGCATGTACGAGGTCTATGTGACTGAAGGCAAGGATCAGACACGCTGGCAACCACGTCCGGCCGATCCTGAACTCGAAGCCGAAATGTTGCGTCGGCTCATGGTCTATTTGGGCGTCGAGGAAGAGCGCGCGCAGCGCATGCTCGCGACGGAGCCGAAGGCAGAACGCGCCAAGCTCGCGCGGATGGGTAAAGAGGGGGGGAGCGAGCTCATCCTCAGCGAGCCTTTCGATCGTTCCTGGCGTCGCGTCGGGCTTGCGCTCGATCGCGTCGGTTTCACGGTCGAAGACCGCGATCGCTCGCAAGGCATGTTCTATGTTCGTTATGTCGATCCCGAAGCTGAGAACGCGAAGAAAGAAGGCAGTGGCTGGCTTGCGAAGCTCAATCCCATGAACCTCTTCAAGCGCGAGGCCCCGATCGAAGGAAAGAGCCAGTATCGCATCCACGTCCTGGGCATGGGCGGTGAATCGCGGGTGCGTGTGCTCACACGCGAGGGGGGCATTGACGATTCCGAGACGGCCAGAAAAATATTGACCTTGCTCTTCGACCAGCTCAAGTGATCCGATTCACGTTGCTGGCGAGCGGCAGCAAAGGGAATGCCTTGCTCGTCGAAAAGGGCGCCACGAGGCTCGTCATCGACTGTGGTCTGCCGCCCCGTGATCTTTCGCGGCGCCTCGAGGCGCGTGGGGTAGCTCCGACTTCTGTGAGGGCGCTTTTGCTTACCCATGAGCACGCCGACCATGTCGCCGGAGCGGCGCGCGCCGCAGCCCATTTCGGCTGGACGCTGCATGCCAGTTTCGGGACAGCGAGTGCCGCGGCAAGCGTTCTCGACGGTGTGCCCGTGCAGCGCTTCGATAGCCATACGCCCTTTGCCATCGGCGAACTATCGATCCAACCTTATCCCGTCCCGCATGATGCGCGCGAGCCGACACAATTCGTATTCGCCGACGGCGCGGTCCGACTCGGGCTCGTCACCGATGCGGGTGCTGTCACGCCCCATATGGTGAAAATGCTCAGCGGTTGCGCGGCGCTGATCCTCGAGTGCAATCACGACGCCGAGATGCTCTGGCGCGGGCGTTACCCATACCCGCTCAAAAAACGCATCAGCGGCGGCTTCGGCCACCTCTCCAATGACGCCGCGGCGCAATTGTTGGCCGCCGTCGCCCATGCTCGCTTGCAGCACGTGATCGCAGCGCATTTGTCACAAGAGAACAATCGCCCCGAGCTCGCTCAGCAAGCGCTTGCCGAGGCGCTCGGCTGCCCGCCCTCATGGATCGACGTCGCCTCGCAAGAAGGGGGGCTCGATTGGCGCGAGATTCGTTGATGAGACAGGACGAACGATGACTTTCGTGCATATCGAATCGCTCGATCAAGAAGGCCGCGGCCTTGCGCATCATGCCGATGGCAAGGTCGTCTTCGTCGAGGGCGCATTGCCGGGCGAAGACGTCGAGATCGAGACGCTGAAGCGCAAGCCAAGCTATGAGCTGGCGCGCGTGGCGAGGCTCGTGCGCGCCTCGAGTCAGCGCGTAACGCCGCGGTGCCCGTATTTTGGCGTCTGTGGGGGCTGCAGCCTGCAACACCTCGAGCCGAGCGCACAAATCGCCGTCAAGCAGCGCGTGCTCGAAGACGCCTTCTGGCATATCGCGCGCCTGCGGCCACAAACGATCCTGCCACCCATTCAAGGGCCGAGCTGGGGCTATCGCCGGCGGGCGCGTCTATCGGTGCGTTTCGTGCCCAAGAAGGGCGGCGTGCTGGTCGGCTTCCATGAAAGGAAGAGCAGCTACATCGCCGTGATGGATTCCTGCGCCATCTTACCGGCGGCAATCTCGTCTTTGCTGCCAGCGCTCAAGGCGCTCGTTGCGCAGTTGTCGATACGCGACCGGCTGCCCCAGATCGAGGTGGCCGTTGGAGAAGACGACCCTGTTCTCGTTTTGCGGCATCTGACGCCGCTTTCCGCGCATGACGAAAGCCGGCTTCTCGCGTTTGCCGCCACCCATGGCGTGCGGCTGTGGCTGCAGCCGGCGGGGCCGGAGAGCGCAGAGCCTTTGCAGCCGAGCGCTGCGGGCCGGCCCTTTTATACCTTGGGCGATTTCGGCATACGCCTAGCCTTCCGTCCGACCGATTTCACGCAGGTCAATCACGACGTCAATCGCGTGCTCGTGCGGCGCGCCCTGTCCTTGATGGAGGTGCGGGCGGGCGAGCGCATTGCCGACATGTTTTGCGGACTGGGCAATTTCACCCTGCCGCTTGCCCGCTTGGGCGCCCAGGTGGTGGGCGTCGAAGGCAATGCTGGCCTCATCGAGCGGGCGCGCCGAAATGCCGAAGCCAATGGCCTGGCTGCTTGCGTCACCTACCATGTCGCCGATCTCTTCGACGTAGACGCGGAAGCCTTGACGGCCTGGGGCGCCTGCGAAAAGATGCTGATCGATCCGCCGCGCGAAGGCGCGATCGCTCTCGTCAAGGCGCTGGCCACGAAAGGCCCGCCTTTCCGCATCGTCTATGTCTCTTGCAATCCCGCAACGCTTGCGCGCGATGCGGCGGCGCTCGTGCATGAAAAAGGCTATCGTCTGACAGCCGCGGGCATCGCAAACATGTTCCCGCATACCGCGCATGTCGAATCGATTGCCTGTTTCGAGCGCTGAAGAGCCCTTCCCACCCAGGCGAGACGGCAGTATCTTTGAGAGACTTTTTTTCGTAGGAGATTCGTGATGGACAAAGGTCAGCGCCATATCGTCATCACGGGCGTAAGCCGTGGCCTGGGCCGCGCTCTGGCGCGACGGTTTAGCGCCTTGGGGCATCTCGTTTCGGGATGTGCGCGCTCAGCCGAAGGAATTGCGCGTATCGCCGCCGAGCTCGGTGCGCCGCATCGTTTCTCCGTCGTCGATGTCGTCGATGACGCCGCCGTTGGCGCCTGGGCTGACGCCGTGATCGGCGAGGCGGGGCCGCCCGATCTGCTCATCAACAACGCGGCGATCATCAACCCCATGAAACCCTTGTGGGAAATTTCCGCCGCCGAATTCGACGCCCTCATCGATATCAACCTCAAAGGCGTCGCCAATGTGATCCGTCATTTCGTTCCGGCGATGATCCAGCGCAAGCAGGGCGTCATCGTCAACATGAGCTCCGGCTGGGGACGTGAAACGGATGCGGGGGTGGCGCCCTATTGTTGTTCGAAATGGGGCATCGAAGGCTTGACGCGTTCCCTTGCGCAGGAGCTGCCCAACGGCATGGCGGCGATTCCGCTCAATCCTGGCATCATCGATACCGACATGTTGCGGAGTTGTTTTGGGGAAGAGGCGAAAAATTACCCGGACGCCGAGCGCTGGGCAAAGACCGCTGCGCCTTTCCTCCTGAACCTTTCTGCCAAGGACAATGGAAAGCCGTTGACGGTTTCTTAGCGCCGGTCTCAAGAGGGCTGCTACACGAAGCCGTGCGAAGCGCATAAATTCCAGAATGACCACATCGGACCCTTTTCTCGATGCAGACGGCACCCTGCTCGTCCTTTGCCGAAGCTGCGTCGCTGTCTTTGTGTGAAAGTCTGACCTCATGCGTTGCCAAACTTTCCTTCTCACCCTCGAAACCGGCGGAGGCATCGCTCTTCATGATTTGACGCCGGAGATTGCAGCCCGTTTGGCCGAAGCCGGCGTTCGCCAGGGATTTGCCTTGGTGATTTCCCGCCACACGACGACTGCGATCGTCGTCAATGAGAACGAGCCGAGGCTGCATGCCGACCTGCGCGCCTTCCTCGCGCGCTTGGCGCCTCCCCAGGCGCGCTATCTGCATAATGACATCCATTTACGCGATTGCCCGCCGGATGAACCAGAGAATGCCCATGCGCACATTCTCGCGATGCTCTTGGGTAGCTCTGAGGCGCTGCCCATCGAGGAGGGACGATTGGCCATGGGCAGATGGCAATCGGTATTCCTCGTCGAGCTCGACGGGCCCCGGCAACGCACCGTCACGCTTCAGGTATGGGGCGAATAGCGGACGAAGAGGCAAGAAGAACCCAAATGGCACAGCGAACGATCCAGCAGCGAGGCGGTGAGCTCTTGTTTGTCGTCATGGCTTGGGCAGCCATGTTCCTGCCCATGATCCTCGTTGGGGCTTTTCTTTGGGCGAGCCTTACGCCGGCGGCGCGAAGCGCGCTGCTCGACGTCTTGTCCCCCCATGTGGGTTTGGCTTTGTTGCTGGCGGCGATTCTTTCGGTGTTGGCCGCCGCCGCCGCGCGCTACCTCTGGCGCTTGTATGCTGGGGAAATGCTGCGGCTTGCTGAGGATGCGCGGCTGATCGTCGGGCCGAATCCCAGCCATCGTCCGACCTCGGAGGGCGTCGCCGCGGCACGCGCGCTCGCGGCTGCCCTGGGCGAACTTGCCGATCAACGGGATGCGGCGCGGCGCGACGTCGAGGAAGAAATTCGCCGTGCGCGCGAAAACCTCGAACTCGAGCGCAATCGCCTCGCTGCCTTGGTCGCAGAACTGCCGATGCCGGTCATCGTCTGCGCGCTCGATGGCCGCATCCTGCTCTACAACAATCGCGCGCGCCTGCAAGCCAAGGCGCTTGCCCAAGTTGGCCATGCCAGTACGGCGATTGGGCTTGGGCGCTCGATCTATGCGTTATTCGAGCCGAGCCAGATCGCCCACGGCCTGGAAGTGCTCCAACATCGCTTGGAACGGGAAGGAAGCCAGCCGGTGGCGAGTTTCGTCACCACCACGCGCGCCGGCCAACTGATCCGCGTGCAAATGGCGCCCGTCGCAGCGCCGGCGGCTTCGTCGGAGAAAGGTCCCTTGGCTGGCTTCGTGCTCGTTCTCGAGAACGTCACCCGCGCTTGGGAAGCCAATCGCGAAGCCGATCGACTCTGGCTCGACCTCATCGAAAAGACGCGCAGCACACTCGCGCATTTGCGGACGACTCTCGCGCGTCTTGGCGATGATTCCGTGCGCGCTACAGACGCCATGCGCCGGGAAATCGATCGGCTCGCCGCGTATTTGCAGCAGGCCGAACAAGAACAGACGCGCCATCAAGCCAGCCGTTGGCCGCTCGATGAAATCGCAGCATACGATTTAGGGGCCTTGATTGCCCGGCGCATCGAAAAAGAAACGGGCCTCAGGGTGAAGACCGAATGTGACGACGCACAGCTCTGGCTGCGCGTAGACAGCTTTTCCCTATCTTGCGCCATTACCCATCTGGCCTTGCGCCTTCTCGAAAGCACCGCGCTCAAGCTCGTGCATCTGCGCATTCGACCCTACGAACAAGAGGCTGCGATCGAACTCTCGTGGTCGGGCCGGGCGTTCTCGAGCGAGACTTTGCTTTCATGGCAAAGCGAGCCGATCGTTCTCGAAGGAACTCAATGGGCATTCACGCTCCGCGACATCGTCGAGCGACATGGGGGGCATTTCGCGCAGGGGCGAGACTCTGCAAGTCAAACTTCCTTTTTCCGGCTGACGTTGCCGCGCGCTGCCGCCCAAGGGGTTCAGGAAACGAGCATGCAGATCGTGGTGGAAAGCCGGCCGGAATTCTATGATTTCGATCTCTTCCAGCGCCAAGACGAGGACCATGCGCTCGATGAGATGCCGCTGACCGCCTTGACTTACACGGTTTTCGACACCGAGACCACGGGGCTCGAACCTTCGGCGGGCGACGAGATCATCCAGATCGGCGCGGTGCGCGTCGTCAATGGCCGTCTGCTGCGTCACGAGAATTTCGAGCAATTGATCGATCCCCGGCGGCCCATTCCCAAAGCCGGCATCGCCGTGCATGGCATCACCGACGAGATGGTGCGTGGGCAGCCGACGATCGATGCCGTTTTGCCGGAATTCCACGCTTTCGCGGCCGGCACCGTGCTCGTCGCCCACAATGCCGCCTTCGACATGCGTTTTCTCGAACTCAAGGAAGCGCGCTTGGGGATTCGGTTCAATCAGCCGGTGCTTGACACCTTGCTTCTCGACGCCGTCGTGCATCCTCACCAAGAATCCCATAAGCTCGAGGCGATTGCCGAGCGTCTGGGGGTGGCCATTCTCGGTCGTCATACCGCTTTGGGCGACGCCATCGTCACGGCAGAGGTTTTCTTGAAGCTGCTCCCGTTGCTTGCCGCCCAAGGCATTCGCACGCTGCGCGAGGCGCGTGAAGCCTCGCAAAAAACCTATTACGCTCGTCTCAAATACTGATCATGCCTGCCAATCTGCATAGCCAGCTCGCCCATCTGATCAAACGCAAACCAGTGACGGCTGCGCCCGAGGAATCCTTGCGCGAAGCCGTCGCACGCATGTCGCAAGAGCGCGTGGGCTCCATCGTCGTCGTAGAGCCCGAAAGCCAGCGGCCGATCGGCATCTTCACGCTGCGCGATCTTCTTCACCGCGTCGCCGCGAAACGCTGCGATCTCGATCAGCCCATCTCATCCGTCATGAGCGATACTGGGCTTTTGATGCTCAATTGGCGCGCGACGGTCTATCAAGCCGCGCTCGTGATGTCGCGCCATGGCGTCCACCACGTCCTCATCGTCGATGCCACTGGCAAACTCGTTGGCGTGGTCTCACAAGAGGATATCTACGAGCTACAAAGCGGCGGCGCCAAAGCGATCTCGAGCGCGATTCGCAGCGCGCGCGAGATGGACGCCCTCGTCGCTGCTGCCGAGGACATCCGGCGGCTCGGGCGCCGCCTCCTGGCCGAAGGTATGGCGGCGGAAAGCCTGACCGAACACATTTCGTCGCTCAATGACCATTTGACGGTGCGCGTCATCGAACTCACGGCGCGCGAGTATACGCTGCCAAAAGTCGCCTGGGCCTGGCTTGCCTTTGGCTCGGAAGGCCGCTTCGAGCAGACCCTCTCGACGGACCAAGACAATGGCATTGCATTTGCCGCTGCTTCCCCCGCCGATGCCGAAGCGCTGCGGGAAGCTTTTCTGCCTTTCGCGGCGGAAGTCAATCGGCGCCTCGCTCTCTGTGGCTTTCCGCTCTGCAAAGGCAACGTCATGGCCAGCAATCCGGAGCTTTGCCTTTCGCTCCACGAGTGGCGCGAGCGCTTTGGCAAATGGCTCGCTGCCGCGAGCCCGCAGGCTTTGCTCAATTCGACGATCTATTTCGATTTTCGCGCCATCTATGGCGACGAGTCCCTCGCGCATGAACTCCGCGCATGGATTCAGCGCCACGTCCCGCACTCTCCCCTCTTTTTGCGCCTGCTCACCGAGGATGCCCTGCGCACGACCCCGCCTTTGGGCGTCATTCGCGATTTCGTCTTCGACGAAAACAAGGAGTTTCCCCGCACGATCGATCTCAAAATTCAAGGAACCCGGCTCTTCGTCGATGCTGCACGCATCCTGGCGCTTGCCGCAGGCCTCGAAGAAACCAACACCGCGGAGCGGTTGCGCGCGGCGGCGCGCGCCGGCAAACTCGGGGGCGATGACGTCGAAGCGATGATCGAAGGGTTTTATTATCTCTTGCGCCTGCGCTTGCGCGTCCAGCAGAGCGAGACGCCCGCCGGACGCGCCAACCGTGTCGATCCCGAAACCCTGAACGAGCTCGACCGCCTCGTGCTCAAGGAGGCCTACAAGCAGGCCAAGAAGCTACAAACGCGCCTGCGCCTCGAATATCGGCTTTGATTGGGCCCCTATCGACCCTGCGCACTGCGCTCGTTGGGCCTGGCTCGATCGTCTTTAGGCGCCGAAGATACATGCGAGGAAGTGGTTGGCCGCAGCCTTGGCCCTCGCGACCGAAAGATTGCATGGCCACCTGCCGATGGGCGTGAGAGGGTGCTATGATGCGATGCACCAAAAACAACGTCAGAGGGAGTTTGATATGGCGGCAGACATTTACGCCAGGATACGCAGCAACCCATCGTTTCACCGCTTCGTCAAGCGACGGAATCGCTACGCGGCCTTGATGACCGCCCTAGGAGCGATTGCCTATTATGGCTTCATATTGCTCGTGGCTTATGACAAGGATTTTCTTGCGCGCAAGCTCATGCCCGGGATGGTGACGAGCCTCGGTATTCCGCTCGGCGTCGGCGTCATCGTCTTCACGATCGCCATCACCTGGATCTATGTTCGCCGCGCCAATGGCGAATTCGACGCAATCAACGCCCAGATCATCGAGGAGGCGCGCAAATGAAATCCATCGGCAAGAATTTTTTTCTGTGGGGGGTAAGTTGGCTTCCCGCCCTCGCCCTCGCGGCAGGCCCGGATGCGGGGCAGACGATCAAGCAAAGCACGAATTGGACCGCGATCGTGATGTTCGCGTTGTTCGTCGGCGCGACGCTCTGGATCACCAAGTGGGCCGCGTCGAAGACGCGCACGGCCGCGGATTTCTACACCGCAGGCGGTGGAATCTCGGGCTTCCAGAACGGTCTGGCGATCGCGGGCGATTACATGTCGGCGGCCTCCTTTCTGGGTATCTCGGGTCTCGTCTTCGCCAACGGCTTCGACGGCCTGATCTTTTCGATCGGCTGGTTGGTGGGCTGGCCCGTGATCACCTTCTTGATGGCTGAACGTTTGCGCAATCTCGGCAAATTCACCTTTGCCGACGTGGCCTCCTATCGTTTTGCACAGACGCCGATGCGCACGTTCGCAGCGCTCGGTTCGCTCACCGTCGTCGCTTTCTACATGATCGCCCAAATGGTCGGCGCGGGGCAATTGATCAAGGTATTGTTCGGTCTCGATTACATCGTCGCCGAGGTGCTGGTCGGGGCGATCATGATGATGTATGTGTTGTTTGGCGGCATGACCGCGACGACTTGGGTGCAGATCATCAAGGCGGTGATGCTCTTGGGCGGCGCCTCTTTCATGGCTCTGGCCGTGTTGCTCCAATTCGGCTTCAATCCAGAAAATCTGTTTGCCAAGGCCGTCGAGGTACATAGCAAGAAAGAGGCGATCATGGCGCCCGGGGCCTTGATCAAGGACCCGATCTCGGCGATCTCGGTCGGCATGGCGCTCATGTTCGGCACCGCGGGTCTGCCGCACATCCTGCAACGCTTCTTCACCGTGCCGAACGCGAAAGAGGCGCGCAAATCCGTAGCCTGGGCGACGACCTGGATTGGCTATTTCTACATTCTCACTTTCGTGATCGGCTTCGGGGCGATCACGAATCTGATCCCCAATCCTCTCGATTATTTCGTCGATGGCGAGATCGGCAAGGGATTGAAGGGCGGCGGCAACATGGCGGCCGTGCATCTAGCCCAGGCCGTGGGCGGTGACGTCTTCCTGGGCTTTATCTCGGCTGTTGCGTTCGCGACGATCTTGGCCGTCGTTGCCGGACTCACGCTTTCCGGCGCGTCGGCGGTGTCGCATGATCTTTATGCCTCGGTCTGGCGGCGGGGCCACGTCGATTCTGCTGCCGAACTGCGCGTGTCTCGGATCACGACGCTGATCCTCGGCCTCGTTGCGGTCGGGCTGGGCATCGCCTTCGAAAAGGAAAACGTCGCCTATATGGTGATGCTCGCCTTTACCGTTGCATGCTCGGCCAACTTCCCGATTCTGTTCATGGCGGTGCTGTGGAAGGACTGCACGACGCGCGGCGCCATCGCAGGCGGCGTCGTCGGTCTCGTCAGTTCGGTCGTGCTGACGATTGGCTCGGCGAGCGTTTGGGAAGCAGTGTTGGGCAATCCGAAAGGTTCCGCTTGGTTCCCTTATAGTTCGGCGGCCTTGTTTTCGATGAGTGCGGCTTTTCTCACGATCTGGCTGGTTTCGAAACTCGACAAGAGTCCGCAAGCACAAAAAGAGCGGGCGCTCTTCGAGGATCAACGCATTCGTTCGGAAACGGGCGTGGGGGCGGCAACCGCGCTTGCGCACTGAGCGGCTGGAGAAGTCTCTTGGGCCCCGCCATGCGGGGCCTTTCTTTTGTCGGTATAAAAAGATCCCGTCATTCATTGGCGCATAGCATGGAGGAAAGATGGCGACGAAAGAAGACTGCCTCGAACTGATCACGGGCCGAAGCTCGATTCGCGCTTTTCTCTCCACCCCCGTGGCGCGGGAAACCATCGAGCGCATCCTTGCCGTGGCCGCACGGGCGCCTTCGGGCACCAATACCCAGCCCTGGCATGTCCATGTCCTCATGGGCGCGGCGCGCGACGCACTCGTGCGTGAGGTTTGCTGGGCCTACGACCACGAGCCCGAACGACACCACTACAACTACGATTACTACCCGCAGGAATTCTTCGAGCCCTATCTGTCGCGGCGCCGCAAAGTAGGCTACGACCTCTATGGTTTGCTTGGCATCAAGAAAGGCGACAAAGAGGCGATGCGGCGCCAGCATCGTAGGAATTACGAGTTCTTTGGCGCGCCCGTGGGCCTGATGTTTGCGATCGACAAGCGCTTGGGACGCGGCAGCTGGCTGGATTTCGGCGGCTTCATGCAGAACGTCATGGTGGCGGCGCGTGCCTTTGGGCTCGATACTTGCCCCCAGGCCGCATGGCTGCAATTCCATGACATCGTCGAGCGCCATCTCGAATTGCCTGAGCATCACATGCTCGTCTGCGGAATGGCGCTGGGCTATCGTGATCCGGAGGCGGTCGAGAATCGGCTCGTGACGGAACGCGCTGCACTCAACGAATTCGTGCGCTTCTACGGCGAGTGAGCGGCGCTCGCGCGGATCGAGGCCGCGGCCTCGCGATAAAACCGCAAGGCCTCTTGGCGGCGTCCCTGTGCTTCGAGGTTTCGCGCGTGTTCGAGCAGTCGCTCGGCCTCGGTCTCCGCAGTGTCCGAAGCCACGAAGAAGAGCGACTGCTTGGCCGGCGCCGTACGGCTGGCGCGGATCACGAGGGCTTTGGGGGGAGCGCTAGCCGGTTGGCTTCGCGCCTGCTCCGCCTTGATCAGCGCCAGAGCCTCGCGATAGGCAGCGAGCGCCTCGCTGCGGCGTCCCTCGGCTTCGAACAGGCGAGCGCGTCGCAGCTGTTCTTCGACGATGTCTGGGGCCGGCAACGAGCGCTGTGGCGGCGCGGCTGGGCGCGTGACCTCACGTTCGACGAGCTGTGCGAAGCGACGCGCGTCGGCGAGCCTGCGCGCGAGCGCAAAGCGACCTTGACGCATGGCCCAGCTCGCGGCATCGTCTCCATGATCGTTGACGAGCGCAGCGTCGGCGCCAGCGGCGAGCAATCGCTCGATAAGCCCCTCGTGGCCTTCTCGGACGGCCATCATCAGAACCGTCGAACCATTGGTGGAGCGGGCATTGACGCGAGCGCCGGCGGCGAGCAGCAGGTCTACGATTTCGCCATGTCCGGCAAAAGCCGCATAATGGAGGGCCGACCATTGGCGGTCGGGTTGGTCGATGCGTGCGCCGCGGTCGATCAACCAACGGACGGCCTCTTTCCGGTTCTTCCATGCGGCGAGCATCAAGGCGGTTTCGCCGAAACGATTGACGGCGTCGATGCGTGCGCCACGGGAAACAAAGAGCTCCATCAAGGGGATGTTGCCTTCCCAGGCGCCGATCATGAGTCCGGTGCCGATGCGGGCGCCCTCGAAATCCGGAGAGAGGCCGCTATCGAGCCATCGCCGCGCCGCCTCGATGTCGCCGAGTTCGAGGCGTGTCGAGAAGCGCACGGGGTCGGGAAGCTCTGCAGTGAAGCCGGGCTGGATCAGTAGCCACGTCAGAAAAAACAACCAGCGCATGCCGCGAAGTTTACTGCTGCACGCAGGGGGATCATGAGAAAATGGGTTTGCGCGAGAGTGAACGAAAACGCCTGGCGCTAGCGCTGGCCATGAGCCTCGGGCTTCATCTCGGTCTCGTCCTGCCCTGGGCGAGTTTCCCTCCGCCCGCGAAGCAGCTGTCGGCGCTGACGGTGCGTCTGCCAGACGAAGCGAAGCAACAGGCGCGAGCGGCGCCGGTGTCTAGTCTCACGACGAGCGCATCCGAGGTCGCGACGTCGAAAGCTGCGCCAAGACGAGAAGGCAGGCCTGCGCCACGTGAGCTGACAGGGAGGCTGCGAGAAAAAGCGCTTGCTGTGCTTGCACAGGAAGCGTTTTATCCTCGCGAGGCGATCGAGCGGGGATTGGAGGGCCGGGTCGTGCTGCTGATCAGCGTGGCGGGCGATGGCACGGTACGAACGGTGGAGCTGGCGCGCTCGTCGGGCCATGCGCTGCTCGACGAAGCCGCTTTGCGGGCTGCCAGCCGCATCGGCTCCTTGCCTTTCGGCGCACGCCAGTTCTTGCTGCCTGTCGAATTCCGACTCGAATGAAAACAGTGCGCGTGCATGCCCAAGCGCCGGCGAAACCCAGGCAGGGCGCGCCCTGCAATGGCTGCGGCATATGTTGTGCCGGCTGGCCTTGCCCGCTCTCGCGCCTGCTTCTAGCCCATCGCCGCGGCCCCTGCCCGGCTTTGCACTGGCAAGGCCAGCGCTATCGCTGTGATCTGCTGGCGCGACCGCGCGTCTATCTCGCTTGGCTTCCGGCGCGGATGGAGCCGCTTGCGCGCCGAGTGATCGCACGCTGGATCGCCCTCGACGAGGGTTGTGATTGTGACGCCGAAGTCGAGCTATAGTCCCACCTTATGTTCGCTTATCTGATTCGACGACTGTTCTACGCCATCCCGATTTTGATCGGCGTCAATGTGCTGACGTTCGCCTTGTTCTTCGTCGTCAACTCGCCCGATGACATGGCGCGCATGCAGCTGGGCGCGAAACGCGTCTCCCAAGAAGCCATCGAGAAATGGAAGGCCGAGCGTGGCTACGACAAGCCTCTGTTCTGGAACGAAAACGCGAAAGGCTTGGGAAAGGTTACCGAGACGATCTTTTTCAGCAAGTCGGTCAAGATGTTCGTCTTCGATTTCGGCCGCGCCGATGACGGCCGAGATATCGCGCGCGAGATCAAGAACCGCATGGGGCCCTCTCTGGCGATCGCCGTGCCGGTTTTCGTGCTGGGGCTTTTCGCCGCGATCACGACGGCCTTGTTGCTTGTCTACTTTCGCGCCACGCCGCTTGATTTCTTGGGAGTGGCGGCGCTCGTGACGATGATGTCGATTTCCAGCCTTTTCTACATCATCGGCGGACAATGGCTGGTGGCCAAGGTTTGGCGCTGGGCGCCGATTTCGGGTTATGTCGAAGGCATAAGCGCCGCGAAATTCATCATCTTGCCGGTCATCATCAGCGTATTGGCCGGGCTGGGCGCGTCCGCGCGCTGGTATCGCACGATCTTTCTCGAGGAGATCACGCGTGATTACGTGCGCACCGCTCGCGCCAAGGGATTGCCCGAGCGGCTCGTTCTTTTCCGTCACGTGCTGCGCAACGCCCTGATCCCGATCCTGACTGGCGCAGTCGTGATCATCCCTTCGCTTTTTCTCGGCAGTCTCTTGATCGAAGCCTTTTTTGGCATCCCTGGCTTGGGCAGCTACACCATCGAGGCGATCAACGCCCAGGATTTCGCCGTTGTGCGCGCCATGGTCTTCATCGGCTCCGTGCTTTACATCATCGGCCTGATCTTGACCGACATCTCTTATACGCTTGCCGATCCTCGTATTCGATTGTCATGAAGCCGGTGCTGCTCGTCTCCGACGCCTTGTTTTTCATGCTGCTCGCCGCGCTCGCATTCGGCGCCGCCTATGTGCGCCGCACGCCGCATCTTGCCGCTGGCTGGCGCGCAGTCGGAAAAAGCTCGGCAGCGATGGCTTCGCTGACGTTATTGACGATGTTCCTGGTCATCGCCGTGCTCGATTCTTTGCATTATCGAGAACGTTTGCCAGGGCCCCAGGCGCATTATGCGCCTGAAGTGCGCTCAGCGCTCGATGCCTTGCTGGCTCCATTGCGCCTGCGACAAGAAAAGACCTACTCTGCGCCGCTCGCGCTGCATTCCTTCGCCAAGGAAACGAGCCCAGACGGCCATGCGCGAGATTTCCCGCGGTTGCGGCATGGGGGAAGCCATTTGGGCGACGATCTCGATCGTCACATGCCGGATGTGCTCGCGCGCGGCGTGCGCGGCGCCGCCTTGGGCCTCATCCTCTGGGGCTGTCTTTGGGGGGCGCTCGCGCTGCTTGCGCGCAGGGCGCCGAACCTTGCCTGGCCCGCGGTGCGCACTACACTCCTCGTCGTCGCATTGTGCGGCGGCGTCATTTATGAGCTTGCGCAAGGCTATCACGTCTTCGGCACCGACAAGGTTGGCCAAGACGTCCTCTATTTGACGCTCAAAAGCATCCGTACCGCGCTTTTGATCGGCACCCTGACCACCTTGATCATGTTGCCCGCGGCGGTGGTGCTTGGATTGGCGGCTGGCTACTTTGGCGGCTGGATCGATGACCTCATCCAATATCTCTATACGACGCTCAACTCGATCCCTGGCGTTTTGCTCATTGCCGCCGCCGTGCTGATGATGCAGGTGGCGATCGAGGCCCATCCGCAATGGTTCGCGACTGCCGCCGAGCGCGCCGATGCGCGCATGGTCATGTTGTGCGCGATTTTGGGGCTGACGAGCTGGACGGGACTGTGCCGACTCTTGCGCGGCGAGGCCTTGAAGCTGCGCGAGCTCGATTTCGTCGCGGCCGCGCGCGCGCTGGGCCTTCCTGCGACCTCGATCCTGCTGCGCCATATCCTTCCGAATGTCATGCACATCGTGATGATTGCGATCGTCATGGATTTTTCCGCGTTGGTTCTCGCCGAGGCGGTGCTTTCCTATGTTGGCATCGGCGTGGATCCGCATACGATCAGTTTCGGCACCATGATCAACGCCGCGCGTCTCGAGCTGGCGCGCGAACCGGTCGTTTGGTGGTCTCTTGCCGCTGCATTCGTCTTCATGTTGACCTTGGTGCTCGCAGCGAATCTTTTGGCCGACGCCGTACGTGAGGCCTTTGATCCCCGTCGGGAGCAGCCCGCATGAGCGATGCGCTGCTTGCCTGTCGGGGGATGACGCTCACGCTGGGCGAAACGCCCGTTGTGCGCAATCTCGATCTCTCATTGAAGAGCGGGGAAATCTTCGCTCTCGTGGGTGAATCGGGCTGTGGCAAGACGCTCACGGCCTTGGCCTTGATGCGTCTTTTGCCGCCGGCGGTGCGCCAGATCGCCGGCACGGTGACTTTTGCCGGTGTTGATCTCTCCATCCTGCCGGAAATTGAGATGAGGCAGCTGCGTGGCCGCAAGCTCGCGATGATCTTCCAAGAACCGAGCACCAGCCTCAATCCGGTGCTCACGATCGGAGAACAGCTTGCCGAGGCCATCAGGCTCGGCGGCGAAATGCCGACGCCTGCCTCTCTCGCCGCACGGCTTGCAGACGTCGGCATGCCCGACCCCGAGCGGCGTCTTGCCGAATATCCTTTCCAGCTCTCCGGCGGCATGAAGCAGCGCGCGATGATCGCGATGGCGCTGGCTTCTTCTCCCCGCTTGCTGATCGCCGACGAGCCCACGACTGCGCTCGACGTCACCATCCAAGCGCAGGTGCTCGACCTCTTGGCGCAGCGATGCCGTCAGCAGGCGATGACGATGCTTTTGATCACTCATGACTTGGGTATTGTTGCCGAAATGGCCGATCGGGTCGGCGTGATGTATGCCGGCGAACTCGTCGAGACGGCGCCGAGCGCGCGCTTTTTCGCTTGCCCAACTCACCCTTATGCCGCGCGTTTGCTCGCGGCGCTGCCCGAAGCAGCGCCCAAGG
Organism: Rhodocyclaceae bacterium; assembly: GCA_026417115.1. Classification (GTDB taxonomy): domain Bacteria; phylum Pseudomonadota; class Gammaproteobacteria; order Burkholderiales; family Rhodocyclaceae; genus Sulfuricystis. The sequence goes on from JAOADW010000050.1 coordinate 48,453, forward strand.
GGCGGCCGCTCGCGACGATTCCCGGGCAGCCACCCGCAAGCCACGAGGTGCTTCACGGTTGCCGTTTCGCGCCTCGTTGCGAGAAAGCCACACCGCTTTGTCGGGAACGCGCACCCTACTGGCGGGAGGTCGCGAGTGGGCATGGCGTGCGTTGCCATTTCCCCTTGCGGAGGGAAGAAGACCCGGCCGTGGTCACGGAGAGCCGGCCCGCCATTGCGGCGGCAGAAACAAGCGTCTCTGCGGCTTTTTCCCCAGTAAGCAGCGAGACGGCGTTGTTGGCGGTGGAAAAGCTTGCGGTTTACTATCCGATCCGCAAGGGCGTCTTCCAACGCGTCAAGGGCTGGGTGAGAGCCGTCGATGGGATCGACCTCATGCTATCGCGCGCGCGCACGCTCGCGCTCGTCGGGGAATCGGGCTGTGGTAAAACCACGGCAGGAAAAGCGATCTTGGGTTTGATCGCGCCCACGCGCGGTCGGCTCCTTTGGCAAGGGCAGCCTCTGTCTGGTTTGGCGCCCAAGCGGATGCAAATGGTTTTTCAGGATCCCTTTGCTTCCCTCAATCCACGCCAACGCGTCGGCCGCAGCATCGGCGAAGGCAATCCGTCGGCCAACGTCGGGGAGCTGTTGCGGCGCGTGGGGCTTTCGCCGGCAATGGCTGACCGCTATCCCCATGAATTTTCTGGCGGCCAGCGCCAGCGCCTCGCGATCGCACGCGCGCTGTCCATGCAGCCGCAGCTATTGATCCTCGATGAGCCGACGAGCGCCCTCGACGTCTCGGTACAAGCGCAGATCCTCAATCTTTTCGAGGAACTCCAGCGCGAGCTCGGGCTTGCCTATCTCTTCATCAGCCACAACCTGGCTGCCGTCGCGCGCCTTGCGCATGATGTTGGTGTCATGTATCTGGGGCGCATCGTCGAATATGGGCCGGCGCAGGACGTGCTCAGCCGTCCCCGTCATCCCTATACGGAAGCCTTGCTTGCCGCGGCGCCCCGCCTCGATGGGGGGGGCATGCTGAAGCTCGCCACGCCCGGTGACCCGCCATCGCCTGCCAATCCACCGCCAGGGTGTCATTTCGCTCCTCGTTGCCCCCGCGCCCATTCCATTTGCCATCGGCAAGCGCCGCCGACGGTGCAGATAGCGCCCTGCCATCGGGTTTCCTGCTGGCTTGCAGACTTGCCCTCGGGACGCGTATAGCGGTCGGAAGCCTTCACGCGTAGGCTCATCGCCGCTTCGATGGGCTGTGAGGCGGCTTCTTTGGCTTCGTGGCGCTTTTCTTCGCGCGGATTTTGTTTTTCGTCAGGGTGGTTTTCGTCACCGGCTTGGCGGCAAGGGTAGGGGGCGGCGGCGTCAGCGTTTCGATCTCGTGCAAAGCGCCTGCTTTGGGCACGAGCAGCAGGAAGCCGGCGCCCACCTTGACCTTCGGCGTAATGCCATTGATCTGCTTGAGGCGTGCCTCGCTGATCTTGTGGTGCGCGGCGATCTTGGCCAGCGTTTCTCCGCGTTTGATGCGATAAGTCATCCAGTTCGAGAGCGGTTTTTCCTGCTCTTCATAGCGCGCGAGGTTGGCAAGGAAGGCGCCGACCTTGGTGGCTGGCAATACCAGCGGGCCCGCCTGGTCACCGGGTATCACGGGGCGATGATAGGCGGGGTTGAGGGCGACGAATTCTTCGAGAGGAATTTCCGCAAGGCGCGCAGCAAGGTGCACGTCGATCCGTTCCGGCTTCATCACGGTGTCGAAATAGGGTTCGTTTTCGATGCGCGGCAAGTGGACGCCAAATACCTCGGGTTGCGCGACGATGTTTTTCAGCGCCTGCAATTTGGGCACGTAATTGCGCGTTTCAGCGGGCATCGACAGGCTCGCATAGTCAGTCGGCAGGCCTTTTGACTGATTTCTGGCAATCGCGCGCGCTACCGCCTGTTCGCCCCAGTTGTAGGACGCCAACGCAAGATGCCAGTCGCCATGCATCTCATAGATCTTCTGCAGATAGGTCAGTGCTGCCCCGGTGGAGGCGAGGATGTCGCGTCGCTCATCGACCCACCAATTCTGTTCAAGACGATAATTTTTCCCCGTCGAAGGAATGAACTGCCAAATGCCCACCGCCTTGGCAGGTGAGCGGGCATGCGGGTTATAGGCGCTCTCGATCGCGGGCAGCAACGCCAATTCGCCCGGCATGCCACGCTTTTCCAGTTCCTCGACGACATGGAACAGATAGCGTCGCGAGCGTTCGAAGATGCGGTTGAGCAGCTGAGGGCGGTTCAGGTACCAAGATTGCCATTCTGCGACCAAAGGATGATGGAGATCGGGCATGGCGAAGTTGCGGCGTAACCGCTGCCAAATGTCTTCGGGCGGCACGGTCAAGTCGAGCGTCGGGGGCGCGGGTGGTGCTGCGACCTCTTCGATGGGAAGCTGCGCGCGCGGAGCGGCGTCGAGGGCGAGTGTAGGGCGAAGGATCTGAGCAGAAAGGGCGCGAGCTTCGTGAGTTGGGGCGGTTTTTTCTCCATCGAGATCGCCAGCAGGGGGAATCGAGGCAGGGCGCCAGAGGCGTTCTTCGCGTTCATTCTGCGTGCGCGGGTCTGCGCCCGTCAGCGTGGCGCAGCCAGCCAGCGAGAAAACCGTGGTGAGAAAGGCGCACAGACGCCAGGCAGCGAAGCGCATGCCCGCAGTTTAGCAGTCTCTGTGGGGGACGGCGGCGGTGGTGGAAATCCACGATGTTGAACGAACATACATCGCCGATAATCCCCCTATCGACTGCTGCCGCTTGCCGAAGGAAGCGCTGTATCAATCGGCTCCCTCGAGGGATGGCGCTGTGCGGCGTTTGGGACTTGCCTGTTTTCCCTGGAGCGGGCATCCTCTACGCCCCCTGGCGTCTGGGGCGAGGGTTTGCAGCATTTCTGATACTTGCCGGTGCAAGACGAGCGCGCCGAAGGAGGCGGTTGGAGTCAGAAAGTTTGTCGGAGCGGGTAAGCGATTGTGGGACCCACCTCTGACGCCACTTGCGATCAAGAAGACAGAAGGAGAAACTGATGAAGCTGCGACACATCTTGCTGGGCCTGAGCTTCGCCGCGATGGCCTTTGCTGCGGGCGCCCAACAACCGATCGTGATCAAATTCAGCCACGTGGTCGCCCAGGATACCCCTAAGGGCAAAGGCGCGGAATACTTCAAGCAGCGCGCCGAGGAGCTCACGAAGGGGCGCGTCAAAGTCGAGGTTTATCCCAACAGCACGCTTTATAAGGACAAGGAAGAGCTCGAAGCACTGCAGCTTGGTGCCGTGCAGATGCTTGCGCCTTCGCTTGCCAAGTTCGGCCCGCTTGGCGTCAAGGAATTCGAGCTGTTCGATTTGCCCTACATTTTCGATAACTATGAAGAGTTGCGGCGAGTGACCCAGGGACCCGTGGGCAAATCGCTGCTCAAGAAGCTCGAAAGCAAGGGCATTTTGGGGCTAGCCTATTGGGACAATGGCTTCAAAGTGATGAGTGCGAACAAGCCCTTGCGCACGCCCGATGATTTCAAGGGGCTGAAGATGCGCATCCAGTCCTCGAACGTGCTCGATGCCCAGATGCGCGCATTGGGCGCGATCCCGCAGAAGATGGCTTTTTCCGAGGTCTACCAGGCGTTGCAGACGGGGGTCGTGGATGGCACAGAAAATCCGCCGTCGAACCTTTATACCCAAAAGATGCATGAGGTGCAGAAATACGTGACGCTTTCCGATCATGGCTATCTGGGCTATGCCGTGATCGTCAACAAGAAATTCTGGGAAGGGCTGCCGGCCGATATCCGGGCAGCGCTGGAAAAGGCCATGGAGGAAGCGACCAAATACGCGAACGACATTGCCAAGAAAGAAAACGACGATGCGCTCGAGGCCGTGAGGAAATCGGGAAAGACCGAGATCATTACGCTCACGGCCGAGCAGAGGAAGGCATGGAAGAAAGCGCTCGTCAAGGTTCATGAGCAGATGGCCGATCGCATCGGCAAGGATTTGATCCAAGAGGTCTATAAAGAGACCGGTTTCGATCCAGCCAAGTTCTGATCCATACACGCATACCCCTGATCAGGAGCGCATAGCGGCAGATGCCGCTATGCAAGGGGTTGTCGCCCCTTCGGCGCCCCTGGGAGCTGTGCTGATCAGCAAGCTGCCCAGTCGTATGCCAGGGGCCTGCTTAGTGGGAGCCTGTCAGTGAAATTTCTCGATCACCTCGAAGAGTGGCTGATCACTTTTCTGATGGGGGCGGCGACGACCATCATCTTCGTCGCCGTCTTGCATCGTTATGCATCAGGACTCGCCATCCCGGGCCTGCAAGATTGGCTGATTTCGCTCAATCTCTCCTGGGCGCAGGAGCTCACGATCATCATGTTCGTCTGGATGGCCAAGTTCGGCGCTGCCTATGGCGTGAGAACCGGTATCCATGTCGGCGTCGATGTCTTGATCAACCGGTTACAGGCGCAGACACGGGCCAAGTTCATCGTCTTCGGCTTGCTGGCTGGTGCCCTCTTCACGGGCGTCATCGGCTTGTTGGGCGCACATTTTGTCTGGGAGAATGGCGCTCACTACAGCATCTACAAATTCCTCGGGTTGGACACGGGGGAACTCTTCGAAGGGCCGACGACTCCCGATCTCGAGTGGCCGACTTGGATCGTGTACTCGGCGATCCCCCTCGGTTCCTTGCTCATGTGCTTTCGGTTCCTCCAGGTGATGATGCGCTTCGTGCGCAGCGGCGAATTGCCGCATCACGAGCACGGACATGTCGAGGGCATCGAGGAAAAACAGCCGCTGCCGGTCGATGTCAATCCCTATGCGATGGACGACGACCTGCATCCGCACGACTTGCAATACGAGCGGCGACATCGCGACGAGGAGCCGCCTAATGGCCACGAGCGGCGCAATCTCGGCGGGCGCGGAGGTGCAACATGACGGCTCTCGTGATCTTCGGTCTGCTTGCAGGATTGATGCTCACGGGCATGCCCGTGTCGATCGCGCTGGGTTTGACCGTCCTGATTTTCTTGTTCGGCTTCACCCAAGTGCCGCTCGAATCGGTGGCCCTGAAGCTTTTCACGGGCATCGAGAAATTCGAGATCATGGCGATCCCGTTTTTCATCCTCGCGGGCAATTTCCTCACCCATGGCGGCGTGGCCAGACGCATGATCGATTTCGCCACGGCCATGGTGGGTCATTACCGCGGCGGCCTGGGCATGAGCGCGGTGTTCGCCTGTGCCTTGTTTGCTGCCGTTTCCGGCTCGAGCCCAGCCACCGTCGTCGCGATCGGCTCGATCATGCTGCCCGCCATGATGCGCGCAGGCTATCCCAAGCCTTTCGGCATAGGCGTGGTGGCGTCTGCGGGGGCGCTGGGCATCCTGATCCCGCCCTCGATCGTGATGGTGATGTATGCGGTCACGACCAACAGCTCGATCGGCGCATTGTTCATCGCCGGCATTGTGCCGGGCGTCATGCTGGCGTTGATGCTCGGTTTGACGACCTGGTGGCGCGCACGCTCCGGCGATTATCCCCGCGAGCGCCTCCATTCCTGGCGTGAGCGCTGGCAAGCTTTGCGTCGCTCCATCTGGGGCCTGCTGCTCATCGTCGTCGTCATCGGCGGCATCTATAGTGGCCTATTTACCCCCACCGAGGCGGCGGCGATGAGCGCAGTCTATGCCTTCGTGATCGCCGTGTTCGTCTATAAGGACCTCAAGCTCAAGGATGTGCCGAAGGTTTTGCTCAATTCGGCCAATATGAGCGCGATGCTCCTTTACATCATCACGAATGCGGTGCTCTTTTCGTTCATCCTGACCAGCGAGCAAATCCCGCAGGCCATAGCGAGCTGGCTCACCGAAACCGGCATTGGCGTCATTGGCTTTTTGTTGGCGGTCAACATCCTCTTGCTGATCATGGGCAATTTCATGGAGCCTTCCTCGATCATCCTGATCACTGCGCCAATCTTGTTCCCGATCGCGGTCAAGCTCGGCATCGATCCGATCCATTTTGGCGTCATGATCACGGTGAACATGGAAATCGGCATGATCACCCCGCCTGTGGGGCTGAATCTCTATGTCGCGAGCGGCATCGGCAAGATGGGGTTGACCGAAACGAGTAAAGCGGTGTGGCCGTGGCTCCTGACCATGCTGATTTTCCTAGGACTGGTGACCTACGTGCCGACGCTCTCGCTTTGGTTGCCCAAGGCGCTCGGCATGATGTAGGAGGCCCACCCAGGTCGGCCCGGCGCGAGTGCCGGGCTTTTTCTTTTTGTGCTTCCTCGCTGCGCTCTGAGATAAAATCTCCTATTCCTTGCATATCAATCCGTTGGAGTCACAGAATGGCTATCGAACGCACGCTCTCGATCATCAAACCCGATGCGGTCGCCAAGAACGTGATCGGCAAGATCTATACGCGCTTCGAGGAGGCGGGGCTGAAGATCGTCGCCGCCAAGATGGTTTGGCTGTCGGAACGCGAGGCAGCGGGCTTCTACGCGGTCCATAAGGAACGCCCGTTTTTCGCCGATCTGGTCAAATTCATGACCTCCGGCCCCGTCATGGTGCAGGTGCTCGAGGGTGAGAACGCGATCGCCAAGAATCGTGAGCTGATGGGCGCAACGGATCCCAAAAAGGCCGCTGCAGGCACGATTCGCGCCGATTTTGCGGAAAGCATCGACGCCAATGCCGTCCATGGTTCCGACGGCCCCGAGACGGCAAGGACCGAAATCGCCTATTTCTTCCCTGAATTCGAGGTGTTTTCGGGTCGCTGAGCACGTGATGAAGGAAAATCTGCTCGCTTACGACGTCCCGACGCTTTCCGCCAGGTTTGCGCAGTGGGGGGAAAAACCCTTCCGCGCCCGTCAAGTGGCGTCGTGGATACATCGTCGTGGTTGCGACGATTTCGAGCAGATGACCGATGTCGCAAAATCCCTGCGGGTCGCGCTTTCCGACCGTGCGGAAATTCGCCCGCCTTTGCCCATTCGCGATGAGACGGCGCGAGATGGGACGCGCAAGTGGCTTTTTGCGGTGGATGAAGGCAATGCGATAGAGACGGTATTCATTCCGGAAGAAGGGCGGGGTACGCTTTGCGTATCCACACAGGTCGGATGCGCGTTGGATTGCGCTTTCTGCGCGACGGGGAAGCAGGGGTTCAATCGCAATTTGACGACGGCAGAAATCATCGGCCAGCTCTGGCACGCCAAGCGCGCTTTGGGGGACGTGCGCAGCACGGGTGAGGCGGGCCCGCGTGTGATCAGCAACGTCGTGCTGATGGGCATGGGCGAGCCGCTTGCAAATTACGAAAACCTATTGCCGGCCTTGCGCCTGATGCTTGACGATCATGCCTATGGTTTGTCTCGACGCCGCGTCACCGTCTCGACGGCGGGCATCGTGCCGGCGATCGAGCGTTTGCGCAGCGATTGCCCCGTGGCCCTGGCCGTCTCGTTGCATGCGCCGACCGATGCGTTGCGTGATCGCCTCGTGCCGATCAATCGCAAATACCCTTTGGCGATGCTGATGCGCGCGTGCCGTCGTTATCTCGAGGCGGCGCCGCGCGACTTCATCACTTTCGAGTATGCCCTGCTCGAAGGCGTCAATGATGGCGACGAGCATGCGCGGCAAGTGATCCGGCTGGTGGCGGACGTGCCATGCAAGTTCAACCTGATTCCTTTCAATCCTTTCCCGGGCACCCTTTATCGCAGGCCCTCCCTGGATCGCATTCGGCGCTTCCAGGAAATTTTGATGGCGGCTGATATCGTCACTACGGTGCGTAAAACGCGAGGCGACGCCATCGAGGCTGCCTGTGGCCAGCTTGCGGGCCGGGTACGCGATAAAACCCGTCGCACTCTCGCGGTCCTTGCGGAGTCCCCGCGATGAAATTTGCCCGTTCGCTTGCAGTTTTCTCTGCGCTTTTCCTTGCCGCCTGTGCCTCGGTGCCAGGCGGAGGGCAGGGGATCGAACAGCCGATTTCCCAGCAGACGCCCAAGACCGAGACGTCCGAGCGTGCGCGCGTGCATGTCGAACTCGGGCGCATGTATCTTGCCGAGGGGCGCTTCGATATTGCGCTCGACGAAGCCAAGCTCGCTGCAGAGATCGAGCCTTCCTACGCCCTAAGCTATGACCTGATGGGGCTGATCTACATGGCGCTACGCCAAAACGAGGCGGCCAGTACGGCTTTCCGCCAGGCGCTGCGCTTGGCTCCGCACGATCCCGAAATCAATAACGATTATGGCTGGTTCCTTTGCCAAGGCGGCGATCCTCGGGGCGGACTCGGCCACATCGAGCGGGCTCTTGCCAACCCTCTCTACGCCGCGCCACTGAAGGCGCTGACGAATGCCGGTCTCTGTGCGCTCTTGGCGAAAGACGATACGCGGGCGGAGCACTATTTCCGCCGTGCGCTCACGCTCGAGCGGGCGCATGCCACCGCTTTGTTTTGGCTTGCCGACATCGCCTTCCGGCAAGGCCGG
>JAOADW010000061.1 GCA_026417115.1 Rhodocyclaceae bacterium
ATTTTGAGGCGGAGGTGTATGTTTTGTCGAAGGAGGAGGGGGGTCGGCATACGCCGTTTTTCAATGGATATCGGCCGCAGTTTTATTTCCGCACGACGGACGTGACGGGGGCGGTGGAGCTGCCGGCGGGGGGAGAGATGGGGATGCCGGGGGACAATGTGAAGATGACGGTGAAGCTGATTGCGCCGATTGCGATGGAAGAGGGCTTGCGCTTTGCCATCCGCGAGGGCGGCCGCACCGTCGGCGCCGGCGTCGTCTCGAAGGTGATCGAGTAAGGAGAAGGCGCCTTGCCTCTCTTGCAAAGTGGGGCGTTGATGAGTCGACGTGCAGGGGTATAGCTCAATTGGCAGAGCGGCGGTCTCCAAAACCGCAGGTTGGGGGTTCGATTCCCTCTGCCCCTGCCACTTTCGAATGATGTGTCTTCTGCTTACGGAAAAAGCGAAACCTTTATGATGGACAAATTGAAGTTCGTCGTGGCCCTGCTGCTGGTCGTGGCGGGCGTGGCGGGCTTTTATCTGCTGGCCGAGCAGGCGCTCGTGTTGCGCGTGCTGATCGTGTTGGCGGGGCTGGCGGGCGGCGCGCTCGTGGCATGGTTTACGGAGCCTGGCCGCCGCTTTGCGGAATTCGCGCGCGAAGCGGTTCTCGAGGCGAAAAAGGTCGTGTGGCCGACGCGCAAAGAGACCCTGCAAGCGACCGCGGTGGTGTTTGCCTTCGTGTTGGCGATGGCCATCATGCTCTGGATCACTGACAAGAGCCTCGAATGGGTGTTGTACGACCTGGTGTTGGGCTGGAAAAAATCATGACGAAGCGGTGGTATGTAGTGCATGCCTATTCGGGCTTCGAAAAGTCGGTGCAGCGCGCGCTCAAGGAGCGCATCGCGCGCGCCGGCATGCAAGACAAATTTGGGCAGATCCTCGTTCCCGTCGAAGAAGTGGTGGAAATGAAGGGCGGCCAGAAGAGCATCAGCGAGCGCAAGTTTTTCCCGGGCTATGTGCTCGTCGAAATGGAAATGGACGACGATACCTGGCACCTCGTCAAGAATACGCCGCGGGTCACGGGCTTCGTGGGAGGGACGGCGACCAAACCCACGCCGATCCCCGAAAAAGAGGTCGAGAAAATCCTGCGCCAGATGCAGGAGGGCGTTGAAAAGCCGAAGCCGAAGGTGCTCTTCGAAGTGGGCGAGATGGTGCGCGTGAAAGAAGGGCCTTTTGCCGATTTCAATGGCACCGTCGAAGAGGTCAATTACGAAAAGAATCGGCTGCGCGTGTCGGTCACCATTTTTGGTCGCGCGACACCGGTCGAGCTCGAATTTGGGCAGGTCGAGAAGATTTGAGTAGGAAGCGTCTGAACGGCTCGGCAAACGACAGCCGCATGTCAGGCGTGGGGCACGCCGCGGGCAAGAGCCCAAAGCCCCGAGGGGCGAGCGCGCGTAACGCCGCGGGGCAGAGCGCGGGCTTCGCACCTTAGGCGGCGGTTTCAAATCGAGAGGAAGCGCGTGCTGCCTCTGATCGAGGAGCGTCGCCAGCCGGCGGCGCGTTGGCACTCACTGACACTAGGAGCATACGTCAATGGCAAAGAAAATCGTCGGCTATATCAAGCTGCAAGTGCCGGCGGGGAAGGCGAATCCCTCGCCCCCGATTGGCCCCGCGCTTGGCCAGCGCGGCCTGAACATCATGGAATTTTGCAAGGCCTTCAATGCCCAAACGCAAGGCATGGAGCCTGGCCTGCCGATTCCCGTGATCATCACGGCCTATGCGGACAAATCATTCACCTTTGTGCTGAAGACGCCGCCCGCGACCGTGCTGATCAAGAAGGCGGCGGGCATCCAGAAGGGGTCGTCGAAGCCGCATACGGACAAAGTGGGCAAGATCACGCGCGCGCAGGTCGAGGAAATCGCCAAGACCAAGATGAAGGATTTGACGGCAGCTGACATGGAAGCGGCCGTACGTACGATCGCCGGCAGCGCCCGCAGCATGGGCGTCATCGTGGAGGGACTCTGATGGCTAAGCGTTCGAAACGTGTTGCAGCATTGCGCTCCAAGATCGACCGCAATCGCAGCTATGCGCTCCCCGAAGCCTTGCGCCTGATCAAGGAATGCGCGACGGCGAAGTTCGATGAGTCGATCGACGTCGCCGTCAATCTCGGCGTCGATGCGCGCAAGTCCGACCAGGTCGTGCGCGGTTCTGTGGTGTTGCCGGCAGGCACGGGCAAAAAGGTCCGTGTGGCGGTGTTCGCGCAAGGCGCGAAGGCCGAGGAGGCCAAAGCCGCGGGCGCCGACATCGTCGGCTTCGACGATTTGGCTGCGACTGTCAAGGCGGGCAACATCGATTTCGATGTCTGCATCGCCACGCCTGACGCGATGAAGGTTGTCGGCCAGCTGGGTCAGATCCTCGGGCCGCGTGGTTTGATGCCGAACCCCAAAGTGGGCACGGTGACCCTGGACGTGGCGACTGCCGTGAAAAATGCCAAGGCGGGGCAGGTCCAATACCGCACCGACAAAGCCGGTATCGTGCATTGCACGATCGGCCGGGCTTCGTTCTCCGTCGAGCAGTTGCAGGAAAACCTGATGGCGCTGATCGAGGCCTTGAACAAGGCAAGGCCTGCTGCGGCAAAGGGGCAGTACCTTAAAAAGATTTCCTTGTCCTCGACCATGGGGCCTGGCTTGCGCATCGATCAGGCCAGCCTCATGGCGCAGGGATGAAGGCTTTGGGCCACCCTGCCGAGCGATCGGTGGGGTGGGTTATCAAAGACCGCAGGCGCTCGCGAGAGCTTAAATGGCATATTCCTGTGCCGGCCTGCGCAGATGGCGTTACCCGAAGGCAGGAATCCTGATTCCTGAATGAAGGTCGCCGAAGGGCCGGAGGGGTTTCCCCATCCGGAGTTGTCATAAGGAGCTGACCGTGGGTCTCAATCTCGAAGACAAAAAAGCGATCGTCGCCGAGGTGTCCGCCCAAGTGGCGGAAGCCGGCTCGATCATCGTCGCTGAGTACCGTGGTCTCGAAGTGGGCGACATCACCGCCTTGCGCGCGCAAGCACGCAAGAACGGAGTGTATCTACGCGTTTTGAAGAACACCCTGGTGCGACGGGCCCTTGCCGGCACGCCGTTCGCGGGGCTGGCCGAGAAATGCGTGGGGCCTCTGATCTATGGGATCTCGCGCGATCCCGTGGCGGCGGCCAAGTTGCTCAATGACTTTGGCAAAAGCAATGCAAAGCTCGTCATCAAGGCGGGCGCCATGCCCAACTACGTCATGGACGCGGAAGGGGTCAAGGCGCTGGCGGCCATGCCGAGCCGCGAAGAGTTGCTCGCCAAGTTGTTGGGCACGCTGCAGGCGCCGATCGCCCAATTCGTCCGCACCTTGAACGAGGTGCCGGCGAGGTTCGTGCGCACGCTCGCCGCGGTGCGCGACGCCAAAGAGGCTGCGTAATCTTTCATCATTGCTGCTTTCATTCATTCAGGAGTCATCAACATGGCGATTAGCAAAGCTGAAATCCTCGAGGCCATTGCCAACATGACCGTGCTCGAACTCTCCGAGCTGATCAAGGAGATGGAGGAGAAGTTCGGCGTTTCTGCCGCTGCAGCCCCCGTGGCGATTGCCGCAGCGCCTGCTGCGGGCGCGGCGGCAGCGCCGGCGGCCGAGGAAAAGACCGAATTCACCGTCGTTCTTACTGCTGCAGGCGAGAAGAAGGTCGAGGTCATCAAGGTCGTGCGTGCGGCTACCGGCTTGGGTCTCAAAGAGGCCAAGGATCTCGTCGATGGTGCGCCCAAGCCCGTCAAGGAGGGGCTGTCCAAGGCCGACGCCGAGGCGCTCAAGAAGCAACTCGAAGACGCCGGCGCGAAGGTCGAACTCAAGTAATCGATGTCGCATGGTTGGCTGGCGGCCTTTCCAGGCTGCCAGCCGTTTCCTTTGCAACGGCAAAATCGATGAGCGGCAGGGAGGTTTCAGTGTTCAGAACTCGATGGCGGCATTCTTTCTGCATGGAGTTCTGAATCCTGGATCCTGATAGTCGGAGCGAACATGGCCTACTCGTATACCGAGAAAAAACGCATCCGCAAGAGCTTTGCCAAGCGTGCGAACGTCCTCGATGTCCCTTTCTTGCTGGCAACCCAGCTCGAGTCTTATACGCAATTCCTACAGGCCGACGTGCCGCCTGCGCAGCGCAAAGACCAAGGCCTGCAGGCTGCGTTCAAATCGATTTTCCCGATCGTTGCGCACAATGGCGGCGCACGACTCGAGTTCGTCGACTATCGATTGCTCGAGCCGCCCTTCGATGTGCGCGAATGCCAACAGCGGGGTTTGACGTTTGCATCGCCGCTGCGCGCGCGCGTGCGTCTGGTCATCCTCGATCGCGAGGGGGGTAAGGAAAAGATCAAAGAGATCAAGGAGCAAGAAGTCTATATGGGCGAAATCCCGCTCATGACCACGACTGGCTCCTTCATCATCAATGGCACTGAGCGCGTGATCGTTTCACAGCTGCACCGCTCACCCGGCGTGTTCTTCGAGCACGACAAGGGGAAGACCCATAGCTCCGGCAAGCTGCTTTTCTCTGCGCGCATCATTCCGTATCGGGGTTCGTGGCTCGACTTCGAGTTCGACCCCAAGGATCTCCTCTATTTCCGCATCGATCGTCGCCGCAAGATGCCGGTGACCATCCTGCTCAAGGCGATCGGCATGACGCCCGAGCAAATCTTGGCGACTTTCTTCGAGTTCGATACCTTCCACCTCGCCAAAGGCGCCATCGAGTTCGATGTCGTGCCCGAGCGTCTGCGGGGCGAAATGGCGCGCTTCGACATCAAGGACGGCAGCGGAAAGGTCATCGTCGCCAAAGACAAACGCATCACCGCAAAACATATTCGCGAACTTACCGCAGCGGGATTGCAACGGATCGCCGTGCCCGACGAGTTCTTGATCGGCCGCACGCTGGCGACCAACGTCATCGCGCCTGAGACGGGAGAGATCCTCGCGAACGCCAACGACGAGATTACCGAAGCGCTGCTTTCTCGCCTGATCGACAATGGCGTGAAGACGATCAAGACGCTCTTTACCAACGATCTCGACCGGGGGCCCTACATTTCCCAGACCTTGCGTATCGATGAGACGACCGATCAATGGTCTGCGCGCGTCGCCATCTACCGCATGATGCGCCCGGGCGAGCCGCCTACCGAGGACGCTGTCGAATCCTTATTCCACGGCTTGTTCTATTCCGAAGAGCGCTATGACCTCTCTGCCGTTGGTCGCATGAAATTCAACCGCCGTGTTGGGCGCGAGGAGTTGACGGGGCCGGGAACGCTGTCCAATGAGGACATCATCGATGTGATCAAGATCCTCGTGGACCTGCGCAACGGCAAAGGCGAGGTCGATGACATCGACCATCTGGGCAACCGGCGCGTGCGCTGCGTGGGAGAGCTTGCGGAAAATCAGTTCCGCGCAGGCCTCGTACGCGTCGAGCGCGCGGTCAAGGAGCGTTTGAACCAGGCCGAGTCAGAAAACCTGATGCCGCACGATCTCATCAACGCCAAACCCATCTCCGCGGCGATCAAGGAATTCTTCGGCTCGAGCCAACTCTCCCAGTTCATGGACCAAACCAACCCCTTGTCCGAGATCACGCACAAGCGGCGCGTCTCGGCCTTGGGGCCCGGCGGCTTGACGCGCGAGCGCGCTGGCTTCGAAGTGCGCGACGTGCACCCCACGCATTACGGACGTCTGTGTCCCATCGAAACGCCGGAAGGGCCGAACATCGGTCTGATCAATTCGCTTGCGCTCTATGCGCGCACCAACGCATACGGCTTCCTCGAGACGCCTTATCGCAAAGTCGTCAATGGCCAGGTTACCGACGAGATCGTCTATCTTTCCGCGATCGAAGAAGGCAAATACGTGATCGCACAGGCCAATGCGCCGCTCGACAAGAAGGGGCGCTTCATCGACGAGCTCGTCTCTTGCCGCTACAAGGGTGAATTCGAGCTCAAGGCGCCGGAAGAGATCCAATTCATGGACGTCGCTCCAGGGCAGATCGTCTCCGTCGCAGCCTCTTTGATTCCGTTTCTCGAGCATGACGACGCCAACCGCGCCCTGATGGGGGCGAACATGCAGCGCCAGGCCGTTCCTTGTTTGCGGCCGGAAAAGCCACTCGTCGGCACGGGCATCGAGCGCACCGTGGCGGTCGACTCGGGTACTGCCGTGCAGGCTTTGCGCGGCGGCGTAGTCGACTATGTCGATGCCAATCGCATCGTGGTGCGTGTGAGCGACGAAGAGACGGTGGCCGGCGAAGTAGGCGTCGATATCTACAATCTCACCAAGTACACGCGCTCGAACCAAAACACCAACATCAACCAGCGTCCCATCGTCAAGGTGGGCGATGTGATCGCGAAAGGCGATGTGATCGCCGATGGCGCTTCTACCGATTTGGGCGAGCTCGCGCTCGGGCAGAACATGCTGGTTGCGTTCATGCCCTGGAATGGCTACAACTTCGAAGACTCGATCCTGATTTCCGAACGCGTCGTCGCCGACGACCGCTTTACCTCGATCCATATCGAGGAACTGACGGTGGTTGCGCGAGACACCAAGCTCGGACCCGAAGAAATCACGCGTGACATCGCGACCTTGGGCGAGGCGCAGCTTTCGCGCCTCGATGAGTCGGGCATCGTCTATATCGGCGCTGAAGTCGAGGCAGGCGACGTGCTCGTGGGCAAGGTGACCCCCAAGGGCGAAACTCAGCTCACCCCCGAGGAAAAACTATTGCGCGCGATCTTCGGCGAGAAGGCGTCCGACGTCAAGGACACCTCTTTGCGAGTGCCTTCCGGCATGGCGGGGACGGTCATCGACGTGCAAGTATTCACGCGCGAAGGCATCGAGCGTGACAAGCGCGCGCAGTCGATCATCGACGAGCAGTTGCGCAATTACAAGAAGGATCTGGCCGACCAGATGCGCATCGTCGAGCGGGACACTTTTGCGCGCGTCGAGCGCTTGTTGCTCGGAAAGACGGCCGCCAAGGGGCCCAAGAAGCTCGCCAAGGGCAGCAAGATCACCCAAGAGTATCTCGACGGCCTCGAGCGTTACCAATGGTTCGACATCAGCCTCATGGATGAAGAGGCGCAGCAGCAGCTCGAAAACCTGCGCGATAGCCTCGAGCAGACGCGCAAAGCCTTCGATCTCGCATTCGAGGCCAAGCGCAAGAAGCTTACACAAGGCGACGAGCTGCCTCCCGGCGTGCAAAAGATGGTCAAGGTCTATCTCGCCGTCAAACGTCGCCTCCAGCCTGGCGACAAGATGGCAGGCCGGCATGGGAATAAGGGGGTGGTCTCCAAGATCGTGCCGGTCGAAGACATGCCTTATCTCGAAGACGGCACGCCCGTGGACATCGTGCTCAACCCGCTCGGCGTGCCCTCGCGCATGAACATCGGCCAAATCCTAGAGACCCACCTCGGCTGGGCGGCAAAGGGGCTCGGCCGCCGCATCGACGCGATGCTGCGCGAACAGCGCACCCTGGCCGAGCTGCGCAAGTTCCTCGAAACCGTCTATAACAAATCGGGCAAGGCGGAAGAGCTCTCCACGCTCAATGACGATGAAATACGTGAGCTCGCCGAAAATTTGCGTGGCGGCGTGCCGTTCGCCACGCCCGTCTTCGACGGCGCGAAAGAAGAAGAGATCCAAGCAATGCTCGATCTCGCCTATCCCGACGAAGAGGCGCGGCGCTTGCATCTGACGCCCTCGAAGACGCAGGCCGTCCTCTACGATGGGCGTACGGGCGAACCCTTCGAGCGCCCCGTCACCATCGGCTACATGCATATGCTGAAGTTGCATCACCTCGTCGATGACAAGATGCACGCGCGCTCGACTGGCCCCTATAGCCTCGTCACGCAGCAGCCGTTGGGCGGTAAGGCGCAATTCGGCGGCCAGCGCTTCGGCGAGATGGAGGTCTGGGCGCTGGAGGCGTATGGCGCCGCCTATACGCTGCAAGAAATGCTGACGGTGAAATCCGACGATGTCGCCGGACGCACCAAGGTTTATGAAAACATCGTCAAGGGCGAGCACAAGATCGACGCCGGCATGCCGGAATCCTTCAATGTCTTGGTCAAGGAGATCCGTTCGCTTGCCATCGACATCGATCTCGAACGCTACTGAAATGCCTTTGCACGCGACAGGAGTCTGAGATGAAAGCGTTGCTCGATTTGTTCAAGCAAGTCACGCCCGCCGAGGAGTTCGATGCGATCACCATCGGGTTGGCTTCGCCAGAGAAAATCCGTTCCTGGTCCTATGGCGAGGTCAAAAAGCCGGAAACCATCAATTACCGGACATTCAAGCCCGAGCGCGACGGCTTGTTCTGCGCCAAAATCTTCGGCCCGGTCAAGGACTACGAGTGCTTGTGCGGCAAATACAAGCGTCTCAAGCATCGTGGCGTGATTTGTGAAAAATGCGGCGTCGAGGTCACGCTCGCGAAGGTGCGGCGTGAGCGCATGGGGCACATCGAGCTGGCTTCGCCGGTCGCGCATATCTGGTTCTTGAAGAGCTTGCCTTCGCGCATGGGCATGGTGCTCGACATGACCCTGCGCGACATCGAGCGCGTGCTCTATTTCGAAGCCTATGTGGTGATCGATCCCGGCATGACGCCGCTCAAACGCGGGCAATTGCTTTCCGAAGACGACTATCTGGCAAAGGTCGAGGAATATGGCGACGAATTCACTGCCATGATGGGTGCGGAAGGCATCCGGGAGCTCTTGCGCACGCTCGATCTCGTGCGCGAGATCGAGATGATTCGCAACGAGTTGTCGGCGACGGGCTCAGAAGCGAAGATCAAGAAATATGCGAAACGGCTCAAGGTGCTGGAGGCCTTCCAGAAGTCCGGCATCAAACCGGAATGGATGATCCTCGAGGTGCTGCCCGTACTGCCTCCCGATTTGCGGCCCCTGGTGCCGCTCGATGGCGGCCGTTTCGCGACTTCTGACCTCAACGATCTCTATCGCCGCGTCATCAACCGCAACAACCGCCTCAAGCGCTTGCTCGAGCTCAAGGCGCCGGACATCATCGTGCGCAACGAGAAGCGCATGCTGCAAGAGGCCGTCGATTCGCTGCTCGACAACGGGCGACGCGGCAAGGCCATGACAGGCGCCAACAAGCGCCCGCTGAAGTCATTGGCAGACATGATCAAAGGCAAGGGCGGCCGTTTCCGCCAAAACTTGCTCGGCAAGCGCGTCGATTATTCCGGGCGTTCCGTGATCGTGGTCGGCCCGCAGCTCAAGCTCCATCAGTGCGGTCTGCCCAAGAAGATGGCGCTGGAGCTGTTCAAGCCCTTCATTTTCGAGCGCCTCGAGAAGCGTGGCATCGCCAGTACGATCAAGGCCGCAAAGAAGGAGGTTGAAAACGAGACGCCTGTCGTGTGGGACATTCTCGAGGAGGTGATCCGCGAGCATCCCGTCCTGCTCAACCGTGCGCCTACCTTGCACCGTCTCGGCATCCAGGCCTTCGAGCCCGTATTGATCGAAGGCAAGGCGATCCAGTTACACCCGCTCGTCTGCACGGCGTTCAACGCGGACTTCGACGGCGACCAAATGGCCGTTCACGTGCCTTTGTCGCTTGAGGCGCAAATGGAAGCGCGCACCCTCATGTTGTCCTCGAACAACATCCTTTCGCCGGCCAATGGTTCGCCGATCATCGTGCCCACGCAGGACGTGGTGTTGGGTCTTTACTATGCGACACGCGAGAACGCAGCGGCCAAAGGCACGGGCATGACGTTTGCGGACGTCCGCGAAGTCGGCCGCGCGGTCGCCGCCGGCGCTCTCGATCTGCACGCCCGCATCACGGTGCGCATCAAGGAATATGAGCGCTGCGAAGGGGGCTTCCAGGAGCGTCTGACGCGTTATTCGACGACCGCGGGGCGCGCCTTGATTTCGCAGATCCTGCCCAAGGGCTTGCCCTTCAAGCTCGTCGACAAGCCGCTCAAGAAAAAGGAGATCTCAAAGCTCATCGACGAGAGCTTCCGCCGCTGCGGCCTCAAGGAGACCGTGATCTTCGCCGACAAGTTGATGCAATGGGGGTTCCACCTCGCAACGCGCGGCGGCATCTCGATCTGCATCGACGACATGCTCGTGCCCGGGCAAAAACATGACATCATCAAGGCCGCGGAAGCAGAGGTGAAAGAGATCGAGCGCCAATACACCTCGGGCCTCGTCACGGCTGGCGAGCGCTACAACAAAGTCGTCGATATCTGGGGACGCGCGAGCGATCAGGTCGCCAAGGCCATGATGGATCAGCTGCAGCAGGAAAAGGTCGTCGCTGCTGACGGCAAGGAGATCGTGCAAGAGTCGTTCAATTCCATCTACATGATGGCGGATTCGGGCGCGCGCGGCTCCGCGGCGCAGATTCGACAGCTTGCAGGCATGCGCGGGCTGATGGCGAAACCCGATGGCTCGATCATCGAAACGCCGATCACGACCAATTTCCGCGAGGGCTTGAACGTCCTCCAATACTTCATCTCGACGCACGGGGCGCGTAAGGGTCTTGCCGATACCGCGCTCAAGACCGCCAACTCGGGCTATCTGACGCGTCGTCTCGTCGATGTCACGCAGGATCTCGTCGTCACCGAAGAGGATTGCGCAACCGAGGCAGGCTTCTTGATGCGTGCGCTCGTCGAGGGCGGCGAAGTGATCGAGCCCTTGCGCGAGCGCATTTTGGGCCGCGTCGCGGCGGCGGACGTGGTCGATCCGGACACCCAACAGGTGCTGTTCCCTGCAGGAACCTTGCTCGACGAAGACGCCGTCGAAATCATTGAGAATCGTGGCATCGACGAAGTCAAGGTGCGCACGCCCCTGACTTGCGAGACGCGCTATGGCCTTTGCGCGAAGTGCTATGGACGCGACCTTGGCCGCGGCTCGCTCGTCAATGTCGGCGAGGCCGTGGGCGTGATCGCCGCGCAATCGATCGGCGAACCAGGCACGCAGCTGACGATGCGCACCTTCCACGTGGGCGGCGCGGCGTCGCGCGCCGTGGCCCAAAGCCATGTCGAAGCGAAGAGCTCGGGAGTCGTGCGTTTTTCTTCGACGATGCGTTACGTCACCAACACCAAAGGTGAGAAGATCGTGATCGCACGCTCAGGCGAGGTCTTGATCACCGACGAACATGGGCGTGAGCGCGAGCGGCATAAGGTGCCGTATGGCGCAACGCTCACGGTGGCGGATGGTCAAAGCGTCAAAGCCGGCGAGCAGCTCGCGAACTGGGATCCGCATACGCGCCCGATCGTGACGGAATACGCGGGCACCGTGCGCTTCGAAAACGTCGAAAAGGGTGTGACGGTCGCAGAGCAGCTCGACGAAGTGACGGGCTTGTCGACGCTGGTCGTGATCGATCCCAAGCGAGGCGGCAAGTCCCAGGCGAAAGGCCTGCGCCCGCAGGTCAAACTGATCGATGAAGCAGGCCAGGAAGTGAAGCTCCAGGGCACGGACCATCCGGTGACGATCACCTTCCAGGTGGGCTCGATCATCACCGTCAAAGACGGCCAGCCCGTCAGCGTCGGCGACATTCTCGCCCGCATCCCGCAAGAGTCGGTCAAGACCCGCGACATCACGGGGGGACTTCCGCGGGTCGCTGAGCTCTTTGAGGCCCGTTCGCCGAAGGACGCCGGCATGCTGGCGGAAGTCACTGGTGTCGTCTCTTTCGGCAAGGACACGAAGGGCAAACAACGCTTGATCATCACAGAGCCCGATGGCACGGCGCACGAGTACCTGATTCCCAAAGACAAGCATGTATTGGTGCATGATGGGCAAGTCGTCAATAAGGGCGAGATGATCGTCGATGGCCCTGTCGATCCGCATGACATCCTACGACTCAAAGGCGTCGAGGAGCTTGCGCGCTACATCATCGATGAGGTGCAGGACGTCTATCGACTGCAGGGCGTCAAGATCAATGACAAGCACATCGAGGTGATCGTGCGGCAGATGCTGCGGCGCGTCGTGATCACGGATCCGGGCGATTCATCGTTCATCCGAGAGGAACAGGTCGAGCGCTCGGAAGTGCTCGACGAGAATGACAAGTTGATAGCGGCAGGCAAGCGTCCGGCAGAATTTCAGTACATGTTGTTGGGCATCACCAAGGCGAGCTTGTCGACCGACTCCTTCATCTCTGCGGCATCGTTCCAAGAAACGACGCGCGTCCTCACCGAAGCGGCCATCATGGGCAAGCGAGACGAACTGCGCGGACTCAAGGAAAACGTGATCGTCGGTCGTCTGATACCAGCCGGGACCGGACTCGCGTATCATCGCATCCGACATCGGCAAGGTGATTATGCGGCCATCGAAGAAAGCGAGGCGAGCATGCCGGCGGAAGACATGCGCATCGAGACGCACTGAAGATCGCCATGGGCACGCGCCGCGTTTGCTGCTCTCTTGCCACTGCGCGCCATCGTCCTCGACCTCGGGGGGGCAAGGTGACAGTGGGCGTAGGGCAAAGGCTCGTGAGGCAGATATGCCTTGACCAATCATGGAATGAACCCTATAATTTATATTCTTTTCTCCCTCCCTTGGGAAAGCTGAGGCTGCTCGCGCGGGCTTGGGTCGTCGCTTTCGGCGCGCCCTGCACGGGGCAGGGGCGCAAGTGGGCGGCCTGTCCGTGCCGTCGAGCCATGTTCGGCGTGCACGCAGGGTCGAGGGGTTGCCTTCCCGGGTTAGGTTAAAAACAGGATCGAGGTCTATGCCAACCATCAATCAATTAGTGCGCAAGCCGCGGCGAGCGGAACGCGCGAAAAGCAAGGTTCCTGCGCTGGAGCGCTGCCCGCAAAAGCGGGGGGTGTGTACACGCGTCTATACCACGACGCCCAAGAAGCCGAACTCAGCATTGCGGAAAGTGGCAAAGGTTCGCCTCACCAATGGCTTCGAGGTGATCTCCTACATTGGTGGAGAAGGGCATAACCTGCAAGAACACTCGGTCGTGCTGATTCGCGGGGGGCGCGTCAAGGACTTGCCGGGCGTCCGTTACCACGTGGTGCGCGGCAGCCTCGATACGCAAGGCGTCAAGGACCGTAAGCAAGGGCGCTCCAAATACGGGGCCAAGCGTCCCAAGAAGGCTTGAACATCCGATTGTGCAGGATTGGTAGGGAAAGGACACCATGCCTCGTCGTAGAGAAGTTCCCAAACGCGAAATCATGCCGGATCCGAAATACGGCAATGTCGAAGTCGCCAAGTTCGTCAACGTGATCATGACCCGTGGCAAGAAGTCGGTGGCGGAGCGTATCGTCTATGGCGCCTTTGACGTGATCGCCAAGAAAAGCGGCAAAGATCCGGTCGAGGTCTTTGCGCAGGCCGTCAACAACGTCAAGCCCGTGGTCGAGGTCAAGAGCCGCCGTGTCGGCGGCGCCAATTATCAGGTGCCCGTCGAGGTGCGCCCTTCGCGGAGGCTTGCGCTTTCGATGCGGTGGATTCGCGATGCGGCGCGCAAACGCGGCGAGAAGTCCATGGATCAGCGCTTGGCCAATGAGCTCCTCGAGGCGTCCGAAGGGCGCGGAGCGGCCATGAAGAAGCGCGAAGAAGTGCATCGTATGGCGGAGGCGAACAAGGCGTTTTCTCACTTCCGTTTCTGATGCCGCCTTGGGCGGTGCGGCGCTGTGGGCTTTGTGTCGCAGCGTGCGATGTGACGAGCCGCCCTTTGGGGCGGCTGATCTTTTGAGTCAGATTTCGTTAGGGATATCAAGTGGCCCGCAAGACACCGATCGAACGTTATCGCAACATAGGTATTTCCGCGCACATCGATGCCGGAAAGACGACGACGACCGAGCGCATTCTGTTTTACACCGGCGTCAATCACAAGATTGGCGAGGTGCATGACGGCGCCGCGACCATGGACTGGATGGAGCAGGAGCAAGAGCGGGGGATCACCATCACCTCGGCGGCCACCACCTGCTATTGGCGCGGGATGGGGATGAATTTCCCGGAGCACCGCATCAACATCATCGACAAGCCGGGTCACGTCGATTTCACGATCGAGGTCGAGCGCTCGATGCGTGTGCTCGATGGCGCCTGCATGGTCTATTGCGCCGTCGGAGGCGTGCAGCCTCAGTCTGAAACCGTATGGCGTCAGGCCAATAAATACGGCGTGCCGCGGTTGGCCTTCGTCAACAAGATGGACCGTACGGGGGCGAACTTCTTCAAGGTTTATGACCAGATGCGTGAGCGCCTGAAGGCGAATCCCGTGCCCATCCAAGTGCCGATCGGCGCCGAAGACAAGTTCGAAGGGGTTGTCGATCTCGTCAAGATGAAGGCCATCATTTGGGACGAGGCTTCGCTGGGCACCCAGTTCGAGTACCGGGAAATCCCGAGCGACCTCTTGGCGACGGCCAAGGAATGGCGCGAAAAGCTCCTCGAGGCGGCGGCGGAATCCTCCGAGGAGTTGATGAACAAATACCTCGAGGAAGGCGATCTGACCGAAGAAGAGATCAAGCGCGCCTTGCGCGCGCGCACCATCGCCGGGGAGATCGTGCCGATGCTCTGCGGCTCTGCATTCAAGAACAAGGGCGTGCAGGCGATGCTCGATGCGGTGGTCGAATACTTACCCTCGCCCGTGGATATTCCGCCAGTCAAAGGCGTGCTCGAGGATGGCAGCGAGGGCACGCGCAAGGCGGGCGACGATGAGCCTTTTTCCGCGCTTGCGTTCAAGATCATGACCGACCCCTTCGTCGGTCAGCTCACGTTCATTCGGGTTTATTCCGGCGTGCTGACCTCGGGCGATACCGTCTATAACTCGGTCAAGGGGCGCAAGGAGCGCATTGGGCGGCTCCTGCAAATGCATGCCAACCAGCGCGACGAGATCAAGGAAGTGCGGGCGGGAGACATCGCAGCCGTCGTGGGTCTCAAGGACGTGACGACGGGCGACACTTTGTGCGCGCCCGAGCATGTGATCACGCTCGAGCGCATGGAATTCCCTGAGCCGGTGATCCATATCGCCGTCGAGCCCAAGACCAAGGCCGACCAAGAAAAGATGGGCATCGCGCTCTCACGCCTGGCGCAGGAGGATCCGTCCTTCCGTGTGCGCACCGACGAGGAGTCGGGGCAGACGATCATCTCGGGCATGGGCGAGCTGCATCTCGAGATCATCGTCGATCGCATGCGGCGTGAATTCGGCGTCGAAGCCAACATCGGCGCGCCGCAAGTGGCCTATCGGGAGACGATTCGCAAGTCGGCCGAGCAAGAAGGCAAATTCGTCAAGCAATCGGGTGGCCGGGGTCAATATGGCCATGTCTGGATCCGCCTCGAGCCCAACGAGCCGGGTAAAGGGTATGAATTCATCGATGCCATCAAAGGCGGTGTCGTGCCGCGCGAATACATTCCGGCCGTCGATAAAGGCATCCAAGAAACCCTACCCAACGGCGTGCTGGCGGGCTATCCGGTCGTCGATGTGAAGGTGACCTTGTTCGATGGTTCTTATCACGAGGTCGACTCGAACGAAAACGCTTTCAAGATGGCGGCTTCGATCGCCTTCAAGGAGGCGATGCGCAAGGCAAGTCCGGTGCTTCTCGAGCCGATGATGGCCGTCGAGGTAGAGACTCCCGAGGAATACATGGGCAACGTCATGGGCGATCTCTCCGGCCGACGGGGCATCGTTCAGGGCATGGAGGATTTGCCGGGCGGCACCAAGGTCATCAAGGCAGAGGTGCCGCTTGCGGAGATGTTCGGGTATTCGACGCAGCTGCGTTCTCTGACGCAGGGGCGGGCGACCTACACGATGGAGTTCAAGCACTACGCCGAGGCGCCAAAGAATGTCGCCGATGCGGTGATCAACAAGAAATGATCGTTAAGAAGGGGTGAATATGGCAAAGGAAAAGTTTGAGCGTGTCAAGCCGCATGTGAATGTGGGGACGATTGGGCACGTGGATCATGGGAAGACGACGCTGACGGCGGCGATTACGATGGTGTTGTCGGCGCGGTATGGTGGGCAGGCGAAGAAGTATGATGAGATTGATTCTGCGCCGGAGGAGAAGGCGCGGGGGATTACGATCAACACGGCGCATGTGGAGTATGAGACGGCGAATCGGCACTATGCGCACGTGGATTGTCCGGGGCATGCGGACTATGTGAAGAACATGATTACGGGTGCGGCGCAGATGGATGGTGCGATATTGGTGGTGTCGGCGGCGGATGGGCCGATGCCGCAGACGCGGGAGCACATTTTGTTGGCGCGGCAGGTGGGGGTGCCCTACATTGTGGTGTTTTTGAACAAGTGTGACATGGTGGATGATCCCGAGCTCTTGGAGCTTGTGGAGATGGAAGTGCGCGAGCTTTTGTCGAAGTATGATTTTCCTGGGGACGAGGTGCCGATCATCAAGGGGTCGGCGCTGAAGGCGATGGAGGGGGACAAAGGCGAGCTTGGGGAGCAAGCGATATTGAAGCTTGCGGAGGCGTTGGACAGTTACATTCCGACGCCGCAGCGGGACATTGACAAGCCGTTTTTGATGCCGATTGAGGACGTGTTTTCGATTTCAGGTCGAGGCACGGTGGTGACGGGTCGGGTAGAGCGAGGGGTAGTGAAGGTTGGGGACGAGGTTGAGATAGTGGGGTTGAGGCCGACGCAGAAGACGACGGTGACTGGGGTGGAGATGTTCCGCAAGCTGCTGGATCAAGGGCAGGCGGGGGACAACATTGGGGTGTTGTTGCGGGGCACGAAGCGAGAGGAAGTGGAGCGTGGTCAGGTGTTGGCGAAGCCTGGGACGATCACGCCGCACACGCATTTTGAGGCGGAGGTGTATGTTTTGTCGAAGGAGGAGGGGGGTCGGCATACGCCGTTTTTCAATGGATATCGGCCGCAGTTTTATTTCCGCACGACGGACGTGACGGGGGCGGTGGAGCTGCCGGCGGGGGGAGAGATGG
>JAOADW010000045.1 GCA_026417115.1 Rhodocyclaceae bacterium
ACAACGGCGTAGGTTCCACGATCGGCGTGCGGATCGCACGATAGCCGTAAGCGGCCAGCCATGCGCGCACGATTTCCTCGAATGCTTGCCAGCGCTCCGACTCGGGCGGCAGGATGTCGTTCATGCCGCGAATAGCCTGCAGGGTTTGGCTCATGCTCTTTTCGGATATTTCTTGTCCACGTAAGCGTCGATGATGGCTTTGAACTCCTCGACGATGCGTTCGCCGCGCAACACCGCGACGCGTTCCCCGTCGGCATAAACGGGCGCGACAGGAGCTTCCCCTGCGCCAGGCAATGAGATGCCCAAATTGGCGTGTTTGCTTTCGCCCGGCCCATTGACCACACAGCCCATGACGGCGATGGTCATCGCTTCGACGCCAGGATGCCGCATCTTCCAAGCGGGCATTTGCGCGCGCACGTAATCTTGTATTTCTTGCGCAAGCTCCTGGAAAAAGCTGCTGGCTGTGCGGCCACAGCCAGGACAGGCCGTGATCATCGGCGTAAATGCCCGCAGCCCCATCGTCTGCAAGATTTCTTGCGCGACGATGACCTCCTTTGTGCGCGCCTCGCCGGGCGCGGGTGTCAATGACACACGAATGGTATCGCCGATGCCTTCCTGCAAAAGAACGGCAAGCGCCGCAGTCGAGGCGACGATGCCCTTGCTGCCCATGCCGGCTTCGGTCAGGCCCAGATGCAAGGGGTAGTCGCAGCGTCGCGCGAGTTCGCGGTAAATGGCGATCAGATCCTGCACGCCGGATACTTTGCAAGAAAGGATGATCGCGTTGGGCGGCAAGCCCAGCGCTTCGGCTTTCGCGGCGGACTCCAAAGCCGAAGCGATCATGGCTTCGCGCATCAGCGCCGCCGCATCTTTTGGACTGGCGGCGCGCGCATTTTCGTCCATCATGCGCGCCAAAAGATCCTGGTCGAGGCTCCCCCAATTGACGCCGATGCGCACGGGTTTGCCCTGCCGACATGCGAATTCGATCAGCCGTGCGAACTGTTCGTCGCGTTTTTCTCCTTTGCCGACGTTGCCTGGATTGATGCGCAGTTTGTCGAGGGCTTCGAGGCAAGCAGGGACCTCGGCGAGCAGCTTATGGCCGTTGAAGTGGAAATCGCCCACCAGCGGCACATCGACGCCCAGGCTGGCCAGGCGTTCCTTGATCTTCGGCACCGCTGCCGCCGCCTCGCGCGTATTGACGGTCACGCGCACGATCTCCGATCCAGCGCGTGCGAGCTCGACGATTTGTCTCGTCGTCGCTTCGACATCGGCGGTATCGGTATCGGTCATCGACTGCACCACGATCGGCGCGCCGCCGCCGATGGTCACACCGCCGACTTCCACTGGCACCGTCCTGTGCCTGGCCTGCGCTGTTGCTTCGATCCCGGAGCTCATGCAGGTTGATCCATGATCCGTTCATGTCCGCGCAAGCGGCAGAGCGGGAAGAGGAAGCGCAGCTCCGGCCTTCGCCTTCGAGGGTCCGAAGCCGCGGGCAACCTCACGCCGCCGCCCGGCAATGCGCGCAAGGGCCGCTGATCTCGATCACCGGCGTCTTGGGCGAGAACCCCGCTGCGCGGGCGGCCGCCTTCACGTTCTCGGCAAGGGCCGCCGCCGAGGCCTCGCCCACATCGCCGCAACGCTCGCAGATGAGAAATACCACCATATCGCCTCTGGCATGAT